>JAKFWO010000040.1 GCA_021731815.1 Hyphomonadaceae bacterium | reverse complement strand
GGAGATTTCGTCGCCAGGCATCCGAGGCCTCGGCACAATTTTCCGATGCTCTGAACCAGACCTTTGCCCCCGGATCCACAGGCGGTGAAAACCTGCGTCGTGAAGACAATGGCCGGACGGAATATCGGTCGACCAGCGGCGAAGAGGCACATTTTTCGACTGAATCGGCAAAAAAACCGAATTCAGGTGCCTCCAAAAAGCTGCCTCTGCGCGTCCTTGTCAGCAGGGTGAAGCGGCGCTTTGCCGATATTGACGACCGTCTTCAGGATCTGGAGCGGGCGGCTGTTTCGGGCGATGTGCGACTGCGCAAGGCCTTCAGGGACCTCGAAAAGGATGGCCCGATCGAGGGTGCCTGACACACGAATTCCGGGCGCAAGCCCCCGTTCCGGACGCATTCAGACGGAACGGATGAAGCAGACCCTGAATGCGTCTTTGTTCGACGGGAGACGAACATGGCTAATTCTATTGGATCGATCGCGGGTGGCGCGGCGAGCGCCCAGGGCGACGTGCAGGCCCGCAAAAATGCACTATGGAACGCAAGCCTGAGCCTTGCCGCGGCCGGGATTGCGCTGGTCTTCGGACTGGGGCTGATGGTTCCGGCGCTCGATACCGGAAAATTCGTGGCCCATGTCGGCCTGGTGTCGACCGAGCTGTCGACTTCCAGCGAGAACGGATTGCAGCTTGGTCTTATGGCCCGCGATTGCATGCCGGGAGCGGCACGGTGCCCCTATATCGCGATCGAATATGACAAGGTCGGCCTGCAACTTACCTGAAAACCCTGATTCCTCAAACCCTGCAATCATTCCGCTATGTGTGGGGCGGCCCCGGAAAGGGTGACGACCAAATCCCGGGCTGCCCGTGATCACATGTGGTGATCGGTCGCGGATCATCCACTGGTTTTCCCTTCTGGCCCATGCTAGTGGCTCCGAAGGAGATTGTTGATGGATTTTGATTCGTTTTTCGCTGCCGAGATCAATGCCCTGAAGCAGGAAGGCCGCTATCGGGTATTTGCCGATCTCGAACGCCACGCCGGAAAATTTCCCCGCGCGACACGCCATCGCGGGAATCCCGGCCCCCAGCCCGCCGGCGCGCATCGTGGCATCACCCATGAAACCGGCACTGCCGAAGCCAGCACTACCGAAGCGAGCACCCATGAAGTGATTGTGTGGTGCTCGAATGATTATCTTGGCATGGGTCAGCATCCAAAAGTGCTGGCCGCCATGCATCAGGCGCTCGCCGAACACGGGGCGGGAGCCGGCGGCACGCGCAATATTTCCGGCACCAATCACTACCATGTGCGGCTCGAGGCTTCTCTTGCGGATCTCCATGGCAAGGAAGCGGCGCTGCTGTTCACATCGGGCTATGTCTCCAATTGGGCGGCGCTGGGCACTTTGGCCGCCCGCCTGCCCGATTGCGTGGTGCTTTCCGACGAGGGCAATCATGCCTCGATGATCGAAGGCATTCGCCATTCCCGCGCTGAACGGGTGATCTTCGCCCATAATGATCCCGGCGATCTGCGGCGCAAGCTGGCGGCGATCGATCCTGCGCGACCCAAATTGGTGGCCTTTGAGTCCGTCTATTCCATGGATGGCGATATCGCGCCGATCCGGGAAATCTGCGATGTCGCCGATGAATTCGGCGCGATGACCTATCTCGACGAAGTGCATGCGGTCGGCCTTTACGGGCCGCGCGGCGGTGGTGTGGCCGAGCGCGAGGGGCTCATGCACCGGCTGAGCGTGATCGAGGGCACGCTCGGCAAGGCGTTCGGCGTGATGGGCGGCTATGTCGCGGGCTCGGCAGCGCTGGTGGATTTCATCCGCAGCTTTGCTTCCGGCTTCATCTTCACCACCGCCTTGCCGCCCGTGATCGCGGCGGGCGCCCTGGCCAGTATCGAGCATCTCAAGACAAGCCGGACCGAACGCCTGCGTCATGGCGAGCGCGTGGCCAAAGTGCGGGGGCGCCTCGAAGCGCTGGGTATTCCGGTACTCACCAATCCCAGCCACATCATTCCCGTGATGGTGAAGGACCCGGTCAAATGCAAGATGCTGAGCGACTGGCTGCTCGATCACCATGGCATCTATGTCCAGCCGATCAATTATCCCACCGTGCCGCGCGGGACAGAGCGCCTGCGCATCACGCCCTCGCCCGTTCACAGCGATGCCGATATTGACCATCTGGTCGAGGCCTTGTCGGAATTATGGGGCCAATGCGCGCTGAGCCGATCCTGGGCGGCCGCGTGAAGATTTCAGCGCAAGGCTTTCGCAGCTGAAGCTGCCGCAAAGGCTTTTGTCCCTGTGCGTGTCGCTGCTAGATCCGATTATGCCCGATACGCTTTCGCCTGCCCATTCAGCTTCGGCCGCGCCCAAAATGCGCCCGATCGACACCCGTTCCGACTGGACGCGCGACGAGATCACCGCACTTTATCGGTTGCCGCTACCCGATCTGATGGCCGAGGCCATGCGCGTGCATCGCGCCAATTTCGACCCGAACGAGATCCAGCTCTCGCAATTGCTGTCGATCAAGACCGGGGGATGTCCCGAAGATTGCGGCTATTGCAGCCAATCGGCCAAATTCGATTCCGGCGTGAAGGCAACGAAATTGCTTGGCCTTGCGGAAGTCACGGCCGCCGCCGCCGCGGCGAAAGCCCAGGGCGCGACGCGGTTCTGCCTCGGCGCGGCCTTTCGCAGCCCGAAGGACAAGGATATCGAGGCGATCAGCGCGATGATCACCGAAATCAAGGGCATGGGGCTTGAGACCTGCGCGACCCTTGGCATGCTGACCGCCCAACAGGCGGGGCAGTTGCGGGAGGCCGGGCTCGATTATTACAACCACAATCTGGATACCAGCCCGGAATATTATTCCGAAATTGTCACCACCCGGAATTGGGAGGACCGTCTGCAAACGCTCGCCAATGCGCGGGCGGCAGGGATATCCCTGTGCTGTGGCGGGATTCTGGGCATGGGGGAGGAGGTTTCCGACCGCATCGGGCTCGTCCATGCGCTGGCGAACCTTGATCCCCAGCCGGAATCGGTACCGATCAATCGGCTGGCACCAATGGCCGGCACCCCGCTCGGCGACAGCGCACCGCTCGACGATCTCGAACTGGTGCGCGCCATCGCGGTCGCGCGGATCGCGATGCCCCGATCCTTTGTGCGTCTGTCTGCCGGACGCGAGACCATGAGTGCCGCCGTGCAGGCTCTGTGTTTTCTGGCGGGTGCGAATTCGATTTTCGTCGGTGCGAAACTGCTGACAGCCGGAAATCCGGAACCCGATAGCGATCACGCGCTGTTGGCGTCGCTCGGCCTGCGCCCCATGGTGGGGTGAGTGCGTCAGGATTGGCGCGGATTGTCCAGCGGCTGGCTCCAGATCTGGCGAAGATGGGCATCCACTTCGGGGCCAAGATTGAACCAGGCCAGGCGCTCGCGCGTTGCATCGACCAGAAAGAATCGGTCACCACGGCTGAGCATCTGGCCAAGACTGTGGCGCAATTGGGCGGCGCTGTGATGGGTGCGCAAGACGAAGACCGAGCCGAAGATGCGTGCCGCGCGCCCCAGCGCCTGCAGGCGCGTCTCAAAATCGAGCGCGGCGGCCGATTGAATATCGGTGACGATCACCACATTGGCGAGCTGGGCATCATGGGCTTCTGCCCCCGAAACGTCAGTGGCGTTTTCGCCGTTCGGCGCCCGCCGTCCAAATCCCTTGCGGTCCTGGATGTCCCGAACCTTGGGGGCAAAGGTCACCAATTGGGCAATGGCGCGATAGTCGCCGTCCGAACGGGTGGCAATGAATGAAGAGGGAGCTACCCGCCCCTCGTCCAGATAATGGAGAATCGAGGCATGCGTATAGGGGCCAAAAACTTGGCCGCCAATTCGCAAAAAATAGGTCTCGTCTTCGATATCAGGGTTCATTTTCCGCCCGCTGCGCCAAAACCGCGATTTCGCGCATCAATGGCGCAAAATTGCACGACTGACTTGCGATTTGGCTAAGATAACACGCGCAATTTTATGCGAAACATGCTCAAGGGGACCGTTGTGAGAACGGCTCCCGGCTCTTTCCGGATATGCGCCGACCTGTATCCGGCTGCCAGCCATAAGGAATTCCTATGCGCATCGGCGTGCAAATGGACCCGATCGAAGCGGTCAATATTGCGGGCGATACGACCTTCGCCCTGATGGAGGCCGCCCAGGCGCGGGGTCATGAATTGCAGGTGTTCGAGCCGCGCGACCTGTTCTACCGCGAAAACGAGGTCTATGCCCGCGCCCGTCGGGTGCGCGTCGCCCGCGTCGAGGGCGCGCATGCGCAGATATCGGCCCCGCAGGTCATTGCCCTGCGCGAGGCCTTTGACGTCATCCTGATGCGGCAGGATCCCCCTTTTGACATGGCTTATCTGACCGCGGCGCATCTGCTTGAGCTCGTTCATCCCGACGTTCTGGTGGTCAATGATCCGGGATTTGTCCGTTCCTCGCCCGAAAAGATCTTCCCGCTGCTGTTCAGCGATTTGATGACCCCGACCCTGATCGGGCGCGATATGGGCGCGATCGAGGATTTTCGTGCCACCCACAAGGATCTCGTCATCAAGCCCTTGTTCGGTGCTGCCGGCGGTGGGGTGTTCCGCGTCGGCCCCCAGGATGGCAATTTCCGTGTCATCCTCGAAACCATGCTCGGGCTCTCGCGAGAACCAATCATGGTCCAGGCCTTCATTCCCTCGGTCAGCGAGGGTGACAAGCGCATCATCCTCGTCGATGGCGAAATCGCCGGCGGCTTCAACCGGGTGCCGCCGCGGGGCGAGATCCGGTCCAACCTCGCTGCGGGAGGGATTGCTGCAGCCGTGGAACTCTCGGCCGCTGACCGTGCGATCTGCGCGCGCCTCGGCCCCGAATTGCGGCGGCGCGGGCTGCTGTTTGTCGGGATCGATGTGATCGCCGGATTTCTGAGCGAGATCAATGTGACCTCACCCACCGGGGCGCGCGCCTTGCTGGCCTTTACCGGGATCGACGCCTGCCAGATTGCCTGGGAGGCGATCGAACAACGCTGGCGCGAAACCCGGAAATAATGGCCGGGTCTTGCACGACAGGGTCGATCAAATATGCTCAGGCGTCGAAGCTTTGGCCGAGATAGACCCGTCTGACATCGGCATTGTTCTTCACCTGATCCGGCGTACCCTCGAACAGCACCTTGCCGTCATAAATGATCGAGGCGTGATCGACGATGTCGAGCGTTTCGCGCACATTATGGTCGGTGATCAGCACCCCGATCCCGCGCCCCTTGAGAAAGACAATCAGTTCGCGAATATCGGCAATGGCCAATGGGTCAATGCCGGCAAAGGGCTCGTCGAGCAGAATATAGGAAGGCTGCATGGCGAGTGCGCGCGCAATCTCGCAGCGGCGACGTTCCCCGCCCGACAGCGCGGGTGCCGGGGAATGGCGCAAGCGTTCGATCCGTAATTCCTTCAGCAGAATATTGGTGCGATCCATCCGGGCGGAACGGTTTTTCTCGACCAGTTCGACCACGCTCAGGATATTTTGCTCGACCGTCATGCCGCGAAAGATTGATGGCTCCTGCGGCAGATAGCCGATGCCCAGCCGCGCGCGCTGAAACATGGGGAGTGATGTGACATCGGCTCCGTCCAGCGCAATGATCCCGCTATCGGCCGCCAGCAGCCCGGTAATCATGTAAAAACAGGTGGTCTTGCCCGCCCCATTGGGGCCGAGCAGGCCGACAACCTTTCCCTTTGGGAGGTCGAGATCCACGCCGCGCACGACTTCGCGGTCACGGAACGCCTTGCGGATGGCACGCACCGACACCCCTTCTTTTGCCACCGGATGAGTCGGGGCAAGAGCAGCGGAACCGGATGGTTTTACTGGAAACAATTTCCTGAAAAGCGGTCTCATTGATGGTTCTGGCTCATCTGGGGGCGGCGGGTTGCGGAGCCTCGGCTTTGGG
>JAKFWO010000042.1 GCA_021731815.1 Hyphomonadaceae bacterium | reverse complement strand
GCGCGAGGCACGGCGCGGCTCGGCCTATAATCCGATCCAGGTACTTTCGGGTGTGAGCTGGGAAGACATCGCCCGCGTCAATGTGCTGAAACCCGAATTGCCCGGGGTCGAGGGGCAATTGGGGCGTGTGCTGGCGTATCCGCATGGGCCGGTCTTTGCCCATATCATCGGCTATGTCGCGCGGCCCAATGAACAGGAAATCGAATCCATCGAAACCCGCTATGCGCTGAATGCCGGGGCCGCACGCGGCAAGCCCGCCGCGCCGGGTGATGCGCCCGCCACCAGCACCCCGCGGGTGTTTTGTCCATCAGTGGATCCGGAGAATCTCGACGAGCGCCAGACCATTCTGCGCACCGCGCGTTCGCCCGATTACCGGCTGGGCAAGTCAGGGATCGAGGCCTGCGCACAAGGCTGGCTGGAGGGGGCGCATGGCCTGCGCGCCGTTCTGGTCACCGCCCGCGGCCGGCGCCTCGAAGAGGACGAGGCCAAAAGCCGGGCCGCCCTGCCAGGCGAGGATCTGGTCCTCACCATCGATGCCGATCTGCAGGAATTCGCCTATCGCGCGGTCGGCGACAATTCGGCGGCCGTCGTGGTCATGGATTGCGTGACCGGAGATCTCTATTGCCTGCTTTCAGCGCCCGCTTATGACCCCAATAATTTCGTCAACGGGGTGTCGAATGCCGAATATCGGGCTTTGCTGCAAAACGACCACAAGCCGCTTTATGCCAAGGCCACCAAGGGAATTTATCCACCGGGCTCCACGTTCAAAATGGCGACGGCGCTCGCTGCGCTAAAGATCGGGATCAACCCGAAAGAACGCGTGAACTGCACCGGTCGGCTGTTTGTGGGCAACCATCCGTTCCATTGCTGGCGGCGGGAGGGTCACGGCCCGATGGATCTCCATAACGGGATCAAGCATTCCTGTGACGTCTATTTCTGGGAAATGGCGCGCCGGGCGGGGGCCGATGCGATCGCCGAAGCAGCCGCAGCACTCGGCCTCGGCGAGATCTATGATATCGGCCTGCCGGACATGTCCCGGGGAATTCGCCCCGATCCGGCGTGGAAAAAGACGCGCTATAACCAGCCCTGGACGACTGGCGACACGGTCAATTACGGCATCGGGCAGGGCTATATCATCACGTCGCCCTTGCAATTGGCGGTGATGACCGCGCGACTGGGCAATGGGAAATTCAAGGTCCAGCCGCGGTTGATCCGGCGGGGACCGCCGGAACTCATGCCCCCCGAGATCGCGGCCGAGCCCCTGCCTTTCGATCCGGCGCATCTGGCTTTGGTGCTCGATGGCATGAACGGAGTCAGCAATGAACCTGGCGGGACGGCACTGGTGGGCAGCCAGATGAATCTGCCGAGTGGCGAAAAGCTGGCGGGCAAGACCGGCTCGGCCCAGGTCCGGCGCATCACGCTGGCCGAGCGCGCACGCGGCGTGCTGCGCAACGACCAATTGCCATGGGAATTGCGCGATCACGCCTTGTTTGTCTGCGTCGCCCCGGTGGGCAATCCCCGTTATGCCTGCGCGGTGGTGGTGGAGCACGGGTCGTCGGGTGCCAAGACTGCTGCCCCGCTGGCGCGCGACATCATGCGCGAAACCCTGTTGCGGGACCCCGCCCGCAAGCCCGTCTTCGGTCCGAATCCGCGCGGCGGAAATCTGGCCGCATCCGCTCCAGGTAGCGTGGCAAGCGGGGGATGAGCATGATCAGAGGTCGTCATGGGCATTAATTCGGGCGCGCCGGGAATTGTATCGGATTGGGTTTCGACCCGGTTTGAAGGCTTTCGCTGGGGCCTGGTGATCAATCTTGGCCTTATCGCGCTTCTGGGGGTGCTGGCGCTCTATTCGGTAGCCGGTGGGTCGCTGTTTCCCTGGGCACTGAACCACGCGCTCCGCTTCATTCCGGCAACCATTCTGATGCTCATGCTCGCAAGTATCAGGATCGATACCTGGCGCTTTCTGGCATATTTCATCTATGCGGCCGGGCTTCTCCTGCTCATCGCGGTCGAGACCAATGGCCAGATCGTCAATGGGGCCCGGCGCTGGGTCGATATCGGGCCTGTGCGCATCCAGCCTTCAGAGATCATCAAGATCGGAATGGTGCTGGCCGTCGCGGCCTATTACCGGGACGTGACCCATCATTATGGCTGGAACGCGCGCTCGCTGTTGACGGCCATTCCGGCGCTTGCATTGATCGCTGCGCCCGCTTTTCTGGTGTTCCATCAGCCGGATCTCGGCACGGCACTGTTGGTGGTCGCGACCGGCTGCGCCGTGATTTTTTTCGCCGGTCTCGATCTGCGGGTAATCGTCGCGGCCCTGGGCGGGGCAACAGCGGCGCTGCCGTTTTTCTATTTCTACGTCATGAAGCCCTATCAGCGCGAGCGCGTGACCACCTTTCTCAACCCGGAGCAGGATCCGCTCGGTGCCGGATACCATGTCATCCAGTCAAAGATCGCAATCGGCTCGGCCGGGATCCTTGGCAAGGGCTATCTCAACGGGTCGCAAGCCCAGCTCGATTATTTGCCGGAAAAGCAGACGGATTTCATCTTCACCTCGATCGCGGAAGAATTTGGCCTGTTCGGGGCGATTCTGGTGCTTGGTTTTTATGGCGCATTATTATTGCAAACGATCTTTCTGGCTGAAAAGCTGAAGGACCCCTTCGCCCGGCTGGCCGTGGCCGGCGTTTGGGCGATCACGATTTTGCATGTTGTCATCAATATCGGCATGGTGATGGGGCTATTGCCGGTGGTCGGGGTTCCGTTGCCGCTCATCTCGCATGGCGGCACGGCCATGATCACGATCATGGTGTCCTATGCCGTGGTCCTGTCGGCAACGCGATCCAATAATTAGGGGTTCATCGGCAGCCCTGCGCACCCTCAGGCATGGCCATTGACCCGGCGGGGATCCACCCAGCCGAATTGACCGTCGCGCCGGCGATAGACCATGTTGAGCCCGCCATGTCCGGCATTGCGGAACATCAAAGCCGGCGCGTCGGAAAGCTCCATCTGCAACACGGCGTCGCTCACGCTCATGGTCCGGATCGCGGTTTCGGTCTCGGCGATGATGGCGGGGCCACCATGTTCGGATTCAGCCTCGGAAAGTCCATTGGCCCCGGGCAGAGCTTCAATGTCTTCAGGACCGTCGGCGGCCAGCACGTAATCTCCGGCAGGTTCGGTCGGCAGAGGCAGACGGTCGCCACCATGGTGCATTTTCAGGCGGCGCTTGTACCGTCGGACCCGCTTCTCGATCTTTTCCAGCGCATCCCCGAATGCCGAATGCGCGTCGCCGCCAAAGCCCTGCGCCTGCAAATGGATGCCCGACGGCAGATGAATGACACAATCGCAGGCAAAGCCGTGCCCTTCCCGCGTCATGGTGACGAATGCCTCGCCAGGGCGGTCGAAATATTTCTTCACCCCCTTGCCGAGTTCGTCGACGATCCTCGATTTCAGCGCCTCGCCCAGATCCAGTTTCTTGCCGGCGATTTGCACTTGCATGCAGGTCTCCTTCGCGATGCGGCCGCTGATACGGCAGGATAGGCGCCGATAAAATGCGCCGTCAACGGAAGATTTTCGACGCAATGCCTCGATATGAAATCTGAACGGGGTGTTGGCAATTGCGCGACGGTGACCTGCCCTGTTTCTTCGGGCCACGCCGAGAGCGCGTTCAGAAAAAGTGGGATCCGGTTTTCGTCCGAATGCGCTCCAAATCATTGAATCCGGGCATTTGCAATTCAGACATTCGGCTCGGATTTCCTTGAAAACGCTTGTCTTATGACTTTCACTGCCGATCGGGAGATATTGGCACCGCCGACGGGAGTGACCGCTCCCGGTCGGCGGCGAGGGATGGATCGTCATTTTGCAGGAGGTTTGACGCTCCGAGCCAGATGTGGGCTTTCAATTGGTTGTCCCGGCCCGGCAAATAGCTGAAATCCGGTGAAAAACCGAACCGAAACAGCGTCGACGCAAGACCAGCAACGCCTCATTGTCAGGCAAAGACATTGTTTTCATGGTAGAACGATCGCTATCCAGGCGCAAAAATGCCTCCATGAGAACAAAGGGTTACTCCGTCCGTTGGACGAAACGTCACTGCCGCGAAGTCATCGGAGCCGTCATCAAAGTAGAGCTGCGCTACGCGTTGGGTCAAAAAGGCGTCAGAAATATAGCCGTATTGCGAACCGAGGAGTTGGGCATAGCTTATCGTTTGCCCCCTGGGCAGCCGCGAGTCACCTCTAATCTCCCGTACACCTGAAGCAAAAGTCGGGTTAATAAAACGCCCCGGACCGTTCTCGATATAGTCGCGTGCGGAGAGAACGATTCTATTGTTGGTGGGATTCCTGTCCGTGGCCCGGTCGATGATAAGATCGCGGGTTGCGGTTGAAACACTTTCTCCAGGCATCAGTTCATCCTTTCACTTCTTGAGCCGAATTCGGGAGGGCATTTGGTAGGTGGGGGCCAGTCTGGACTGCCTATGCTGATGAAATAGACCTCTCTGGTGGCTACGCTGTTGAAATCAACTATAACTTGCTGGATCTTGAAAGGATCTTCTGGGCAATGCCAGCAAATAGAGGTTCGAACCTGCCCAAGGTCGTACACGAATTTGCAACAGCCCGGATTTAGTTCCTCGATCATCGTCCTGGTGATCATTTGCCTGCAACGCTGCCCGCGATTCAGATAGTCCACCGCCGCGGTCATGGCGATCTGCGATCGCTCCTCGAAACTTGGTGGCGGCCGCGAGCAGGCGGCGGAAAAAACGGCCACTGCAATGGCCACCAATTTAAATCCGGAAGACCATAGCGGACTGCGGATGTCGCGATTCAGACCGGTCATTGATGCGCCCGCCCGCTCAGGATTGGGGCGCCGCGCCAAGGCTTGGCGCGCACTCAAAGAAGAGCGCGGCCTTACAACCCGCCCCGCGCCTGTCACGAGTAATTCCTGAATGGCAAGCGGCGCGCGAGTGGGGGACGGATCAGGCCCCGTGATCCAATCAAGGACCGGATCGCAGGTTTCGTTTGGAGCTCGGTTTCCGGTCATCAGTTCATCCTTTCGCCGCGAGCGCCCAGGTCGGGTTCCGGGGGGCACTGGGCAGGACGATAAGCTGGGTCCTCCCTATGAAGGTCGATAACACTTCCCGAAAACTCGGAACCAAAGTGAACTGAAATCGCTCTGATCACTTGAGGTTGCTCCGGACAGGAAAAACAAAGAAGCGTATTAACCGTCGGTCCAACGCGAACAAAATTACAGCACGCCGGATTGATTTTATCCAGCGCCTTCAGGGAGATGCGGCGCTTGCATGTGGACAAAATGTTCAGATGCTTGACGGCGGCGATCTTGGCCAGCTTCGACAGCTCCTGCAAGGTCAGTGGCTTCGGGCTCGGTGGCGGGGGCGCTGGCTTGCAGGCATTTGCCAGCACCGCCAATGCAATGACGCCACATTTAAGCCCGGAAGGCCATCGCAGATTGCTGATAGGGCGATTCCGGCCAGCCAGCGGCGCGGCGGCTATCGTGGTTAACAATGCCATAAATCATTCCTCCGACGATCGCTGCCCATCACCTCTCCCTCCCGGCTTCACTTCCGCTTTCGGCACGCTTCCCCGCTCGCGAGAGCAGGAAGTGGATCATCCATCGCCCTTTTGGCTTGCGGGGCGGTCTTGATTTCAGCGGTGATGGCGGGCCGCAGGCGAGTGGCCGCTTCCGCAACACGCCCGACCGCTCCCACCCCTTCCGCCACTCGCCAGACTGACGCCATCTCGCTTCCGCCCGTTCACTGGCGCCCGTTCACCATGATGTGAGTGTGCATCAATTTTACGCAAATGGAAGGCATCGAATTTCCACATTCGCGTCAGATTTCTCTTGACAGAAGATTAATGCCTTGCCCCGCAAGGCTCTGCGACCGGCGCAGCGAAGGCGGAAAGGCTGCGAAACACCCCGAAATCGACCAATTCCTGTGCGTCATCGGTGCGGAACACTACGTCGCGGGCCCTTCTGTCGACGCTGTCGGTGAGGCGGTAGACATATTCGCGCTTGTAGCGGCCATAGGACCCGGTCTCGACCTCCGCACCGTTCAGAAGCCGCCCGCCCACCGTGTCGAGCACGCCGTTGAGCCCCGCGATCGCCTGCTCGGCCAGGCTCCGCGCCTCGCGCCAATTCCCGCCATGGCGGGCAACGATATCGCCCAGCGTAAACCGCTCCGCCGCCCCGTCACAATCCACCCC
>JAKFWO010000018.1 GCA_021731815.1 Hyphomonadaceae bacterium | reverse complement strand
GGATCGCGGCAGGGATGATCGTGGCAGGGACGACCGCAACAGGGACGACCGCAACCGGGACGACCGCAACCGGGACGACCGCAACAGGGACGACCGCAACAGGGATGGCCGGCGCCATAATGAGCCCCGCCATTTTGAACCCCGTTCTCAGGAGCCCCGTTCCCAGGAGTCGCGCCCCCAGGAGCCGCGCTCGGGGGATCATCGCCAGCGTGACCCGCGGCGGCGGGAGGAGGGCGGGTTTGTCAATGCGGATTCCACCCAGCGTACAGATCCGGCGCGCAATGACCGCCGACGCGATCACCGGGACAATTCCGGTCGGATCAATCCGGTAAGGGACAATTCCGGAAGGGACAATTCCGGAAGGGACAATTCAGGCCGGAATTTCCCCCGCGAGGGTCGTGAAGTGCCGCGTGAGGCCCCGCGCGAAGTCTCCGGCCTCGAGCGCACGCTCGGGCGCCGGGCCGAGCGAATGCCCGAATCCGAACCCGAAGATGCCCGGGAAACCATCGAGGCCGATATCGTGGGGCAGGTGATGCCGGTCGGCGAGGGCGCCGGGATGACCATCGGTGACGGCGCGTCCGACGATACGGGCCGGCGCCGGCGTCCGCGCGGCCGCTATCGGCCAGGAACCCGCGGCGAAGGCCTCGGCGATGGCGAAATCCCCGTGCCGGCGACCAGCGAGCCCGCAGCCTTCGATCTCGACGAACCAGGCTGAACCATTGCGCCGGCAATGGACGGAGGCGGTATTCTGATCGTCAGAGGCGTTTGGCGGGCAGATGTCGTTTAGCATCGCTCACCCTTCCGGCAGAAGGTTTAGCTTGCATTGACCGCCTTCGGGGACGATGTCTCTCTTGGGTCTGAAACACTGCGGATCTGTCACAGGCCGATCGTCCAATGCGCGTTTTTCCCTTGTCGGTTCCGATGCATGGAACGCGTGTCGCATTGGTGGGTGCGGCCGGCCTTGCGGCGCGCAAATTGGCGCTGCTTGCCAAAACGCCGGCCGATGTCACGCTTTTTGCCCCAGAATCGTCGCCCGAACTGACGGCGCAAATTGCGTCTTCCATGGCGCATCCGGAATTCTGCCTGACCCGGGTCCCGGGCTGGCCAGATGCCACTGCGCTGCGTGGCTTCGCGCTGGTATTCATCGCGGTTGAGGATCGTGACGCGGGCACCGAACTCGCCCGCTTTGCGCGTGCCGCCGGGGCCTTCGTCAATGTTGTCGACCGGCCTGACCTGTCGGATTTCCACGTTCCCGCCATTGTCGAGCGTGGTGAAGTCGTCGTCGCCATCGCCACCGGCGGGCTCGCGCCCAGTCTCGCGCGCTTTGTGCGGGCGAAGGTCGAGGCCGCTTTGCCGTCGGGCCTCGGATTTCTGGGCGAACTGGCGCGCAGGCTCGAAACAAATCTGCGCCATACCCTTCCGGTGGCCGGCGATCGCCGCCGCTTCTGGGAAAAGCTGCTGCACGGGCCGATCGGCCAGCGCGCGCAAGCGGGGGATGTGGCGGGCGCGGAAGCACAGGCGCTTGCCGATCTCGCCCGGGGAACGGATGAAGCTCCGCGGGGAATGGTCCATATTGTGGGCGCAGGCCCGGGAGATCCGGATCTGCTGACGCTCCGGGCCCTGCGGCTGCTTCAGGCTGCCGATGTGGTGGTCCATGACCGGCTGGTCGATCCGCGCATCCTCGATCTCGCCCGCCGCGATGCGGATTTCATCTTTGTCGGCAAGAAGGCGCAGGCCCATTCCATGAGCCAGGCCGCGATCAATGCGCTGCTCATCGCCGAGGCACGGGCCGGACGAAATGTGGTGCGGCTGAAGGGGGGGGACCCCTTCATTTTCGGCCGCGGCGGAGAGGAAGTGGATGCGCTGAAGGCCGCCGGAATTGCGGTTTCCGTTGTCCCGGGGGTGACGGCGGCTTTGGCCTGCGCGGCATCGGCCGGGGCGGCGCTGACCCATCGTGACTATGCGCATGCGGTGACGTTTCTCACCGGCCATGCCTGTGGCGAAGGAATTGGCGAGGGAATTGGCGAGGGAATTGGCGAGGCGGCGAACGCGGGCGGACGCCCGGATCTCGATTGGTCGGCCTTTGGTGGTAGCGGCCAGACGCTCGCCATCTATATGGGGGCCTTGCGGGTGGATGGATTGGTGGCGCGGTTGCTGGCCGCCGGGCGCCCGTCCGAAGAACCGGTTCTGGCGGTCGAAAATGGTTCAAGGCCGGAAGAACGCCGGCTGTGGTCCACGCTCGGCACGCTGGCCCATGATCTCGGGCGCTTCGTTCAGGATGGACCGGTCCTGCTGATCGTGGGCGAGGCCGCCCGCCAGCGCGTGGACCATTCAGATTGCGCAATTCCCGTCGAAATCCAGGAATTCATTCACGCGGATGCGGAAATTACCGGATGAAGATCATCACCGCCAATTCCCTGCTGACCGGCGCGCCGATTTATTGGGCGGGCACGGGACGCTGGAGCGCCGAACTCTCCGAAGCCCTGACCATTGACCCGGCAGATGCCGAAAGCGCGCTACAGCAGGCGTCCGCGCAATCGGAGATCGCCGTCAATGCCTATCTCGTGGCAGTCGAGGCGCGAGGGGCTCCGGTCAAGCGCGAAGCCTTGCGGGAGGCTATCCGTGCGCATGGCCCGACGATTCGACCTGATCCCGGCCGACCCGATCCCGGTCGGGTGCCGGCCTGTCTCCCTGACCAATCGCCCGACCAATCGCCAGAATAATCGAAAGCCGCTGCATGTATCGCTATGACGAGTTTGATGAAACCCTGGTGCGCGAACGGCGCCTCCAATTCGCCGACCAGGTGGCGCGGCGTCTGTCGGGTGAGCTGACCGAAGACCAGTTCAAGCCCCTGCGCCTCATGAACGGGCTCTATCTCCAGCTCCATGCCTATATGCTGCGCGTGGCCATTCCCTATGGCGTGCTCAATAGCGTGCAATTGCGGGCGCTGGCCGGGATCGCGCGGCGCTGGGACAAGGATTACGGCCATTTCACCACGCGCCAGAATATCCAGTTCAACTGGATCCGGCTCGGGGATGTTCCGGAAATTCTGGAAGCGCTGGCCGGGGTCGAAATGCACGCGATGCAGACCTCGGGCAATTGCATTCGCAATGTCACGGCCGATCATTTCGCCGGTGCGGCAGCGGATGAATTTCTCGACCCGAGGCCCTATGCCGAACTCATCCGGCAATGGTCGACCTTGCATCCGGAATTTTCATTCCTGCCGCGCAAATTCAAGATTGCCGTGACGGGCGCCAGCCATGACCGCGCGGCGGTGCAATTGCACGATATCGGGCTGCATCTGAAGCCCGGACGCGATGGTTCGCCGGTCTTTGCCGTCTTTATCGGTGGCGGCATGGGGCGCACGCCCTTTGTCGGCCCGCTGATACGCGACGAATTGCCGGCGGACGCGCTGCTGGTCTATCTCGAGGCGGCGCTTCGGGTCTATAACCGCCATGGTCGGCGCGACAATCTCTATAAATCACGGATCAAGATCCTCGTTTCTGCGCTGGGGGCCGATCGCTTCAGTGCCGAGGTCGAGGCTGAATACCAGGCGATGCGGACCGAATCGCCGCCTTTCCCGCCGGAGGAACTTGCGCGCATCCGGCATTATTTCGCCGCCCCGCCATTTGAAACCCTTCCCGCGGACGATCCGGAGTTTCAGGCACTGCGCGCCCGGTCAGCGGCATTTGATCGCTTCTGCCGGACCAATCTGCACCCGCACCAGCAGCCGGGTTATGCGAGCGTGACGATTGCGCTGAAACCGATCGGCGGGGTGCCGGGCGATTGCAGTGCAGCGGAGATGGAGGCAATCGCCACGCTCGCGGCACTTTATTCCTTCGACGAAATCCGGGTGACGCATGAACAGAATCTCGTTCTGCCCCATGTGCGGGAAGCCGATCTGTTCGCATTGTGGGAGGCCTTGCACGCAGCGGGGCTCGCCACACCCAATGCCGGCCTGATCAGCGACATCATTGCCTGTCCGGGGCTTGATTATTGCGACCTCGCCAATGCGCGCTCCATCCCGATTGCCCAGGCGATCGCCGAGCGTTTTGCCGATATGGATGCGGCGCTTGCCATCGGCGAGGTCAAGATCAAGATTTCCGGCTGCATCAATGCCTGTGGCCATCATCATGCCGGGCATATCGGGATCCTCGGCGTCGACAAGCAGGGCGAGGAATTCTACCAGATCCAGCTCGGAGGGCGCGCCGACGAACAGGCGCGGATCGGGACCATTACCGGCAAAGGCCTGCCGGGTCCCGAAATCCCTGACGCCATTGAGCGGGTGATCGACAGATATCTCGCCTTGCGGCTTGATTCCGATGAGCGCTTCATCGATGCGCTGGAGCGCCTTGGCCGTACCCCCTTTGAGGAGGCCCTCCATCATGGCGCAGCCTGAGATGCGTTTGCTCGACCGGCATGGCCGCATCGTTTCCGGGGATGAGTGGGTGGGACTGGCCGATGACGCCCCCACGGCCGGGCACATGGCCGTGGTGGTGAGCCTGAAACGGTTTCTGGCGGAACGCGATGTGCTGCTGTCCAGGGATTTCAGGCTCGGCGTGCGACTTGATCCCAATGAGGGGCCCGAGGCTCTCGCGCCAGATCTCGAGCGGATTTCGGCAATTTTCGTGGCCTTTCCGGTGTTTCGCGATGGCCGCGGCTTTTCCACCGCCCGCATCCTGCGCAGCCGCTATCGCTTTTCCGGCGAGATCCGGGCCGTGGGCGATATTGCGCGCGACCAGCTCTTTTTCCTGCTGCGCGCCGGGTTCGACGCCTTTGAACTCCGGGATCGGGATCACGAAGCCGCGTTCAAATGGGCGCAGGACAGTTTTTCCGTCGTCTATCAGCCGGCTGCCGATCACGCGGCCCCCGCTTTTGCGCGCCGCGCGCATCCGCCATCGGAAGGTCAGTTTTAATGAGCCTCGACATGCAGATCACGGAAAGCGCCCGCGAGAGCCTGCGCCCGATTGCCGGTGGGCCGCGACCGGGCACCGAACCTGCCCGCCGGGCAGCCGCGCTCGCGGCGGAATGGGAAACGCTTCCGGCCGGCGAAATCCTGCGCCGGGCGATGGAAAGCGAATTTGCCGGCGAGATCGCGCTGGTCTCCTCTTTCGGGGCTGAATCTGCTGCGTTGCTGCATCTGGCGGCCATGGTCGATCCCGCCATTCCGGTGATCTTTCTCGATACCGAACGGCATTTTTTCCAGACCCTGCAATATCGCGACGAATTGAAGGCGCATCTGGGGCTGACCGGGCTTGTGGTGATGAAACCCGACAAGGCCGAAATCGCGGCCGAAGATGCGCAGGGCAATCTGTCGCAATCCGATCCCGATAAATGCTGCGCCCTGCGCAAAGTGCGGCCCAATCATTTGGCGCTCGCGCCGTTCGGTGCATGGATCAGCGGACGCAAGCGGTTTCAGGGCGGGCTGCGGGCGCGCCTGCCGGTGGTGGAATATGACGGCCGCCATTTCAAGATCAATCCGCTGGCCACCTGGAATGCTGAGGATGTCGCCGCTTACATGCGCGCCCATGACCTGCCCGCCCACCGTCTGGTGGCGGAAGGCTATCCCTCGATCGGCTGCTGGCCCTGCACCCGGCCGGTGAGCCCGGGAACCGGGCAAAATGCGCGCGCCGGGCGCTGGGCCGATGGTGCCAAGACCGAATGCGGCATCCACACCGATTATGATCCGGGGATCTGAATCTCGGGGTGCCGGGCATATGGGGTCTTGTCGCGGTCAGGCGGCCGGGATCACCAGTGCCACGCGCAGGCCCGGTCCGTCCGGGCCGGGCAGGCCGTCCGAGAGTTCCACATGACCCTGATGGCGTTCAGCGACCGCCACGACCAGCGAGAGCCCAAGCCCGCTGCCGGGTGAATTTCGGGCGGTGTCGAGCCGGGTGAAGCGTTCGAGGACGCGCCCCCGCTGGTCTTCGGGGATGCCGGGCCCGGTATTGACCACGGCGACTTCGATTTGCCCGTCGGAACGCCGGCGCGCCCGCAGGGCCGCGGCACCACCTGCCGGCGTGTATTTCGTTGCGTTATCGAGCAAATTGGTCAGGGCCTGGCCCATCATCGCCGAATCGGCGATCGCCATGAGGCCCGAACCGATCATCGCTTCGAAGCCCAGACCCGCGTCCTCGAAAGCGGGCTCGAAAAACTCTGCGAAAGTTCCGGCCATATCGGCGAGGTCGACCCGGCGCATGGCACCGTTTTCGCCGGCCTCGATTTGCGAAAGTCGCAGCACCGCATTGAAGGTTTCCAGCATGCGCCCGGTTTCGGCAATCGCCTCGCTGACGCTGGCCGCCAGTTCGGCCGCCAGTTGGGGGCCCGGTTCGGGCGATTGGGGTGGTGCGGTTTCGAGATGCGCGGCGATGTCTTCCAGCCGGTTCCTGACCCGCGCCAGCGGGGTACGCAAATCATGGGCGATGGCGTCGCCGGCATTGCGGGCTGATTGGACGAGCCGCTCGAGCCGCACCAGCATGGCATTGAGGGCGCTTGCGAGGGTGGAATATTCGTCGCCGCTGCGCCAGTCGGGCGCGCGGCGCGACAGGTCGCCGGCGATCACATCCTCGGTCAATCGGGCAAGCGTTCGCACCTTGGCTGCGGCCGCCCGGCTGACCAGAATGCCGCCCAGCAAAGCGACGATGATCCCGGTGGCCGCACCGAGGCTGCCCGCGCGGCGCAAGCGGCGCGCGGTTTCGGCCGTCGCCTCGATATCGAGCGCCACGAGAATGCTGGTCGCATCCGATTGACGTCCGATAATGGCGATGGCCGCGCGCCGCGCGGCAGGCTCTCCCGGGGCGGCGGAGGCTTCGGCAATCGAAAATGCGTGTCGCGAAATCCCGCTGACGGGTGCCCGCGCCGGCAAGCCGGAAAAATCGCCGGATATTGGCGATCCGTCGGGGGCAGCGAGCAAATAGTAAAAGACCTGCTCACCATTGGCCGAGCGTTCGAACAAAGCGCGCTTGACCGCCTCGATCCCGCCGGCCGCGTGAATATCGGCCAATTGGCGATATTCACCATTGAGCCGGCCAAAAGCCTCGCGCCGTGCCGCCCAGATGGTTTCGTTGAACAGATAAGCGAGCAGGATGGACGAAAAAACCGCGAGAATTGCCGCGAAAATCAGCGTCAGGCGAAAGGTCGAGGTCCGCCAGAATGCGGGAATCGTGACCCTCCAGGCCACGCCTCACGCCTCCAGCCGATAGCCCGATCCGCGCACGGTTTGCAGCATGGGTGCACCGAATTCCTTGTCGATCTTGGCGCGTAGACGCGAGACATGGACATCAATCACATTGGTCATCGGATCAAAGTGATAATCCCAGACCTTTTCGAGCAGCATGGACCGGGTCACCACATTGCCGGCATTCTGCATCAGAAATTCCAGCAGCCGGAATTCGCGTGGCTGGAGATCGATCTTTTGCCCCGCGCGCGTGACGGTGCGCTTGAGGAGGTCCATTTCGAGATCACCGACCCGCAACCGGGTCTGCGGGGCGTTGAACGTTCCCCGCCGGCCAAGCGCTTCCACCCGTGCCACGAGTTCGCTCGGCGCGAAGGGTTTGACCAGATAATCATCGCCACCCACGGTCAGGCCTTCGACCCGATGCTCGACCGACCCGAAGGCCGAAAGAAACAGCACCGGTGCCTGGCCATTCTGCTTGCGATAGGCGGCGACGAGATCGATGCCATTGAGTTTGGGCAGATTGCGGTCGACGATCAGCAGGTCCCAGGCCGAATCGAGTGCCAGTGACAGGCCATTCGCCCCATCCTCGGCGAGGTCGCAATTATGGCGGGCTTCCTCCAGCGTCCGCTGCGCAAAGGCCGCGAGTTCGCTGTCATCCTCAATGATCAGAATACGCATATGTCTGCTCCCGCCCCGCAGCCCTCGCTTTGCCGGAATATGTTCGTTCGCCGGGATCGTATGCCAGACACAGGCGCCCGGCTTCCGGAACCGGATTGGAAGGTCACTCCGCGTCCAGCGGTGCACCGATGAAGACGGAATTCTGCGGGGTCTGGATGCGCAGCAGAACGGCCTTCAAGCCTTCGGCGCGCGCGTCTTTCGCCGCTTTCTCCAGATCTTCAACACTCGCAATGGGCCGGTAATTGGCCTCTAGGATTGCAAGCCCCGCTACCAGCCCTTCCTCCGCGAGCGGGCTGTCATTGCGCACGCCCGTGACGACGAGGCCCTTTTCATTGGGATCGAGTCGCAGCCGTCGCCGGTCGGCGACCGAAAGCGGTGCCACCTTCAGACCCCACAGGGTTTCGGACACCCGGCCGGTTTGCCCCTCGCCCGGCCCGCCCGGATTATCACCATTGCCGTTGTCATTGCCGGCAACGACATCTTCGGACGGACGCTCGCCGATCGTGACCTTGATCTTCTGGCGCTTTCCCTGACGCAAAATGTCGAATTCATGCGTTGAATTGGCCGGAAGATCGGCGACCCGGCGCGAGAGATCCGTGCTGTCCTTGAGCGGGGACCCGTCCAGGTTGATCACGATATCCCCGCCCTTCAATCCACCCTTTTCCGCAGGGCTGCCTTCCCGGACCGCGCTGATCAGCGCGCCCCTGGCTTCCTTGAGGCCGGTGGCGGCGGCAACGCTATCGCTCACCGGGCCGATGGTCACGCCAAGCCAGCCGCGCAGCACCCGGCCCTTGTCGATCAGCTGCTTGACGATCTTGTCGGCCGTGTCGGCGGGGATAGCAAAGCCGATGCCCACCGAGCCGCCGGTCGGCGACAGGATCTGGGAATTGACTCCGATCACGCGGCCATAGAGATCGAAAGTCGGTCCCCCGGAATTACCACGATTAATCGGCGCATCGATCTGGAGGAAATCTACATATTGGTCATTGGTATCGCGCGCGACGGCCGAGACGATGCCGGCGGTAACCGTGGTGCCGAGATCGAACGGATTGCCGATGGCGATCACCCAGTCGCCCACACGCGGCTTGGTGTTCCTGGCGAAGCCGACAAAGGGGAAGGGGCCTTTTTCCTCGGTGCGCAATACCGCAAGATCGGTGCGCGGGTCATTACCGACCAGTTTGGCCTTGAGTTCGCGTTCATCGCTCAGGGTCACGGTGATTTCGGATGCGTCCTCGACCACATGATTATTGGTCACGATCAATCCGTCGGCCGAGATGAAGAATCCCGAACCCGCGACGCGCGAGGGGCGTGCATCGGGCTGCTGTGGGCGCGGAATGCCGAAGCGACGGAAAAATTCTTCAGCTTCCGGGGGAAGCCCATCGCGCGGAGTGCCGTCTTCGTCTTCCTGGCCGTCTGGTCCACCATTTTCTCCGCGGCCGCGCGTCTTGCCCTTGACATCGATGGCGACCACCGCGGGGCTCACCTTGTCGATAAGATCAGCGAAACTTGCGGGGGCCCCGCGCGGCGGTGTTACGACGATTTGCTGGGCATCAGCCTCTCGTCCCCGCAGGAGATGCGGCGCTGCAAAGGCACCTCCCATGCCGAGCCCGATGAGTGCGGAGGCCTTCAACACTGTGGCAAGGCGCTTGCGGGGCGTGCGGAGGGT
>JAKFWO010000030.1 GCA_021731815.1 Hyphomonadaceae bacterium | reverse complement strand
GCCCATTCCCATGCCTTTCATGGCATTCATCACGCCCTTGCCGCCGTCCTTCTTCACACTTTTGACGACATCGGCCATTTGCCGGTGCATTTTGAGCAGGCGATTGACCTCGGCCACTTCGACGCCCGCACCCATCGAAATCCGCTTGCGGCGCGAGCCATTGATCAGGTCGGGCTTGCGGCGCTCTTCCCGCGTCATCGAGGAGATGATCGCCACCTGACGCTTGACCATCCGGTTGTCGAGCCCGGCCGCGCCCATTTGCGCCTTGGCCTTTTGCGCGCCGGGCATCATGCCCATGATCCCCGACAGACCGCCCATCCGCTCGATCTGCCGGAGCTGTTCGGCGAAATCCTCGAGATCGAACACGCCCTTCGCCATTTTTTTGGCGAGCTTCTCGGCCTTTTGCTGGTCGATTTCGGCGGCGGCCTTTTCGACGAAGCTGACAATATCGCCCTGGCCGAGAATGCGCCCGGCGATGCGCCGCGCGTCGAAACGGTCGAGCCCGTCGAGCTTTTCACCCGTGCCGAGCAATTTGATCGGCAGGCCGGTGACCGCGCGCATGGACAAGGCTGCGCCCCCGCGGCCATCGCCATCCATTCGGGTCAGGACGAGGCCGGTCAGCGGCAGGCGGGCATGGAAGCGCCGGGCGGTTTCCACCGCATCCTGACCGGTCAGGGCGTCCGCCACCAGCAGGGTTTCGCCCGGCGAGGTGATGGCCGCGATCTCGGCCATTTCGGCCATCAGGGCTTCGTCAATCGTCGTGCGGCCGGCGGTGTCGAGGATGACAACGTCAAAGCCCTGTAATTTCGTCGCATTGAGCGCGCGCCGGGCAATATCCACGGCCAATTGGCCCGGAACGATCGGCAGGAAGCCGGCCCCGGCCTGTTCGGCGAGGGTCTGCAATTGCTCCATTGCCGCCGGGCGCCGGGTGTCGAGCGAGGCGAGCAGCACCCGCTTTCCGTGGCGTTGTTTGAGATATTTCGCGAGCTTGGCGCTGGTGGTGGTCTTGCCCGAGCCCTGCAACCCGGCCATCAGGATGACTGCGGGCGGCACATCGACCCGCAATTCGGTGGCAGGGTCCTCCCCGCCCAGCATGTCGACCAGCGCTTCATGCACGATGCGCACGACCTGCTGACCGGGCTTGACTGCGCGGATCACCGCCTCGCCGACCGCGTCCTTGCGCACGCGCGCAATGAAATCCTTCACGACCGGAAGGGCGACATCGGCTTCGAGCAACGCCACCCGCACTTCGCGCAAGGCGGTGTCGACATCCTTTTCCGACAGGATTCCGCGACCGGTCAGGTCGTCGAATATGCCTGAAAGGCGCGCGGTCAGGGCATCAAACATGGATTACATCAAAAACGGCAGAAGGATCAGCATGGTGTCGGGAAAAGCCTTCACTTTCCCGACCGTGATTTCGCCCAACGCATAACGCCCCGCCGGGCGTAGACGCCGGGCAGGGAGCCTCGCCGGACCCAGCCTTTTCCACAGGATTTCCCCGCCGGATCGACGCCAGCGCGCGATCCGGGCCGGAGAAACAGGTGAAACCGGTTTCGTTCCAGTCAAAGCGCAACGAAATGCGCGAGGAGAACGCGGTTCCTAATCCAGATGGGCGTCGGGGTCAACGCCGCAAGGAGCGATTTCCGGAATCATGGGATCGGGGCCTTTGTATCAGGGCCTTTGTGTCGGGGTCTTTGCGTCGGGGTCTTTGCGTCATGGCCTCTGGATCAGGCCCGGTCGCGGGCTTCCAGCGCGACCGGCGCGGCCGGTGCCTTGCTTCGCAGCGCAAAAATGGCCAGCGCCAAGCTTCCCAGCGCCAGAAAAATCAGCGCCGCAAGCCATAATGGGCGTCGGACAGGGTTCATGATCCGACCAGAAAAATTGACAGAAACATTGACAGAAACATTGTCAGGGGCATTGACTGGGGCATTGACTGGGGCATTGACTGGGAAAATTCCCCGATGCGGAATTCAGCATGTCCCCTCGGCCAAACTGGTTTCTGGAGGTGCCCGACCTTAAATCAGGCATCGGGGCTTGCCAAGGCCCGGCGAATGGGCCATGCGCGGCCCGGTGTCAACCCGGTGTCACCAAAGTCCGGTGTCAACAAAGCCCGGTGTCAACAAAGCCCGGTGTCAACAAAGCCCGGTGTCAACAAAGCCCGGTTTTACCAAACATCATTTGCCCGCTTCACGAAATTCCGGCAGGCTCGAAAATCTGGCAGGCCTGAATTTTTGGCAGGCCTGAATTTTTGGCAGGCCCGAATTTCTGACAGGATTACCCATGTCCGCGCGCTCCGCTCCGATTCCCGAAACCGCTTCGCGCATGAACGCTGCACCTGCGGCCAAGGCCCTGAGCTTTCAGGGGATTATCCTTGCGCTGCACCAATTCTGGTCGGATCAGGGCTGTCTCATCCTCCAGCCCTATGACATGGAGGTGGGCGCGGGCACCCTCCACCCGGCCACCACCTTGCGGGCGCTCGGCCCGAAACCGTGGCGGGCGGCCTATGTCCAGCCCTCGCGGCGGCCAAAGGACGGCCGCTATGGCGAAAACCCCAACCGGCTGCAACATTATTACCAATATCAGGTAATCCTGAAGCCCAACCCGCCAGAACTTCAGGCGCTTTATCTGGCCAGTCTCGCGGCGATCGGTATCGATCCCCTGCTCCACGATGTGCGCTTTGTCGAGGATGATTGGGAAAACCCGACCGTCGGAGCCTGGGGGCTGGGTTGGGAGGTGTGGTGCGACGGTATGGAAGTCAGCCAGTACACCTATTTCCAGCAGGTTGGCGGGCTCGACATGCGTCCGGTCTCCGGCGAATTGACCTATGGGCTCGAGCGGCTGGCCATGTATGTGCAGGGCGTTGAGTCCATTTACGACCTCGACTTCAATGGCGCGGGCATGCGCTATGGCGACGTCTTTCTGGAGGCCGAACGGCAGTATTCCCGCTTCAATTTCGAGGAAGCCGACACCGACATGCTGATGCGCTGGTTCGCTGATGCCGAACGGCAATGCGCCGCCTTGCTGGCGAAAAACCTGCCTTTGCCTGCCTTTGATTTCTGCCTCAAGGCCTCGCACGTCTTCAACCTGCTTGATGCGCGCGGCGTGGTGAGCCCCGTCGAGCGCCAGACCTATATCGCGCGGGTGCGGATGCTGGCCAAAGGCTGCGCGGAATCCTGGACGCGCATTGAGGACGCGTCTTTCGGGGGATAGGGCCCGCGCCGTTTCCGGTCAGCTCGGACCATGCGCGCCTGCGCCCGAGGGTGGGCACACTGCCCCGCCGATGAAACGGTCGCCGGGTTCCGTCTCTGCAACGCGTTCAACGGCGGCCTGCGCAAAATTGGCGATGGCCTCGGCAGAGAACTGGCGGTTGAGGCAGTCGATCGGCTCACCATTATCGGCGGCAGCCAGCACGACAAGGCCGGTGATCCCGTCCCAGCGCTCGAGCAGACCTGACAGGTTGCGCGATGCCAGATTGGGCAGCGAGGCCTTCAGCGTTTCCTCGCTGGAATAATCCACCCGGACTTCCTCGACCGGCGCATTGGCTTTTTCGAGAATGGCGCGGGCGATCTTCAGCTTGGGCTCGAGGACCGAGCAATTGGGGCACCAGGAGGCAGTGTAATTCACCAGATAGACCTTGGGTGGCAGCGTCGCGGCCGCGACCTTCTCTGCCCGGGCCACCGACGAAGGGGCTTCCGCTGTTACGGCTTCGCGCCCGGTGCAGGACGAAGCGAACAACACCAATGCCAGCCCAAATGCCATTCGCGCCAAAATGGTTGAAAGTCCCTGCATTTTCTTTTCCTCATATAGGCGGCTTGTGCGCCCCGTGACGCGGAAACTTCTGGCACCGGCATGGACGCGCCCGGATTTCCGCCGGGAGACCCTGCCTGCACCCGATGATCGGGGCAACAAGCGACGGCAGCTCCCATCTTCACATTCCTCTTAACCCTTTATTTCTTCCGGTCCCCAATCCTGAATTCAGGCTGGCAAGGCCAGCGAACGATCTTGCCTCGAATCAAGGACAGCGGCACTCTTGGCCCATGATCATGTTCAAATCACAGCCTGTGTTCCGGATCTTGTTGATCGGTCTCGCAATCCTTTGCGCGGCTGCCTTGCGCGCCGATGCATCGCCGCAATTCTCGCGGATCATCGAGGACCTGCCCTTGCCGGAGGCATTTCAGGAATCCGGAAGCCCGGCGGTTTTTGACAGTTCCGAAGGTCGGCTCATTACAACCTCGGGCCTTTGTCTGTGCCCCTTGATGGCGATCGCCGAATTTTATGCGCTGACTTTACCTGCGCTCGGCTGGCACGCAATGCCGGACGGGGGGAGCTATACCCGCGCCGGCGAACGCCTGACCATTGAATTCGTGCCCGCACCAACGGGTAAGCGCGGCGAAACGGATCAGCAAAGGGTTCTGTTCCGGCTGATTGCGCCACGCGCTTCCACCCGTCTGGAAGAGTGAACTCGTAAGTTTTCCAATTGCGCTGAAACTTTTTTGCCTCCCCGTTTTTTGCGCCGACATCGCGCTTGACGAGCGGATCAGTAAGGGTGTATGCGCTCCCCTCTTCGCAATCGGGGGTGGCGATCATGCCACTCACCCGGACTGAACAGGATTGTTTCCCGATGGCCAATACGCCGTCCGCCGAAAAGGCCATTCGCAAGATTGCCCGCCGTACTGCGGTCAATACGGCCCGCCGATCACGCGTCCGGACCTTTGTCCGCGCGCTGGAATCGGCCTTGGCCAAAGGCGACAAGGCCGGCGCGGAAGCGGCGTTCAAGGCCGCGGTTCCCGAGATCATGCGGGCGGTCAGCAAGGGCGTCATTCACAAGAATACCGGCTCACGGAAAGTTTCCCGACTGGCCAGCCGGGTGAAGCAGCTGGCGCAGACCAAGGCTTGACGGGACCCGAGCGTTGGGTAATCTACCGCTCCGGGCTTTCGGCCTGACACATTTTTTCATTCGGTTTCATTTGTCTCAAGGAAATGCCGGGACCCGAGCGGGCTCTCGGCTATTTTTTTGTCAAGTTTATGTAAAGTAACATTTTTCCAGCAAAATTTGAGCAGTTGCTCTGGCAGGAACTTTCGCTTTCCCCGTCAGGCCTGCGCGTTCTGTCAAGCGTTTTAACCCCGGTTTCAGGCACGTTTTGCGCTTGATCTTCCCGGCATTGCAGGCACATTAGGGAGGGATTGAAGCTCCGTGGACTGAGCAGTTTCGTCCGCCCGGACAGGGCGTTGGCGGGCATGCGCGGCGGGCTTTGATCGACCCCCAATAAGGGAAAGGAGCTTGACGAGCCCTGCCAGGGCTCGCGTGGAATTCGTGGTGAGGTGATTTCGGGACGATCTTTGGTTTCAGGCAGGCTCTGGTTTCAGGCAGGCTCTGGTTTCCGGCAGGCTCTGGTTTCAGGCAGGTCATATCGGGGAGCGCCATTTATCGGGAACAGCACTTTCTGGTTTCCGGTTTCCCGGTCTGGCAGGGATTCTGGTCTGGCAGGGATTCTGGTCTGGCAGGGATTCTGGTCTGGCAGGAATCCCGAATGTGCCGGTCGGGCGCAGACCAGCCAGAAACAGACAAGAAGCAGACAAGAAACAGACCAGAAACAGAAATGAGGGAAGAGACCGCAGAACAGGGGCCCCGGAACCGGGCGGCGGAGACAACAAGGACGAGGAAACGGGAGCCTGTTGCGGCCGGCCGATCCCCTGACGCCATGCCGAAGGCATGCGCCGGGAATTGGTAGGCTTTGTGTATTGGGCGTTGGTTAATGGTGCTGTCTCCATGGTCTGGCAGATCGGCGCCAAAGGGGCAAAGCATTGAACAGCAATGATTTTACTGGCGACGGGCGGGCCGATCGCGTCGATTCACTGCCTGTGTCGCATTATCTCCGCATTCCTGGAGAGCGGGCATCTGGCAGGCTGGCGAATGACGTGGCGACCGACGCAGCTCCCGGGTCCGGGGAAACCGCGCCCGGTACCCGTTCCATGGCTTCCCGGGATGCTGACGCCAGCAAGGTGACCGCCGAAAATCCCAATGGGGAACAAGCGAATTTCCTGCCCGGTCTTTGGCCGGAGCCCGTCACCGGGCCGGTGGGATCTTCGCTTGCCCCAGGCGATATCTGGGCCCGGATGCAGGATGAGCTGAAAACCGAATTCGGTGAGCCCGCCTTCAATGCGTGGCTGCAAGGGCTTGTGCTCGAGACGGGCAGCGCGCCGGCCGGAATTGCTGCGCCAATAACCCTGTATGCGCCGACCCATCACGACCGGGATTTCATCCGTACCCGCTATTGGCATCGCATTGTGGCGCGGTTTGCAGCCGCGGGCATTGCGCCCGATTGCCTGACGCTGGCGGCCAGATCGCGCGCCAATCTACCCGCCACCACAGCCGATCCCGAATCCCGGCCGCCTGCCCTCGACAGGGAGCCGGGTGACCCGGTGCTGATGTCGGACGACCAGCCATCATTCGGGAATTTCGTCACCTCGGAATCCAATCTCGCAGCCTTTACCCAGATGAGCCTGATCGGCGAGGGGCGCGTACCCGCGGCCTCTGTGATCTTCCTGCATGGCGATCGCGGGATGGGCAAAACCCATTTGGCCAAGGCTGCCCTGCGCGAACTGGCGAGGAAGGCGGGCCGCAAGGCGCTCTATCTCTCGGCTGGCGAGTTCCGCGACCAGTTCGTTGCTGCCTCGATGAAGGGCGATTTCGTCGAATTCAAGCGCCGCACCCGCGAAGCCGATGTGCTGATCATCGATGATTTGCATACGATTGTGGGCTCGACCGGAACCCAGGAGGAATTATTCCACAGCGTGCGCGCCGTTATCGGGCGCCAGGGGCCCAAAGGCCCGGGGATCGTGGTTCTGATCGCCGATTCCGCCCCTGCGAATCTGAACGGTCTCAATGACCAGCTGGCCAGCGACCTTCAGGGGGCCCTGATGCTTGAGATCAGGCCGCCAGATGTCGCGGCGCGGCGCGAGATTGCCGAAATGGCGATGCGCCGGCTGGCGGCAAAAGCACCGAAATTCGAGATGTCTGACTGGCTGATCGATTATGTCGCCACCAAGGTTCACGCATCGGCACGCGCTGTATGCGGCGCGATCTATTCCATATTCGCCAAAAGCTTGAATGGAGAACAAGCCGTGACCCGACAGATTGTCGATGATGTGCTTCGTAATCAGGGGATCAGCGAAAAGCGTGTGACGATTGATCTTGTTCAGCGCGTAACCTGTGAATTCTTTGGCGTGTCACGCAATGATCTCGAAAGTCCCCGGCGCCACGCCCATATCGTGCATGTGCGTCAGATTGCCATGTATCTGTGCCGGGAAATGACCAATCACGGATTCCCGATGATTGGCTCCAAATTCGGCAAGCGGCATCACTCAACAGTGATCTATTCCTGCAAGCTTGTTGAGGAATCGATTCGGCTCGGTGGTCAGCCCGCGCGGGAAATCGATCAGGTACGCCAATTGGTTCGCAATCGGGCCTGATGATTCCACCGGCGGCCTGATTCCTCTCGGCCTGATTCCTCGCGGCCTGATTCCTCGCGGCCTGATTCCCGGGGACCGGAATCCCGGGGGCCCGGTTCAGGAAAGCGGGGCTCCTGGGACCGGCTTACAATCCGGGGTGAAATTCATCCAGGTTGCGCACAAATCGCAGCCAGACAGGGGATGTGTCACCAAGACCCTTGGCCTCATAGCGTGTTGCGACATGATCGGCAGGCGGTTCGCGCTTGTCGCCGGAGGCTCCGGCGAGCCCGACAAGGCCCGGCACACGCTGCAGGATGGCCAGCGCTTCATCGGCATAATCCTGCCAATCGGTCGCCATGCGGAATTCTCCGCCCGGTGCCAGCACGCGCCTGATTTCATGCGCAAAATCCGGTTGCAGGATCCGGCGCTTGCGGTGGCGCGCCTTGGGCCACGGATCGGGAAACAGCAAATAGACTACCGACAGCAATCCATCGGGCAATATCGGCAGGAGAAGGCGTGCATCCCCGGGATGAATCCGCACGCGTGACCGCCCCGGTTCGGCCAGCAATCCGGCTCCGTTCAACCCGGCAAGGCATTTGGCGATACCATTGTGAAAGGGCTCGGCACCGAGAAATCCCCGCTCCGGCTTTGCGAGGATTTGACCGACCAGATGTTCGCCACCGCCAAAGCCGATTTCCAGCGCGAAATCGACGCAGGAGGGAAACAGGGCGGCCAGATCGAGCTTCCCGGGTCCGGACACGGGCACGGTGAGCTGCGGCAAAAACTGCGCGACAAGATCGGCTTGACCCGCCCGCAGCGGCCTGCCTTTGATACGGCCGAAGGAGCGCAGGGGCAAAGCGTCGCCACCCGGGCAAACCGGCGGCTGAAAATCATGGGAAATCATGCGCCGCGCATCGCGCGCGCCGGCCGCGCTGTCAAGCCGATATCAGCCTGCCTGCCCATTTTTTCTCCGATCGCCTGCGCGCTGCTCCCTGCGCTCACCTCGAATTGAAACCCGCACGGGTTGACGGGGGCCAGAATTTCCCTGCTCATTGATTATCAGCCCAATTCATGGCTCCGGTGCCGCTGAGGAGACGCCATTGCCCTCGAGAACCTGCTCCTTGAGGGGAAATACGTCGCCCGTTTATTCGTCGCGGTCCGTTTCGTGGCGATCATCGCCCTCGCGTCTCAGGGGCGGGATTCTGCTCTGCCTTGCGCTTGGCGGATGCGAGAGCCTCGGCCAGCTTCGCCATCTGTCCCGGGTGAGCGCCACGCCACAGGCGGGAAACGCCGCACCCGCCATATTGGCACCATTTCGCGCCGATGCCGAAATCACCCGGGCCTCCGAATGGGAATCGCGCCGCGCACCCTTGCTGCGTGCGGTGTTCCTTGAGGAACAATATGGAATTCAGCCCGATTTCCACGAGGTATCGGCCAGTACGCCGCAAGTGATCGACGACAATGCCTTCCACGGCAAGGCCCGGCTGGAACAGGTGACGCTGACCATTCGCACCCGATTCGGCGAGGGAAAGTGGCGTGAGACGCCAATGCGGGTGCTCATCGCCAGGCCGAAAGCCGCGACCGGGTCGGTTCCGGTCATTCTCAAGATGAATTATTGCCCGTTCAGCGAGGTGTTCCGGCATGAGGGGGCTCCCGGCCCGGAATTCAAATTCGAAGGGCCGGAACTGAGATATTCGGTCAGAGTGACATGCCAGACCAAAGGGTTTCGGCCAGCGGCATGGATCCTGGATTATTCGCTGGGACGCTATCATGTCGCCCCGCCCGTTGAGATGATGATCACACGCGGCTATGCCTTTGCAGCGATCAATCCTTTTGACTTTGTTGCGGATGCTGATCAGCTCAGCAAGATTCAGCTTGAATGGCTGTCGAATGGCGCGCCGCCGGAGACCCGGTGGGGGGCGCTCTCGGCCTGGGCGTTCCAGTTTTCCCGCGCAGTGGATTATCTCAGCACCGATTCCGGGCTCGACGCATCGCGAATCGCTGTCTACGGCCATTCCCGTTATGGCAAGGCGGCATTGCTGGCGGGCGCGCTCGATCCACGGATCGGGGCGGTGATCGCCCATCAGGCCGGACGGGGTGGGCCGGCTCTGTCGGCCAGCACCCAGGGCGAGCCCCTGGCACAAATGATTGCCGATTATCCAAATTGGCTGTCGCCGGCATTTTCGGCCGCTCAAAATGAAGCGCGCGCTCGGGATTTCGACCAGCACCAGCTTCTGGCCCTGCTCGCGCCGCGGCCGGTTCTGCTCGGCCACGGGCGGCGCGATTCCTGGTCGGATCCGCAAGGGGCGTTTCGCGCCGCCAAAGGTGCAAATCCGGTCTTTGCGCTGTATGGCGCGTCGGGCCTGAGCGCGAAACGTCTCAACCAGTTCAAACCGGCGGATTCCCTGTCCTTCTGGTTTCGTGGGGGAACCCATGGCGAGGTGCGGGAGGACTGGCCGGCCTTTCTCAAATTCCTTGATGCGCATTTCAGGGATGCGCATTTCAGGGACGCGCATTTCAGGGACGCGCATTTCAGGGACGCGCATTTCAGGGACGCGCATTTCATGCCGCCCCGGACGCCGGTCACAGCGGCGCTTTCGCAGATCCCCACGCCACCCCGCTGATCCCGGGATCGGCGCATGCTTGAATTCACCGGCCGGGCGCGCGAGGATGG
>JAKFWO010000005.1 GCA_021731815.1 Hyphomonadaceae bacterium | reverse complement strand
GGGCAAGGAATGGTGGCTGGGGGCGGGATCGAACCGCCGACCTGCGGGTTATGAATCCGCCGCTCTAACCATCTGAGCTACCCAGCCGTAATCGGAGCCCATCAGAAGGGTCGCGGCAGACCCGCCTTATAGAAAGACCGATGCCCCCACGCAAGATCGCGGTACCGAACGCGCGCTTCCGGTTGGAAGACAGCTCAGGAAAACAGCAGGCCCGAGAGCTTGCGCCGGCCTTCTTTCACGAAATCCTGGGTCGGGCCGGCGGCTTCGAACACGCGCAGCAGAAATTTGTGCGCCGCCCCGTCATTCCAGCCGCGTTCTGTGCGCAGGATCGTCAGCAATTCCTCGCAAGCGAGATCCGGGCGCCCGCGTGCGATCAGCGAGCGCGCGAGCTCGTAGCGCGTGGCGTGATCGCCGGGGCTCGCCTTGACCTGGGCTGCAAGCGTTGCAATGTCGCCGGCCCCCGCGGTTTCGCTGGATAATTCGATCGCTGCGCGCACGCCCGAAATGGCCGGGTCATTGGCTTTTTCAGGCGGGGCGAGATCGAGGGTTTCGCGCGCCTGTTCGAAATCGCCGGCCGCCAGATGGCAGCGGGCCAGCCCCGCAATCGCGCCCGTGTGGGTTGGATTGGTTTGCAGGACGAGGGCAAAATCTTGCGCCGCACCACCGATGTCACCCAGCTTCAGGCTTTCTTCGGCGCGGTCGAGCAAGTCATCGCTCGCAGATTCGCCATCATCGCCACCCGCGAGGCGCTCGACAAATTGCCGGACCTGGCCCTCCGGTAACGCCCCGACAAAGCCCTGATAGGCCTGACCCTGGTCGAACACGAACACGGCCGGGATCGAGCGCACGCCGAGCTTGCCCGCAATGCCGGGACTTTCGTCGGTATTGACCTTGGCGAGGCGCACCTTGCCCTTGGCCGCTTTCACATATTTTTCGAGCAATGGAATGAGCTGGCGGCAGGGGCCGCACCAGGGGGCCCAGAAATCGACGATGACGGGTCGCTCGCGCGAGATCTCGACCACTTCCTTGAGAAAGCTGGCATCGGTGACGGCAACGATATCGCCGGCGGCAGGGCCGGGAACACGCGCGCCGGGGGGGACAGGATTGGCCATGATCGCTCCTTGCGCTGGGCTCGTCCGGGGCCGGGACCCGATGCCCGGAATTCAAGAATCAGAAGGTACAATAACTCTGTCCGGCGAAAATCCGGAACCTCATTGAAGAATATCGGCGCGCCATGCAACCCTCGCAAGGTCGTCGCGAATACGAAAAACACACTGCCCATATTCCACCTTGCATGCCGGAGGCGAATAAGGTTTCCTGCGGTCTCGTCCGATTCTTGGGGCGAGGGAAAACAGGCCAATGGCGCAGGATCGGCGGGACGTTTTCGGGGGGCGTGCATCATCGGGCGGTGTCTATTCGCCCGATCCGGAGGATGAGGACAGCTTCGGCGACGGATCTTCGGCCGGGCCGCGCGGGCCGCTCATCCTCGCACTCGGCTCTGCGATCATCATCATTCTGGCGGTGGTTGTGTGGAACGCCTATCGCGACGGAGTGAAGCCCCGGGATGCCGATGGCCTGCCCGTGATCGAAGGGGATGCGAATCCGGTCAAGGTCCCGGGGGATGGGCCGGGCGAGGCGGGGCAGGGGCCAGGAGTTTAAGCCAACAATGTTATCCCCGAAGCCGAGATCGAACCCGCCGCAAGTGACAATGCGCAGCAGGATCTGGCGACCATCGTTCCCGATATCGCCATCGCGGGGCCGGACAATCTGGTTGCAGGGCCGGTTGCAGGGGAGGAAAAGCCTCCATCCTCGGTTCTGCGGGCGGAAAATGATGCCAAACCATTTGACCGCGCGGGCAGGGTCGCGGTCGATTCAGCCGGGTCAAGCCCGGCTGGCACAGCGGGAGTGGCTCCGATCGCGCCTCCGACAAGAAATCCGGAAAAGAGTCCTGCCGTGATCGCGCCAGGAATTTCAGCCCCTGCCAGCCGCACCCTTTCTCCGGCGGGTGGAACGGCCAGTGGCGTCTATCTGGTGCAATTGGGCTCTGTGCGCAGCGCGGACGCGGCCGAAATCGTTTGGGCGGATTCCGTTAAAGCCATACCAGGGCGCTTTACGGGGATACAAAAGGAAGTCGAACGCGTCGAGCTTGGCCCGCAAGGAATATTTTTCCGCGTAAGGGCCGGCCCCTTTGCCAATCGCGCCGCGGCCGAGGAATTTTGCGGAGCCTTGAAAACCGTCGGAAAATCCTGTTTTGCGACCCCGCGGTGAAGCCACGGTCCTGATCGTCACAGCGATCGCATTATCTGCGATCGGGAGAATTATCTGATGCTGGCAGCAATTCTGAGCCCGGCGGGTCTCGCGCTTTCGCGGGGTGAGGCGGAATTTTTCCGCCGCGCCGACCCCTGGGGCTATATCCTGATGGGGCGTTCCTGCGGGGATCCCGCACAGATGCGTGCCCTGACCGACCATTTGCGCGATCTCGCCGGGCGTGATCTGCCCATTCTCATCGATATGGAAGGCGGGCGCGTCGCGCGGATGCGGGCACCCGTCTGGCCGGAATTTCCGGCGGCGGCGGTGCTTTCGGCCCCGCTCGCGCGCTCCGAACGCGTGGCATTCGAGGCGGTATTCCTGACTTATCTGCTTATCGGGCTGGAATTGCGGGATGCCGGCGTGAATGTCGATTGTGCCCCGGTACTCGATGTGCCGGTTGCGGGTGCCGATCCGGTGATCGGCGACCGCGCTTTTGGGCGCGATGCGGCCGAGGCCGCCTTTCTCGGACGCGCCTGCCTCGATGGCCTGCGCGCGGCGGGGGTAGCGGGAATTATCAAACATATTCCCGGTCATGGCCGGGCGGAGGGGGATTCGCATTTCACATTGCCGCGGGTTCGCGCCGATCGCGACACCCTGCGCGCGACGGATTTCGCCCCGTTCCGGGCGCTGCGGGATGCCCCGATGGCGATGAGCGCCCATATCGTTTACGAGGCCTGGGATTCCCATATCTGCGCTACCCATTCCCGAACCGTGATCGAACATGTCATTCGCGGGGAAATCGGCTTTGACGGGCTGTTGATGAGTGATGATCTGACCATGGCGGCGCTTGGCTTCCCGGAAAGCGGGTCCGGCGCGCAGGGCGACAATTCTCCCCAAGGGGCTTTGACGGCGCTGGCCTGGCGGGCGGAACGCTCGATCACGGCCGGCTGCGATGTCGTCTTGCATTGTGCCGGGTTCGAGCGTGATCCCGCGGCCTTGCTTGCGCAGATGGAGGCCGTGGCCGAAGCGGTTCCAACCTTGTCGGGCATGGCGTTGGCACGGGCGGAACGCGCGATACAATCGATCGGCACTCCGATCTCCGGCGCTGACCGGGTCGGGTTGCGCGCGCAGCTCGACAGCCTGCTGGCCGCTCCGGCATTCGGATGAGCCCGCCCGCCCTGAAATCTCCACCTTCCGGAGGCTTTGGCAGGAAATCCGTGCGCGGAGGATCCGTTGAAACGGATACGGCTCTGGTCTTCGAGGCTGCCGATAATGCCGAGGCACGCGATTTTTTCGTTGTCGATCTCGAATTTTACGAGGGCCCGCTGCATGTGCTGCTCGAACTCGCACGCGCGCAGAAAGTAGACCTGACCAAAATATCGATCCTGCAATTGGCCGACCAATATCTGGCCTTCATCGCCGAGGCCCGCAAAAAGCGGATCGATGTGGCGGCTGATTATCTGGTCATGGCGGCGTGGCTGACCTTTCTCAAATCGCGATTGCTTTTGCCAAAGCCCGCCCGGCCGACCGATGAGGCGGCGCCCGAGGAAGCCGCGGAAGTGCTGTCCTTCCGGCTGGAGCGACTCAATGCCATGCGCGAGGCCGCCAAAGCGCTGATGCAGCGCCCGCTCTGGGGGCGCGATTTGTTTGGCTGCGGGGCACCCCAAAAGGCGACACCGCCCGATTTGGGCGGGGCACCCGCGATCGGGTTTGATCTTTATGATCTCATGCGGGCCTATGGCGATATTGTTCGCAAACAGGCGCGAATGCGGGTACACACCATTCGGCCGCGACCGATTCTGGCATTGGCCGAGGCGCGGAAAAGGCTCGAGGCCGGTCTGTCCGGACTGGATGACTGGACGGATCTGGGGGCGGTCACACCCGATCCGCAGGACCTTCCGGAGGCTCCACCTTTGACTTCGGCGCTGGCCTCGACTTTTTTCGCGGTGCTGGAATTGTCGCGGGACGGCGCGCTTGATCTGCGCCAGGAAGAGGCCTTTGCCGGGCTGTTCATGCGCCGGGCGCGGGCCCGGGATCGCGCTTCCGGGACGCGGGCGGGCTGAGTTCCGGATTTCGCTGCGCAACAGGGTGGATATGAGTTCCGATTCTGGCTCGCCTCCAGGGAAAGAAATGTTCGCTTTGCCGGATGCGGAGGCGCTTGGCCGGGCGGTGGCCCGGCTGGCGCGGGCCGCGCGCCAGGCAACGGGTGGTCGGCCAGATTCCGCCAGACCCGCGGCGATACCCACCGGCCAGTCACCCGGCCAGTCACCCGGCCAGTCACCCGGCCAGTCACCCGGCCAGCCACCGGAAATGCCACAGGAAAATCGGGCACATTGGGATTTGCCGATCGCGCGCGGCCCCATGGTGACACCAGCTCCGCCGGGTCCGGAAGCGCCCAATCCCGAATCGCCCCATCCTGAATCACCCAGTGCTGAATCTCTCGAGGAAGCGGAGCTCGAAAGCCGGGTTCTCGCGATCGAGCACCAGGAACGTGCAGAAGCGGGGGGGGATCGCACACCGCAACCATTATGGTCGACCGCCGAAATCCAGCGCATGGTGGAAGCCATTTTGTTCACCTCCGGCGAGGCCTTGGCGGCCCAGGAGATCGCGGCCTTGTTGCCCGATGCTGCGGGGGCCGAGGTCGGCACGGTGCTCGCGCGTATCAAGCAATTCCACGCGGGGCGCGGGGTGGTTCTGGCCGAGGCCGCCGGCAAATGGCGCTTCCAGACGGCTCCTGACCTTGCTTTCCTGTTTCAGGAGCGGGCGCAATCCCCAAAACTCGGCCGCGCGGCGCTGGAGACGCTTGCCGTCATTGCCTGGCACCAGCCGGTGACGCGCGCCGAGATCGAGGATGTGCGCGGCGTGTCACTCGGGCGCGGGACGCTCGATGCGCTGTTGGAGAGCGGGCTTGTCCGGCCACGCAGCCGCCGGAAAGCGCCCGGACGGCCCCTGACCTTTGGCACGACGCCGCATTTTCTGGAGGTCTTCGGGCTCGATGCGGTCGAGAGCCTGCCCGGCCGCGAGGAAATGCGCAGCGCGGGGCTGCTCGAATTGCGGCTTCCCGCCGATTTCCTGTGGCCGAAACCAGGCTCCCAATTGGGCGAGGACGAGGAAGCGCTGCCCGATTCGCCCGAGGATTCGCAATTCCGGCTGGATTTTCTTGAAAACGAATCTGATCCGGAGCCGGAATCCGGAATGGAAGAGGCAAATGCAGCCGGATCGGGCCCCGATTCGGGGGAGGGCAGCACATGATCGGGCAAAGACAGGTCGGGCAAAGACAGGTCGGGCAAAGACAGGTTGGGCAAAGACAGGTCGAACGGAGCAAATTCCGCGTCCGCAGCTTGCTTATTCTATCAGGTGCAGTAAGCCGCTACATGGTGCCTGTGGTCGCATCGGAACCGTTGCCAGAGCTATTTCTTGCTCGCGCGTGGTCTGGCAGACCGGACGGGTTTCCGGTGTTCGGGATTTAACATTCCGGGGCCGCGCGGTTTCTGGCCGGCGCAGCACCCGAAAGACGGAGGCCTTTATGGGCGGTTTCAGTATCTGGCATATTCTGATCGTGGTGTTCGTGGTTGTGATCCTGTTCGGCGGTGGCGGGCGTATTTCCAATTCGCTCGGAGAACTGGGCAAGGGCATCCGCAATTTCCGCAAGGGTCTGTCGAACGAGGACGCCAAGGGCGATGCAGCGGACGAGCCGCAAAAAGCCATTGAAAAGCCGAAAGATCAGTAGAATTTCATCCTTCATTCAACGGGTGATCGTCCGGGGATTGACCTCCGGGCTGCCGCCCATCTCAGGATAATCCGGTGAACCCCGCAATCGGTTGGTCCGAACTTGTGGTGATCGGGCTCATCGCCATCGTCGTGGTCGGCCCGAAAGACCTGCCTTTGCTGATGCGCAAGCTCGGTCAATTCATGACGCGCGCCCGTAATGCGGCTTCGGAATTCCAGGCCTCGCTCGACGAGCTCGGCCGTCAGGCGGAACTTGATTCACTGCGGACTGAGGCCATGAAAGCCCAGCGCGCCATCAATGATGCGACATGGTCGGTGAGTTCCGCGATCGAGGACCCGAGCCGGACGAATTACGGCGCGGATTTGTTTGGATCGGGAAAGGATGAAGCGGCAATCCCCACGTCTGATGCACAAACATTGGCCGGTGATGCGGCCGGTGATGCGGCGGGCGCTGCGGCGACCGACGGCAGCGATGCGTCGCCCGAAATCGTGGCATCGCCGGCCGGGGATCCTGACCTCATCCCGGACATGCCGGAACCGGCTTCCCAAGTGAAAGAAATCCGGTCATGAGTACGGATTCCTTCTCGGCAAAATCACCCGAGCCCGACGAAATCGATGCCAGTCGCGCACCTCTGATGGTGCATCTCGAGGAATTGCGCAAAAGGCTTATCCATGCCTTCGGCGCGGTCCTGATCGGTTTCTTCATCGCCTTTATTTTCTCGACCCCCTTGCTGGAATTCCTGGTCGCGCCTTTCGCGGCTGCGGCGAAGGAAGCCGGCCAGGCGGGGGAGGCCGGGATCCAGACGACCGGCGCACTCGAAAATTTTCTCACCCGGGTAAAATTGTCGTTCTTTCTCGGGTTCTGTTTTGCGTTTCCGGTGGTCGCACATGAAATTTATAAATTCATTGCACCGGGACTCTACAAAAAAGAAAAAAAGGCGGTCTTTCCCTATCTGATCCTTTCACCGATCCTGTTCCTGATTGGTGGCGCGCTCGTTTATTATTATATCATGCCGACCGTGCTGAAATTATCCTTCGCCCAGGAAATTACGGGTTCCGCATCGATCAATTTCATCCCGCGATTGTCCGAATATTACAGCCTGATCACGGCACTGATTTTCGCGTTTGGCATTGCCTTTCAACTGCCCCTCGTGCTGACTTTCATGGGGCAATTGGGGGTGGTTTCGGCATCGGGCCTGCGCAAGAGCCGCCGCTACGGGATCGTGGTGAGTTTCATCATTGCCGCGATCGTCACGCCGCCCGATCCGATCAGCCAGCTTGCGCTCGCTATACCGATGTGCCTGTTGTACGAATTGGGAATTATCGCCGTCGCCTTTAATGAGAAGCGACGCGCCCGGATCGGCAATTTCACGAGTACGCCCTCGCCGCCATGATGTCCTTCGAACGCTTTCTCGATCTGCGTCGTGCCGAGCGCGATTGGGCGCATGCCAATGGCTTCAATAATGACGATCCGGCGCGCAACGGGGCTTTGGCGCTACTCGCGGTGATGAGCCCCGCAATCGGGATGTTTGTCGATGTCGGGGCGGGGGAGGGGGTATTTTCCCGCCGCGTGGCCGATGTCAATCCCGCGACCCGGCTTTTGATGTTCGAGCCCAATGGCGCGCGGATCCCTGCCTTGCGCTCGGCCTTTCCTGCGGCCGATGTCCGGGCGCTGGCCTTGTCCGACCGGGTTCAGGAAAGCGAACTCTTCATTCATGAGCGCGGGCGCGACGGGGGCGAGCGGCCCGGCGCCCCTTTTGACCATTATTATGGCGCGAGCCTGCACCGGCGGGCGCGTCTGCTTGACCTCGAACAAACACGGATACGCCCCTTGCGGGTGAGTGTGCGCCGGCTCGACGGGCTGCAGCCGTCACTGGCGGGCGAGGTTGAGGGCAAACGATTGTTCCTGCGTATCGGCGTCAATGGCCATGAAGCGCGCGTGCTCCGCGGGGCCGCCGCGGTGATGGTGCAGGCAAAGGCGGCGGGGGTGATGTTTGCGTTTTCCTCCGCCTGGGCCGATCTTGGCGAGGGATTGCTTGAATCCCTGCGCGGGCTTCACGACCAGGGCTTTGGCATTTACCGGCTGCTGCCCTTCGGGATCGAACGCGTGCGGGTGTTCGTCGCGGATATGGAGCGCGCCCATTATTGCCTCTATCTCGCCTTGCGCGGTTACGGGATTTCCGGGGCCGCGGGCTGGGTCACGACCGCCACCCCTTATGGTGACGCTGAAATTCTGGCCTATGATGATATCCTGAAATGCGCGGTCGCCGCCGCGTGACCGTCCCCGGCACCGGAAGGAAATGCCATGGAATTCGCCAATTTCACGCTCGCCATCGACGGGGACGGGATCGCGCTTCTCACCTTTGATGCGCCGGGCCGGTCCATGAATACGCTGACCGCGAGCGCCTCGGCCGATCTCGCGGCGTTTGCGGCGCGGCTGAAAAGCGATCCGGCCATTCTCGGCGCGGTGATTACGTCGGGCAAAGCCAGCGGCTTTTGCGCGGGGGCCGATCTCGCCGAGATGGTGGCCGGCACCCTGACCGGACCCAATGCCATGGCGCTTTCGGATGAGGCGAAGACGCGCGCTTTGTTCGAAGTCGTTTATGGCCTCAACCAGAGTTTTCGCGCGCTCGAGACCTGTGGCAAGCCGATCGCGGCGGCGATCAATGGTCTTGCCTTGGGGGGAGGGTTCGAAATCTGCCTCGCCTGTCATTACCGGGTGGCGGCCGAGGATGCGCCGAAGCTGCAATTGGGCCTGCCCGAGGCCAAGGTGGGGCTGATCCCCGGTGCCGGCGGAACCCAGCGTCTGCCGCGGCTGATGGGAATCATGGCGGCACTGCCCATGCTGTTGCAGGGCAAGAGCATGAGCGCCGCCGAAGCCAAAGCCTCCGGCCTCGTTCACGAACTGGCACCAGGGGCCGAGCTCGTGGCCCGGGCCAAGGCCTGGGTCAAGGCCAGTCCGAAAGCCATGGCTCCCTGGGATGTCAAGGGCTTCAAAGCCCCCGGAGGTGGCGTCTACACGCCGGGCGGCTTGCAGACCTTCGTCATGGGCAATGCCATGCTGCGCAAGGAAAGCTACGCCAATTATCCCGCCCAGCTCGCCATCATGAGCGCGGTCTATGAGGGCATGCAGGTGCCGATCGATGCCGCCTTGCGGATCGAGAGCCGCTATTTCGTGAAGAATTTCCAGACCCCCAACGCCAAAGCCATGGTGCGGACGCTGTTTTTGTCCATGCAGGAGCTCAACAAGGGTTCGGGCCGCCCGAAAGACGCCGCTGCCAGCGAAGTGCGCAAGCTCGGCGTGCTGGGGGCCGGCATGATGGGCGCGGGCGTTGCCTATGTCTCGGCCATGGCCGGGATCGAGGTGGTGCTGATCGACCGGGATGCCGATGCCGCCAACAAGGGCAAGGATTATTCCCGCACCCTCGTCGAAAAGGCCGTCGCGCGCGGAAAAATGAGTCCGGCCGACGCCGAAAAACTGCTGGCCCGCATTCATCCGGACACCGATTATGCGGCGCTGGCCGGGGCCGATCTGGTGATCGAGGCCGTGTTCGAAAACCGCGAGATCAAGGCCGATGTCACCCGCCGGGCCGAGGCCGTGACGGGCGAAGCCAGCGTGTTCGGTTCGAATACGTCGACCCTGCCGATCACCGGGCTCGCCGAGGCCTCAATCCGGCCGGAAAATTTCATCGGCGTGCATTTCTTTTCGCCGGTCGACAAGATGCAATTGGTCGAGATCATCCGCGGCACGAAGACCAGCGATGCGGCGCTCGCTCTGGCGCTTGATTATGTGTTGAAGATCCGCAAGACCCCGATCGTGGTCAATGACAGCCGCGGCTTTTACACCTCGCGCGTGTTCGGAACCTATGTCTCGGAAGGGGTGGAGATGCTGGCCGAGGGGATTGCCCCGGCCATCATCGACAATGTCGGACGAATGACCGGCATGCCGCGCGGGCCGCTGGAGCTGAGCGACGATGTCGCACTCGACCTTGCGTGGAAAGTGCGCAGCCAGACCAAAGCGGATCTCGGCGATGCCTATCGCGAAAGCGCTTCCGATCACGTCATCGACCAGATGGTCAACCAGCATGGCCGATTTGGACGCAAGAATGGCAAGGGCTTCTATGATTATCCCGCCGATGGCGGCAAAAAGAAGCTGTGGCCGGGGCTTGCCGAACTCAGCCCGGTGAGGATCGCGGAAGCCGACCCGGATTTCGTTGCCGAATTGCGCACCCGCTTTCTGTTGCGCCAGGCGGTCGAGACCGCGCGCTGTTTTGCCGAGGGCGTGCTCACCGATGTGCGCGACGCCGATGTCGGTGCCATATTGGCCTGGGGATTTGCGCCCCAGACCGGCGGGCCGCTGTCGCTGATCGATTCCATGGGGGCCGCGGAATTCGTGCGCCAATGCGATCGGCTGGCGCAGCTGCATGGCGAGCGCTTCAGTCCCCCGCAATTGCTGCGCGACATGGCCGCCCGGAACGAGACCTTTTATGAGCGCTTTGCGCCGGTCAAGGTGGCGTGAGGAGGGGCAGCGTGACAGGGGGGCGTGACAGGGGGGCGT
>JAKFWO010000015.1 GCA_021731815.1 Hyphomonadaceae bacterium | reverse complement strand
GCGGGGACGATGACGGCGACGATGACGGCGGGGACGACGATGGCGGGGACGACGACGGCGGAGATGATGACGGCGGAGATGATGATGGTGCCATAAGCGCGATCGAAAATGAGCGCGACAATGATGGCGGCGATGATCTCGACGACAATGGCGAAATTGCCGATCTGAACGATGATGATGTGGGCGACAACGGCGACGATACCGGCCCTGCCGCGCGTGATGACGACAACGACAACAATGATGATGGCGGCACTTCCGGCGGACGATCCCGGCAAAATGACCGCGACGATACGGGAGGCGCAGGCATTCGCGGTGTCCCGAGCGGCGAGGGTGGAGGCACCCGCGACCCGGATGACATCCGCAATGTGGATGGCGCATCGCAGGCGGGAACCGATGACAGCGGAACCATCGTCCTTGATCGTGACGGATATTCGGCGCGCGCCAATGAAGTGCTGGCGATCGATCTCGATGAATCGGAACTTTCGGTGGTACGCGAACTCGGATTCAAAGTGCTCGATACCACGAGACTGGACGGGCTTGGCCTGTCGCTCACCCGTCTGGCTCCGCCCGAAGACATCGGATTCCGGGCGACGGTTGATCGCCTGAGAGAGGCGGCCCCGGCCGCGCCCTTCGATTACAACCATGTCTTCGTCCTCCCGGAAAAAGACGGCGCCCGGGCCGGGACCGGGCAGGTGCGAGTGGGATCGGGCGGATCGGGCAAGGGGGCGACCCTCGCCATGATCGACACCATGGTCGATATTGCCCATCCGTCCTTGCGCGGCCGGGCAGTGACTGTCCGCGATTTCGCCCGTCCGGGCGGGGGGCGCGATGCCGCGCATGGCACTGCGGTCGCCTCCATTCTGGTGGGGCTCGACCGTGCCGACCAATATTCGGGGCTGGTACCCGATGCGCGCCTGATGGCGGCCAATGTCTTCCGCATCAACAGGGCGGGCGAAGTGCAGACCGATTCCGCGACCTTGCTGGCGGCGCTCGATTGGGCCGCGCGCAATGGGGCCGGAGTGATCAACATCTCGATCGCCGGTCCGCCCAGCGCCCTGCTTGAACAAGCGATCGCGCGCCTGTCCCGGAAGGGCCATGTGATCGTGGCGGCGGTCGGCAATGACGGGCCGGCCGCACCACCGGTCTATCCCGCTGCATATCCGGGTGTCGTGGGGGTGACGGCGGTCGACCTCGATGGCGTGGTTTTCCGTCGCGCCGGCCGCGGGCCCCATGTCGATATTGCCGCCCCGGGCGTTTCGCTGCGCGCGGCACTTCCGGGCGGGACTTATGGGTCGGTGACCGGAACCTCCTTTGCAACGCCCGTCATCGCGGGATTGCTGTCGCTGTCAGTACCGAAGCCCGAACCCGCACGGGCGGCCGGCGCGCTTGCCGCGCTCGGCAAGGCACGCGATCTCGGCGCGCCTGGGGATGATCCCACCTTTGGTACCGGGGTGGTCCAGGTCAATTCAACGCGCCCCACCGGAGGGAGATAGGATGACATTTCCCATGATTTCCCGCTCTTTCAGCCTTGCGCTCGCTTTTTTCATTGCAGGCGCAGCTTCCGTTCCGGCCCGGAGCCCGACACCGGCCTCCTTGCCCGAAATCGGAACCACCTTTGTGTTCAGCGATGGGCGCGTCGAACGTGTGGTCGGGCACGACGCGTCATCCACCCGCTGGGCATCGCGCCGGGGTGGAGAATATGTGCGCCCCCATAATGTGGCGCTGCCGATCCTTGAATGGGAAGTCGGCGGACGCCAGGGCGTGCGCCGCGTCTACGGAGAACAGGCCGGGTTCTGGCCGCCTGTCCCCGGACAGCGCGACCGGTTTCGCGTGGTGACGGAAGTCACGGGCGACAAGGGCGTGGAGCGAACGATCCAGTTGTGGACCTGCGCTGCGGGCGCAATACGGTCGGTGGCGACGCCATCCGGCCCATTCGAGGCCATGCCCATCACCTGCGACCGCTTCTCTACCTCGAACATGACCCTGATCGAACGGCGGATCTGGTTCTGGTCCGCTGAAATCGGTCATTATGTCCGCCGCGATTTCCAGGATCTGGGGGATGGAACGCTTGAGCGCATCGTCCTGTGCGAGGCACTTCCCCCCCGCAATGCCAATCGCATTCGCATCGATGCGGCCGCTGAGAAGAAGTGCTGACCGGCCCCGGAAGGAGTCTTCCCAATCCCGCTTTTACCACGATCACGACTTTTTCCGGTCGGTGGGGGCTTTTGGGTTGAATTGAACCCCTCGACCGGATTAGAAAGCTGTGCTTACGTTCTTCTGCGGCGCGGCCTGGTCCGCCGGCAGAGCGCGTCGGTCCTTCGTCGGATCACGCGGACCTGTCATGCGTGGTCAGCGCGCATCACTCATTGGGGGAGGTTGCAATGAAACATTGGCGTGTGATCGCAGGGATCCTCGCGGTGGCCGGCGTGGTGACGCTGGGGCTCATCGCCATCAACCAGAAACATGCGGCCGAAATCGCCTCGGGTGAGGGTCACGATGACGGAGCCGAAGACCATGCCGGTGAAGCGGGCGAACACGCAGCACCCGCCCCCGGGACTACGGAACCGCCAGTCACGCCGCCGGCCGCGCCCGTCGCGGAACCCGCCCCCGGCAGTGCCGGTCCCGCTTCGCCAGACCCGGCTGGTCAGCCGGTTGGAGGAACGCCGCCAGCGGCCGGTGAGACACCGGTTCCGGCACCCGGAACAATTGCACCTGCCCCGCCACCGGCAAGTCCCGCGCCTGCTCCCGCAACGAATCCGGGCACGCCCAATTGATCGGGCCTTATTGACCGCGCCCACCATGTCGTCACCCGAACCGGGTCCAGAAGAATTGGCCGCCCGCCGCGCGCCAGCGGGAATGAAGGCCGTGGCCGGGACGGGGATCGATGCCGACATGATCGACCGCCTGGTGGAGGCCTTTTATGCCCGAATTCGCATGGATCCGGTGCTCGGCCCGATTTTCGCGTCGAAAATCACGGAATGGGCACCGCATCTGGCGCGAATGAAGCTGTTCTGGGGCAGTATCATGCTCCATGATGGAGCCTATCAGGGGCGGCCAATGGAAAAACATGTGCAATTGCCCGTGGATTCCCGCCATTTCGACCATTGGCTTGGTTTGTTCGATGAAACGGCGCGCGAAATCTGCGGGCCGGAAGCGGCTTCCGCATTCGTTTCTCGCGCCCGGCGCATCGCCGAGAGCCTCGAACTCGGCATCGCCATGCAGCAGGGCGGCCTGCCCCGTCGTGGCGAGCGCTGGGTCAATCCCGCTTTGAGCGCGGCTTTTGAAGAAGCCGCACCCTGATCGGTGCCCCGCCTGCAATTGACTGAAACTTCACCCGACCACCGCGAATTGCGCAAATTGCCGCAACGAAAAATTAAAGCCTCACGCGCACAGAATGCCGGAAGATGTCGCCAGGTCCCGTGATCTGGCTTTCCTGCGAGGCGCGGATTTCGATGACAGTGCAATCCCTGAGAGCGCGGCTTTCCTGGTCGGATGTCGAGACGCTCACGCGCTCGGACAGCGACGATGCCCGCGCAGAGGCCGCGCGAAAGATCTGCTCCCGGATCAACACCATCCGTCTGTCCGACGAGGAACGTATCCAGGCCGAGCAGATCCTGCGCCTGCTGGCGCGCGACGCGACCGAACTGGTGCGCCGTGCACTCGCCGCCACCTTGCGCAATTCACCCAAATTGCCGCGCGATGTGGCGCTGAAGCTTGCTTATGATGTCGAGACCGTGGCGCTGCCCATTCTCGAACGCTCGCCAATGCTGAGCGACAAGGATCTGGCCGAGATCATCGGTGCAGGCGACAATGCCCGCCAGGTCGCCATTGCCGGGCGTCCGGCGATTTCGGCACCGCTGTCGCGCTTCATCGCCACCAAAGCGGGGCGTGAGGCCGTGCTGCGTGTCGTTGAAAATCATGGTGCCGAACTCGATGAGGCGGGTCTTGGCACTGCCATTTCCCGCTTTCCCGGCGATGCCGATATCGCGGGCACCATGACGAAGCGCCCCACCTTGCCGATCGGCATTGCGGAAAAGCTGATCCATCTGGTCAGCGGTGCGGCATTTGATCACCTTGTCAATAACCATGAATTACCGCCGCAATTGGCGATCGAGCTGGCGACCGGCGCGCGGGAGCGCGCGACGCTTGACCTCGCCGCCCAGGCGGGCCTCGCGGGCGACATGCAGCGTTTCGTGCAGCAATTGGCGCTGAATGAGCGACTGACGCCCTCGCTGGTGATTCGCGCTGCCTTGATGGGGCATATGCGCTTTCTGGAATCGGCGTTGTCGGAACTGGCCGGGGTTCCGCACCGCAAGACCTGGCTTATGGTGCATGATGCCGGGCCATTGGGATTGCGCGCGATTTTCGAGCGCTCGGGCCTGCCCACCCGCCTGTTTCCCGCCATTCGCACGGCGGTCAGCGTCTATCACGCGACCGAAGCCGAAAGCGGTGAGGGCGATCGCGACAGCTTCCGCCGCAAGATGATCGAGCGCGCGCTGACGCAGTTTCAGGCCCTGCCGCGCGAGGATGCGGATTATCTGCTCGACCGGCTGGATGCGATCGAAATCCTGCGCGATCGACCGCGCAAGGTGGCTTGAATCGGCAAATATCGCGCGCTTTCTGCGGGTGTGACCGGTTAAGCCCCGGGTCTTGAGCATTTTCTAGGAAATCCGCGCCGAATGTCTGAATTGAAAATGCTCGAATTCAATGATTTAGAGCGCGTTCAGGCGAAAACCGGACTCCACTTTTTCTGAACGCGCTCTTGTGTTGCCTGAAACCTATCCCGCCAGCGCCGCCTGAAAGACCGGGGCCTTGCCCGCCGCCACAAAGGCCCCGAGCGCGATGGCCACCGCATAGGGCACGCCTGATTCCCGACGCAAAACATGCTGGAGCAGAGCGACCCGCGCCGTTCCGGTATCGCGCGCGGGTTCCGGCAGGCGGCGGGCCAGCAGGATCAGCGCCGAGAACAGCCCGCCCGCAATGGCGGTCCAGAGCAGAAATGGCAGGAAGCCGCTCACGCCGAACCAGATGGCGGTGGCCGAGAATATCTTGACATCGCCGCCACCCATCAGGCCGAGATAAAACAACCCCGCGCCGACGAAAAACACCGCACATCCGACCGCCAGCGCCAGACCGATGGCCGGGGCGCTCATGCCATTCGCGACAGCTACCAACGGAAAGGCCAGCGCAAGCGCGATGGAGATCCAGTTGGAAATCTCCATGCTGTGCAAATCCTCATAGGCCGAGGTCAGCAACAAGGCGCAGAAGGGGAAGAAAGTAAGGAAAGTGAGGAAAGTGATCATGGATGATTCGCCGTTTTGGTGGATTCGGCCTGAATATTACCGCGCTGGCAACTAAGATTTTGATAAGGGTGTATTCTGAATGAACCGGCTGAAGAAACCGGGCTTCGGCCCCGATATGTATCATGGATGGAGATCGGGTCCCGGCCGGGAACATCCTGGGATCTGGTAATCAGGGATGCGCAGCCCAGGCATGCGTTCTTCGTTCACGGCAGCTCAGAGCACCATCCAAAAAGCGAGGGCCCGTAAGCTGATCGCACGGTGCCTCCACAATGCATGGATTGACCGGCGCGGGTCCCCAAACGAAAGGCCGCGCCCCCGAAGGGACGCGGCCTGAGAAGTGAAGTACATTACGATATTGCGTAACGTTGGTCCTGATTATCAGGCGGCGCTGATTGTCGAAGCGACCTCATTGAAGGTATCGTTGGTATTGGTGCCGACGAGCATCGCGCCGCCAATGATGGCGACCGCGATGAGGGCGGCGATCAGACCATATTCAATGGCCGTGGCGCCGGACTTCGATTTGAACAATTTCTTCATGATGAGTCTCCGTTTCCTGGGTTGCGATGCCGGACCCCCTTCAACACCGTGGGAACCGGTATGAGGCACAACCTACTCCAGTGATATTAGAGTCACGTTGAGATCATTGATTGGATTTTATCGGCATTTGTTAAGTGAATATTTACCATGACTTCGACACACGGCCCGATCCGGGGCGGAAATGCACTGTGCCTGACCTTGTATATCATTGAAAAAATGTAATTTTCTTGAAAGAGAGAGATTTTGGTTGCACGGGGCAAATACATGCCAGGAGCCAATGGAATCGCCGCGGGCGGTAGATCGACTGCATTTTTCTGAAAAAACTTTGGCGACAGCACCGGGATCGTATCAGAAACTGGAGGCCCGGGTGCCCCTGCACAGGAATTCTGCCATGGCGACAAGGAATTATTCTGTCTGGTGGACGACGATTGCATGGAACGTTCCGCCAGAAGATCAGCGGGAAGATGCGCAAGGACCTCGGCCAGTTGCGCGCACGAGAGAACGGGATCGATGAATCGGCGGGGTGGTAACCGGACAGCTTCTGGCCCTTCATCCCTCTCACTTCGCTTCGCTGACCGGCTGAATTTGCCGCTGCCCGGCAGAAAGTGCCGGCAAAAGCGGACGGACATGGTTGGCGCATCCTCAACTATATGCGTAAAATTCGTTATGACTTCAACTAATTGTGCCCGCATTCAAGCTTTGGCACCAGCCTTGCTGATGGAAGTCCGATTGACTGGCCCGAAAGCGGCCGGCCGGTGGGGACCTCCCCGTCGTCCGCCGCCGCGGCCAGGGAACAGAATCATCAGGACAGGAAGGGAATGCTGCCATGGCTTCCGTAAACACCAATTTCGGCGCGCTGGTCGCGCTGCAAAATCTCAACTCGACCCAACGCGAACTCGACCGAACCCAGAACCGGATCTCGACCGGTCTTGAAGTGTCCGGTGCCGCCGATAATGGCGCGATCTTCGCCATTGCCCAGGAACAACGGGCGCGGGTCGGGTCGCTGTCGGCGGTCCGCGACGGGATCGACCGGGTGGTCGCCACGGTCGATACGGCCCTTGCCGCCGGCGAGGCCGTGTCGGACATTCTCATCCGGCTGCGTGAAATCGCTTTGGGTGCCCAGACCGGCGCGCTGAGCGCCTCGCAATTGACGACCCTGCAAACCGATTTCGCAGCCCTCATCGCCCAGATCGACGGCATTTTGGGATCCGCCAATTTCAACGGCACCAATCTGGTGGCCAATAACACCGACCTCACGGTCCTCGCGACCGATGAAGGAGGTGCTGTGCCCGCACCATCGTCCATTACCGTGAACGGGACCGATTTGCGGATCGCGACGGGGGGGTCACCGCTCGCTGGTCTCGCGGGGCTCAATATCGCGACGGGAGCGCCCGCCGCCGTTGATGCCATCGACACAGCGATCACTGCCTTCAACACCGCGCTTGCAGCGTTTGGCGGCCAGCGCCAGGCGCTGATCACCCAGAATACTTTCCTGTCTGCGCTGTCGGACAATGTTGAACGCGGTATTGGCTCGCTGGTCGATGCCGATCTCGCCCGGGAATCGGCGCGCCTGCAAAGCTTGCAGGTCCGTCAGCAGCTCGGCGCGCAGACCCTGTCGATCGCCAATTCCTCGACCCAGATCGTGCTGTCCTTCTTCCAGAACTAGGCGGGCTTCCAGAACCAGGCGGGCTTCCAGAACCAGGCGGGCTTCCGGATTTGATCCGGTTTCCGGAGCCAGACCGGTAAGGGTGCGGCGCGCCTTGCCCGGTTCCGTCAATGCTTCGTTAGGAATTTCTACGGTTAATGCAATGCTAAAGCGGCCGGCGATTCGGCTGCGGGAGCATCATCATGGCCGGCGGCATCAATCTCAATACCTCAATCCTTGCCACGCTTGCGCAGCTCGACCGCACGGGTCGCGGGCTGGAAACCACCCAGAACCGGATTTCCACCGGGCTCGCGGTTGCCAATGCCGCGGATAATCCCGGCGTCTTTGCCGATGCCGCCAGCAGCCGTAGCGAAATCGCCGGCTTGCGGGCCGCGCGCGAAGGGCTCGACAGCGCCGCATCGCTCGTCAATGTCGCCGCGGCGGCGGGAACGCAAATCTCGAATCTGCTGAGCGAATTACGGGCGCTGGCCATCAGCGCCCAGGCACCCGACCTCTCGCAGACCCAACGCGATTCGCTGTCGCAGCAATTTCAGGACCGCGCTTCGATCATCGACCGCGTGGTGGAGAGCGCACAATTCAACCGCATCAATCTGCTCAACAATTCCGAGCCGGGCGGCGTGCGCTTCCTTGCCGATGCCGCGGCGACCACGACGATCCTGCTTCAGTCCGAGGATTTTCGACTGAACGGTGCCAATATCTCGATCACCACCACGACCACTATTGCGAGTGTTGCGGATGCGGCGGCGGCTGTCGATGCGCTCGACCAATCGATCACCCGGACGTCCAATGCACTCGGGCGGTTGGGCCTGACTGGAAGCCAGATCGAAGCGCATCAGACTTTTCTGCTGCGTCTGTCGGATTCGCTGGAAAACTCGGTCGGGCGGCTGGTGGATGCCGATCTCGGTGCGGAATCGGCGCGCCTCTCGGCGTTACAAATCAGCCAGCAATTGAGCGCGCAGGCACTGTCGATCGCCAATTCCGCGCCGAATGCCATCCTGACCCTGTTCCGGTAGATCCAAAGGATTACGGACCGACCGAGCCGGCGGGCCGCGCGTCAAAGGCCGAGCGCCAGCGTGCCAGATTGGCGAATTCGGGCGCGGGGCGCCATTTCATCATCTTTGCAAAATCGAAGCCTGCCACCGCCGTGATATCGGCGATGGAGAAGCGATGGCCCGCGACCCATTCGGTCTCGCCGAGGCGCTGATCCATCCAGCCACAGAATTCCGCGGCGCGGGCGGCATACCAGGCACCAATCTCCGCATTCTGGTTCTTCTCGATTTTGGCGAGGGCGGGTGCCGCATGGCGCACCCACATCATCAGCGGCATGGCGACCAACAGCTCCACCCGCCGGTCCCACATCTCCACGCGCGCGCGCTCGCGCCCGTCGCGGCCCATGAGATTGGGTTCAGGAAACTCCGCCTCGAGAAAAGTGCAGATGGCCCGGCTTTCCGTCAGGCATTCGCCATCGGGCAATTCGAGGCAGGGAACATGGCCGAGCGGGCTTTTCTCGCGATATTCGGCACTGTGCTGCGCGCCTTCCACGAGATTCATGGAAATATGTTCGATCGGCCCCCCGCTGAGTGGAATGCCCTTTTCCGCCAGAAACATGCGCACGCGGCGCGGATTAGGGGCAAAGGGGGCGTCATGAAGGCGAAGTTTTGTCATCAGGGACAATCCGACAAAGGAGACAAGGCCGGAGGTTAGGCCACGGGAATGGCTGCGTAAAGGGCGGCATTCCTGTGCCCGGCCTGTGCCCGGCCTGTGCCCGGGAAAAGCTTTAGCCATCAACCCGGGCGAGGCTGGACTTTTTGTCCTCGAGCATCAGCCATTCTTCCTCTCCCGCGGCGAGCATCGCCCGCTGTGCCGTCAGCTTCTCGGTCAGGCGGGTGAATTCCTTCGGGTTTTTTCCGTAAAGGGCTGGATCCGACAGGGCCAGTTCAAGCCGGGCGATCTCGCGCTCCCATAAGGGCATGGATTTTTCGAGTTCGGCAAGGCGATGTTCGTCGCGAAAGGACAATTTGCGCGGGGCTGATTTGTGGGCCGACCCAGCCCCCTTCGCATTTCCCCTGCTTTCCCCCGCAACGGCCGCCCGGCCTGCATTCTTTGCTGCAAGGATCCGGGCGCGTTCGCGTTCATAATCGGCATAGCCGCCGGGGGTTTCGGTCCATGCGCCGTCGCCCAGCGGCCACAGGATCGAACTCGCTACGCTGTCGAGAAAGGCGCGGTCATGTGAGACCACGATCAGCGTACCCTCATAGCTTTCCAGCATTTCCTCCAGCAATTCCAGCGTGTCGATATCGAGATCATTGGTCGGTTCGTCGAGCACCAGCAGATTGGCGGGTTTGGCGAGTGCGAGCGCCAATTGCAGGCGATTGCGCTCGCCGCCGGACAATGCAGCCACCGGCTGGCGCAATTGATTGGCCGCGAACAGAAAATCCTTGGCATAGGCCGCGACATGCCGGGGCTGGCCGCGCACCATGATCTGGTCGCCCCCCAAAGGTGCCATGAGATCCCACAAGGTGGATTGCGGCGCGAGCGTTTCGCGGTTCTGGTCGAGAAAGGCAATCTCGAGATTGGCCCCGAGCCGGATTTCCCCCGCATCCGGACTCTCTTTCGCGCGCCCCAGCAAGAGATTGAGCAAGGTCGATTTCCCGGCCCCATTGGGACCGATAATGCCCAGCCGGTCGCCGCGCATCACCCGCAAATCGAGATTGCGCAGCACGCAGCGCGGGCCGTCGGACGTCGGAAAGCTCTTGCTCAGACCCTTGGCTTCGAGCACCAGCCGCCCTGACAAGCCTCCAATATCTGCCGCCATGCTGACATTGGCACCGGATTGTTGCGCGATGAGCCGCGCGCGTTCGGCCCGCATCCCGTAAAGTCGGGCGAGCCGCCCCTCATTGCGGGTGCGCCGTGCGGTCACTCCCCGTGCCAGCCAATGGGTCTCGGCCTTGATATGGGTTTCGAGACGGGCGAACACCTTTTCTTCCTCGGCCTCGATCGCCGCCGCCCAGGCATCAAAGCCGCCGAAACCCATTTCGCCGGTCATCACCCCGCCCGGGCGGACCCAGACCGTCTTGTTGGTGATGGTCTCCAGAAAGCGGCGATCATGGGAGACGATGAGCGCCGCACCACGAAATCCGGCCAGAAAGCCCTCCAGGGCCTCGACTGCCGGGATGTCGAGATGGTTGGTCGGCTCGTCCAGCAACAGGATGTCGGGGTCGGCGGCGATGGCGCGGGCGAGGGCCGCCCGGCGGATCTCGCCGCCCGACAATCCGGCCGGCACGCGGTAAGGATCCAGCTCCATCTGCATCAAAGCGGCTTCGGCCCGATGGAATTCATCGGCCTCTCCCTCCGGCAATCCGCTCAGCACATAATCGGACAGGGTCGCAAAACCGGTCAAATCGGGTTCCTGGGCGACATAGATGGCGCGCGCGCCGGGGCTCTGCCAGACCTCGCCCGAATCGGGCTCGATCATGCGGGCCATCACCCGCATCAAGGTGGATTTGCCCGCTCCATTACGCCCGACCAGAGCTGCCCGCGCCCCGCGCGGCAAAGCAAGGCTGACCCGGTCGAACAGGACCTCGCCGCCAAAGGACAGCGATACATCTTTCAATTGTGCGACGGGCGGTTCGGTACGTGGGGCCATGGATCTGGTTCACACAAGTGCGGAGTGGCGGACCGTGCCTGTCTCTGGACGGGGACGGGCACGGGGACG
>JAKFWO010000044.1 GCA_021731815.1 Hyphomonadaceae bacterium | reverse complement strand
GGATCCCGCCCAAAAGAGCTGAGGCGACGGCCCCTTGAGAAGCTGCGCCGTGCCGCTATGCTCGGCCCCCTGGAGCGCGTTCACAAAAGTGGAGTCCGGTTTTCGCCTGAACGTGCTCTAAATCATTGAGTCCGAGCGTTTTCAATTCAGACATTCGGCGCGGATTTCCTTGAAAATGTGCTCGCGTGCAGGAGGCCAGAATGGCGGAACCCGAAACATTGCAGGACGCCTTTTCCGGCGTGAAGCCGGTCGATCCGCGCTATGCCCTGGATGAGGCGGTGTTGGCAGAGTACCTCGCCGCCGCCATTCCCGATTATGCCGGGCCGCTCACGCTACGCCAGTTCAAGGGCGGGCAATCCAACCCGACCTATTGGCTGGGCACGCCTTCGCGCAATTATGTGCTGCGCCGAAAACCGCCGGGGAAATTGCTGCCTTCGGCCCATGCCGTCGATCGCGAGTTCCGGATCATCTCGGCGCTGCACCCGCTCGGCTTCCCGGTGGCCCGACCTTATTGCCTGTGCGAGGATGACGGGGTGATCGGCTCGGCCTTTTATGTGATGGCAGCGGTCGAGGGCCGCATCCTGTGGGATGCATCACTGCCGGGCGTCGACAATGCCCATCGCAGCGCCGTCTATGATGCCCAGCTCCGGACGCTGGCGGCGCTTCATCAGGTGGACTGGGAGAAAGCCGGGCTCGCCGATTTCGGCCGGACGGGATCCTATTATTCACGTCAGATCGGGCGCTGGAGCAAGCAATATCAGGCCTCGGAAACCCGCAGCATCACGGCGATGGACCGGCTGATCGCCTGGCTGCCCGGAGCCGCCCCCGATCAGGAGCACGTTTCAATCGTGCATGGGGATTACCGGCTCGACAATATGATCCTCGCGCCTGAGACCCCGGAAATCCTTGCGGTGCTCGATTGGGAATTATCGACTTTGGGTGATCCGCTGGCCGATTTCACCTATTTCCTGATGCAATGGGTGATGCCCCCCGAATTGCGCGGTCTGGCCGGGATGGACCTTTCGGCGCTGGGCATTCCCGGCATTCCGGAGGCGACGGCGCGTTATTGTGCGCTGACCGGCCGCGAGGGGATTCCCGAACTCGATTTCTGTTTCAGCTATAATCTCTTCCGTCTGGCGGCGATCTGTCAGGGAATCGTCGGGCGGGTGCGCGACGGTACAGCCGCCAGCGCCCAGGCCGCCGCCATGGAAGCGCGGGTGGAGCCGCTGGCCAATGCCGCCTGGAACTTTGCGCGCGCCGCCGGCGCGGACTGAATCGCCGGGCTGGAACTTCAGGTCCTGCGCAAACATATGCGCAGAGATTGGCACCGCGCGCCGGACATGTGGGGTCAAAACATGTTCAATCGGCTGTTCATTGGCCGAATTGCTGACCTGTTGTGCAAGCAGGAAGGGCCTGGCCTTCGCCAGATTTCTGCGAAGGCCAGGCCCTTCCGGGGCATGATGACATCAATTTCAGGCAATATTCGATGCTGAAGGGAAAGTCACCGCCTACAGCACGCCCAGCATTTCCGCGACCAGCGGGTGGCGCACGACATCCACTTCCTTCAGCCGCACGACGGCGGCATTTTTCAGGGCCTCCAGCCGTTCGCCGACCGTGTCCAGTCCGGAAATTCCCGGCAGGAGGTCGGTTTGCTGCGGGTCGCCGGTGATGACCATGGTTGAATGCCAGCCCAGCCGGGTGAGCAACATTTTGAGCTGGGAATAGGTGCAGTTCTGCGCCTCATCCACCACGACAAAGGCGTTGTTGAGCGTGCGCCCGCGCATGAAACCGACCGGCGCGATCTCGATCAGCCCCTCTGCCAGCATGTTTTTCAATTGCTTGGGCGACAGGCGGTCGGACAGCGCGTCATAAAGCGGGCGCAGATACGGCGAGAGCTTCTCTTCCATATCGCCGGGCAGGAAGCCGAGGCTTTCGCCCGCTTCCACCGCCGGGCGCGATAAAACGATCCGGCCGACACGGCCGGCTTCGAGTGCTTCCACCGCCTTGGCGACGGCAAGATAGGTTTTGCCGGTACCGGCGGGACCGAGCGCCAGCACCACGGCCTTGGCGTCGATCGCCTCCATCAACCGCGCCTGGCCTTCGGATTTCGGCTTGACGTTCTTGACAAAGCGCTGCTCGCGCTCGCCATCCACGGGGTTCCAGCTCCCCGGCATGGGGCGAAAGGGGCGGACATTGCTGGCTTCCTCGACATGGCCACGGCGTTCCTGCAATTCTGTCTCCCGTGTCCGACGCAGTGTTGAGCGTTTCGCCATCACTTCCTCCTGTCGAAAAAGAGCCATGCCGGGTAAGCGCTGGCCCGAAAAGGGTGAGCAAGGAATAATTCACGGGGGAAATCTCTCGGTCCCCGCCGCGCGGACACAAAAAAGCCGCCACGGACAGGCCGGGGCGGCGAAATCGCATGTCGCTGGTTGGCAAAGATCCCGATCGGCGGCGGGAAATCCTCCGGCCCGGCATCTCTGCCCGGCAAGGATCCGGCACGGGAAAACGCGCTTCCTGCGTGCCGCTGGATCGTGGTGGGGCAAGACCTCACGCAACCTCCCGCAAATTCCCTCGATACCGGGCAAAATCGCCTTCGACGAATTCTTCCGGCGAATCGATCATCACCTGGCAAGCTTAACGGAATCTTCCCGTTTGGCGAAGTTTTGGTGACAGGGGCCGGCGCTTGCCCCGTCAGCCCAAAGCCGCAATGGGATCAGGGAGCCGGCAACAATGTCTCGCGGCTCGCAAGGCGCCGGTCGCGCGGGGCGTTGGCGAAGAAGCGATCCACCGCTTCGGCGGTCGCCAGTGCGATCTTTTTGCGGCCATTCGCCGACATCAGGCGCGTTTCATCCTCGGCATTGGACAAGAACCCCATCTCGAGCAATACCGCCGGAACATCGGGGGCGAGCAATACAAAAAACCCGGCATTGCGGTGCGAATTGGCGAGAATCGGCCCGACATTGGTCAGTTCCTCCAGCAGGAGTCCGGCGAATTGCGCCGATCGGTTCTTCGTATCGCGCTGGGTAAGGTCGAGCAGGATTCCGGCGACTTCCCGCGGACGTTCGGGGGCGCTGAAGTCCTGCACCCAATCCTGGGCGAGCTTTACATTCCTGGCGCGTTCGCCGCCCATTTCTGACAAGGTATAGACCGATGCGCCGCGTGCGCTGGTGCGACTCGCCGAATCGGCATGGATCGAGATGAACAGGTCGGCACCCTGCGCGCGCGCGAAGGCCACCCGCTCGGCGAGAGACAAAAACGCATCATTGTCGCGGGTCATGCGCACGTCATAACCGCGCGCGCGCAGAATATCGTGGAGTTCCAGCGCGGTCCGCAGGACAACCTCTTTTTCCTTCGCCCCGGAAACCCCGACCGTCCCGGGGTCCTTGCCGCCATGGCCGGCATCGAGCACCACAATAGGCGCATCACTGACCGACGCGCGGACGAGGCGCACGTGTTCGCTTTCCACCGGCGCGCGCGCAATGCGTGGTTTCTGCACGCTCGCATTGATCGCCGGGAGGTCGGCCTTGCTCCTGCGGGCGAGCAAACGGAACGCGGCTGCGTCCGAGGGGACGAGGTCGACCACCGCGCGCCAGTGTTTCTGCGGCCCGGCGGGAGCCAGAGTGAAGCGCCGCGCGAGACCCACGGGCTCAGTCAATTCAAGAATAAAGCGCCGGGGATCGGCAGGATCGCGCTGCCAGGCGCGGATGAGCCCGCGGCCTGGCGCTCCCATTCGGGGTACCGCTTTTGGCACCGCGAGCGCGGGCATTGTTACCACGAGGCGGCGTGTGACCTGCTCGGCCCCGCTTTTTTCCTCGGCCGCAACCGTGAATTCAGTGTCGCCCGACAGATCGAATACGAGGCGCGTGGCGTTCATATCGCCGCCGAGGCGAATCTGGACGAGTTCGGGACCGGGTACCTTTTTCGCTGCGCCGACCGGTGCCAGAATTGTCATGACCGCGAGAAACAGAACCGCGCGCATGCAGCATCCCGCCCGGCCAAACGGGATTCTGTTTCCAGTCCCTTTGCCGGCTCTTCCGCCTGTTTTGTGACCAGTTCTGATGAAAGACATTCTGTCTTCCAGCCCCTTCCATGAAAGTGGGCAATCTCGCACCAATCCGTTGAGGATTGATTGATTGCTGAAATTTTTACGGGGCGGGGGCGGTCGGCGTCGGCGCTTTCCCTTCCCGAAGCAATCCCGACAAGGCCAAAATTCCGCATCCGCGGACATCGCAGCGAAAACCGCAACTTCGCCTTGCAAATTTGTGATTTTGCCCCCAATGGGGAAATGTGGACTTCTTCATCGGCCCTGAGGCAGAAAAGCCGGAGCAAATACCGGTGGCCTTTCGGGCGACCCTTCCGGCGACCTTTCCGGCATTGGGGCGGCCCAGGCCGGCGACGATTTTTCCCCTGCCCGACCCGTTGAATATGGGCGAAAGCAAGGGATGTCCGTCGCTTTGATGCGTGCTGCTCCTGTTCCCGGCCGCCGCCATGGTTGTCGCGAAGAAGCCCTTTCTGAACCCTGTAAAGTCAACCAGACTTGTCCGATATGACCTTTTGCGCCTCGCCGATGCAGAGCAATCAAGCTCTTCGCCTGCGGCCGAGTGCGCCTCACAGCCGCCGAGATGCGAGCTGGGCCGTTGAATTTCGCCCTTGTGCGCGGCAGAAGTCGCGCTTGATGTTCTTTTTCCGGACCCTGCTTGCGTCCTGGAGCGGCCGCTTTGGAGCGACCCCCCATGACCAAGACCATGCTGATCGACGCCGCCCATCCGGAGGAAACGCGCGTCGCCGTCATTAGCGGCGAGACGATCGAGGATTTCGATTTCGAGACCTTTGCCCACCGGCAATTGCGCGGCAATATCTATCTCGCCAAGGTGACGCGGGTGGAGCCCAGTCTCCAGGCCGCTTTTGTCGAATATGGCGGCAACCGCCACGGCTTTCTCGCCTTCAGCGAAATCCACCCCGATTATTACCAGATCCCCATCGAGGACCGCGAGGCGCTGCTGCGCGAGGAACGCGCCGCCCAGACCGGCGATGATGACGACGCGCCGCCCGAGGAAGACGAGGAATCCCTCTCCGAAGGCGGTCGGCGAAACCGCCGCGCGGTGCGCAAATACAAGATCCAGGAAGTCATCCGCCGCCGTCAGATAATGCTGGTGCAGGTGGTGAAGGAAGAGCGCGGCACCAAGGGCGCGGCGCTCACTTCCTATATCTCGCTGGCCGGGCGCTATGGCGTGCTGATGCCCAATACGGCGCGGGGCGGCGGCATTTCGCGCAAGATTTCCATGGCGCAGGACCGCAAGCGGCTCAAGAATATCGTGGCCGAACTCGAAGTCCCCGAAGGGATGGGTCTGATCGTTCGCACGGCGGGCGCCAAGCGCACCAAGACCGAATTGAAGCGGGATTACGATTACCTTTTGCGGCTGTGGGATAATATCCGCGATAATACGCTGAAATCCATCGCGCCTGCCTTGGTCTTCGAGGAAGGCAGTCTGGTGCGCCGGGCCCTGCGCGATCTCTATGACAAGGATGTCGACCAGGTCTTTGTGGAAGGCGACGATGCCTATCGCGAGGCCAAGGAATTCGTGCGGATGCTCATGCCGAGCCACGCCAAAAAGGTGCAGGCCTATCGCGACAAGGTGCCATTGTTCACAAAGCACCGGCTCGACAGCCAGCTCGAAACCATCTTCTCCCCCGTGGTGCGTCTGAAATCGGGCGGCTATCTGGTCATCAACCAGACAGAGGCTTTGGTCGCCATCGACGTCAATTCCGGAAAATCCACCGGCGAGCGCTCGATCGAATCCACCGCCTGGCGCACCAATCTCGAAGCCGCCGACGAAGCCGCACGCCAGATGCGGCTGCGCGACCTTGCGGGGCTTCTGGTCATCGACTTCATCGATATGGAGGAGGTGAAGAACACCCGCGCCGTGGAAAAGCGCATGAAGGATGCCCTGCGCTTCGATCGCGCCCGGGTGCAGATGGGCAAGATCTCGCCCTTTGGTCTGCTGGAAATTTCGCGCCAGCGCCGCCGCGCGGGGCTTCTCGAGGCAATTTCGAGCCCCTGCGAGCATTGCCATGGCGTGGGCCGCATCCGGTCGACCCAATCGGCGGCGCTCTCGCTGTTGCGCGCACTCGAGGAAGCGGCCGCGCGGGGACCTGCGCAATTATCGGCATCGGCACCCATGGATGTCGCGCTCTATCTCCTCAATGACAAGCGCACCCAATTGGCGCAGCTCGAGACCAATAGCGGCGTATTGGTGCGGATCGCGGCAAATGCCAATGCCCGCCCCGGTGAGCATCACATCGAGCGCTCGCTTTTGCGCGGGGCCGATGACGAGGGCGAAGACACGCAAGTGCTGATCGCACCGGAGATTTCTGAAACCGAAGACCATTCCAACCGCCGGGAACGCCGTCCCGATCGCGGGCCCGATCGCGGGCCCGATCGCGGAAGCGAGCGTGCGCCCGACCGGGGCACCCATCGTCGATCGGAGGGTCGATCGGAGGGCCGGTCGGAGGGTCGGTCGGAGGGCCGGCCGGAGACCGGAAGCGTCAGCCGGGCCGCAGAATCTGTGAGCCCCTCCGCCCGGATCTCCGAAGGCGAGGCGGGTGAGGAACGGGCCGGCGGCCGGCGTCGCAGAAATCGCCGCCGCCGCGGGAATTCTTCTGAATCCGCGCCCGCGCGCGATCCCCTGGCGGTGATCGAGTGGGAGCAAAATGATCCGGAAGGCGCGGCCGAGGACCAGAGCGAGAATGAAGCACCGCGCGCGCCTCGCCCGGAATCTTCGGGCGGGACGGATGAGGAAAGTCGCCGTCGGCGGCGTCGCGGCCGTCGCGGCGGACGGCGGCGGCGTGAAGGCGGTGAGTTTGGCAGCCAGGGTGAAACCGGTACGGTTGGCGAAATCGATCCCGCCGATCTGGAGGGCAATGAGGAATTCGCACCCGGCGAACTCATCGCAATCGATGACGGTCGCGAATTCGAAATGGCCCGCGAAGGGATCGGCATTTCCGTGGACGCGCCTCCGGCCGAGGCCGTATCCGTCCCGGCATTGGCAGATGAGACCGACATGACCGAGACCTCGCCGGCCCCTGCTGCCCGGAAGCCGGCGCGTCGTCGCTCGTCCAGGGCCGCGCCAGCGGGGCCTGAAGCCGTGGGGCCTGAAGCCGTGGGGCCTGAAGCCGTGGGGCCTGAAGCCGTGGGGCCGGAAATGGTGCAAGAAGCGCCGATGGTCGCCACCGCGCCGCCGATCCCCGCGGAGATTCCGGCCGCAGCGCAGATGCCGGAATTCGCTCCGCCGGAAGCCGTCGCCAGCGGCGAGGCGGCCACACCGGTTCAGGAGGACGAAAACAGCGGGCCGAAGAAAAAGGGCTGGTGGTCCATGCGCAAAAACCTGTTTACGGGAAACTGACGGATCGCTGTAGTTCCGGGGAGGGGACGGGGGAAGTCCTTCCTTCCCCGGACGGCATTATCGGCACCGGACACCAAATTCTGGTGCCGGCTTTGGCTGATCTCCATTGGAACGAATTTCCGGCGGACGGAATGATCCTTTATTGCCCTGAACACAGCCTTGCACTACAAAAACAATATCTTGTCGCGAGCATATCTGACGTGGCCTGCCGCGGAACGGCGGGTTCACGCAAGATCGGCCCGTTGCGATCAGCTCCACCCCGCCCGCTGGTCTCTCGGACGGGTCGGCCTGAACCGGCGATAATTAATGGACACCCGGGCCGAGGGAGGATCGATTGATGTCACGCGCGCTCGTCCTGTTCTCGGGGGGGCAGGATTCGACGATTTGTCTTGCCCATGCGCTGGCGCGCCATGAATGGGTCGAGACCATCGGTTTTGACTATGGCCAGCGCCATGCGGTCGAGATGCTTTGCCGCGAGCGGATCCTCGCTTGTTTCCGCGCGGATTTCCCCGAATGGGCACCGCGTCTGGGGGCTGATCACCGGCTCGATCTTTCGGCTTTCGGGGCGATCGGCGACAATTTCCTGACCAATGAAGCAAAAGCGGGGTCGACATCAGACATCTCCCGACCCGGGCCCCGACCCGGGTCCCGACCCGGGATCCCCCTGCCTGAAATCCCGATTACTGAAGCAGGACTGCCTGCCAGTTTTGTGCCCGGCCGCAATCTCGCTTTTCTCACCTTTGCCGCGGCACTGGCCTATGGCCGCGGGATCGATGTGCTGATCGGCGGCATGTGCGAGACCGATTTTTCCGGCTATCCCGATTGCCGGCGCGCGACGCTCGATGCCATGGAAACGGCGCTTTCTCTGGGGCTCGACCGGAAGATGCAGATCGAGACACCGCTCATGGCGCTGTCCAAGGCCGAAAGCTGGGTGCTGGCGCGCGATCTGGGCGGGGACAAGCTGGTGGAACTGGTGCGCGTCGAAAGCCATAGCTGCTATCACGGACGGCGCGATCTCCTGCATGTCTGGGGCATGGGCTGCGGCCTTTGCCCGGCGTGCCAATTGCGCGAAGCCGGCTGGCGGGCGTTCCGGGCGATGGCCACGGCCTCATGATGTCCTTGGCCGATCCATGACCTGTACGATCAGAAATTACGCCATCAAGGAAATGTTTTTCACCTTGCAGGGCGAGGGTGCCCAGACCGGGCGTCCGGCGGTGTTTCTGCGCTTTGCCGGCTGCAATCTGTGGTCGGGCCGCGAGGTGGATCGCGCGACCGCCCAATGCCGCTTCTGCGACACCGATTTCGTAGGCACTGACGGGGAGAATGGCGGCCGTTTTGCCTCAGCCGGAGAGCTGACGCGTGCCGCATTTGCGCTGTGGCCTGCGCAATCAGGTAATTGCGGCCGCGCGACCGGTCGGCCCTTGCTGGTCGCGACCGGTGGCGAGCCACTTTTGCAACTCGACGCGCGCCTCATCACTGCCCTCCATGATGCGGGTTTCGAGATCGCGGTCGAAACCAATGGCACCCTGGCCGCGCCGGCGGGGATTGACTGGCTCTGTGTCAGCCCGAAAGCGGGCGCGCCCCTGGTGCAAAAGCAAGGCGACGAGTTGAAACTGGTGTTCCCCCAGCCCGGCCTTGCGCCGGACAGCCTCGAGCATCTCGATTTCGGCCGCTTTTCACTCCAGCCAATGGACGGGCCCGGCCGTGATGACAACACACGCGCAGCGCTGGATTTCTGCCGCGCCCGACCCTTATGGCGGCTGAGCCTGCAAACCCACAAATGGCTCGGGATTCCCTGAACCCATCTCCGGATTCCTCAGGCCCGGATTCCTCAGGCCCGGATTCCTCAGGCCCGGATTCCTCAGGCCCGGACTTGTCAGGGTTTCGCGGGAACATCCGTTCGGGCTTTCTCCGCCGTGATGAAAGCCGCAATTTTCGTGGTCAACAGATCGAGCGGCATGGCCCCTTCCAGCAGCACCGCATCGTGGAAGCGACGGCGGTCGAAGCGTGCGCCCAATTCGCGTTCGGCCTGCGCGCGCAGCCGCTTCAGCGTCAATTCGCCAATCTTGTAGGCCAGGGCCTGACCGGGCCAGGCCACATAGCGTTCAAGCTCGCTCTCGATATTCGAGGGCGACAGCGCGCTATTGTCGTAAAAGCATTTGCGGGCTTCATCGAGCGTCCAGCGTTTCCAGTGAATGCCGGTATCGGCCACCAGGCGGCAGGCGCGCCACATCTCATAGGACAGGGCTCCGAAACGCTCATAGGGCGTTCGGAAGAACCCGATCTCGTAGCCGAGATGCTCGGCATAGAGCCCCCAGCCTTCGATGAATGCAGTGACCGACAGGCTCTTGCGGAATTCAGGCAGGCCCTCGAGCTCCTGGGCGAGCGCGATCTGGTGGTGATGGCCGGGCACGGCTTCGTGCAGGGTCAGGGATGGAAGCTCATAGAGCGGCCGCGCCCGCAGATCATGGGTATTGACGATATAGCCCCCCGCGATTCCCAGTTTGGGATTGCCCGGAAAATACCGGCCCGTAGTATAGCCTTTGGCAATTTCCGCGGGCACAGGCCGCACGCCATAGGACAATCGCGGCAGCGTGCCGAACAAGGATGGCATCTGGTCGTCGATCCGCTTGGACATCTCGGCGGCTTCGCGCAGCAAATCCTCCGGTGTTTTCGCGTAAAAGCGCTTGTCCTTGCGCAGAAAGGTCTGAAAGGCCTTGAAATCACCCTTGAATCCCGATTCGACAATGACCTTTTCCATTGCCGCGCGGATGCGCGCGACCTCGGACAGGCCAAGTTCGTGAATGGCGTCGGGGGTCATGTCGGTCGTGGTATGAAATTTCACCCGCGACAGATAAAAGGCCTCGCCATCCGGCAAATCGCGCGCCGCAAGGCCGGTGACAGGACCGGCAGCCGCCCGGCTTTTGGGCAGGAATTCCTCTTCCATGAAGGCAAGAGCAGCCCGCTGGGCCGGAAACACCTGTTGTTCAAGGATCGCCTGACCTTCGGCCAGCAAGCGGGCGCGCAATTCTTCGCCGAGGTCGGCCGGCAGGTCACGCAGGGGCTTGAGCAGCGGGCTTTCGCCGACCTTCACCGCCGATTGCCGGCGCATCGCCTCGATCACGCGAATGGTGACCAGGCGGGGCTGGACAAAGCCCGTGGCGATTCCCCGCCGCAGATTGGCGATATGCCCGGCATAAAAACGCGGGGCATCCTGCAATCGGGCGAACCAGGCGCGGGCATCGGCCTCGGTCCGCAAGCGGGCCGCCCCGGCGAGGGAGGACAGACTCGTGTGGAAGCCGGAATCATTGCTGAACGGGATGCGGTCGAGATCAAAGCGCGAGACTTCGATGCGCGCCGAGAGATCCCAGATCAGCAAAGCGCGGCTGGTCTGGTCCGTGGCCGATAATTCTCCCGGCACGATTGCTTCGAGGCGGCGCAGAAAGCCCTGATGGGCGGCAAGGCGGCGCGCTTCATCGGCCGGGCTGTTGGAGGGCAAGCGCGGATCGGACAGCCAGTCGCCCGCCTGAATCCGTTCGATCGGATTTTCCGCAAGGTCGAAATCCTGCACCTCCCCGATCACGCGGGCGAGGGCTGCGGCCGGGCTTTCCGCGACGCGGGGTGCAACGGGGCGTGTTTGCGCGAAAGCGGGCGCGGGCAAAAAGCCCCCCCAGGCAAGGAAACAGGCCGCTGCAATGAGGAGTGCAGGACGGGCAATCGATGTGCGGGCAATCAATGGGCGGGCAATCAATGGACCGGAAATCAATGGACCGGAAATCAATGGAAAGGTGCTTTTGCGTGTGTCGCCGGGTCCCACCATGCGCCGAACCATGTCCTGTCCCCCGCAACAAGCGATCCTGAAGGCGGACCGGCATCCGTCGAATGTCGGGCCCATTAACTCTTGCACTGCCCGGCAGGTCAAGACATCAAACTGCCGGCTCCGGAGATGGGGAAGGACTGACCGGCTTCCCGACAAGAATTTAGTCCTGCGGACAAGGCACTGCATTGTTTTCATGGAAACACCGCCTTGCGGTGACAAGGGCCCGGGCAGGGGCACCGGGCAGGCGCTCCGGGGCTTGCCAGCGGGTCGGGAATTGGCCAGGATTTATCCGGTTGCCCCGATCGCCTCTTCCGGTTTGCTTTCGCTTCAGGTGTCGCATGAAAATCCCCCTCTTGTTCGCCGCTATCGCGCTCGCCTTCGGGGCTGCGGGCTGCACGCCCAGGGCTGAAAAACCCGCCACCTCCCCGGCAGCCGCGGCTGTCCCCGGCAGCGAGCCCTGCGCAGATGACGGCCCGCGCTTTGCCGGAACCGGGCTTTGCGTCGGCCGGTCGGTGAATTATCTCGATCCCGCCCGCCTTGACACGAAAGAGGGGCTGCCTGATGGCTGCAGCTGGGAAATGAATGAAACCTTGCTGCCTGGCGACGAGGCGCTGCTCTATCAGGCCCTGTCCTGCAAAGGAAAAAAGACCGAACTCGAGTTCCGCGGCGGTGCAAAGACCGCGACGCTTGGCGTCAGGCAATCCGGTTTCTTCGAAACAGTCCGGGCCGAATATGAACCCGTCCGGATCCTCTCTCTGTTCGAAGTCGCGGATCCGAAGGCACGCATCCTCGCTTTCGCGCGCGAGGGGATTGAAAACCCGGAGGAATCAGCCGCCTGTGAAGTGTCGGCGCTCGAGGCTGGCGCACCTTCCGACGCCTTTGTCGTCGACGCAAATGCCGATTACAAGGCGAAAAAGAAGCTCGTCGAAGGACCTGGCCCCGGCCAGGGCTATGCCGTCTGCGGGCCTTATGGCTATTCTTCTGACGCCAACCAATATTGGCGCATCACCGGCGGCTACGCCTTCTTTTTCGATCTCGGCCAGGACCTTCCGGATTTCAACCCGAATTCTCTGACCGTGATCAGGAAGGGCGCAGATGGAAGCTGGGTTGCCGTCAAATGAATCGGGACCCGCGCGTGTCAGGCCTCCCCAAATGGAGACGCGCTTCCGGAATGGGGGACCATATCAGGTCGTGCGCGTGATACCGGTCCGGTATTCCGGAATGGAATTGGCCGGAGTGGAACTGGCCGGAGTGGAATTGGCCGGAGTGGAACTGGCCGGAGTGGAACTGGCCGGGGTGGAATTGGCCGAAGTGGAATTGGCCCGTCACGGGGTGCGAACCGGGGACTGACCCGATAACTCGAGTTATCTCATGAATCGTCAACGCACCCCTTCCGCCGCGAGCCTGCGCGTGCTCGAGGCCCTGCTGTCGCAGCCTCTGGCCGAGCGTTCTGGCCGAGCGTTCTGGCCTGGGCGTTGTCCATCATGCCGCGCGCGCGTGGACAATGGGCGGATGCCATGGCCTCGAAACTCCATTCGATTCCGGACGCTGCCGGCCGCACGCGCTATGCCCTTGGCTGCCTTTCCGTCGCGGTGACCGAGCGTATCCGCAAGCGCCGGACCCTGGCATGGATCGGCCGGGCAATGATTGCATTTTCAGTGTTCGGCGTCAGCCTGGGCGGCATGGCGCTCACGCAGCGCTTTGATTCACATCAGGCACGGGACATGATTTTTGTTCTGTGCCTCTTCTATTCACTGGCCGGGGTGCTGGCATTAACCTCCCTGCGCGGATTGCGCGCGTTTGCGGGGGCGGGGATCGGGCCGAGAGCGCGCGCGATGAATCCCGTAATTGCAAATGACAAGACTGCCGAACGGGTAAGCCTTGCCGCACGCGCGCACCGGTCTTATCATTACAACGCCCTCTGTCGATGAAGGCATGGAGACCGGGCGATGCGGCGTCTGATTGCAGGGATTTTTATCCTTGAAGCTGACCCCATCCTTTCGGGCTCTCACGGGGCCACGATGCTGCGACATGTATCGAAACAGACGTCCGGAAGTTTCCGGGGCCACAGCGGATATTTGAACGATGATTGTATTGGCTATCGTCACCATCGCACGTTGAGGGAGAAGAATCATGACGCGTGACGTGACAAAAACGACGAGACCGAAGAGCTGGAAACGAAAAGCTGTCGGTATAGGAATCGCTTTCGCAATTTCGCTGATCGTCGGTCGCGTGTTCGAGACAATCAGCGACCAGGAATCGCTCGCCGCCGCGCAGCACGCCCAATCGACCTGGGTCGCGGCCCTGTCAGACGCGTCCCCGTTCGCGGTATGGGAAGCCTTTTTTCGGCAGTATGCGTCGATAATGGCCGAAGGCCGGGCGCATCTCGAATTCAACGCTGCGGGCGAAGCCGTCAATGTGACGTCGGACGGCAATCTCCTGCGTCCCTTTATTGCGCCCCTCAAGGCCTTTTTGGCAACGATCTTCGGTTTTGCGACCAATGGCGGGGTTGTCGGGCTGTCGCTCCTTGCGATGGGCGCGCTCACGGTCGGGGTCGTCTATCTCCGGCTGACTCGTGGCAAACATGGTTTCGTTCATTCACCATTCGTCATTTATGTGTTCGGCCCGTTCGCAGTCATCTTCTCTGCGAGCGTGCTCGCTGTCCGGCGTCAGCGCACATGGGACTAAATTGAGATATTGAGATAAGGAGGGTTTGGTCTCATCTTGCTATCAAGGAGCAAAAGATGAGACCCAAACCCGTAACCCTTAAGATAACTAAACCGGCGGCTGAACAGGTCGTCAAATCGATCCGTCGTGAGACGCGTCGAATATTCTCAGCCGA
>JAKFWO010000035.1 GCA_021731815.1 Hyphomonadaceae bacterium | reverse complement strand
GAGGTGCTGGTGCAGGAGTCGGCGCGGAGGGAGGCGAACCTCCGCCGCATGCCGCAAGCATTGACGCCGCCAGCAACAGAATCGCCAGGCGTCCGGGAAGAGGACGAAACATCATGATGAAATGCTCTCCTTCGGGCCGATCCCATAGCGACCGTTTTACACTTCCTGAGGGAAGCTGAAAGATGTCCTCTGCGCAAGAACCGGAACAGGGCTGTATCACATGAAGGCCGAATGTTCCGGTTGTGCGGGGGGTGCCGAGACTTGGCTTCGGGGCGTGAATCGTGTTCTGATGGCGCGTGTTGAACATTGGATCACGTCCGGATGTAACGCGGCCCCCTTGGGTCCGGAACTCCGGTTCGAGTGACTTGATGTGAAGATTCAACGACACATCGGTTACAGCGGGGCCACGTTTACGGCGGGGCCACACTTCATTTGGGCAAGAGAACGGGAAAGATGGCGGAAACAGACCGGCAATTGGCCGTCGAATCCCACAATGCGGAACCGCGTCGGGCGGCACTTGCACGCCTTCTGGCGGGGATAGGGTGGTCGCATGCGACGCGGCATCCGCTTGCGATGGATGCATCGACGCGCCGCTATGAGCGCCTGCGGCGGGGGGAGCGCACGCTCATCCTGATGGATGCGCCTTGCACCAATGAAAGCCCGCCCTGCCCGCCAGATGCCTCGGCCGGGGAGCGTCTGGCGCTGGGCTGGAACGCGGTGTCGCGTCTGGCGGCGTCGCGGGTCGAGGCCTTTGTCGCCATCGGTCGATATTTGCGCGGGCTTGGCTTGTCGGCCCCGGAAGTCCTCGCTTTTGATGCCAGGCACGGCTGGGCGGTGATCGAGGATCTGGGTGCCAATCTCTATGCCGGGGCCATCCCGGCCGGTGCCGACGAAGTCGCATTGTATGTCGAGGCCGCACACGCTTTGGCACTGGCCCAGAGCGCGCCTCTTCCGGCAAGTCTTCCGGCATCGGGCGACGCCGATGGCGTGGAAATTTCCTGGCCCGTGCTGGAATATGATGAAACGGCACTTGCAGCCAATGCCGATCTGTTTGTGGAATGGGGGCCACGACTTTATCCCGACCTCGCTTTTGCGCCTGCCGAACGGATGCAATGGGAAAGGGCCCGCGCGGAACTGACCGCCGAGGCCATGACCTTTCCCCGCGCCTTCACCATCCGCGATTATCACGCCGAGAATTTGATCTGGTTGCCAGAGCGCAACGGGCCCGCCCGGGTCGGATTGCTCGATTTCCAGGATGCGGTGATCGGCTGGCGATCCTGGGATCTCGTCATGCTGCTGCAGGATGCGCGCCGGGATGTCGGCGACGCGGCGCATCAGGCATGTCTGCGCGCCTTTTTCGAGGCCACCGGAATAGCCGAAGCGCAATTCCGGCGGGAATTTGCGATACTCGGCGCGCTTAATGCGCTGCGGATCCTGGGGATCTTCTCGCGACTCATCGCGCGGGACGGGAAGAACAAATATCGGGCTTTCCTTGCGCGGGAATGGGGGCATTTGCGGGCCAATCTGGCGCATGAGGCGCTCGCACCCCTGCGAAGGCTGATTGTGTCCCGAATGCCTGTCATGGCCGATGCCTGAGCAAGGATTTCAAGGCGAAATGGAATCAGTCCCTCCCCCCCGGAACGGGCCGCACATAGCAATGGTGCTTGCCGCCGGTCTGGGCACCCGGATGCGGCCTTTGACCGCAACCCGCCCCAAGCCGCTCATTGAAGTCGGTGGCAAGCCGCTCATCGATCACATGCTCGGCGCGCTGGCGGCGGCGGGGGTGCAGCGCGCCATCGTCAATGTCCATTATCTGCCCGAACAGATCGAGGCGCATCTCCGGACAAGGTCGGGTCCGGAGATCATCATTTCCGACGAGCGCGCCTGTTTGCTCGAGACCGGCGGTGCCTTGGCCAGGGTTCAGTACATCCTCGGCCCGGAGCCGATTTTCGTTGGCAATACCGATCAGATCTGGGTCGAACCCGCCGCAAGCCCGCCCGGTGGAACCGCGGGTCTGTTGGCAGCCGCCTTTGATCCGGACCGGATGGATGTGCTGTTATTGCTGGCGCGCCGCGAAGCGAGTTTGGGCTATCACGGCCGGGGGGATTTCTTCCGCACCGCTTCGGGCCGCCTGTTGCGTCGGGGCGACGCATCGGAAGCGCCCTTTGTATTTGCCGGCCTCTATGTCATTCGCCCGCAGATTTTCGCGGGCTATCGGGTCGTGCCGTTTTCAGCCAATGTCCTGTTCAATATCGCCGCCGGACGCGGCAGACTCTATGGCCATGTCATGGATCCGTTCTGGATGCATGTCGGCGATCCGGAGGCGCGGGCGGCGGCCGAATCCCGTTGGCAGGAAGAACAAAAATGGCGGGGCGCTGATTCCCCCATTTGACGGGTGCGCGGCCGGGCCTGGAGCGCGTTCAGAAAAAGTGGAATCCGGTTTTCGTCTGAACGCGCTCTAAATCATTGAATCCGGGCATTTTCAATTCAGACATTCGGCTCGGATTTCCATGAAAATGCTCTATTCGCCCGCGAGCCAGCCTTTGGCGCGGAGGGCATGGGTCAGGCTCTCCGAATCCACAAATAAATGGGTGTGAAACCCCATCTCCGCCGCCGCCTTGATATTGGCGGCACTGTCATCGGTGAAAAAGACGTCCGGGGCCTCGGCCCCGAGGCGCGCGAGCGCGAGGCGATAGATGGCCGGATCCGGCTTGGCGAGGCGCTCGGCCCCCGACACCACGACATCCTCGAAAAAATCCCGCAGACCGGGAAAGAGACCAAAGGTCTCCGCGTCCTTTTCGGCCGGGAGATTGGAGAGCGCAAACAGCCGCGCGCCTTCACTTTTCAAACGCGCCAGAATCGCCCGCGCGCCGGGGACCTCACCGTCAAACATTCGCGGCCATTCATCGCGCCACAGGCGGATGAGATGGGCATAAGTCGGAAAATCGCGGCTGCGTTCAGCGATGGTCACGGCCATCGGCTCGCCCAGATCATGGCGTAGATGCCAGCTCATCGGGCAGATCTCGTGCAGGAAGCGGTCAAGCTCCGCCGCATCGGAAATCAGCGGGGCATAGAGATTGGCCGGGTTCCACCGCACCAGCACATTGCCCACGTCGAACAGCACGAAACGCGGGCGATGGGTCATCGCGGCGCTCAGCCCTGCTTGGCCTTGAAGCGCGGCGCTTCCTTGTTGATGATATAGATCCGCCCTTTGCGGCGGACCAGACGATTGGCGCGATGACGCTTCAGGAGCGCCTTGATTGAGCTTTTGATTTTCATGGCCGGGCCGTGGAAAAAACTGGAGCGGGGCGGATACCGTCTTTACCGCAGCCGGTCAAGTCATTCCGGCAATGGCCCTGCCAAAGCAGCGCTTCGGGCCGGTATGAGGGAAAGCGCGCTTGTTCTGGAAGGAAGGGCGAGGAAAGCAGGTGCCCGGCCGGGGAGGGGAAGCGGCCGGGCACCATCGCGAAATCGGGTGAGGGGGAAGCCGATCTCGCGGAGCTGTTTCCTTCAGGTCAGTGACGCCTCATCTGCGTCGAGGACCCTTATGCCCGGAATCTATTAACAGATAGTTTCGTCCCAGGGTTGCATGTCGGAACGTCAATCTGTGGCATTGGTTGATTTTATGAGAATTTACAGCCGAAAATTGCCTGAATGCCGCAAGGTCATGATATCGCCCGCTGCATTTTGCACCTGTGGATTGCAGTCAGGGTTAATGGATCAGCGGCGGCCGGCCCGGAATCCGGGAGAGCCCATCCTTTAACCGGATCAGCCGCCCCGATAATAAGCGAGCCAATCGGCGATGGCATCGAGGCTGGCGCGGCCCAGATGGCCGGCGCGGGCAGGCGAAAAGCCGCGGGCCTGATCGGGCCGATCGGCATTGTCCTTGAACGGCATTTCAAGGGTCATCGCCAGTTTTCGGAAGCGCAGGGCAATCTGGTTGGTGGCAATAGCGAGATTGGCCGAGCCCGGCGCATCGACCTTATAGCCATGCACGGTCTGGAAATCGGGGGAAGCGCGCATCAGCGCATTCTTGTAGCGATCCAGCCATTGCTGCGCTTCAGGCGAATGCCCCGGAACGCCTTCTGCGCCAGCGATGAAATTATAGGGCAAGCCTTCATCGCCATGGACGTCGAGGAAGAAATCGAGCCCCGCTGTGTCCATTGCAGTGCGGATATGGAAGATTTCGGGCGCGCGTTCGGGGTCGGGCTCCGCCCATTGGCGGTTGAGATCAATACCGGCCGCATTGGTCCGTAAATGGCCACGAAACGCGCCATCGGGATTCATCAGCGGCACGATGTGGAAATCCGCATTGGCCCGCAAATGGCCCGCCAGCGGATCGTCGCGGTCGAACAGGCGGGCGAGAAATCCCTCCATCCACCAGGAGGCCATGGTTTCCCCCGGATGCTGCCGGGCGATGATCCAGACCTGCGGGGGCGTTGATTGCCGCTTCGCGCTGCGCCAGGTCAGCAGATCGAGCGGCCTGCCATCCAGCGTGTTCCCGGCCACGGACAGGCGCAACTCGCCCCCGGTCAGGGATTGCGCCGCATCAAGGGTGCGGGCAATCAGATCGGCGTTCCGTTCCAGCGAAAAGGGCGCGAAATACGCGAAATACACGCAATCCCGTTCGGGAATCAGCGAAAACGCCAATTGGCCCCCGGCATAAACGGTTTCGGTCCTGAACCAGTCCTCCCGGTCATGAGAGGCCACCACGCGATAGCCCGGCCAGCCGGCAATATAGGCTGATTTCCCGGCATTTTCGATGATGAAGCGGCATGGCAGGCCCTTGGCCCCGCTGACCCGGAAACAGAACCATTGGAAATAATGGGAATGGGCGTCTGCAACGATTTCGAGGCGGATGGCACCAGGATCCGATGCATCGAGTACCCTGATATTGCCGCCATCAAAAGACGAATGAATCGCGATCATTTTTTGGGTCCGGACAGCTTGCGCCCGGAAGACGGGTTAGCAGGCGATGGCGCCAGCGCACATTGCGCGAGACCATCGCGCGCCACCACATTCATCCGCTGGAGGATGGTGGCGATTCGCTTGCGCGTATAGGGGCCGGGCTTCACGGCATTCCATTTGTTGGGAGCAGGCAGAATGGCGGCGAGCGCTGCGGCCTCGCGCCGCGTGAGCGTGGCAGCCGATTTCCCGAAGCGCAGCCTGGCGGCGGCCTCCACACCAAAAACACCGTCGCCGAATTCGATGGCGTTGAGATAGGCCTCCATGATCCGCCGCTTGGGCCACAGGGCCTCGATGGCCACGGTGAACCAGGCCTCAAGCCCCTTGCGCAGCCAGGACCGCGCCGGCCACAGAAACACATTCTTGGCTGTCTGCTGGCTGATGGTCGAACCGCCGCGCAATTTGCCCTTTTTCTCGCCAGTCGTGGAATTATAGCGTGCCGCTGCCCGAATGGAATCCGCCTCGATCCCCCAATGGGTGCAGAAGCGGGAATCCTCGGCCGCGATCACGGCGCGCACCATATGGGGCGAGATTTTTGCGAGCGGCACCGGCATGCGCCGGACATTTTCGCCGGCGATGGCGCGCTCGACCATCAGGACAGTGCCCGGAACGGGCATTACCCGCAACAAGGCGGCATAAAGCAGGGTGACAAAGAACACTACCAGCAGAACATCGAATACCAGCAGCATCAAACGCTGCCAGACGGGGCGCTGTCGGGATCTTCGGCTCGGCTGTCCAGCCATGGCGGATGCCTCCATTCCTCGAGGGGGAGCGGATCGGCCTCTCCCGCCATTCGGCGTGACCTTTCCACAAGGAAGATATCCCTGTCGAGCCGTCCGAGCGCCCAGATGGCGGCTGCACGCACGATCGCTTCACCGGAATCGAGCTTTTGGACCGCGAGCCCCGCCCAATCGCCGCGCCCGCTATTGCCGATCGCCACCAGCACATTGCGCCGGAAACGGGCCAGCCCCAGACGCTTGACCGGGCTTGCCGTGAACATCGCGCGGAATCCGGCATCGTCGAGCCCGATCAGCGCTGCAAGGTCGAAATCCTGTTGCGAAAAGCGGGTGTGAAACCTGATTTCGGCGGCGTGTCTGGCAAATTTGTTCCATGGACAGACCGCAAGACAATCATCGCAACCAAAGATGCGGGAGCCCATGAGCGGGCGCAATTCGCGCGGGGCAAGCCCCTTGTGCTCGATGGTCAGGAAGGAGATGCAGCGCCGCGCATCCAGCTGGAACGGGGCGGGAAATGCCCTGGTCGGGCAGATGTCGAGACAGGCAGTGCAGGCCCCGCAATGCTCCGGTGCAGGTTCGGCGAAGGGCAATTCAATATCGGTCAGCATGGCCCCGAGAAACAGCCAGCTTCCCCAGTCGCGCGACACGAGATTGGTGTGCTTGCCCTGCCAGCCGATGCCCGCACGCGCCGCCCACGGTTTTTCCAGCAGCGGCGCGGTATCGACAAAGACCTTGACCGCGGCCTTGTGTCGCGCTGCAAATTTCTGGGCGATGCGTTTGAGCCGGCCCTTGAGGATTTCATGATAGTCGCGTCCGCGCGCATAGATTGCGACATAGCCCCGCTCACGTTCTGCGAGTTCGGGCAGCGGATCGGCAGGCGGCGCATGATTGGCACCGAACATCACGACGCTGCGCGCCTCCGGCCACAGATGGAGCGGGGCGGAACGGCGTTCGGCCGTGTCGGCCAGCCATTCCATGTCGCCATGATAGCCGGCGGCGAGAAATTCCTGCAAGCGCGCGCCTTCGGGCCCCGGCTTGCGTGCATCCGCCGCACCCAGCGCTTCAAAGCCTTCGGTGCGGGCATGTTCGGCAAGCCATTCATAGGCTTCTGAAGCCGTGAACGAGCGGCGGGGCGTGGTCATGACGGGGCGGTCGCCCCGGATACCGGCAAGGCCCGCAGGCGGATATCGGTCCCCGGAAGCCGGGATTCGATCCGCAAGGCGGCGGCTTCGGCGAGGATTTGCGCTTGGCTTAGCGCAAGCGCCGGGTCGAGCAGCAGGTCGGCCTCCACATGCATCAGCGGCCCGGCCAGGCGTGAGCGCAGATTGCTGATCCCGAGGATCCTTGGATCGTCCCCGATGGCCGCAAGAATGGCGGCGCGCGTTGGTTCATCGGCCTCGCGGTCCATCAATTGATCGGACGCGCTGCGGGCAATGGAAAAGGCTCCTTGCGCGAGCAGGGCTGCGACACCCAGCCCGATCAGTGCATCCACGAAAGCCAGCCCGAACCAGGTCGCGGCGACAATCCCGGCAATCACTGCGAGATTGGACAGGAAATCCGCCATGTAATGAGCGCGGTCGCCGGTGGTAGCGAGCGATCCGGTCTGGCGGATCGCCCAGCCCTGGGCGAGCACGAGGCCCCCGGTCATCACGATGGAAAACACCATGGCAGCGATCGCCACCAATCCGGCGCGAACGGGCTCGGGTGACGCGAATTGATGCACCGCTTCAAAGGCGATCACCACAGTCGACAAGGCCACCGCGCCGGCCTGAAACAGGCCGGCAAAGGCCTCGGCCTTGCCATGCCCGAAGCGGTGCTCATCGTCCGGCGGCTTTGCCGCATAGCGCACCGCAAACCAGGTCACTGTGGAAATCGCGAGATCGAGCGCCGAATCGGCCAATGAAGCCAGAAGCGCCACCGAGCCCGAAATCAGCCAGGCCGCCGTCTTGGCGATGATGAGCAGGGCCGCGACCACGACGGTCACGCTCGCAATGGTCAGGGTGATCCGGGTGCGTCGGGCAAGCGAAATGTTTTCGGGCCCGGGGCCCGGCGATTCGCGGCGCGCCTCTTCCGTGGGGACGGATTTCGACGAAACAGATTCCAGGGCGGGGAGCGCGCTCATCGGCGTTCTATAGGCCATTTTCGCCGGCGGTTGAATGAAAAACCCGAGACGGAGCGGCGAATTTTCGGCAAGTCTCGACAGGCTCTCCGGGACAAGCTAGTGGTTCAATCTCGACATTTGCATCCCGTTTGACATCAGGCGGGCAAGCAAATGTCAAATTCGATCTATTGGCCTGCGCCCCGATTTTCTCATGCACGGCCCCGATTTTCTCATTCAGGGAGAGACAGTCCCCATGACCATGACCATGGCCCGGAAATCCGGCCCGATGATGTTCGCGGCGGCGGCTTTCGCCGGGATGACCGCCATTCTCGCTTTGCCTGCCTGCACGCCGGCACCGGCCAAAAGCCAGACCAGTGAAGCGCCCAGGGGCAAATTGCCGGATATCGCCACGCCGACCGCCTATCGGATCGACCTCGTCATCGATCCGGCGCTGGACCGCTTCAAGGGCAAGGCGGTCATCGATATCACGCTCAACAAGGCAAGCGACCGGATCTGGCTGCATGGGCTCGATCTCAATGTGTCGGAGATCACGTTTGAGCTGAACGGGGCCGTAAGTCCGGCGAAATATGAACAGAAGGGACCCAACGGGATTTCTATCGTGACCTTTGGCAAATCAGTGCCTGCGGGTCCCGTGACACTCTCTGTCACTTATGACGCGCCGTTTTCGGACAATACGCTGGAGGGGATTTATCGCGGTGCGGGCGAAGACAGGATCTATGTCGCCTCGCAAATGGAACCGCTCGGGGCCCGGCGCGCGATTCCGTCTTTCGACGAACCGCGCTTCAAGACACCCTTTACCGTCAGCGTGACCGCGCCCGCCGGTCAGGTGGTGATCACCAACGGTGCCGAAACCGCAACCGAGAAGCTGCCCGACGGCATGGTTCGGCACGTCTTTGCCACGACCCAACCTCTCCCGTCTTATTTGCTGGCCTTTGCAGTGGGCCCCTATGACGTCGTCGAATTTCCGGGCGGGATTGCGGCCAATGAATTGCGCGTGGCTGCGATCCCGATGCGCGGGGCGGCGGCCAAAGGCAAGGGGCCGCAACTGGCGGTGGCGCTTTCGGAAACCGGGAAGATCGTCGATTATCAGGAACGCTATTTCGGCGTGCCCTATGCCTATGGCAAGCTCGATCTGATCGCGTCTCCGGCCTTTGCCTATGGCGCGATGGAGAATGCCGGCGCGATCATGTATCGCGAGACCCGGTTGCTGGTGCCGCAAAACGCCGCTTTTGCCCAGCGCCGGGCCTATCTTGGCACCCATTCCCATGAACTCGCCCATCAATGGTTCGGCAATTATGTGACGCCCGCCTGGTGGGAGGATATCTGGCTCAACGAGGCCTTCGCCACCTGGTTCGGGAACAAGACGGCCGCGGTGACCAATCCGGAACTCGAATTCGCCCGCCGGACGCTCGATGACGCGCTCGGGGCCATGGCCGTCGACAGCCTGTCGGGGACCCGGCAGGTCATGAATCCGGTTGAGAGCGATGAGGAGGTCGAGGGCGTCTTCGACGCCATCACCTATCGGAAGGGTGGCGGTGTCCTTGCGATGTTCGAGCGTTATATGGGCGAGGACAAGTTCCGCGACGGTGTGCGCCTGCACATGAAGCGCTATGGCAATAGCGTTGCGACTAGCGGGCAGTTTTTTGACTCGCTCGCCGAGGGCTCCGGCAAGCCCGAAGCTGCCGAAGCCTTCAAGAGCTTTGTCACCCAAAAATATGTGCCTCTGGTCACGGCGGCGCTTGATTGCGCGGATCCAAAGGCTCCCAAACTGACGCTCAGCCAATCGGTCTACAAGCCCCTGGCATCGCCAATCAAGGCGCAGCACAATTGGAAGATTCCGGCCTGCATTTCCTATGCGGCCAAAGGCGGTGTGAAGGAAACCTGCACCCTGCTTGATGCGCCGAAGGCTGAAATCGCGCTCGAGCCCGGTTCCTGCCCGGCTTTCGTCATGCCCAATGCAGCTGGCGCGGGCTATTACCGTTTCACGCTCGATGAGGCGGGCTGGAACGCGCTCATCCGGGCTTTCGACCGTTTGCCCGCCACGGAACAATTGGTGGTTCTCGACAGCGCCACGGCCGCTTTCGAGGCCGGCGGGCTGTCGGCACCCTTGTTCATGTCGGCCATCCGCGCGGGTGCCAAAGCCCGGGATTGGGATGTCGCCAATCGGGCGCTGGATGAATTTCTCGGCCGTCCGGGCCAGATTCTGGAGCAGGACGGAAGCGATGCGGTCCGGGCGGAGCTGAAGCGCAGCTTTGGCCCGCGCGCGGCGGCGCTTATTGGTGCCAGAGCGCTGCGCCCCGGCGACCGATTACTGCGGACAGCCCTGGTCAATGCCATGGTCATCAATGGCGACGATGCGGCCTTTATCCGCACGCTCAGCACCGAAGCGAAGGCCGGCGATCTCGGCCTGATGGAAAAGGAACCCGATCTGCGCCGCGCGATCGCGGCGGCCGGAATCAAGGCCAATAATGGTATGGTCCCGGCGGCGCTGCTCACCAATGTCGTGTCGAGCCGCGATCAGGGGCTGCGGGTGGATGCGCTGACCGGAATCGCATCCGCCGTCAGCGCCGAAGGCGCAAAGGCCCTGTTTTCGGCATTGTCCGAAGGCAAGGTGGCGGGTGGGGATTTGCAGGCCGTGCATGGGGCACTCGTCGCCAATCCGGCCGCGCGGAATGCCTATTGGGACTGGTTCAAGGCCAATGCTCCCCGGATCGCCGAAACCACGCCTCAGGCGCGCAAAGGCGCCGTGCCAGGTCTGGTTGGTGGTTTTTGTGACGCGGCCATCGTTCCGGATGCCGATGCCTTTTTCCGGAAAACGGCGGTGAAATCGGATGGCACTCCCTTGTTCCCGGGTTCCGAGCGCGCCTTGCAGCTCGGAATCGAGCAGGTTGAGCTGTGCGCAGCACTTCAGGGTGCGAAGGCCGCGGAACTCAAGGCGGCCATCACCGGAAACAAGGGCTGACCGGAATCAGCCGGCGCGAGGGCGTGGGTATTTCCCTCGCGCTGATGTCGCTGATGTCGCTGGTGCCGCAGGGATTATTTCGGCACCAGCTCCACCCGCCGGTTTTTGGCGCGTCCGGCCTCGGTTGCATTGGGCATGGCGGGAGCTGCCATGCCGGCACCGAACGGCGTCAGGCGGCTGGCGGCGATGGAATAATCCTTCGTCAGCGCTGCCACGACCGCCGCCGCGCGTGCCTGGCTGAGCGCAATATTGGCGGCGAAAGTGCCGACATTATCCGTATGCCCAACCACGATGAGCGACAGGGCCGGCTGCTGCTTCATGAGATCGGCGATCGCTTGCAAGGTCGGTGCCGATTGCGGCTTGATCGCTGACGCGCCGGTGTCGAAATAGATCCCATAGAGGGAAATGCTGCCTTTTTCGCTGAACGCATTCCGGATCGTTTGGGGAGTCGGGATGGTAATCTGGTCGGTCTTGAGCGCGGCTTCATCCACCACCAGCAGCGCATAACGGGGGGCATCCCCTGCGATTCCGGCTTCTCCGATCAGGATCGCCGCTGTCGAACGGACGCCGCTGTGTGTTTTCTCATAAACGAGATAGCGCGGATTGCGTTGATAGCCACCGCGAAACCCCCACATCCCGAGGATATCCGTGCCAAACGTATGGCGGATCACGTAATTGACGTTCCCAAAGCCCGGGCACGATGAATTGGCGCAAATATAAAGCGGCGCATAGCCGAGAGCCTCGAGCCGGGTACGGTAATTGGCGGCGATTTCGAGGGAGCTGGCGGTTTTCGGGCCCTCATAGACGATGCTGGTGACGGCACCGCTGCGGGTAATGGAATTGGCAGGGGGCGGCGTCGTTTCATTGTCGCCGAGCCTGGCCTTCAGGATCTGTCTTTCGTCGAAATTCCGGTAGTCACCCCGCAGGATGACCGAGCCGGCAAAGCGCCCGATCTCCATGTGATCGCGTGTCCCCTTGACGTCCTGCTGCGCCAGCGCCGATGGTAGGGCGAGAGTGAATATTGCCAGCAGAATCCCGATAAGTCGCATCATGTTTGCGTCCCCATTGCCTGCGCCCCGGCGAAAAATCGGGCGAGTGTGTCCGAACAAATATTAACAGATTGCCCGATTTGCACAAGAATGAACCGAACCGGGCCTCGCTGAAAATCGTCGTTTCGTTCAGGGTAAATATTTGAAAGATTTGACTGCCGGTGCCGGATCAACGCTCCGGAAACCGTTGATTGGACAATTTTTTGGAAAGCCCGTGGGAATGAATTTTGCCTCCGATACGACCGCACCGGTTCATCCCCGCATCCTGCACGCCATTGCCGCGGCAAATTTCGGTTCCGCGCCGTCCTACGGGGCCGATGAGTTCACACAACGGGCCGAGGCCGCAATTCGCGACCTGTTCGAGACCGATTGTGCGCTGTTTTTCGTGGCGACCGGGGGCGCGGCAAATGGGCTGGCGCTGTCGGCGCTCACCCCCTCCTGGGGCTGCGTGCTGGCCTGCGCCCATGCCCATATTCTGGCGGATGAAGGCAATGGGCCGGAATTCTACACCGGCGGCGCCCGGACCATAGGGATCCCCGCCGAACATGGAAAGCTTGCTTCCGCGCGCCTGGCCGAAACGATTGGCCAGTTCCCGGCGGATTTTGTTCACGGCCCCCAGCCCAGAACCCTGTCCATCACCCAGGCGACCGAAAGCGGGACCGTCTATAGCGAGGACGAGATCTGGGCGCTGGCCGAAATCGCCCGCCTGTCGGGCCTTGCCATCCACATGGATGGCGCGCGCTTTGCCAATGCCGTCGTCCGGCTGGGGGTGAGCCCCGCCGATCTCACCTGGCGGGCGGGCGTGGATGCGCTGAGCCTTGGCGGCTCGAAAAACGGCGCGCTGGCGCTCGAGGCGGTGATCCTGTTCGACCCCGGGGGGCGCAATCAGCGTGCGGCGACGGCGCTGCCTTTTCTGCGCAAGCGCGCCGGGCAATTGATCGCCAAGCACCGGTTTTTCGCGGCCCAGATGGAGGCCTGGCTGGCCGAGGGACTGTGGCTGTCGCTGGCCCGCCATGCCAATGATTCCGCGGATATTCTCGCCGCCGGTTTTGCGGCCTCCGGACGCATGCCGATCCATCCGGTCGAGGCCAATGAAGTGTTTGTCCGCCTCACGCCGGCCGAGGCTGCATCCCTGCGCGATGTCGGTGCCAGCTTTTATCCATGGTCGGCCGATGGACCGGATGCCTATCGCTTCGTCACCTCCTGGGCGAGCAGTCCGGAGGACACACGCCTGCTGCTGACGGCGCTGCAAAACGTTGATGAGGTCCGGCGGGCCTGATCCTTGCACGCGCCTGTTTCCCGGTGGCAATCTGGCGCAATTGGCTTGCCTGATTTGGCCCCGATAGGCTAGGCAAGGCGTTCTCACGCCATGAATATGGCGCATATTGAACAATGCGCCGGCATCGGATCGGTTCCGGTGCCGTGCATGCGGAAAGCAGATCATGGCTGGCCATTCACAATTCAAGAATATCATGTACCGCAAAGGGGCGCAGGACAAAAAGCGCGCCTCGGTCTTCACCAAGATCGCGCGCGAGATCCAGCTTGCGGTGAAGAATGGCGGGAACGATCCCGCGACCAATCCGCGGCTCTACCGCGCCATGGCGCTGGCGCGGGGCGAGAACATGCCCAAGGACAATGTCCAGCGCGCGATTGATCGCGCCCTTGGTGCGGGGGGCGAGGCGCTGGAGGAAATCCGCTATGAGGGATTTGGCCCGGGCGGGACTGGCCTCATTGTCGAATGCCTGACCGATAACCGCAACCGCACGGCGGGCGATGTCCGTTCAGCCTTTACCAAGCACGGGGGCAATCTCGGCGCGCCCAATTCGGTGGTGTCGGGCTTTGAGCGGGTGGGCGAAATCCGCTTCCGCCTCGCGGTTGCCGACGAGAATACCATGATGGATGCGGCGATCGAGGCGGGGGCAGAAGACGTGATCCTTGAACCTGCGGCCTCGGATGAGGATCCGGGCCAGCATATCGTGTTCTGCGGAGTGTCCGGGCTGGGGGAGGTCACCTCCGCCCTGCAACAGCGCTTTGGCGAGCCCGTGTCGGCGAAATTCATCTGGAAGCCGCAAAACCATGTCGAGATTGCGGGAGATGCCGCCGCCACCTTGCTGAAACTGGTGACCGTTCTTGATGACCTCGACGATGTCCAGGCGGTGTTCGGCAATTACACCCTGTCGGATGCAGAACTGGCGAAACTGGCAGGGTAGGGGAAATCCCCGGCCCCCCCATTCCGGATCGGTCACCCGGCTTTCCCCGGCATTCCACCTGAATCCGGGCCCGCTGTTCCGCGTCCGGTGTTGCCTGTCAGCAGGATCATCGGTCGCCATGCAAAACCATCCCCCGGCGCAGGGCAGCGGACAGGGTTTCGGAATTCAGACACCGGAATCCTGATGCCCGTCCCGTTTGGCCAAAACGGCAAGAGCCTGATTTGTAGCGACACTTACAAAAAATCCCCCCGATCTTTTTCGTTTTCAGATGTGATTTGTCGTGGTAACGCTTGTTTTACTGAAACGTGATCCCCCGCCATGGAAAAGCGGAACAGGGGCGTTT
>JAKFWO010000007.1 GCA_021731815.1 Hyphomonadaceae bacterium | reverse complement strand
CATGCCCGACAATTCAGCGCTCAGCAGCTTTCCATCTCCGGTTTGTGCGGCGAGTTTCACATCCTTGAGGGTGAGGTCCTTGTCGACGATCAGCACCCCCAATTGACCGCGCGCGGTCAAAATGGATGGGCGAGGCGCTGCCGAAGCGCTGGCAGGGGGCGGGGGAGGGCTCGCAGCCCCGGCCTCGAGATTTTCAATAAAACCGCGCACCAGAGGCGTGATGTCGAGCCGCCCGCCGGTGAAATCCATGGTCAGCTCGCGCCCGTCCTCCGAACGGCTGACCCGGCCGGCGACATCAACGGCCTCGCCGATCTTCAGGGTCGCAAGATCTGCGGATTCGAGGCGGCCATCAGCACCGAATGCGGCGGCCCCGCGCGCGTCGAGACCCGGCCCGTTGGCATTGAAGCCCCGAAGGTCAAATGCCCCGCTCGGCCGGCGAACAAGGTCAAGCGCCAATTGCGCCGGCTGCTGCGCGCGTTTGACCCAGATCCCGGGCAGGTCGACCCGCGCAGCAGCGAGGTCGAGCCGGACCACGCCCTCATTCACCCCGAAGCCCTGGCCATGGAATTCGGCCTTGAGATCGGCAGCCCCCGAAAACGCCGCGCGGATGGGCACCCCGAAAGCGGCGATGGCGGCTGGGGTAATCTTTCCCTCCGCCTTGACCAGTGATCGTGCGGTTTCTTCATAGGGCAATTCAGCGCTGACGCTGACCGGCGCATCCGGAGAGCGGAAATCCGCAATGATATCGACCTTCCGGTTGTCGGCTGAAAAGCGTAATTCTCCCTCCCCGAGTTTCAGGCCATAGACAGCCTCGGTAATTTTCGCTTTCGGAAAGTTTCCACGAACGGCGATGGAATGTTCTTCCAGCGGGACGTCCTTGCGCAACGGGCGGCGGACCTCGAAATCCACCGTCCCGGCCCCGGTAAACGCACTGGCCGGGGCGGGCAGGGATTGCGCCACCCGGGGATCCGAGGCTGCGAGACCTGCCATCAAATCCGATAATTGGCCTGACAATGCGCCCCTGACAATGCTCGATCCCCCTTCCGGTTTGAACACCGGAATCTCGACCCGGGCCCTGTCAGCCCTGAGGCCGGACACGGATCCCGAAGCCAGATCGAGAAAGAAGGAATTGCCCCGCAAATGCACCTTGCCGGCGGCTTCGATCAAGGGCGGCGAATCCTTGCGGATGACCGTCACGCCCTGATCAAAGCCGAAGCGGACATCGATTGCTTCATCTGGCCACCGGTCGGGAAATGGCCGGTCGGCGCGCAGGTCAAAATTTCCGGTCACATTGAAGATCCGGCCCGCCTTGAGATTTTCCGCCACCCATTCCCGCGCTCCCCGACCCAGATTGACCGGCCAGAACGACAGGATTTCGGGGATCGACAGCACGCCGGCAGATCTTGCCTTTGCATTGAGTGTGACCGCGATCGATCCGTCCCTGACAGAAACAAGGCCAAGCCTGCCGCTTCCCAAAGCGGTTCCGGCACTGACTTTCATTTCCGCGGCTGCGATCCCGATCGTCCTGCCAACGGGATCGAGATCCCCGCTCATTTTCAGCGATTTTGCCCCGAGTGTTGACGAAAACTGGTCCCCCAGATTGAGCCGGGGAGCACGGAGATCGAGATCGAACCCGATCCTTTCCTTTGTGGGGGCAGACAGGGTGCGCGCCAGCCCATCGAGCGTCAACCGACCTTCGAGAAGGCTGCCGCCCGCCCCGAGTTTCAGGCGATCGAAAATGAAGCGGTCGGTTTTCGCCGACCACATGCCGCGCATCTCCGAGCCCTTGAGCTCGGGCTGCGTCGGCCCGGCTGGAACAGCGAGCTGCCCGGCTGGAGGACGCGCATTCCCCGTCGGACGTTCCACCAGCAGACGCAAATCGAGGGCCGCAGCTTCGAGCCCGCGCGCGCGATCCACCGTCACATCCACGCTGCCAGCGAGAAAACCGAGATCATCGGCAATGGTTTTGGGTACGAATGCGTCCGCGGCAATGCCTTCGGCGCGGGTCGCAATCTGAACTTTCCCGCTGCGCAGATAATCGGCCGCAAGCCGCAAGCGGCCACCGCCGGTCGGCAGGCCGAGCCGCAATTCCGTTCCCGCCCCCGATTGGGTGATCGCCAGAGCGGCCCCGGTCAGCGCCCATTCACGTGGCGCGGTGCCGCTGGTATCGCGGTAGCGCAGCGCCACATTTTCGGCGGTAAAACCGGTTCCACCTGCCTTGCGCAATGCCTGATCGATATTCTGGAATGCCTTGACGGTTTCGACATGCCAGGCTGCTGGTTGCTTGCGTTCGCCGGGCGGTTTGACGGCCTCCGGCGGTCCAAGGCCCGCGCTCAGCCTGCCATCCGGCCAGCGGACAATGGAAACTTCCCCTCCGCGCGCAAAGACCTGCGCCGCCGAGATCCGGCCAAGAAAGAGGGGGGCCGCCCGCAATCCGATTCCGATCTCGTCGAACCGGGTGAGGGGCGTGGAATCGCTCCCCAGAATGCGAACGTCGCGTGCGTTGATTTCGAAGCGCCGCCGCTCGCTCGACCAGGCCAGCGCCAGACGCCCGGCCTTGACCCGCCGCCCTCCGAAAGCATTGGCGAGCGTGGCTTCAAGTTGCGGCGTATAGGCCGACAGATCGACAGGACCACGCGACAGGCGCCACGCCACCCCGGCCACGCCGAGCCCGAACAACAAGGCGATGACGGCAAAAAACTCGAGCGCGATGATCGCCGCCCGCCCGCTGGCGCGACGCATGAGGCTCCGCGGTGCGGGTGCCTTGCGGCGGGAGCCTCGGGCGAATGCCCGTTCCGGCAGATCCAATTCTCGCGAATCAGCTTCACCGGCATTAAAGCCGGTGTCAGAAGAAGCCGGGATCCCGGCTGTCCCAATCGAACCGGACGTCGAAGGTGTCTCTCCGTCGACGCCATCTCCCGACCGGTTCCGCGATACCGTCAATCCCCGAAACCAGGACATGATCTTGATGCCCAATTCACCCACCATTCCTTCCTCAGCCGAGTCCGAAACCCTCATTCCCCCGCAGGCCGGGGACATGATGCCCGAATTCGATTTGCCCGCAGATGACGGACAGAGGATCAGCCTGAACGAACTTCGCGGCGAAATCGTGATCCTGTTTTTTTATCCGAAGGACGACACGACCGGATGCACCGATGAGGCGATTCAATTCTCCGCTCTTGCGACGGAATTCGCAAGCCTCGGTGCCCGCGTATTCGGAATTTCAAAGGACGATGTCAAAAGCCACCGGAAGTTTCGGGACAAGCACGGGCTTTCCGTGACGTTGCTGGCTGATACCGACCTCGCTTTGTGCGCCGCCTGCGGGATCTGGGTCGAAAAAAGCATGTATGGACGAAAATATATGGGCGTCGAGCGCACCACGTTTCTGGTCGATCGGGAAGGGCGCATCGCCCAGGTCTGGCCGAAAGTAAAAGTTCCCGGCCATGCGGCAGAAGTTCTGGAAAAAACGCGGGAATTGAGGGCAAAAAAGTAAACAAATTCTAACCGGAATGGCCGATGCTGCCATGGGTCTGCACCAAAACTGCATGTAGTCCGATTTCCATGGCTTTCGCGGTTGCAATCGGATCGCGTTTCGAGTGATAAGCAGGAGCTGGCGGGCAGGCGATCAAGATTGCGACGGGTGGATATGGTCAAGCAATTCAGATTGCGCGGCAAAGCGCTTTTTGAACGCCTTTTCCCGGAACGACAGATTTATCATCGTAGCGGCGGAACCGTTCGCTACGTGACCCTGTCGCCCTGGAAGCAGGCGCTCTATGCCGGCGGGGCGAGCCTCGTTGCGGGCTGGTGCCTGTATGCGACGGTCAACACACTCAGTGAGCCGGATTCAGACAATCAGAATTCGCACACCGAAGCGCGTTATCAGCGCTGGCTGAATGAATCCCGGGCCAAGGAAATCGACGCACGCCAGAAACTGGAAGCGCGAACCGAAGCCTTTGAAGCTGCCACCAGTGAATATGAGCGCCGCCACGCGACGCTTGTCCGCCTGCTCGACAGCGTGAACGACAAGGCCGGCGCGTCCGAACCCGCGCTGGCGCGCGATGATGGTGCCGTGCTGGTCAAGGCCTCGATCGAGGACGCCGATCCCCGAACTTCGCGCTATGAAATCCAGTCGCCCGGCGCGGCAGCCTTGCCGGGGTTTCAGAGTCGCATTGCCCGCCTGCGTGCCGAACAAGACATTTTCCTGAGCACGGCCGAGGAAACTTCACTCGAGCGGAGCGATGAGGTCCGGGCGATTATCAAATCGACGGGGCTCAGCCCTGATCGTCTGGTCGGCCAGACGGCCGTCGGCGGCCCCTTGCTGGCGCTTGATCAGTTCCTGTTCTCGGAAGAGGGCAATATCGATGCCGGCTTCACGCGGCGGGTTCGCCAGGTTGCAGCACGGCTCGATGAGGCGCGCCAGCTCGAACAGGCCCTGAAATCCTCCCCATTGGGGGTTCCGGTACTGGCACCCTATCGCGAGACCTCCGGATTTGGCGGGCGGTTCGATCCCTTTACCGGCCGTCCCGCGTTGCATGCCGGGCTCGATCTCGTCAGCTATCACCGGGCTCCCATCACGACCAGCGCACCGGGCAAGATCGTGTTTGCCGGCCCACGCTCGGGTTATGGATTGCTGGTGGAAATCGATCACGGTTTCGGCTTCCACACCCGCTATGGCCATCTGGCGCAACTCAATGTGCGCGCGGGTCAGGCAGTCGCGATCGGGGATCGTATCGGCTCCATGGGGTCAACCGGGCGGTCGACCGGCACGCATTTGCATTACGAGGTGGTGTTCGATGGAAAACACCTTGATCCGCAACCTTTTTTGAGGGCAGGACAATATGTTCGGAAAGGCTAACAAACCGCCGGGGGCCGATCTCGCGGTGCCGGCAGGCATGGACATGTCCGCCCGCCCCCGCAGCGGGGGACCGGCCGTGACATCTCTGATTTCCAACGATCTTCAGATCATCGGAAATATTGTCTCTGCTGGCGAAGTCCAGTTCGACGGCGTTGTGGAGGGCGATATTCAGGCCCGCCGCCTCACAATCGGAAAAGAAGGTATCGTCAAGGGCAATGTGCGCGCCGTTGAATTGTCGGTTCTGGGACGGGTCGAGGGCAGCCTGGCCGGCGAACGCGTCGACCTCAAGGCCGGATGCGTGGTGATGGGCAATATTGTCCATAAGTCATTGTCCATCGAAAGCGGTGCGAAATTCTCCGGGCGGGTGGATCAGTCGGACGATCCGCTGCATGCGCGCGTGAATTCGGCACCGGCCGAAATGAATGCGGCACCGATAGCGGCGGCCTCCACGCCCCAGCTTGCTGTCCCCCAGGCTGCGATGGCCGCCGCGCCGGCACCGGCCGCCATGGCGGACAACGTTGATTCCGAAATGACGCCACAATAATTCTTCGACCCGTGACAAGTGCCTGAATTCTTGCGGGCAAAAAGTCTGTGAACTGGAAAAGGCACCTGACAGATCAGGTGCCTTTTTCAGCTCGGCATCCGCCTGATCAATATCGGGCCCAGCAGGGTCGGAGCCTCGATCAGGACAATTGGTGCCAATTCTCCCTTCGGGTCATTTTCAAACCAGAAGACCGGCTCGGGCAAAGCGCGGTTCTCATTGAGTTTCTCGGGATTATACCCCGCAACCGGCACATATTTCACACGACAGCGTGTCAGTTCCACCTCGCCATGGCCAGCGAGCCTTGCCGGTGCAAGCGCTTCTGCGACAATATTGTAGCGATGGCGGCCGTCAAAGACCGGCCATTCCCCCTGACAGAGGCGGTGGCGCCCGACATAGAGGGACAAGGCCAGAAAAGAGGACAATGGATCCCGGGCGGCGATCTGTTGCGCTGGACTGGCGGGAGGGGTTCCCATGTCCGAGAAGACCGGCACAATCTTCGCCGCCACCTTTCCGCTTCTTGTGTTCATCGCAATGACACGGCGTTTGTTCTTGCGGGAATAGGTATGGTCGAGATCATAGCTTGCCCAGGAGGCTCCCTGTGTACTCGCCGCACCCGTGGCGCGGGCAAGGATCAGATTGGCCTCCAGCAAATCGCCAACCGTGCCACCATTGCGCAATTGTATATCCATGACATATCGCCCGTTGCGCAGGTCAATCCTGACTTCACCGTTGCCCAGCTCGAGGCCCAAAAATTCGGCACGATATTTCAGGATCTGCTGTTGGTCGCGAAGCACCTCGCGTGACGGTGTTTTGGCATTCACGGCCGGTCCCATAAGGAGCAACGCGCCGGCGAGCAATGTGAGATTGCGCAAGGCCAGACGCGCTATGGATTTCTTTGGTCCAGTTTTGTGAGGATGCATGCACCGGGCTTTCACTTGCGAGAAACGAAAAGCATAGGATCGAGAGCCGCCTGAATCGACAAATCCCCGCACTCCCTCCGAAAATGCTCGATCCAACCCTTTTATGCCGAAATATGGACCGATTTACGACAAATTGGCTCCGTGCGGCGACGATATTCCGGAGGAGATCCCCATCCGGCGGCGCGCCAACACAGGGAACATCTTGCCCGGTAGGCAGATTTTGCCCGGCAAATTGTACCGCACCCGGCAGGAATTGCCGGGCCTCCCGGCAACGCACGGGCATTTGCGTGGAAGGCGTGAGATGGCCTGCTGCGGTCCGGGTGGCAAAATCCTCGATCCAGGGAGAGGTTCGATGGTAAGGCTGCGGTGATCCGCTAACCAATAGAATATCATATTTTCAATAGATTGAATGAATGCTTTTCTCTCCTTGATCCGAAGCCACATCTTTCGATCGCCATTCCGGGCCGAGGCAGCGGCGGCGTGCGAGGCCATCCAAACTCCTCTGGCCCTGTCCTTGCTTCAGGATTTCCGCCCCGCAAAATCGCGAGGCTTCCGCAAAATGCGGTATTCAACCAGAATGGATGGAGAGCCAAAATGGCTTCGGTCAATACCAATTTCGGCGCGCTCGTCGCGTTGCAAAATCTCAATTCCGTCACCCGCGATCTCGAGCGCACCCAGAGCCGGATTTCCACCGGCCTGAACGTTGCGAGCGCTGCTGACAACGGGGCCGTCTTCGCGATCGCCCAAGGCCAACGCGCCCGCGTAAGCTCACTCTCGGCCGTCGATGACGGCATCAACCGGGCCGTTTCAACTGTCGACACCGCACTTGCGGCGGGTTCGGCGGTTTCTGACACGCTCAATTCGCTCCGCGAAATCGCCATCAGTGCGCAAGCAGGCGGACTGAGCGCGAGCCAATTGACCTCGCTGCAATCCGATTTCTCGTCACTGCGTGGTCAGATCGACTCGGTGCTGGGCGCTGCTTCCTTCAACGGCGTCAATCTCGTCAACTCGACAACCGGCTTGACCGTTCTGGCTACCGATTCGGGCGGGTCAAGCCCCTCCACCATCTCGGTCACGGCAGCCAATCTGACGACGGGTACCGGCGGGTCGCTGAACGGTCTGGCGGCGCTCGATGTCTCCACCGCCGCAGCCGCGGCGGTGACGGCGATCGATACCGCCATTGGCACGTTCAACGGCGCGATCTCGACCCTGGGCAGCCAGCGTCGGGCTCTCACGACCCAGCAGACCTTCCTGACCGCGTTGTCGGACAATGTGGAACGCGGCATCGGCAATCTCGTCGACGCTGACCTCGCCCGGGAATCGGCGCGCCTGCAAAGCCTGCAGGTTCGTCAGCAGCTCGGTGCGCAGGCATTGTCGATCGCGAACTCGAATGCGGGCATCGCGCTTTCCTTCTTCCGTTAAGCGTAAGCTGAAAGTTCCGGGCGCGGCATTTGCCGCGTCCGGGCTTTCTTTGCGGAGATTATCACACACCAAATTTGTGCTGAACAAACTGAAATTGTGTTGAACAGGAAAGTGCCATGGCCACGACGATCTCATCGACGTCGAGGCTCCTTCTGTCAGTGTCGCGAGGGGAGACTCGACCGGACATTCGTATTTCAACGACGCTTTCGGAAACCGGGGAGGCGGAGGGAATATCCTCGCCCGGCGAAACCGGTGTCAGCGTGCGCACACCGGTGTTTGAGCGCCTGACCGCAGAATTCAATCCGCAGGAAACACGCCTGTCCATCGTTCAGGACAAGGACAGCGGTCGCTTTGTTTACCGCATCGTTTCCACCGAGACCGGCGAGGTTCTCCGCCAGTTTCCGGGCGAGGATGTATTGCGCATTGCCCGCAGCCTTGCTGACGGCGTGGGGCGGGTGGTGGACGAGACTGCCTGATTTGTGGCAGAGAAGCGCATTGGCGCTTTCAGCGGGGCCGCTTTTGATCTAACCCGGTCGGATTGCGCCGATCGGGAGGACAGGCATGAAAACCGCGCCGGGCATTGACGAAAGCCTGCTTTTTCACCCGTTGAATATCGCAGTGCTGACGATTTCCGACACGCGCACGGCCGAGACCGATGCGTCGGGTCGTCTGCTGGCCGGGCGGGCGACGCAGGCCGGCCATCGCGTGTTCGAATCGCGCATCGTTCGGGACGAAATCAGCGAGATCAGACAGGCGGTCAATGATTTCATCGCCGATCCGGGCGTGGATCTCGTCATCACCACCGGCGGCACCGGCTTTGCCCCGCGCGATGTCACACCCGAGGCGATCACGCCGCTGCTGACGCGCGCGATGGACGGATTCGCCATCCTCTTCCACCATGTCAGCCTTGGCACGATCGGGGTGTCCACGCTGCAATCCCGGGCCTTTGCCGGCCAGGCGCAGGGGACTTTCGTGTTCTGCCTGCCAGGCTCGACCGGGGCATGCCGCGATGCCTGGGACAATATCCTCGCTTTCGAACTCGACAGCCGCTTCCGGCCCTGTTCGCTGGCCGGCCAGATCGAACGCCTGCGGGAATTGTGCCCGTGAGCGGGCTTTCCCACCTTGATGCCGCCGGGCGCGCGCGCATGGTCGATGTGGGCGACAAGCCGGTCACCGAAAGGCGGGCCGTGGCGCAGGGTCTGGTGCGTTGCGCGCCCGAAACGCTGGCGCTGGTCCGGGATGGCCGCGCGCCCAAGGGGGCCGTGCTGCTGACGGCCGAGCTGGCCGGCATCATGGCCGCCAAGCGCACGCATGAACTCATTCCCCTGTGCCATCCGCTCGCACTCAGCCATATCGGGGTGGCGATTATTGTCGACGATGCGCTTCCGGGCCTCAGGATCGAGGCCGAAGCGCGGCTCTCGGGAAAAACCGGTGTGGAGATGGAGGCACTGACCGCCGTCAGCATTGCGGCACTGACGCTGTATGACATGCTGAAGGCGGTCGATCGAACCATGGAGATCGGCGGGATCCGGCTCATGGCCAAGAGCGGCGGACGATCGGGCGAGTGGTTTGCCGCGGGGGAGGGCATGTCCCACGACACAAAAGAGGTTCCATGATCTCTTTTGACGCGGCCTTCGCGCAGATTTGCGCGCACGCGCCTCCTCTGGAAAGCGAATGCATCCCGCTTGCCGCTTCCGCTGGCCGGGTACTGGCGCGGCCGGTCGTCGCGCGCACTGCCGCACCCCGCCATGACGTGTCGACCATGGATGGCTATGCCGTGCGCGATGGCGATTGGGGCAGTTTTGCCGCCGGATTGCCGGTGACCGGGGAGAGTTTTCCCGGCACGGCGCATCCCCCCGATTTGCCTGCGGGTGCCGCGATCCGCATCTTCACCGGTGCGCCAGTCCCCTCTGGTGCCGATCGCGTCATCCCGCAAGAGAAAATGGAACGCGAGGGCGCGCTCGCCCGGTTTTCTCACGCCCGGGGCGCGGATCGGCATATCCGCACGGCTGGCTCCGATTTCCGCGCGGGCGATGTGCTGCTGCCGGCCGGGCGGGTGCTGGATTGGCGCGCGCTGACCGCAGCTGCCGCGGCCGATCTCGCGGAGGTCGAGGTCCATCGGCGCCCCCGGATCGCCATCCTCACCACCGGCGATGAGCTCGCCGCACCCGGGACCGCGCATCTTCGCGCCGGAGCGATTCCCGATTCCCTCTCGCTTGCCCTCGCCGCCTTTGCGCGCGATCACGGCGCAGATCTTGTGTGGGCCCAATGCCTGAGAGACGATCGCACGCTTCTCGCGGCCGCCGCAGCCGAAGCCCGCGAGGGGGCCGATGTGCTGCTCGTAATCGGCGGGGCCTCGGTCGGCGACAAGGATCATTCAAGGCATATTTTTGGGCAGGCGCCTGATTTCGTATTTTCCGGCGTGGCCATGAAGCCCGGCAAGCCGGTATGGTTTGCCCATCACGGGAGCTGCCGAATTATGGGCCTGCCCGGCAATCCATCCTCCGCGCTCGTCACCGCGCGGCTGTTTCTTGCGCCGCTTCTGGCGGGGCTCGCGGGCCGCAATGCCGGGGAAAGTCTGCGCTTCATCCGGGGAATCTGCCTGACGCCCTTGCCGGCGGGGGGCGAACGCGAGACCTTTCTGCGCGCCGCAATTGGCGAGGCCGGCCTGTCGCTTCTGCCGTCACAGGATTCGGGGAGCCAGCTCATGCTGGCTGTGGCCGATGCGCTGATCCGCCGCGCGGCGGGCGGGCCACCCGCCCCCGCGGGATCGGAAATAAGCTATGTGGCGTTTTAGCGTTTTTACCGATTGAATGGAATCATTCGACTGGAACAAAAAGCTCTTGTTTTAAAGGCTTGGAGCATCGAACCCCGATCAAGTCGACCCTGTTTGATCGGGGTTCGAAGTTCCGGCGGCGGGCTTCCAAAAATGGTCTCGGCGAAGCAATGTGTCGGTTTGCCACATAAATCCTTGCAGTCGCTGCAAGCGCGCCTGTCCAGGTATTTGTTACAGCAAGGCTTTGTTTTCATGGTGGAACGATAGCGCATGCCGGGAGCGGGTCTGGCCTTGACGCGCTCCCGGCATGCGCATGAATGTTTCCATGAGAACTATGGATTGTTCCGTCCATCCGACGAAAATTGATCGCGAGTGGTTGAAAGGCCTGTCGAGCGAACGCGCACACCTTGGTGAGGCCTGACAGCCAGAGCATTTTCACAGAAATTCGGGCCGCATTTCCTTGAAAATGCCCGGATTCGATAATTTGGATCGCGTTTTAGCGGGTCGGGTCCAATCCGGCAGAAGCTAAAGCTCCGCCCATAGCCGCAGGAGATTGGCGATCGCCCGGTCGATGCGCAATGTCGCTACTCCGTTTTGCGCCATGGCCAAGCGCGCTTGTTCGAGGTCCCACAGCACTTCGCGCTGTTCGGCGCTGCGGATGAAGCTCTGCACCCAACCAATCGCTGCGAGGCGCTCGCCGGAATTCACCGGCTCGACGCGGTGGAGATAAGTCGCCGGATAGAGCACCGCGCTTCCGGCCGGCAACTTCACCCTTTTTTCGCCTGCCGCTTCTTCGATGACCAATTCCCCACCGGAACAGGCCTCGGGCGGGGACAGAAACAGCGTGAAGGCGAGGTCACTGCGCATTTGGCCGCCTGCCTCTCCCCCCATGATCGCGTTGTCGACATGCGCGCCATAATGACCGCCGTCGCGATAGCGATTGAACAGAATCGGCGACAGGCGTTTGGGGCGCGCCGCGATCTGGAAATCGTCGCGGCGATCGAGCGCCCGGGTCACGAATTCCCCCAAAGCCCGCACGGAATCCCGGGAATGATCCGCCTGCTCATTGCGCTTGGCGTGGCGCGCGGCGCTGCCCGCCGTTCGGGCTCCGTCGCGCCAATGGCATTGGGCCAGCTCACGGCCGACAAGTGCGAGATCCGCCGCATCGAGCACGGATTCCAGCAGGAGAAGCATTGTTTCTGAGAACCATTTGCAACTATATCTGCAGAGATATAGCAGAAACACAGCGAAATGGGAGCCGCAAATGTGGGTATGGCGTCGAAACGGGCTGACGGGCGCAGCCGCGGGCCTGATGGCCGTGCCACTTCTGGCCTGCAATCCTGCTCCGCCCGAACCGGCACCTGTGCCTGCGCCGCCGGCGGCGAGCTCGGCCCCCGAGACTGCCGCGCCCAATGCGGCACAGGCCGGCGAAACCGGAGAGGCCGGGGTGGCCGATTCCTATGCCGAGACCAAAGGGGCGGAATCGGCTGCGTTGCGCCTCCAGCATCTCAAGGGGTTTGTATTGGTCGCAAAGGCCCTGATCGCCGCCGGTGGCGCATTGCCCGAAGCCGGCATTCTGGTCGAGCAAGGCCTGCTGGAGGTCGCCGACCCCGCCCCGCAGCAATTGGCGGGCCTTGATCGCGCGGCGCTGGCCGAAGCCGCGGCTGTGTTGAATGCAGGAGCTGAAGCCGGTTCGGCGGGGCTGAGTAGCGCGCTGGCCGCAATTGATGCTGCGCAAAAACGCAATGGCGCGCCGGCGGATGCCGCTTTGGTGCGCCGCATGCTGCGTATCACGGCAGGTCTCTATTCGGTTGTCGTGGTCGATGGCGGCGTTGATCCGACAGAATACCAGCATTCACTGGGGGCCGCCCTGTCGGCGCAGTCGGCGTTTGCCGAGGCTTTTCCCGCCTTTGAACGCATGGACCCGATCCGTGCCCGGAGCGCGAGGGATGGCTTCGAGGCTCTGGTCAGCCTGTGGCCGGCACCGGTCGCGCCCGATGCTCCGGTGCCTGCGGCAAAAGTCCTCGCCCAGATCAGCCGCATCGAGCTGGAGCTTTCCGGACTGGCCGGGCCCGAATGAGCGCACCTGCCCGTAGCCAGTTCACATCGGGCAGGTGCCAGTCATTGGGTTATCATGCCCTGGCTCCGCCGAAAGCACATTGCCGCACCTCCGCCCCGACGGGTTCCCATGTCCGAACAGGAAGATTTCAGCCAAACAATGTATTGAATCTGCTGCTCAAAACTTTACCGCCGCTAGTGGAGCGAATTTGACATTTGAGTCCCGCTCACCCGAAGCGCCTGCTCAAATGTCAAATTCAACAGCTCCACTCGAATCAACACCTTGCCAGTGGTTCTGATGATTCAGACATTTGCCGATCGTCTCGGGGAGGCGGGATGCAAATGTCTGAATCGAACCACTAGAGCATTTTCAAGGACATCCGAGCAGAATGTCTGAATTGAAAATGCTCGGATTCAATGATTTAGAGCGCGTTCAGGCGAAAAACCGGACTCCACTTTTTCTGAACGCGCTCTACTGCCGGGCGCGCCTCTGTACGTCAATTGTTACAGTAAGCCTGCGTTTTCATGGTGGAACGGAAACTCAGGCCGAGAGCGGGTCAAGATAAGTCCCGCCGCGCGGCGGCCGGAAGAGCCGGCCTTAACTCGCTGTCGGCCTCGGCCTGCACGAGAACGATTCCATGAGAACAATGGATTTCTCCATCCATTGGACGAAAATTGATCGCGCGTAGATGAAAGGCCCTTCGCGCAGCCGGAAACAATTTGTTGTGACATGGCCCAGAGCTTAAACCGATCAATATGGAATCATTCGACCCGAAAATATTCTGGTTTCAGGGTATAATGCACCGTCCGATCAAACCGTATTTGTTTGATCGGACGATACTCTGGTCCACATTCTCCCGGGTGTTTTAGCGGGGTCGAGCCGGGCTTCGCACCGTTTTACCGCCCACTCCCGGATTGCAATCTGGTCATGGCAGTGGAAATTTGTGGATCCGGCGTGGCACTTGCCGCGTCTGCCTTCGAGTAGAAAATCATCGCCTGGCGGGGGGAATCGGGTTCAAGAACTTCTGCACAAGCGCCAAGATTATACAATAGTGTTGGTGATTCAGCAGTTTCGCTGGTGTTGAGTGCATCCCAAATTCCACAGGCCCGGTCCGCACGTCCCGCCTTGGCAAACTCAAGCCCTGCTTTGAATTGTGCTTGCGCAGCTTTGGGAATATCGGCCCCTTTTTCCTTGAAGTCCACTTTGACCGTGCCGTTATATGGCGCGATGTGTCGGCTGATCTGCTGAGCAGCCTTCTTGCGCAGATCTACCAACATGCTTTCTGGCGTGATCGGCGCGGCTGTCTGCTTCGGCTTCGATTTGGGTGCCAGGCGGGACAGTAATTCCCCGCCAGGGACCAAGGCCTTGATCAGGCTTTCAGCCGCTCCCTCGGTATTTTCGTCACATTTGTCGATCGAGTCCGAGACGCTGATGCTTTCGGAATAGACGACCTTGCCATCGGCAACCCGGATCACCTTGGGGGCTACCGTATAGGTGCCTTCGATTCGCCGGCAGGAGACCTTGACCACTTCGGATTGCGCGCATTGTTTGACGACTCCGCCCGTTCTTGCGAGGCAAACTTCCTTGGATTCCTCGCGCGGGATATCCCTGATTGTGACGCTGGCGGTACCCAGATAGACGGCTTCCGCCCCGAGATTTCGCCCGTAAGCAATGGCGGCGGCGCCTTCCTGGCCCGATGATTTCGTCGCCGACCGCGACCCCGCCTCACCCAGCACTGTGAAATAGGGTTCTCCATCGATAAAGGTGTTTTGCAGCAGGGAATTGAGATCCTGAGTGAAATTTTCGCCTTCGTCTCCGCCAAAAGCGATCAGCGCTACCTTGCGGTTCTCGGCCGCAGCAGGGTATTTTGCATTGAATTTTGTCTTGTATTCCCTTGGTGCACCAACGGCGTCACCTGTGTTGATCGCGACCACGCATAAACCGATCGCCAATCCAATCATTGTACCATTCTTCATTTTCTGCCCCTTTTCCATTTGAGCCCTGACCATCACAACTGAATTTCTGTACAAAGGTCGTCCAACATGATTCTGTTTCTGAAGGTGCTCCCTCCCTTGAAGCTCAAATTCGCTCTGCCATGCGGCAGTCTTGACACTCCGGGTGTTGAGTTTTCTGTCCCATGCGCCCCAAAGACCAATCAGGATCGCGGTCGCAACACCAGGACCGTAAGGATCTTGCCGCGCTGCACCAGTAATTTTGCACGCCCCGTTTCATCGATCGCGGCGTTCAGCACCTGACCGGGCGAGGAACCGGCGGGTGGTGCCGCATCATTGACCTTGAGGATTACATCGCCGGGTTGCAATTGAAACTCGGCAGGCGATTTCGGGGCGATCTTGCCAACGAGGATGGACCCGGGGATTCCGCCCTGGGATACGCTGATGCCAAGCGACTTTATTGTTTCAAGAACATTCGGGATGGCTTCGACCGGT
>JAKFWO010000013.1 GCA_021731815.1 Hyphomonadaceae bacterium | reverse complement strand
AATGATACTCCTTGGGGGAAACTAAGCGGATGCGAACTCCCCCATCAAATCATTGAAGGCACCGCCACGCGACGCCGCATCAAGGATGAGCCTCTTCGCGCCAGAAGGGATTTTCGCCTCCGAAGGCGGAGGTCATGCATCAAAGGGCGTAGAAATGACTGACACTTCCGGCGCGGATCCCGTATGGGCGACGCAAAGGGATGATTTCCGGGCGCGCCGCGCCATTTCCCTACGCCTTCAGCGCTGTTCGAGTGCAGGGAAAACCGCAGGACCACTTTCAGGAAAAATGGTGCCGGTTTTCCGCCCGGAAAGCGATACAAGCCATTGAATTGGCGTATTTTCGGACACAAAACCGCGACTACACTTTTGTTGGAAATGCTCTAGACTGGGCCCGATTTCAGTCCGTTCGGGGGAAAAATGTCGTTTGCCATCGCCAGTTTCAACGTCAATTCCATCGGCCAGCGTCTGCCCAATCTTCTGGAATGGCTGCGCGAGGCCGGGCCTGAAATCGTCTGCCTGCAGGAACTGAAATGCGAGACGGCCAAATTCCCGGCCGAAGCGATCGAGGATCTGGGCTATAATTGCGCCGTGCTTGGCCAAAAGAGCTATAATGGCGTGGCGATCCTCTCGCGCTTTGTCATTGAAGAAACCATGTTCGGCCTGCCGGGTGACGAGACTGACCCGCAGTCGCGTTATGTCGAATGTGTGCTGGCGGCACCGGGCGGACCGTTCCGGGTCGGCGGGCTCTATCTGCCCAATGGCAATCCGGTCGAAAGCGAGAAATTCCCCTATAAGCTGAACTGGATGAAGCGGCTTGCCGACCATGCGAAATCGCGGCTGCTGCTCGAGGAGCCCTTTGTTCTGGCCGGCGATTACAATGTCATCCCCCGCAAGGAGGATTGCTGGGACGCAAAGGCCTGGGAAGGCGACGCATTGTTTCGGCCTGAATCGCGCGCGGCCTATCATCGCCTGCTCCATCTGGGTCTCGTGGATTGCTTTCTCGCCGCCGATGGACGCGGCAACCAGTTCACCTTCTGGGACTATCAGGCGGGCGCGTGGTCCAAGGATCACGGCATCCGCATCGACCATATTCTGGCAAGTCCCGAGGCCGCCGACCGGCTGGAAAGCGTGGAAATCGCCCGCAAGCTGCGCGGACGCGAAAAACCCTCAGACCACACGCCGATCCTCGCCCGCTTTCGGGAATGAGGGGGGCGAGAGGAAGAAGTTTTGCTTGCATTCCGCTTCTGCGAATGATTTTTGTTGCGTTGCGGTAAAATTTCCCAACCTGGAGAAAATTCTTGCGCGTTTTTTACGATTCCGACGCCGACCTCGCTTTGATCAAGGCCCGCAAGGTCGCGGTGATCGGCTATGGCAGTCAGGGCCATGCCCATGCGCTCAATCTGCGCGATTCAGGGATCGCGGTCGCGGTCGGCCTGCGCGATGGGTCAGCCTCCGCGCCCAAGGCGACATCTGCCGGGCTTGATGTGATGAATCCGGCGGCGGCGGCCCAATGGGCGGATGCGGTGATGATGCTCGCCCCCGATGAGGCCCAGGCAGATATTTATGCCGCCGACATCGCGCCGGCGATGCATGCGGGCAAGGCATTGTTCTTTGCCCATGGCTTCAATGTGCATTTCAATCTGATCACCCCGCCGAAGGATATCGATGTCGTCATGGTCGCGCCCAAGGGGCCCGGCCACACCTTGCGCAGCGAATATGCCGTCGAGCGCGGAATTCCCGGGCTGATCGCTGTCCATCAGGATGCCAGCGGCGGCGCGCGCGCACTGGCTTTGTCCTATGCGGCGGCCATTGGCTGCGGGCGAGCGGGGATCCTCGAAACCAGCTTCCGCGAGGAATGCGAGACCGATCTGTTTGGCGAACAGGCGGTCCTGTGCGGCGGGCTGGTGCATCTGATCAAAGCGGGCTTCGAAACCCTGACCGAGGCCGGCTATTCACCGGAAATGGCCTATTTCGAATGCCTGCACGAGGTGAAACTGATCGTCGACCTGCTCTATCAGGGCGGGATCGCGGATATGAATTATTCCATCTCCAATACGGCGGAATTCGGTGAATATGTCAGCGGACCGCGCGTGGTGACCGAGGCGACCAAAACGGCCATGAAACAGGTGCTCGACGATATTCAGACCGGGCGCTTCGCCCGCGACTGGACGCTCGAGAACAAGGCGGGCCAGCCCTCGTTCAAGGCGATGCGCGCGCGGATGGCCGCCCATCCGATCGAAGAAGTCGGCCGGAAATTGCGCGATGGTCTGGCCTGGAAACAGAATGACCGCCTTGTGGATCGTGAGCGGAATTGATCGGGCAAAGGCTGCAGGGAGTTTGACGCGGCCGGCATTCCGCCCTATCGCGGTCCGGGAAGCGCGCCACCCCTTCGCGTCGCCAAGGTTCATCCATGCCCGTTGATTTTGCTACCGTAAGTCCACCCGACAAGCCGAACTGGGCATTGACGGCCCCGGGGAAGCTGGGCAATCCCCATGCGGAACCCGCCCCCATTTTCGGTGTCAATGCCGATGCATTGCAGGCGGCGGTGCTGGTGGCATTCGAGGCCGAACCGCGGACACGCCTCGTCTCCCACGACCCGGTTCGGCGGCGCATGACCTTCATCCAGCGTTCGGCTGTGCTGCGCTTTGTGGACAATATCGAAGTGGAGATCTTCCCGCTGGGCGAGGATCAGACTTCGCTCGCGCTGTTTTCGCGATCCCAGGTCGGCTATTCGGATCTGGGCGTCAACCGGTCGCGGGTGGCGCGCGTGCTGGCACGGCTGACAGAGGCCCTGCCTTTGGCCAGCTCCCAGTCGGGTGGCGATCAGGGGCCCCACGCGCCAGCGACATAGCCCCGGCCGGGGAAATAGCCCGGCGCGCCGTTCACGCCCATGGCAGCCGATCAGGAATCCCGCATCGCGGGGATTCCCGGCGCTGAGCCCCTGGCCCCGAAGCTGCGGGCTCAGCGTTCCTCGTCGTCTCCTTCGGTTTCGTCGATATCGGCCAAAGGCTCGTCGTCGAAATCCTCTTCCTCGTCCTCGAGAAGCGGAATGGCATCTGAGTCGGGGTCGAGGACCTCTTCATCCTCCGAAAACCCTTCCGGAATTTCGGGATCATCGGCCGTGACGGGTTCCTCATCCTCGTCATCGAGGATCGGAGGTGGCTCGTCGGCATCATCGCCCAATTCCCGGGCAACGACCTCTTCTTCCAGCTCATCGCCGGTTTCCGTGGGGACGACCTCCGCCTCCTCATCATCCTTGAGGACTTCGGCGACGGCGGCTGCGCGTGTCTTTTGCCGCTTGATCTTTACCGTCTCATCTTCCGGATCGAAGGCATGGGCGCAGCGCGGACAGGTCGCCGGACGCCGGCCAAGATCATAGAATTTGGCCCCACAGGAAGGACAAAGCTGTTTTCCGCCGAGATCTGTGCGAGGCACGTCATATTCCCCAGTTCGGCGGACATGGACGCAAAAGCGCTGTCCCCGTAATCAAATAAACTGCCAGACGAATATTTCCGCCCGACCAACCGATTCGGCGCAAGCAGATTATCCGTCCGCGCCTCCCGTCTGCGCCACAATGGGCGCGGTCGCTTGCCACGATCCGGATGCGCTGTCAAAAGGAAGTTCCGTATACCGCGATGCTCCGCTGCGAGGGACTTCGGCTTTCCCGCCCCGGTGCGTTCGGAAAGGTTCCCGGTGGGGCGTCCGGATTTATATTCCGGAGGCCGGACCACGGTTTCCCTGCCTGATCTCCCGGCCAGCCCAGGTCAAAGGAATTTCCGATGCGCATGCAGGCGCGAATGTCTCCGCCCTTGCGTGGCCGCATCCGGGCCCCGGGCGATAAATCCATCTCCCACCGCGCCTTCATTCTGGGGGCTCTGGCCGAGGGCGAGACAAGCGTAGAGGATGCGCTGGAGGGCGAAGATGTCCTGCGCACGGTCGACGCCGTCCGGGCCTTTGGGGCGAGCGTCACGCGTGAGGGGCCCGGGCAATACCGGATCGGCGGATGCGGCACACGCGGCTTCGCCAGCCCCACGGATATCGTGGATTTCGGCAATGCCGGCACAGGTGTTCGCCTGATGATGGGCGCGGCGGGGAGCTTTCCTGTCCATGCCATCTATAGCGGCGACGCATCCCTGCGCAGTCGCCCCATGGCGCGGGTGCTCGATCCGCTTGCGCGGATGGGCGTGCGGGCATTGGCGCGCGAAGGCACATTCCTGCCCGCGGCCTTGCAGGGGCCCGAACGACCCGAGGCGATCCGCTATAGTCTGCCTCATGCCAGCGCGCAGGTGAAATCGGCGCTGCTGCTTTGCGGTCTGCGCGCCAATGGCGTCACGGAGATCGGGGAGGCGATTCCCACCCGCGCTCATACCGAACGGATGCTCGCAGCCTTTGGCGCACAGATCGAGACCGAGATCCGCGGACAGGGCCGCATCATCCGCCTGCAGGGCGGGGACACATTGCGCGCCAGCGCGATCAACGTGCCGGGCGATCCGTCCTCGGCCGCCTTTCCGGTCGCTGCGGCGCTGCTGGTGCGCGATTCCGATATTTTCATCGAGGGCGTGCTGGCCTCGCCCGGGCGTTTCGGCTTGTATGAAACCCTGCTCGATATGGGCGCGCGACTCGAGATCCTCAACCGGCGGGTGGCGGGTGGCGAGGACATCGTCGATCTGCGCGCCCGCCACAGCGTGCTTCGTGGTGTCACATTGCCCCTCGAACGGGTACCCTCGATGGTGGATGAAATTCCGATCCTCGCCGTGCTTGCCGCTTTCGCCGTGGGGATGACCACGATCGGCGGAGCAGCTGAATTACGGGTCAAGGAAAGCGACCGCCTGGCGCTGATGGCGGCCGGATTGCAGCGGATGGGACTAACGGTCGAGGAAAAGCCCGATGGGCTCGTGATCCATGGCGCGCCGGAAGGACAGGGCCTGCACAATCCGGCCAGCGCCATCCCCACCCATGGCGATCACCGCATCGCCATGTCGTTTCTCGTTGCGGGTCTGGCAATGCCAGGCACAATGAGGGTCGAGCGCAGCGAGATGATCGCGACCTCCTTTCCCGGTTTCCTCAGACTTATGAACGGATTGGGCGCGCCCATCGCCGAAATCGCGGAGGACCCGGCATGATCATCGCGGTGGATGGCCCATTGGCATCCGGCAAGGGCACGATTGCGCGGGCATTGGCGCAGAATTTCGGGTTTCATTATCTCGATACCGGACTGCTCTATCGGGCCGTGGGACTCAGCGTTGTGGCGGCCGGCCATGATCCGGCCAATCCGGCGCAGGCGCTCGCAGCGGCCCAAAGGCTCGATCCCGACCAGATCGACATGGTCGCGGCGCGCACGCTCGCGGCGGGAGCGGCCGCCTCGCAAGTGGCAGCCATCCCCACGGTGCGGGCGCAATTGCTCGAATTCCAGCGCGATTTCGCGCGCCGCCTGCCGGGGGCGGTGCTTGACGGACGCGATATCGGCACCGTCGTGTGCCCGGAGGCCGGATTAAAACTTTTCGTGACCGCGAGCGAGACCTCGCGCGCGCGCCGAAGGCTTCAGGAATTGCGCGAATTGGGAGAGGCAACTGATTTCGCTACGGTTCTTTCGGCCCTGCGCGAACGCGATGCCCGCGATTGTGCCCGGTCGGTCGCACCGCTGCGGGTTGCTCCGGACGCCCACTTGCTTGACACAACTGATTTTACTATAGACGAAGCCATCAAGGCGGCCTGCCGCCTCGTCGACAGCGCCCGCCACAATATGGTAGTCGCCGGCGGCCGCCCGGAGCGTGAAAGCCCCCCGGAATAAGCAGGCCGGAGCTTTTTCTGATCAAATGTTCCGAGAGACTGGCCTCGCGAGCCGCGAGATCTGGTGTGGCCGGGAATAAGGGCCAGAATTGGCGAATGACGGCCGGGATCAAAACCCGACCTGAGAATGGACGAACGGCGTGCGGATGGTCCGCGCGCCGCATTGGCTTTGGGTCGTGTCGGGGGAAGGTTCTCCCCGACCGGCAAGACCGTCGGACCCAACCGGCCGGCACGCAATCTGGAGAATGTGCGATCATATGATGGAACACCTCAACCCCAGCCGTGATGATTTTGCGGCGCTTCTCGACGCCTCCTTTACCAGCCGCGATCTGCGCGAGGGCAAGGTGGTCCACGCGGTCGTCGTGGGCGTCGAAAATGATTTCGTCGTCGTCGATGTCGGACTGAAGACCGAGGGACGAATTTCACTTCGCGAGTTTATCTCCGAAGAAACGCCCATTGCGCCGGTCACCGGCGATCTCGTGGAAGTCTATCTCGACCGCATCGAAAATGCGCTGGGGGAAGCCGTTCTGTCGCGCGAAAAGGCGCGCCGCGAAGATGCGTGGAACCGGCTGGAAAAGACCTTCGCCAAGGGCGAGGCCGTGATGGGGTCCATTGTCGGGCGCGTCAAGGGTGGCTTCACCGTTGAATTGGGCGGAGCCAATGCCTTTCTGCCGGGCAGCCAGGTCGATATCCGCCCGATCCGTGATGTCGGGCCGCTGATGAATATGAGCCAGCCTTTCGCCATTCTCAAAATGGACCGGCCGCGCGGCAATATCGTGGTGTCACGCCGGGCGGTGCTCGAGGAAAGCCGCGCCGAACAGCGCGCCGAAATCGTCAATCAATTGCAAGAAGGCGAGATCCGCGACGGCGTGGTCAAGAACATCACCGATTACGGGGCGTTCGTGGATCTGGGCGGCGTCGATGGGCTTTTGCATGTCACCGATATGAGCTGGAAGCGTGTCTCGCATCCGAGCCAGGTGGTGCAGGTCGGCGAATCCGTGCGCGTGCTGATCGTCAAGATCAATCCCGACACCCACCGCATCTCGCTCGGCATGAAGCAATTGCTGACCGATCCATGGGATGGCGTTGCGCAAAAATACCCGATCGGGGCCCAGATGTCGGGCCGCATCACCAATATCACCGATTACGGGGCCTTTGTGGAACTGGAGGCCGGGGTGGAAGGCCTCGTCCATGTCTCCGAAATGTCGTGGACGAAAAAGAATGTGCATCCGGGCAAGATCGTCTCCACCAGCCAGGAAGTCGGCGTGGTGGTGCTCGATGTCGATGCCGAAAAGCGCCGCATTTCGCTCGGCATGAAGCAGGCGATCTCCAATCCGTGGGAAGCATTTGTCGCCGCCCATCCGCGCGGCTCGGCGGTGTCGGGCGAGGTCAAGAACATCACCGAATTCGGCCTGTTCATCGGTCTCAATGCCGATCTCGATGGCATGGTGCATCTGTCGGATCTCGACTGGGACCTCACGGGCGAGGAAGCGATCAAGAAATACAACAAGGGCGACATGGTCGAAGCCCGGGTCATCGATGTCGACATCGAAAAGGAACGCATCAGCCTTGGCGTCAAGCAATTGCGCGGCGATCCGATGGAAGGCGGCGATTTGCGGAAAGGCCGCATCGTCACCTGCACCATCACCGAAGTGGTCTCGGGCGGGATTGAAGTGGCCTTTGGCCCCGATAACGGGCTCAAGAGCTTCATCCGCAAGGCCGATCTGTCCCGCGATCGCGCCGATCAGCGTTCCGAACGCTTTGCGGTGGGCGACAAGGTGGACGCCATGATCACCAATTTCGACAAAGCCACGCGGAAAGTCAGCCTGTCTGTCAAATCGCTGGAAATGGCGGAAGAGAAAGAGGCGATCGCCCAGTTCGGTTCGACCGATAGCGGGGCCTCTTTGGGCGATATTCTGGGTGCGGCCATGCGCGAGCGCGAGAAAAAGAGCTGAGCCAGGCACGCGTTCATCCCCCGGTCGCTTCCCTCCAGGGGATTGGGGCGATCGGGGGAAAACGCCCGAGTTACACTTGCGCCAAAGCAGAAGTCGCGGGCGCACAGGCCGCCTCAAGCCGGTCGCGCGCTTCATCCTGAAGCGCCGGCGCGCGCAAGGGCGGCAGCACGAAATCCGCTGCCCGTTGCCCGGCCCATTTCACATTGGTCGCGACAAATTCCGTTTGCGGCAGGATGAACTCCGCCACATGCCGCAAATGGCGCTCGGGCTCGGCGGTCAGGGCCTCGAAGGACAGGCTCAGCAGGTTGTCGGGCGGAATCGCCGCCATCGCATCAAGCCCGTGACGGATCATCGCGGCCCAGAATTCCCCCGCCAATTCGGGTGAAATTGGCGGCTGACTGTCCGGCTTGCGCACGGAAAAGCGGGCAAACAGCCGGTCCATCACCGCAATCAGCGCCGAATCGCCCAGCCGGAAGGGCGGCTTCATCAGATCGATCCCGATTGCCCGGTTTTCTTTCCATACCCGCGCGAGATTGGCCAATGGCGGATAATCCCGGATCGACAGAGCGGTTTCGGGCCCGTCGCGGAACAGATGGATGAATTTCGCATCCGGGAAGCGGGCAATGATGGCCGCGGCATAGATCAGGGACGCTCCCGACCGCTCGACCCACACCGACCGGTCAAAGCGCCTGGCCAGCCAGTCGAACAGCCGCCGGTGCTGCGCTTCGATGGGCGCGTGCGGCCAGGTGACGAGGGTCGCCGCCAGCTCATCCAGCAGACCATGCGGTTCGGCCGGCAGATGCGGCAGAAACATATACATGATCGGTGGAATGGTCTCCGGCGTGAAGCGCGCCGGCGCGCCCGATCCGCCGGGCGCGTAGGAATAGAGAAATTCCTTGCGCGCACTGGCGGGCGTCAAAATCCGCGACATATGCGGCCGCGGACGGGTCAGCATGGCCAGAAATTGCGAACCGGTGCAATTTGCGGGCACAAAGGCCTGCGAATTCACCGCCATCCAATATTCGGAGAGGCTGAGAATTTTGTCGTGCCGACGCAGCGCCAGCGACAGGGCGGTCGAACCACAGCGTCCGGTGCTCAGGACGAACACGCCGGGAATTACCCCGGCATCCGCGCCGGCTGGCGAAATGATCACGGATTATTCGCCCGCCAGACCGGGGCTTGGCCGGGTGCGGGGGGCCGGGCCCTTTGTGGCGGCGGTGGATTGAAACCAGTGCACGGCGTCGCGGATCGCTTCGGCGGAAGCGCGCGGACGATATCCCAGCTCGCGGACCGCCTTGTCGGAGGAAAAATACATCTTGTATTTGGCCAGCCGCAAACCGTTCACCGTCACAAACGGATCGCCATTGAACAGAAAAGCCGCGGCCTCGGCCAGTACGGCGATCGGGTAGATCGCCGCCCGCGGCAAAGCGATCGTGGGGGCCGGGCGGCCGGTCAGCAATGCGATGCGCCCGAGAAAATCCCGCAGCGACATATTCTCGCCGCCGAGAATATAGCGCTCCCCCTTCTGCCCGCGATCGCGGGCCAGAATATGGCCTTCGGCGACATCATCGACATGAACGAAATTGAGGCCGGTATCGACAAAGGCCGGCATCTTCCCCTCGGCTGCCTGGGATACGAGCTTGCCGGTCGGTGTCGGCTTGAGATCGCCGGGCCCGATCGGCGTGGAGGGATTGACGATGACCACTGGCGCGCCTTTGGCGGCATATTCGCGGGCGAGGTCCTCGGCCTGAAATTTCGACGCCTTATAGGCGCCGCAAATCTGGGTGGGCGCGACAGGCGTGGCCTCGTCGGAAACGGCACCGCAATCGGAAACGCCGATCGTGCACACGCTCGAGGTATGAACGATGTGCGCCACGCCTGATTCCATGGCGGCTGCGAACACATTTCCGGCCCCGCCCACATTGGCGGCGTAAATCTCGGCGGGATCCCGCGACCACAGGCGATACACCGCTGCAGCATGAAACACGCTGGTGACACCCTTCATGGCAATATCGAGCGACGCGCGATCGCGAATATCACCATCGGCAATCTCGACCGGAAAGGCCGCCAGATGCGCGCGCTCGCTATTGGCGCGCAGCAGAACGCGCACGCGTTCGCCCCGGCGCAACAAGGCCCTGACCAGCGCAAATCCAATGAGGCCGGACGCTCCGGTCACCAATGCCGTCATGTTCCCTCCCATGACCTGTATTTCGGTCGTAACGCTGTTTTGGTAATGTCTGAGCGCGGCCTGTCCCGCGCGCTTATTGCTATGATTATACGGCCATGAGTGCCGCCTGATCTCTGGCTGATCTCTGGAGACTCATGATCGCGCATCCCGCGATCATGACCAACATGCCATAATCTGCCCTTGCACAACGCGAAAAGCGCCTGTTTTTTGCACTGTAACAAACTTGTCGCAGGGCTTCGCGTGCTGTTGCTGAATTATCACGGATCTCATGATCGTGATGAGGATTTCCATTGAGGGATCCCCTCTCGCCTTGATCGCGACACGGTTGATGGATACTTGATTTGTATCCTTGCTTTCAAAGAGTGAAGATCGCCTTCACAGATTGATGACAGCGATTGGCCCTGATTTTCGGCCTCCCATGGAGCGGAGAACGTGACGAAGCCCGCAACATGCCCTGAAGACAAAGCGCGCGAAAGCACGCCTGGTCGGGCTGTGAAATGGCCCCGTGCCTTATGGGGCGCGCTGATGGGTGCGGGCCTGCTGTTTTTGGCACCCCTGACCACAGCGCATGCCGACCCGGCACCGAGCCTGGCCGGAATCTGGACCACGGAATCAGGCCGCGAAATCGTCATCGGCCCGTGCGAACAGCCAGGCAGTCAGACCATTTGCGGCATCGCCGCCAAAGGGGATCTGTCGGTCCTCCCGGTCGATTCCGCAGAGCCCGCAGACACGAAAATCCGCTTCCGCGACCAGCCACTTCGCTTCCTGCGCATGGTGGCACCGGCCTTTCTGGGCAAGGTGGTGCTCGAGGGCTTTGAATCACTGGATGGCCGGTTCTGGCGCGGCGGATTCATTTTCAACCCGCGCTCTGGCAAGAAATACAAGGCAACCCTGTTGCTCAAAAATCCTGACGAGCTGGCAGTCATGGGATGCTATGGGCCGGTCTGCGGCGGCCAGACCTGGCGTCGCAAGGGCTGATCCCCGCCCATCCCTCAGGCCCCCACGCCACAAGCCTCACCGTGCGAGGGACGAACAGGCGGCGTGGCGAGGGCAATGGATTTCGTGGTCGTTGATCATCCCCACCGCCTGCATGAATGCGTAGGTGATCACCGGGCCACAAAAGCGGAAGCCCTGCTTGTGCAAGGCCTTTGCGAGTTTCTCGCTGTGGGGGCTGTGCGTCGGGGCATCGCGGAAATTGCGCCACGAATTAACGATTGGCTTTCCATCGACAAATTCCCAGATATACGCGCTGAAATCCCGGCCCTGCGCCGCGAAGTCGAGGTAAAGGCGCGCGCCGGCGATTGCAGCGTCGATCTTGGCACCGGAACGGATCACGCCCGGATCCGCCATCAGGCGCGCGCGATCGGCGTCGCCAAAGCGTGCCACGCGTTCGGGATCGAAGCCCGCGAAGGCCGCGCGCAGGCTCTCGCGCTTGCGCAGGATGGTGATCCAGGAGAGCCCGGCCTGAAAGCCATCGAGCACCAGCTTCTCCCACAAAGCGCGCGGATCATATTCCGGAACGCCCCATTCATGGTCGTGATAGGAACGATAGAGCACGTCGTCGGGTCGCGCCCAGGCACAGGCCACGGAAGCCGGATCGGCGGTTTCTGATGCCACGTCTATCTCCTCTCGCGCGTTGGCTTCCGATGAATTCACCGAATATCACATTCATTCTATCGAAAAGCATGGGCGCGCGGCTATAAGCGGATCCAGATCGCCGGACCATTCGGGCCCGGCGGCCATGGCCCGCCCTCGCAGCGACGAACCGGATAAACCCTTGCCGCCTGGCCTTGACGAAACCCCCTTGGGCGATTTCACCCCGCGTATTCAATTTCTGAGTTTGCGCGCAATTCTGGCTGCGGCCGATTCTGCGCTCGGGCCATCCCTGCGGGAATCGCCATGGGATGCCGAGGAAGCACGCGCATTCATCGGAATGCTGGTGTCGAACCTTTCCGAACGCCAGACAGAGCGTTATCTCGTCCGGCCGTCGGAGCGACAGGACGATGGGCGGGCCAGCGTCCCGCTGTTTCTGGGGATCCTCGCCTCGGCTGGCCCCCATCACATAAGGGTTGAGGGCGGGGAGGCGTTCTCGCATATTGCGCTACTGGCCATTGCAGCGGTGCGGCGCGCCCGTGAGGGCGATCAGGGCCGGGATGGCCCGAGTGCCCAGACGGTGACCAATCCGGCAGTGCAGCAGCTTTTGCGCGAGGGCGCGCTCGACCTCGCGGGGGAATGGAGTGCCGCCGAACGCCGCTATTCCGAACGGCTCGGTCAGATCGATATATGGCTTAACGGCGAAGTTGAACCCGAGTACGATGACGAGGTCGATTACCGCAGCAAAGGGGGCTTGCTCCCGGCCGCGGCAAGCACGTTTTCGCGCTTTCTGCTTGATGAGGTCCGGTTTCTGCACATCCACGCGCCCGATGAGGCGACGGGCGAAGCGCTCCACCAGGGCCTGGTGCGTGCCGGAAAACGTTTGGGTGCGGGGTTTGTGAAAGCCGCCATGGCTGCCGAAATCACCGGCCTTGCCGGTGCCGAATCGGCCTCCATGGCTTTTGACCATGAAATCGCCGGGCTGCACGGCCTCGGTTCGAATCACGATCTGCGCGCCCTGCGATCGGTTCTGGCCGCGCGTTATGCCCAGGATTCCGGCGGCGCTCCTCCGGCGGGGCCAGTGGCGTCCGAAGGCGCGTTCCACCGCGATCCCGTTGCGGCCCCCGTCCGGCGTCGCCCGGCGTTTCCCCGCGCTTCCCGCCTGTTTGGGCCGGGGCTCTTGCTTCATCTGCAATGGGCGCAGAGATTTGCGGTCGCCCGCCGCCGCTACCGACCCGGCCTTGAGGCCTTGTATTTCCTCGATCGCGCACCGATCGACCTCGACGACCGGCTGCTGATCGCTTCCATCGCGCCCAGCCATACCGGTGCCGGGAACTGGACCCGCATTCGCATCGCTCTGGCCTTCATGGATTCGTTGGCTGCCCGTCTGTTATGGAACGGATTGCGCCCCGACAATTCGCTGCGCCGCCGGCTGGCCGATCTGTGCGCCGATGCGAGCGAGGCAGAACCGCGGGAATTTGCGTTACGTCTGGCAGCCGAACTCGCGGGGATAAGCCCGGGCTTCACCGCGCGGGGCGATGCTGCGCTTGGTCTGCTACGGCCTTCCCATCTCCACGGAATTGTCGCCCGGCTGACCGCCTGTGCGCAATTTCAGCTCGATGGGCAGGATCATTATCCTGCCCTCGAAGTCAGGCGCGGGCAAAAGGCGTTTGAAATCATAAATTTGTCTGAACTTCTTGCGACAGAAGATGAGAAATCTGTGCCGGGGCAAAAAATCCCGCTGGCGCGGCTTGCACTGGCACCGAAGGATTTTGCGCGGATGTGGAATGAAGCCCCGATCGGGAACCGGCCGGAATTGCTTGAATCACTCGGGCCATTGGCGGCCTCCATGGCGCTGCGCAGAAGTTCGGCGATTTCGGCCGCCAATGCACGCCTTAATCCGCCTTTGCCGGCCTTTCGGCGCTTCGATGAGACCGAAATCGACGCCCGCAATGCGGCTTTGGCGGCGCTCGCCATGCGCATCTGGGATCCGGCGCGGCTGATCGCCATTGCCGAGGGCCGGTTGTAATCGCTCCGCGCTTGCACCGGGGAAAGCCGATCAGGTTCTTCGACCGCCGGCTATTTTCCCCGGAAGCGCGCAAAGATCGCTGTCGGCAGCAGGCGCCCGCCCGCCTGTTCGGCGAGCGCCATTTCGCCGCTCTCGACTTCTCCCGGCAGGCCCGACAAGGCCCCGGCCAATGCCTGATGCAGCGCCAGAAACGAGGCGCGAACCGCATAGATGGTCGCCGCCACAAAGAGCGGCCGCTCGCCCAGCACCGCCCGGCAGGCCAGCAACAGATCGGAAAGCCCCTCATCGAGCCGCCAGATCTCGCCCTTCGGGCCACGGCCATGCTTGGGCGGATCGAGGATGATACCGTCATAACGCATGCCGCGTTTGGCCTCGCGCGCCAGATATTTCAGGCAATCATCAACGATCCAGCGGATCGGGGCCGAATCCAGCCCCGACAGGGCCTGATTTTCCCTCGCCATCGCCACGGCGCGCGGACTGGCATCGACATGGGTGACCTCGGCACCCGCATTGGCGGCAATCAGGCTCGCAATGCCGGTATAGCCGAACAGGTTGAGCACCTTTGGGGAATTGCCCCCTTCGGCGCGGCGCGCCGCGATCCGTGCCGCGGCGAAGTCCCAATGTACCGCCTGTTCGGGAAAGAAGCCGAGATGGCGGAACGGCGTGCAGCGCGCGCGGAACCGGATGGTGCCATAGCCCATCTCCCAGGGCTCGGGCCGGGCATCGCGGAACCGCCAGCGTCCGTCTTCCTCGGCCTCGGCCCCCAGAAACTCGCCCGCCGCATCCCGCCACAGATCCGGAGCAGCCGGGTGCCAGAACGCCTGCGGTTCCGGGCGGATCAGCAAAGTCTCGCCATAACGTTCAAGCTTGCGACCGGCCCCGCTATCGATCAGGGAAAAATCCTCCCAGCCTCCGGGAACCAGCACCAGCGGGGTGAGCCGGGAATCGCGGACCCCAATCGCCGCCTGTGCCGTCCGCGTTTTAAGTTTCGGCATAATGGCGCCCCCGCCAGGCCGTATAGAGCAACACGCCGGTCGCGACCGCCAGATTGAGGCTGTCGGCCTTTCCGCGCATGGGAATACGCACCGGATAATCCACTTGCGCCTCCATCGCCTCGGGCAGGCCCTTTTGCTCGTTCCCCATCAGAAGTGCAATCGAGCCCCGGTAATCGACAATTTCCGGCAGATCGGTGCCGCGCAGGGTGCCCGCCACCAGGCGAATGCCGCGGGCGCGCCGCCAATGGTCGAATTCCGCGAAACCCGCCCGCAGTACCCGAACGGTGAACAACGCCCCCATCGAGGCGCGCACCGCCTCGATCGAAAAGGGATCGACGCATTCGCCCAGCAGGACCACGCCATCCACGCCCACGGCATCGGCGGTGCGGATGATCGCCCCCAAATTGCCGGGATCGCGGATTTCGTGCAATGCCAGCAACAGGGCTCCTTCACGATCGGGCAAATCTCCGATCTCCGTTTGCCATTGGCGGAACGCGCCGATCAGGGCCTGGGGATTGTCGCGCTGACAAATGCTGGTGAGCAGGCGCGAAGGGACGGAAATGAGCCGCGCGCCATTGCGCCGGGCGGCGAGGAGATATTCGCGTTGAGCGGGACGCGCTCCCGCCTCATCAGTGAATACCACCAGTTCCGGCCAATGCCCGGCCCCGGCCGCTTCCATCAGCAATCGCGCGCCCTCTGCGAGAAAGAGGCTGCTGTCATTGCGTCCCTTTTTGCTGTGCAGGCTTTTCAGGAGCCGGATTCGCGGATTGGCCGTGCTGGTGATCTTTTCCGGGGCCGGATGAGACCCCGGCCAATCCAGGGCAGCTTTTGAGCGTGTGACGCGCGGGCGCAATTTCGGCATGTATCCCGATTCATCGAAGAGACCTGGGCCCGGGCGACGGGCATGTTCCCGGAGAGGTAAACCCTTTTGCATCTGGCGCAATCCTTTGGCGCGATCAGGCGCACACTTTCGGCCCCACCCCGAACCCGGCGTCTATCGTGGAGAATCATCCGTGTCGCATCCCGGACCCGGCGCGAATGGGTGGCCCGGTCCGGCATCACATGCTTCGCCCGCTTTGCAGGGACGGCCGATCGGGTGCATGTTTGCGCCGCCCCGAAAACGGGGCCTGGTCGACTTTGCTTTTGCGTTCTCCCATTGCCCCACGCTTTGCTGCCCCGTCCCGGCCGGTTATGGAAGCGCCACCCGATTGGCGGGTGCCGGCGCATCGGCCTGTTTGGTGGTTCCTTCGATCCTCCCCATCGAGGGCATCTCCATGTGGCGGAAACCGCGCTGAAGCGGCTGCGCCTGTCGGAAATCTGGTTTCTGGTCGCCGCGCAAAACCCGCTCAAGCCGCAATCGGGCGTTTTTGCCACGCGGCTCGCGGCGCTGCGCCACAAGATCGCGGGGCACGGCCCCCGGTTCCGGGTGGTGGCGGCGGAGGCCGAAACCGGATTGTCTTATTCGGCCGATGTGGTGGCCGCCCTGAAGCGCCAGTTCCCGGACGTGAAATTCGTATTCATCATGGGCGCCGACAGTTTTGCCGGGCTTCATCGCTGGCGGCGCTGGCGACCCTTTGTCGCACAGGTGCCGATCGCCGTGATCGCCAGACCTGCGGCCACGACGCCCCGGAATGCAGGCCAGCGACCCTTGCTGAAAGCCGCAACCGCCATGGCGGCGTCGCGATTGCAGCGCCGGCGGCTGCCTTTGTCGGCTGCTGCCGCGCTGGCCGACCGATCCCCACCCGCCTGGATCTATCTTCCCGCGCCCCTGTTTCCTGACAGTTCGAGCCGCCTGCGCGCTGCGCGCAAAGCGAAATGCCCCTGACGCCGCTTTTGGTAAGGCCAACGAAATTTGCCATCGCCAGCGCCGCGCCGGAATGCTATGCTTCGCTGACATGTCCCCAATCACCGCCCGACCCGGCGGCTCAGTTCCGGCACGAAAGGATCGCACCTGCCCTCCACCCCTGTTACCGGATCCATTCCCGCTTCGGGTGGGGATTCCGGGCCCGAGGCCACAAGCCCGCGCAAGCGCACAAGCCTCCGCCGCCCCAGTGCCGCCATTCGGCCCCCGGCTTCACCCGATGTCGTTCAGGCACCTGAACATGCGGACCGGCTGGTCGCTATCATCCAGACCGCCTTGTCTGACGATCAGGCCGAGGATGTCGTGACCATCGACCTCGTGGGAAAATCCTCGATCGGCGATTATATGGTGATTGCCACCGGGCGTTCGGGCCGGCATGTGTCGGCCATGGCCGATCATCTGGTCAGCCGCCTGAAGGATGGAGGCTTCGGAAGCCCGCAGGTCGAGGGTCTGCCGCATGCCGATTGGGTCCTGATCGATGCCGGCGATGCCATCATCCATCTGTTCCGCGCCGAAGTGCGTGCGTTTTACAATCTCGAGCGGATCTGGGCGGATGCCGCTCCGCCTCTCGCTGCGAATGGCTGAGCTTCAGGCTGGTCGACGGCCCGCACGCTCATTCTGCCGCGACGTCGGCATTTTCTGCTGGCAGGATCGCACGGGGTTCGACCAGGAAACCGCCCGATTGGCGAGCCCATAATTCTGAATAGAGACCGTTGCTTCGCACGAGGCTGGCATGCGTTCCCTCTTCCACGATCGCGCCCTTGTCGAGCACCACGAGGCGGTCGAGGGCCGCGATGGTCGACAGACGATGCGCGATGGCGATCACGGTCTTGCCTTCCATCAATGCGAACAGATTTTCCTGAATGGCGGCCTCGACCTCGGAATCGAGGGCCGATGTGGCCTCGTCGAGCACCAGAATCGGCGCATTTTTGAGAAAGACCCGCGCAATGGCAATCCGCTGGCGCTGGCCGCCCGACAATTTCACGCCGCGCTCGCCCACCTGGGCGTCCAATCCCCGGCGGCCCTTCTGATCCTCAAGCTCGAGGATGAAATCGAGGGCATTGGCGCGGCGCGCGGCCTCAATAATCGCTGCGTCATCGGCATCCGGTCGGCCATAGGCGATATTGGCGCGGATCGAGCGATGCAACAGGGAATTGTCCTGGGTCACCACCCCGATCGCCGCACGCAGCGATTCCTGCGTTACGGTGGAAACATCCACCCCGTCGATCCGGATCGCACCGGCCTCGACATCATGGAAGCGCAGCAGCAGATTGGCGAGCGTGGTCTTGCCCGCGCCCGAGCGCCCCACCAGCCCGACCTTCTCGCCGGCGGCGATGGCAAGGCTGAGATCCTCGATCACGCCGCCCGCTTTGCCATAATTGAAACGAACCCGCTCAAATTCCACCGCGCCCCTCGGCGTCGCCAGCGCCCGGGCGTCCGGCTGGTCGGTAACTGCTACCGGGCGGTTGAGCATTTCCTTGCCGTCATGCAGGGTTCCCACCGCCTCGAACAGGGCCGAAACCTCCCACATGATCCATTGCGCCATGCCATTGATGCGCAGCGCCAAAGCCGTCGCCGCCGCAACCGCGCCCGGGCTTGCCTCGCCGATCGTCCACAGCCAGATGCCGAACGCCGCAATGGCAAAGATCACCGCGACATTGTTGAAATAGACCAATGAGTTGAACGCTGTAACCAGCCGCATCTGCGGATGAACGGTCTGAAGGAAATGGTCCATCGCCTCGCGGGCATAGGCCTCCTCCCGCCCGGAATGGGCGAATAATTTGACGCTCGCAATATTGGTATAGGAATCGACGATCCGCCCGGTCATGACCGAGCGCGCATCGGCCTGGGCCTCGGCGACCTTGGCCAGACGCGGCACATAATGGCGGATCAGCAGCACATAG
>JAKFWO010000041.1 GCA_021731815.1 Hyphomonadaceae bacterium | reverse complement strand
GCCTTCGGAGGGCAGCGCTCTATCCAGCTGAGCTACGGGTGCTGAAGGAACGGCAAAAGACATTTGCCGCATTCTTTTAGGCGCGGGCTATGCGCAATCCTGACGATGTCGACAACAAACACAAGCCGGCACGGCACTCCGGACCCGGGCACCATTTGCGTCGGCCAAAAAGCTCTAATCCGGAATTGTGGCAATCTCAATGGATTTGGTCATCGCGGGCCATAAGGATCCAGGGAGAAACGGAAGAGCTTTCAGATGCGTCGGCCCGGGAAGGGTATTTTAATCGGCCGGCACGAATTCCAGTGAGAAGCAATATTCCTTCCGGTCTGATCCACCGATCCGCCCGGGCTCCACGCACGCAGCTTCGCGAGGAACGGAACGCAGGGCGGGAAATCAGGAAGCGACATCCTGCGCCTGGCGGCGATCGGCATAAATCAGCAAAGGCCTGGCCCGGCCCTCGACCACTTCGGCGCTGACCACGGCCTCTTCCACGCCCGTCATGGTCGGCATGTCGAACATGGTGTCGAGCAGGATGGATTCGAGGATCGATCGCAGGCCCCGCGCCCCGGTTTTGCGCAGGATCGCCTTTTTCGCAACCATGCGCAACGCATCCTCACTGAAGGTCAGGCGCACGCCTTCCATCTCGAACAGGCGCTGATATTGCTTGACCAAAGCGTTTTTGGGCTCGGTGAGGATCGTGATGAGCGCAGGCTCATCCAGATCTTCAAGCGTCGCCAGAACCGGCAGGCGCCCGACAAATTCCGGAATGAGACCGAATTTAAGGAGGTCCTCGGGCTCGACTTCGCGCAGGATATCCCCCGTGCGACGATCCTCCGGGCCACGCACATTGGCCCCGAAGCCCATAGAGGCCCCGCGGCCGCGCTGGGCGATGATCTTTTCGAGGCCCGAAAAGGCCCCGCCACAGATGAACAGGATATTGGTCGTGTCGACCTGCAAAAATTCCTGCTGCGGATGCTTGCGCCCGCCTTGCGGCGGAACAGACGCCACCGTGCCTTCCATGATCTTCAGCAATGCCTGCTGCACGCCTTCGCCCGACACGTCGCGCGTGATGGAAGGATTGTCGGATTTTCGGCTGATCTTGTCGACCTCGTCGATATAGACGATTCCGCGCTGGGCACGTTCGACATTATAATCGGCGGCCTGGAGCAGTTTGAGGATGATGTTTTCCACATCTTCGCCCACATAGCCGGCCTCGGTCAGCGTGGTCGCGTCGGCCATGGTGAAGGGCACATCGATGATCCGCGCCAGCGTCTGGGCGAGCAGCGTCTTGCCGCAGCCGGTCGGGCCGATCAGCAGGATGTTGGATTTGGCGAGCTCAACCTCATTGGATTTGCCGCCAAAGGCGAGCCGCTTGTAATGATTGTGAACTGCTACTGACAACACACGCTTGGCCTGATCCTGGCCGATCACGTAATCGTCGAGCACGTCCTTGATTTCGCGCGGTGTCGGCACCCCCTCGCGCGATCGCGCGAGCGTGGTTTTCGTTTCCTCGCGGATGATATCCATGCAGAGTTCGACGCATTCATCGCAGATGAACACGGTTGGTCCTGCAATCAGCTTGCGGACTTCATGCTGGCTCTTGCCGCAGAACGAGCAGTACAGAGTGCTCTTGCCGTCGCCGCTGCTTGTCGTCTTGCTCATGCCAACTCCCAACGCATGCCAGAGGCGGGGGAGCCCCGATGCCTGGCCGGCGAATGCGCGAATTCCCGCGCCATTCTGCCATTGTCGTCCTGCCTTTGTCGTCCTGCCTTTGTCGTCCCGCATTCCTTTCCCAATGGTTCGTCCTGATCCGACATTGCTGCCGGGAAACAGGGCGGGGCCGCATCGGGGTGCCCCTTTCTTCCTTCCCGCCTCCCTGACCCGGTTGGGTGCCGACTCCGGAATTGTGAACCGGTCGCCCGCTGAACGGGGTATTACGTGCCCGGTAAGGCAATGTTCCCGTCACCCGGACGCCAGCGCCCCGGGAAGCGAGAGCTGCCCATGGGGCCGGAGACCCTCATGCAAACGATGCGCCGCAAAGCCCATCTCAACTGCCCAAATCACAGCAGACCACAGCAGGTCAGGGACCGCAAGGGCCGGCTTGCGGGTTTTTCCACCGCAACGCCACGCGATCATGCGGAAGAACCCGGTCTCCTGGATCCCGGTGGAATGCGGCTTTTTTGCGGCGGCGTCTGCCTGTTACGGCAATGTCACGCCCGTCCGGGTTTGCCATCGCCTTCGGGATCCCGGCGAACAAAGACCTTGTCGACGATGCCGAATTTCTGCGCCTCGTCGGCGGTCATGAAATAATCACGGTCGAGCGTTTTTTCCACCGTCTCATAATCCTGGCCGGTGTGTTTTACATAAATCTCGTTGAGCCGCTTCTTGGTCGCGAGAATATCCTCGGCATGGCGCTCGATATCCGATGCCTGACCACGGAACCCGCCCGAGGGCTGGTGGACCATGACGCGCGCATTGGGCAGGCATATGCGCATGCCCTTTTCGCCGGCCGCCAGCAGCAGCGAGCCCATGGAGGCCGCCTGTCCGATGCAAAGCGTCGAAACCGGGCTGCGGATATATTGGATCGTGTCATAGATCGCGAGGCCCGAAGTGACATATCCGCCGGGAGAATTGATATACATATCAATCTCCTTCTTCGGATTTTCGGATTCAAGGAACAGAAGCTGGGCGGTGATCAGCGATGCAAGGCCGTCTTCCACCGCCCCGGTCACAAAAATGATCCGCTCCTTCAACAGGCGCGAAAAAATATCATAGGCCCGCTCGCCGCGCGACGTCTGTTCCACGACCATCGGGACAAGATTCATGTAGCGCTCGACCGGATCCATCCTGCTTCTTTCCCTGTTATTGGTTCAAAAACGGGTCGAAACCCGGATCCCTGGCCAGTCGGCCATGCCCGAGGGCAAGCAAGGGCCGGGAGCGACCCGATATGATCGCTCCCCGATCCGCATGGCGCGGACGATCATGTTACGCTGCATCGGCGAGCGAGCGCAACTCATCCTTGCTGACGGTTTCTTCGGCGGGCTTGATGAGTTCCAGCAAATAATTGACCACTTTTTCCTCGAAAATCGGGGCGCGCATCGCTGCCACGGCATTCGGGTTCTTGCGGTAGAAATCCACGACCTGCTTGGTCTGGCCCGGGAATTTGCGCGCTTCATCGATGATCGCACGGCTGACTTCCTCATCAGTCACATGGATGGATGCACGCGTGCCGAATTCGGCCAGCACGAGCCCGAGCCGCACCCGGCGCATGGCGATCTTGCGGTAATCGGATTCGAGTTCCTCGACGGATTTGGCGAGGTCGTCGGCATCGAGCTGGTTCTCGGTGCGCGCCTGTTCGACCTGACGCCAGATCTGCTGGAATTCTTCCTCGATGAGCCCCGGCGGGGCTTCGAACTGATGGCTTTCGTCCAGCCGGTCGAGCAGGCGGCGCTTCAGCACCTGGCGGGCGAGGCCATCGAGTTCGCCCTGCAACTGGGCGCGGGCGGCCTCCTGCAGGGCGGCGAAATCGGCAAAGCCCAATTGGCTCGCCAACTCGCCATCGGCAGAAGGAAAGCGCGGTGCTTTCACTTCTTTCACATCGGCCGTGAATTGCGCGGTCTTGCCCGCGAGATGCGCTGCCGCATAATCGTCGGGGAAGCTGACATCGAAGACCCGTTCCTCGCCGGTTTTTGCACCCGCCACGCCCTTTTCGAAATCAGGCAGGAATCGTCCGGCACCCAAGGTAATGGTTGCCCCGGTCGCGGTGCCGCCGTCAAAGGCCACGCCATCGATCCGGCCCACGAAATCCACGAGAATGGCGTCCCCGTCCCCGGCCGGGCCATCCTTCAGCTCGAATACCGGGTTTTCCTTGGCCAGATTGGCGAGCGTGGTTTCGAGATCGCTCTCGTCGGCAATGGCCCGCGGCCGGGTGAGCACGATCGTTTGCGGATCCATCAGCGTGAATTCGGGCATCAGCTCGACATGCATATGGAAGGAGAGATCGGCTTCGCCGGCGGCCACGGCCTCGACATTGCTCTCCATATGCATCGAAGGCTGGCCCGCCAGCTTCCACTTGTTGTCGGCAATGGCCTGTTGGGCACTTTCCTGCAGCGCCTGTTCCAGCAATTCGCCCATCAGGCCGCGGCCATAGAGCTTTTTCACATAGCTCGTCGGTGCCTTGCCGGGGCGAAATCCCTTGAGCTGGAGCCGCGGCTTGACCTCTTCGATCTTGCGCTCCAGGCGCTCGGCAAGGATGGCGGCGGGAACGACAATTTGAATCGTGCGGCTGAGGCCGTCATTCTTGAGTTCGCAAATCTGCATGGCGGGTGCGCGCGGCGCTCTTCCTGTTTTTGTCCTCGGGATCAAGGCGGGGCACAGTCCCTCGACGACCGGCGGACATTCTGGCCCCCGCCGGTCGGCGAAAATTCTGGCCCTCGCCGACCGGCGGACATTCTGGTCAGCAATGAAGGGGCGGCTTATGTCATACGCCCGGACCCCTGTCCATATGTCGAAGCCTTCCACATTCTACGGATGTGCGGCGAATGCATCAGGTGATGGGCCCGGAGGGGGAAGACCCAGGAGAGAGTGCCCAGGAGAAAGCCGGATGAAAGGGCCCAAGAGAAAGATTGTTTCCCCGGGCAAAACTGTTAATGGTTCCTCGCAGCCATCGCGGGTGATGGCGCGACCGGCCGGGGGAAGCGGGATGCGAAAATCGTCCGGCCGACAAGGCCACAGCACCATCGCAGGATCGCACATGACCAGCATTCCGGGCGCAGGACGTTTCAGGGCGGGCAGATCAGGCGCGGGCCGAATTTTGGGCTCCGTCTGGGCAAAGGCGGTCGCCGCCGGGATCGTGTGCCTCGCCATCGGGGCCTGCCAACCGATCGAGCGCGCCAACGTTCTGGGAAAAGCGGTGCTCGCCCAGCTTCTGGGCGCCAATTACCAGGAAAGCGTCGGGTTTTCGCGCGACAGTCAGGCGATCATGAAATCGCTTGCGGCTCCCGAACGGGCATTTTCCGCCCAATTTGTAGACTCGGCCTGGCATTTTCGCCCGCGCGACGAACGGCGCTTTTTTGTGGTCGGATCGATTATCGCCAGGCCGAAAGAGGCCTTGACGGATTCTGCCGCAGACATTCCGGCGGAGCCCGGCAGCAAGGCGTCTGGCCCGGGGGGGCCGCGCAAGGCTGGGCTTGCGTTGCGCGACGCGATCCGGGGGCGGCAGGCCGCCAACAGCGCACGCGCCATCGCGATGCGCCAGCGTTTACAGGACCGCCTCAACCGCATGGGCGTGCGTGGGGCGATCGTCGATGTGAACGCCCAGGGCGAAATGCAGGTGGAATTGCCACCACCGCCCGGAGGCTTCAAAATACTTCCTCTGCCCGGTGCCGATGCGGATCCGGCGGTCGTCGCGCCGTCGGGAGGCCCGGCGGCTCCGACAGCCGATCCCGAAATCGAGCGGGCATCACCGACCCGGTTCGAGCGCGAAGACTCCCCTGCTGCCGGCGCGGGTGCCCGGGGAACAGAGGGCCGGGGCAAGAAAGCGAAGCGTCTGCGCCCGGTGCCGGTCGGTCTGGTCAATGCGGCGATGGACCGCGTGTTGGCCAATGTCGCCGCTTCGGGGGCAAAGGCCTGTCCCGAAGGTGTGGTGTCGGCCCAACAGCTCGCCGATCCCGCGATCGCCACCGAATGCGTGTGGAAGGCCATGCGCGAGAGCGGTGATTTCGAATATTGCGACAAGAATTATATTTTCCGGGTGGAACTCGAATCCTGGGCGCGGATGCGCAGGCCGGCCAGCCCCGCACCAAAGGCGGGAGAAATCCCCAATGCCGCGCGGCGGCCGGCGACGTCGGGTGCGGCGGGAGGCCCGTCGGGTGTCGCGGCCCCCGGCATGCCCAATGATCCCCTGTTCGGGCTGCAATGGAACATTCAGGCTGCGGGCGCAAAAAATGCCGGCGCGGCCGGGTTTTCGGATTTCTGGGCCAAACGCAATGTGCGCGGCGACAGCAAGGTCGTTGTCGCGGTGATCGATACCGGGCTCGATTTCGCCCATCCGGATATCAAGGCCTCGGCCAATGTCGCCCGCCACGCCGATGGCCGATTCATGGGCTTTGATTTCGTCTCTGACCCCGAAATGGGCAATGATGGCGATGGCAGGGATGCCAATCCCAATGATCCGGGCGACAAATGCGCGGTGGCCGATCCCAATGCCGAGGACAGTTTCCACGGCACCCATGTGGCGGGCACCATTGGCGCGGGTGCATCCAATAATGGGCTCGGCATTGCCGGTGGTGCGTGGAATGTGACCATTGTGCCGGTGCGCGCGGTCGGCAAATGCGGCGGCCAGTTGCGCGACATCAATGACGCGATCCGCTTCAGCGCGGGGCTGTTGCCGGGCGTGGATGCAGAAAACCGCGAGGTCTGGATCAATCCCGAACGCCGTCCGGCCGATATCATCAATCTGTCGCTCGGCCTGTTCGAATCGTGTCCGGCCTCGATGCAGGCGGCGATCGATGCGGCCCATGCGGCGGGCTCGATCATCGTGGTGGCGGCCGGCAATGACCGGGTCAATACCCAATATTATGCGCCGGCCGGTTGCCGGAATGTGGTGGTCGTGGCCGCCTCCGATGCGCAGGGGAAGATCGCGCCTTATTCCAATTTCGGAGCCAGTGTCAGCCTGATGGCCCCGGGCGGCAATCTGGCCGAAGACAGCAATGGCGACGGCCAGCCCGACGGCATTCTCTCGACCCGGGCCTCGCGCGCGGCCTGCACCGATCCGCTGGCGGCCGGCGCTGCCGGCCCGGCCGAGGTCGGGATCTGTTATTTCGCGTATCTCGAGGGCACGTCGATGGCTGCGCCCCATGTCAGCGCAGCGCTGGCCTTGCTGAAGGCGGCCGCGCCCGGAAAGGCGTCGGGCGATTATGTCGCGATGCTCAAGGCGAGTGCGGTGCGCCCCCTGACCGCCAGCCAGACCTGCACCGGCAAATGCGTGCATTATGCTTTCGCAACGCCTTTGCCCGGCGAGGAAGGCAAGCCCGCCGACACCCGTTTATGCGCGCGCCCCTGCGGTGCGGGCGGGCTCGACCTTTCACGGGCAATTGATGTAAGATGAAGCACTGGCAGGGAAAGGGTATCTGGCTTGGCAAATCCGGTTCGACGTCCATCGGGTCTTCCTGACGCATGGCGCCCGATGCTTGCGGGTGGCGCGGCGATCGGGGTGGTGGTTCTGGCGGCGGTCCCGTTTCTGACCACGCGCGCCGACCGGCTGACGCCAACTGCGCCAGGAGAAATCGCCCCCGCGGAAATCACTGCCGGGGTGCTCGAAACTTCTGCCGGATCAGCGGAATCATCCGCGCAGGAAGGCAGCGCCGAACGGGCGGGCGCGCCGGAATTACAGCCTGAGCCTCGGTCTGATTCCGGGCGGGATCTGACGATCGAAAAACCCGGCCGCTTTGTGAAACCCGCCGCGCGCGGTGACGACCGGGTTGAGCCTCCGCTGTTACTCCCGGCTCCCCCTCCCCAGGCCAAGGGGGCGATCGGGCCCCAGATTCTTGTCGGGATCAAGGCCGATCCGCGCGCCGCGACCATGCTCAAACTGTGGAATTCCGACCCGGAAGGCGCACGCCGCGTCTACAAGGTCTGGGCGGCCGCCCAGCGTGGCGTGTTTGACGGGCTGGTTCTGGTCGATGCCAATCCCTGGTCGCAGGAACTGGTGCTGGAGGTCGATCCCGACGCGGCGGTTCCGGTGGCGGATGTCATGCGCCGCCTGCGGGATTGCCCGGCGGTGGAATATGCCGAACGCAATACAATCGGGACGACACAGGACAGGAATTGACGGGCCGGGTGCAGGCAGTCCAGCAAGGGTTGGGCCAGCAAGGGTTGGGCCTGAGAAGTAATGAATCGGGCAGAAGAATTTTTTGACAGAAACTGTTTTGGACGGGTTCAGGGCAGGCGCGGAGCAGGATCACATGGGACGTATCTTCACCATCATCGCTGGCCTCGCGGCTCTGGGGCTCGTGGCCTTCGGGGCGCTCGGCTTCTGGGGTGTCGCCCGGAAACAGGGCGCGGCCCCCGCGATTGCCGCCTCCCCGCCATCGGCCACGCCAGTGGCTACCGCCCCTCAGGTCACGGGAACGGGCGAACGCGTGGTGGATTTCGACGCGGCCAAGGCGGCGCGATCGGCCGAGATCGCTTCCGGCGGTGCGCCGGTTGATGCTGCAATGGCGCAGATCCAGAACAATCCCGCGGCCCGCAATGCCAAGGTTCCGGTGCTGATCCCGCGCGGCATCGTTCAGGCCCAGGGGGCCGAGCCGCCGAGCTTTCGCGAAACCCCCAAGGGCTATTATGTGCGCATGCGCGCCGCCAAATATGACATGGTGGTCAATGGCACGCGCGAATTCTGGAAGGAAGGCGATGGTCCGGCCCCCGCCAAACGGGCGGAGGAATATTCCTTTGAACAGACCGAGGGCGGGGCGAGCCTCGGCTTCAACCGGTTCGGTGCCGATTATCTGATCGAATTCGAATGCCGCGAGGCAGTCGAGGACGAAGGCTGCATCACGCGCGAGGAAGCGATCGCCATCGCCGAAGGGCTCGGCCAGGTGGGGAATTGACATCGCGGGATTCTGAATTCCGGAAGGGGAACGGGGAATTGGCCATGGGTATCGCGCAGGCACGGATTCGGGCAGGATTTCAGGGGCATTCGCGCGCGGGGATGGCCGCAGGGCTTGCCCTGTCACTTCTGCTGTTGGGCGGATGCAGCCAGCTCGGGGAAGCCGGTGAGCTCTTTGCCGAGGCGATGAAACCCGAGATCTCCGGACAGGCAGAGACTTCCGGACGGGGTTCGGGTGACGACGCGGCAGCGCCCACCGGGCCAGGGGAGAATGAAGCGCCCGCGACAGAGGCACCGGGCGCGGTCGAAGCCCAGCCCGGCGCGGCGGGAACTGGAACGGGTACTTCAGAAACGGGCACTCCGGGTGCCGCCGAAGCGCCTTTACGGGAAATTCCGGCGGAGATTCCCGGGAACGGAACGCCCGCCCCGGCTCCGGATGCGCCGGAATCTTCAGGAAAGCCCTTGCCCCCGACCGAGCCGCTGGAACGGCCCGAGCCTGCGCCTGAACCACAAACGCCGGCCGCGCCGGCACCCGCGACGCCTGAACCCGGGATTCCGGCACCCGGGCCCGATCCGGTCCAGGTCCCTGCCGCCCAGAATCCCGCAGAGATTCCGGCCCCTGGGCCCCAATTGCCGATCGTCTTCCAATATCATCGACCGGGCGATCTTTTGCCCAATAGCGGCACCGGCAGTCCATCCGCGATGAATTTTGCGCCCGATATGCGCTTTCCGATCGCTACCCATGCCACTTATATGGGCAGCCAGGTCTATCGTCCGGGCGGCGGTCTTGGCCCGAAGGACAAGCCTGACCAATGCGATGCGAGCAATTTTGCGTATCCCTGGCGGGATAATTTCTGTGAAAAGCGGACGAGGGACACGACCAATCCCTTCTGTCCGGCCAAGGGGGTGCATCTCGGTCAGGACATCCGGGCCGGCGATCCGGGCTTGTGCCGCAAGATTCTCCGGACGCCTCGCGCCGAGCGCAAGGAAATCCCCGTGGTGGCGGTCGAGGACGGGATCATTTCCAATATCGGTTCCTATACCGTGACCCTGCGCACCGACAGAAATACCTATCGCTATCTCCATCTCAATATGGCGGCGCTGGCGGTGAAGAATAATCAGGATGTAAAGGCGGGCGATCTTATCGGCTTCCTGTCCAATGATTTCGGTGTCGACAAGGCCGGAAAGCCGGTTCCCACCACGTTGCATCTGCATTTCGAAATCCGCGCCAATACGGAATCCTTCGGCTGGGCGACTGCCCCGCCTTACCCTGCGCTGGTCGCAGCCTATGAAAGGCGCGAAAAGGGGCGCGGGGAGGCAGTGGAAGCAAAAGCCGGCGCGGCCGGAAATTGACATGGATCGGCGTGGCAGCCGATCAGCGTTTACGCATTTGCGGGAAAACCCGGCTCAGTACTGGCCAACCGTTTCATGAATCGAGGCTGGAGAAGTGCCGGGGCTGAATGCGACGGCGAAGCCGTTCTCAAGAATGCGCGCGACGCGGCCGACGGCGCGCCCGATCTGGATCGCCTCGCCGATCGGCGGGCAGGGGCTCATGGTCGATATGGCAATCCCGGTTTCGGAAAAGTCGATCACCTGACAATGCAATTCACGCCCGTCGCCCAGCAGCGCGAGGACGATGCCCTCGCCGGGGCGGCGTTCGGCGCGGCGTTCGTCGCTCAGGCCAAGCGGTTTTTCATTGATGAGCCAGGTCAGCGCGTCGACCAGTTTTTCGCGCTTCAGGGCCGGGGCCTGAATGCGCATGGCAAAACCTGTCTCGAGCACCCGGGCGACATCGCCGGCAAGTCGGCCGAGATTCAATGTGTGAAGGATGACTGCATCCCGGTGTTTCAGCCGCACCGGGGACAGCACAAGGGCACCTCCGCCGGAAATATTGAGCAATTCCCCGGAATGTTCGCGGCCTTGCGCATCGATGATCTGCACCGGAGCGGCAAAGGGGACGCGCCTGAATTTTCTGCGGTCGGGCCGGCCGCCGGGCGCGCCATACATGGCTTTGGCAATCGTCATTTCCGCGCTCCCGCTCGCCGGACAGTCCGGACCTTGATGTTGATCAGGCCGGCCGTCAGTTTTTCAACCGCATTGGGAAGATTCTGACAAAACCGGCCCCACTTTGCCGCTTGCGCACCGGACAAGTTGCCACAAGGGCGCTAAGGAAGTCTTTGCCTGAACATGTTTGGGCAGATTTCTGTCTGATGTTACCCGCTGCAATGCCTTTTGGCTTTCCCGTCGGGGGGAAACCGGGATAGGTTCGGCGCACATGACTTTCCCGCGAGGAGAAATCGAATGAACCGGATTTGGCCATATGCCCCACGCGCGATCGCGCCCTTGCGTGCCCTGGGCGTGATATGCGGATTGGTCATGATCGGCAGCAATATTGCTGCCCAGGCCCCCGCACCGGTGCCGGCTCCTGTTCCGGTGGCCCAGCCCGTCATGGAGCTCCAACCGGAAGTGGCGCGCAATGTCGAGGCGCTGCTCGCCCGCGGGCTCGCCGATAATCGCGCTTATGGATTGGTCAGCGACCTCACGACGCGAATCGGCGCGCGCCCCGGCGGTTCGCCCGAGGAAGCGAGCGCCCGCGACTGGGCGATGTTCGAGCTGAAGCGTCTGGGGTTCCGCAATGTGCGGGTGGAGCCGTTCGAGGTTGAAGGCTGGCGGCGCGGCCCGATCGAGGTCGAGCTCCTGTCCCCGCGCGGGCAGAGCATTGTAGCGACGGCTTTGGGCTATAGTCCGGGCGCGCCGGCCGGGGGCGTGGAAGGCGAAATCGTATTCTTCGACACCATGGCAGATTTGCGCGCGGCGGCCCCCGGTTCGCTCAAGGGCCGGATCGCCTTTGTCAACCAGGTGACGCCACGGGCCCAGGACGGTTCGGGCTATGGCTGGTCGGTCGGCGCGCGCGCGCGCGGCGCGCAGGAGGCCTCCAAACGCGGGGCGGTCGGATTGCTGCTCCGTTCCATCGGCACGAGCACGCATCGTTTCGCACATACCGGCGGGCAGAGCTATGAAGCGGGGGTGACCCGCATTCCGGCGGCGGCGATTTCAGCTCCCGATGCAAATCTGCTGAAGCGCCTCTCCGAGACGACGCGCGCGCCCTTGCGGGTGCGCATCCGGCTCGATGCCGAAAGCCTCGGGCCGCGTCAATCAGGCAATGTGATCGGCGAAATCCCCGGCCGCGAGAAGCCGGAGGAAATCGTCGTGCTCGGGGCGCATCTCGATTCCTGGGATCTGGGAACCGGGGCGATCGATGACGGGGCGGGAGTTGCCATCGTCACCGCAGCCGCAAAGCTCATCGCCGAAACGCTTCCAAAGGGCCCGAAGCGCACCATCCGTGTCGTGCTCTATGGATCCGAAGAAGTGGGTCTGGTCGGGGCTGAGGCCTATGCCAAGGCACATGAAGCCGAATTGCCGCGCCATGTCATTGCCGCCGAAAGCGATTTCGGCGCGCGCAGGATCTGGCGCTTCGAAACCCGTGTGCGCGCCGAAGCCTTGCCGAAAACCCGCGCGATCGGCCAGGTTCTGACACGGCTCGCGATCTCGCCGGGCGGGAATGAATCCACTGGTGGGCCCGATCTTCAGCCGCTGCTGCGCAAGGGCGTCCCGGTGGTCTCGCTGACGCAGGATGGCAGCGATTATTTCGACACTCATCACACGCCCAATGACGTGCTGGAGCGGATCGACCCTGCCGAACTTCCCCAACAGGTCGCGGCCTACGCGGTCTTTGCCTATCTCGCCGCCGAACTCGATGGCGAGGCTTTTGGTCCGGTAACACCCGCCGGCCGACCGGCGCGCTAGAGCGCATTCAGAAAAAGAGGAGTCCGGTTTTTCGCCTGAACGCGCTCTAAATCATTGAATCCGAGCATTTTCAATTCAGACTTTCGGCTCGGATTTCCTTGAAAATGCTCTGGAATGGAAAATGCTCTGGAATGCCTTTCCAGTCCATAGGGTCGGAAGAATGGTTTCCTCATTCCGGGAACCGGACCATTGGTCAACCGGATCAAATTCTCCTCCAGCCGGCGGGGAGAAGGCATGAATTCGGCCATGTGGGCTTCATTTCGCGATAAGGGATTGCTATTTCGGATGTTCCGGTTTCTGCCATGTTTCAGATAAAGCGCCTCGACCGCTATATACTCGGGGCGGTCATCACACCGCTGGTTGCGGTTCTCGCTTTGGCGGTAGCGCTGCTCGTGCTCGAGCAGATGTTGCGGCTGTTCGATTTCGTATTGGCCGAGAACGGAGAAGTGGGAGTAGTCTGGCGGCTGCTGGCGTGGCTCGTGCCCGAATATGTGTCGCTGGCTTTGCCGATCGGTTTCATGCTCGGCGTCATGTTTGCGGTGCGCCGCTTTTCATTGTCCAGCGAATTGCGCGCCATGCTTGGGACAGGGGCGTCGATCGGCCGGCTGATGCGCCCGGTTTTCATGTTTGCGGGCTTTCTGCTCGCGATCAATTTTCTGGTCGTCGGCTATATCCAGCCCTTTTCTGCCTATCAATACAGCCGGTTGACCTTCGAGGTCCAGTCCCGTGCCCTGACAGCCCAGGTGCGGCCAGGCGTGTTTGTTCCGGTCAATGATTACACGACCCTGCGCATCGAGGGGCGGAGCGCGGACAAGGAATGGCGGCAGGTTTTCCTTGAAGTCTGCGAGGACGCCGAAAGTAATGTGTGTCAGGTGATCACGGCCTCGCGCGGGGCGCTGGTGGATGAGCCCTCGCCCAGGGGCGAATTGTTGTTGCGCCTGTTTGACGGGACCCAGGTCGAAACCGGCCAGACCGGGCCGCGCGTCAATGTTCTGTCCTTCCGACAATGGGATGTGCCGATCGAGGTGGGCGTTCCGGCGGCGTTTCGTTCGCGCGGTCTCGATCGCAAGGAAATAACCTTTACCGAACTCGTCCGTTCGCTGTTCGTCGATGGCGTGGCGGACGAGGCTGAACGTCATTCCAGAGAAGCAAGCCTGCACTGGCGCATTTTGCACATCCTGCTGATGCTGATGATTCCGCTCGCGGCGGCGCCCCTGGCGATCACCGATCCACGCAAGGATTCGGCGCTTGGAGTGTTGCTGGGGGTCGGTGGGATCATCGTCTATTTCAAACTGATGCAATCGGCGGAGGCGGAAGTCGCGCGCGGTCTTGCCAATCCGTTCCTGGTCATGTGGCCGATCGCAGCGGTCTTTGCGGTATTGGGGCTGGGCCTGTTTGCATGGACGATGGTGCGGCCGGGGCTGCGCCCTCTGGCAGCGCTTGAGGTCCCGTTCGAGGCCGCCGCAGAGGCGATTCGAAGGCTTGTTGGCGGCATTTCCGCGCTCGGATTCCGCAAGAAGCGGCGGGAGGAGGCAGAGGGATCCACATACCGGGCAATCATTGGTGGCGGAGCGGGTTTTGCAGAATTCCTGCGCCCGACGGCGTTGCCACTTTATCTTGCGCGATTGTTTTTCGTGCGTCTGGTCATCGTCCTCGCGATCATGACCGGCGTGCTGCAAATCCTCGATTTACTGAGCGCCGCCGACGACATCATGGCAGCACCGGGGGCAGGACCGGGCAGTATCTGGCTGTATGTCGGGCTGAAATTTCCGGGCTTCATCTCGACCTTCGCGCCTTTTGCCGTCCTCCTGGCGGCGCTTGCAACACTCGCCGAGCTCAGCCATCGCAACGAGATCAACGCCATCCGCTCGTCGGGCGTTTCGGCCTTTCAGTTGCTGGCCCCCTTGTGCCTGGTCGGCGCGCTGACCGGACTCGGTCATTTTGTGTTTCAAGAGGCCATTGCCGCACCGGCCGCTGGCCGGCTCGGACTGTGGAAGGATGCGGATTACTCGCCGGCAGCATTGAGCAATCGCGAGGCGTTTCGGCGTGATGTCTGGGTGGCCGACGGACCCGTCATCGTCAAGGCGCGTTCAGCGATCCGGGCGGCGGATGATTCGATCGATTTCTCTGGCGTCACCATCCTCGAGCGCTCGGAAGCAGGCCTGTCAGAGCGGCTCGCGACCGTCGGCCGCGCGCAATTGCGCGATGGGGTACTTGCGGCGCAATCGGTCAGCCAGCTCAGCTTCGCCACTTCGGACCGCATCGAATTACGGCGCGCCTGGTGGCAGGTGCTGCAACCTCCCGAGCGCATCATTGGCCGGGCTCTCGTCGTTGAAGAAGCAAAATTGTCGGAGATCCGGGAGCATTTGCGCACCGGTGAAACCATTGGCGAGCGGACGCCGGTTCTCGCCACAGCGCTGTTTCATCGTTTTTCGGGCCCGATGGCCAGTGCGCTCATGCCGCTTCTGGCGGCGATCGCCGGTTTCGGCCTGGCGCGGCGGGGCGGATTTATCGGTCGCCTGCTGATCGGCGCAGGGCTCGGCTTTGCCTATTTCGTCGCGCAAAATGCCATGGTGGCCATGGGAAATCTCGGTGCGATCCCCCCTCCCGCGGCGGCATTTGCTCCGATCGTCGCGTTTCTGATGATCGGTGCCGGGGCTGTTCTGTTTCTGGAGGATTGACGAGGTGCACACGTTGAGTGTCTATGCGCGCGCGTGGTAGTCTGTCCGGGGAAGGATCGCCCGCATACCGGCCCAGGCGTCCATTCAGGTGGTGGATCTGAGAGTTGGGCTTGACCTTTATGCGAAAAAAAGGTTGATGTTGCTGCGGCGCAGCATAAATTTGCCCGAACCGGTTTGTCCCGGTGGGATTACCGGGGCGGTGGCAGGGAGTATTCCGCATGGCGGAGCAGGCGGACACCCAAATCGTTGAAGTGGTGGTGGATTTGTTCCGCCCTTTCAAGAAGTCGGGGGGGGATATCACCGCAGAAACCGATATCATGGCGGAACTCGAGATCGATTCCGTGTCGGTGCTCGATGTGGTGATGGAACTGGAGGATCGGTTTGATATCTCCATTCCTCTTGATCTGATGCCCAAATTGCGGACGGTCGGCGATCTCGCCGGTGCCATCAATGTCATTCGTGCGGAGACCAGATAGTGGGCCTGTTTGACCGGTTTCAGGCGCTTGGCGCCGCTTATGATCATCTCGATGCGACGGGTTCCAATCCTTTCCATGTGACCTGGGATGATGTCGTGTCCTCCACCGAGGTTCTGGCGGGCGGACGAAAGATCGTACTCGTCGGGGCCAATAATTACCTCGGCCTGACCTTCGATGCCGATTGCGTGGCCGCCGGGGTGGCTGCATTGCGGAAAAACGGGACCGGGACGACCGGCTCGCGCATTGCCAATGGCACCTATCACGATCACGATGCGCTGGAACGCGAAATCGCTGCCGCTTATGGCACCGACCATGCGATGGTGTTCACGACCGGCTTTCAGGCCAATCTGGGTGTGATCGCCACGGTGGCGGGGGCTGATGACGCTCTCATTATCGATTCCGACAGCCATGCCAGCATCTATGAAGCCTGCAAATTGTCGCCGGCCAAGGTGATCCGCTTCCGTCACAACGATGCCCATGACCTGAATACGCGACTGGCGCGCCTCGCCGATCAGCCGGGAAACCGGATCGTGGTGAGCGAGGGATTGTTTTCCATGCTGGGTGACGAGGCCCCGCTCAAGGAAATCGTCGAGGTCAAGAACCGTCACGGGGCCTTTCTCATCCTTGATGAGGCCCATTCGCTCGGCGTCTATGGCGAAAACGGCCTCGGTCTTGCCGAACGCGACGGTCTGCTCAGGGATGTGGATATCATTACCGGCACTTTTTCGAAGAGCATGGGCGCGGTTGGCGGATATTGCGTGTCGTCGACGCCCGGTTTTGGCGTCATGCGCGTGACCTGCCGTCCTTATATGTTCTCGGCCTCCCTGCCGACTTCGGTGATCGCTTCGGTGCGGGCGGCATTTCAGGCGATGTTGACCCGGCCGTCACTCCGGCACGACCTGTGGCGGAATGTTCAAATTCTTCGTGACGGGCTGGAAGCCGCCGGGTTTCGCCTCGGACCGATGGCCAGCCCGATCGTTGCGGTGCATATGAGCAGCCGTGACGAAGCGGTGGAAATGTGGCGTCGACTGTTCGAGGCAGGCTATTACGTGAATGTGGCCTGCTCACCTGCCACGCCCGCGGGCGTGAATCTGTTGCGTTGCAGCGTGTCTGCCGCCCATGATCCCGCGCAATTGCGGGGCCTGGTTGAGGTTTTGACAGGTCTTGCCCGCGAAATGCAGGGTGAAGGTGGTAGCGCGCTGACAGCGGCGGCGGCAGAATAAACAGGTAAAGCCCGAACCGGGAGACGAGTCTGAAGGGACGGCTTTTCCCCGAAAGAATAAACGGTATGGTGCGATGAATGCGTTCATGTTGCGTTACTGGAACGGTCGGGCGCATGATCTGGGGAAAATGAGCCTCGGGCAATTGGCGCGAACCTTTTTTACCTATCCGGCGATTGTGAGCTATCTGCTTCTGTCCGCGATATCATTTGGCGTACTGGCCGTAACCTTCAGGGCGATCGTCCCGGTGCTCGCGGCCGCCGCGGCGGGATGGCTGTTATGGCCATTGGTCTGGTATGTGCTGCACCGCTTCGTATTGCATGGGCGCTTTCTCTTCAAAATACCCTTCACGGCCAGATTGTGGAAGCGCATCCATTTCGATCACCATCAGGACCCGTTCGATTTGCGGGTGCTGTTCGGCGCGGTCCACACGACTTTACCGCCAATCGCGCTGGCTTCCATTCCCGCTGGCTATCTGATCGGTGCCGTTCCGGGCGCGGCCGCCGCGTTTTGCGTGGCCTTGCTCACCACCTGCCTCAATGAATTCGTACATTGCGTGCAGCATCTCAATGTCGACTTCAAATGGGGATTGCTGCGCCGGCTGCGTCAATTGCACCTGGCCCATCATTTCCACTCCGAAAAAGGGAATTTTGGTATTGCCGACATGATGTGGGATCATGTGTTGGGTACCTTTTATGCCAGTGCAGCCGATATTCCGCGCAGCCCGACTGTCTATAATCTCGGCTATACTGCGGAAGCGGCGGCAAAATATCCCGCGGTTCTTCTTGCATCGCTGGGCCAGCGTTTTGACGACGGCCCCCGGCGCTTCGCCCGCACCAATCCGGTCGCGCCGACGGCGGACAATGATGCCGGCCATGCAAATGATTCCGGGAATGCCAATGATCGGGGCGGCGATTCTGGCCGCGCGGCCTAGCCGGAACCGCATGACATTTATTCCTGCCGCCCCCAACGCTCCACTGAACATCCGTCCGGTCTCGGGTCGCGCCGATCTTCTGGCTTTCATCCGTGCACCGGGTCAGTTCTATGCCGGTGCCACCGGGTTTTCGGAGCCGCTTGAATTCGAGCGGCTCGCCACGCATGATTCGCGCAAGGCCCCGTTTTTCCGGCATGGGCAGACGCAATATTTCCTCGCCTCGCGGGGGGCAAGGGTGGTCGGCCGGATCGCCGCAATCCGCGACGAATGGACGCGCGAAATCCATGGGCCCGACACCGGTTTTTTTGGCTTTTTCGACTGCCTGGAAGACGAAGAGGCCGCCCATGGCCTGCTGGCCGCCGCGAGCGCTTGGGTAAAAGCAGCGGGAGGGCGCGAGATCCGCGGCCCCTTTTCCCATTCGATCAATGAGGAAACCGGCCTCATGATTTCGGGCTTTGACGAACGCCCGGTCCTGATGATGCCCTACCACCCGCCATTTCTCGGACCCATGGTCGAGAATTTCGGCTTCACAAAGATCATGGATATCGAGGCCTATGATTATCCGACCGGGGCCGCCGGGTTCCGCAAGCGGATCGAGAGCGCCCAAAAGGCCGGGATCAATATCCGCACCCTGCGTTCGGAGGATTATCCGGCCGAAATCCGAACGATCGTGGAAATTTTCAACGATGCCTGGTCGCGCAATTGGGGCTTTGTGCCCTTTGCCGAGGCCGAGATCGCGCATCTGGCGGAATCCCTGAAGCCGATCCTTGTCCCGGAATTGGTCCTGTTCGCCGAAATTGGCGGCAAGCCGGTGGCCATGGCCGTGACCCTGCCGAATATCGCGGAAATCGCACGGGATTTCCATGGCAAGCTGCTGCCTTTCAATTGGGTGAGATTGCTGACGGGGTTACGAAAAAATGGCGTGGCCAGCGCGCGCGTACCCTTGATGGGCCTGCGCCAGGAATTCCAGAACACCATGCTGGGCATGGGGGCCCTGCTGGGGTTGTTTGCGACGCTCGACAATAATTTGGCGATGCGCGGCATCCGCAATGTCGAATTGTCGTGGATTCTGGAGACCAATGATCCCATGCAGCGTCTGTTACGGGTGCTCAATGCGCGCAAATACAAAATCTGGCGCATTTATTCGAAGCCCCTGTGATGGCGCGCGCCCCGCGCAATGTCGCTTTCCGCCTTGGCGAACGGGTCGAAGCGGGCCTGATCGAGGCCGATCCGACGCAAACATCCGTGGCGCATGCGCTGGATGCCTGTGGCAAGGCGGTCCTGAATGCGCCGACCGGGCTGTTTGGCTTTTTCGCCGGAGGGCCGCCGCCGCGTGGCCTCTATCTGT
>JAKFWO010000024.1 GCA_021731815.1 Hyphomonadaceae bacterium | reverse complement strand
GAGGAGGAGGAGGGGGCGGAGGCGGTGGTGGTGGCGCAGGCGGTGTCCCCCCGCCCGGTGGCGGTGCGGGCGTGGTCGGGGCCTCGCCGGACGAACACGCAGCAAGCGCCAACGCGGCCGCGCTGGCCATGCCGAATGTGCCAAAGGCGCGCCGTGTGGGCAGATGCCCGCGTGAATCAGGACTTTTCGGGGCGCGTGTGTCTGGCGAGATACCGGACGGGATAATGCCAGGCGAGAAGGGGGTCACTTCCCCCGCCATTCTCGGGACGTCTCCCGCCATTCTCGGGACGTCTCCCGCCATGGATTCCCCCGCGAGGGATCCCCCGGGCACGGTTTCCGGCAAATCGGCTGCGGGGCGCAATTCGGCCTCGTCCGCCCTGGTGTGTTCGGTGCTCACAATGCCGCCTCTCGAGCTGGAGTCGCCAATCAATCCGCATTGTCGGAATGTCCGATCACGCGGGCCTTCACACTCTGACAATGCCCCGTATCGAATGCCCCGTATCGAATGCTCTATATCGAATGCTCTGTAACGGTTCCCCGTGACCGCCTTCGTCGAATTGATGCAAACTTGCACGGGGCCGGTGAAGACCCGGTTAGTTTACCATATAAGATTTGATTAAAATCATGACCGGTTTGTGAAATCGCACAGGTTTGAAATCACACAGGTTTGAAATCACACAGGGATGAACTGGATCAATCTCGACCGGGGCCGAACCGGGGCCGAACCGGGGATCCCGAAATGGTCGGAGCGAGAGGATTCGAACCTCCGACCCCTGCGTCCCGAACACAGTGCTCTACCAGGCTGAGCTACGCTCCGACATCGGACGGGGGAGGGCGCTTCCTATGCGCTTTTCCGGTTTTGCGCAATCGTGTGTCACAGATCGACCATGGCTTCCGCAAAAGCGGCTTTCCCTCATGCGTTTCGCCCTCTAAGCAGGGCAAATTGTTTCCTCACAGCATGGTGTCCATGGCCCGATATCTTATCACTTCTGCGTTGCCTTATATCAACGGAATCAAGCATCTCGGCAATCTGGCGGGGTCCATGCTGCCGGCCGATGTCCATGCGCGATTCCGCAGGCTCTCGGGCGACGAAGTCCTGTTTTTGTGCGCGACCGACGAACATGGCACGCCCGCCGAGCTCGCGGCTGCCGAAGCGGGTCAGGATGTCGCGACCTATTGCGCGGACCAGCACGAAATCCAGAAACGCGCCTGCGCCGGATTTGCCCTGTCCTTCGACCATTTCGGGCGATCCTCCAACGCGCCCAACCACGCGCTGACACAGCATTTCTGCGCGCGGCTGCTGGCGGCCGGCCTGATCGAGGAACGGGTCACGCAGCAGATCTATTCGCCGACCGATCAGCGCTTTCTGCCGGATCGTTATGTCGAGGGCACCTGTCCCCATTGCAGCTTCGAGCGCGCGCGCGGCGATCAATGCGACAATTGCGGGCGATTGCTCGATCCGACCGATCTCGTCGCCCCGCGCTCCAAAATCTCGGGTGCGACCGATCTTGAAATCCGCGACACCGCCCATCTCTGGCTGCGCCAGCCATTGATGGCAGATCGCATCCGCACCTGGGTGGAGGCGGCCCGCGACTGGCCGCATCTCGCGCGTTCCATCGCCTTCAAATGGCTCGATGAGGGCCTTCAGGACCGGGCAATCACCCGCGACCTGTCCTGGGGAATCCGGGTGCTGGAAGGTGACGCGCCGCGACCGGGCTTCGACCACAAGGTTTTCTATGTGTGGTTCGATGCGCCGATCGAATATATCGCTTGCGCGCAGGAATGGGCGGCGGCAAGCGCGCTCGAGGATGGTGCCTGGCAGCGCTGGTGGCGAACGGATTGCGGCGCGGAAGATGTGACCTATGTCCAGTTCATGGGCAAGGACAATGTCGCCTTCCATACGGTGAGTTTTCCGGTGACCATCATGGGATCCGGCGAGCCCTGGAAACTGGTGGACCGGCTCAAGGCATTCAATTGGGTCACCTGGTATGGCGGAAAATTCTCGACCAGCGAAAAGCGTGGCATCTTCATGGATCAGGCGCTGGAATTGCTGCCGGCCGATTATTGGCGCTGGTATTTGATGGCCAATGCGCCCGAAAGCGCCGACGCGCCCTTTACGCTCGAGCATTTCCAGCAAAGCGTGAACAGCGACCTCGCCAATGTGTTCGGCAATCTTATCAACCGCATCACGCGCTTTTGCGCTGCGCGGTTCGATGGCCGCATCCCCGAAGCCGGTGCGGATGGTCCGCTGGAGACGGATTTATGGGCCGAAGCCGCGACCCGGCTGGCGTCGCTCACCGAATGTCATGGGGCGATGGAGTTTCGCAAGGCCGCGGCCGAGACGCGTGCGCTCTGGGCGCTCGGCAATGAATATCTCCAGCAGGCGGCACCCTGGACAGCGATCAGGTCCGATCCGGATCGGGCCGCCACCGGCGTTCGCACGGGGCTCAATTTCTGCGCGTTTCTCGCGATCATCAGCCAGCCCTTCATTCCGGCCACCGGGGAGAAAGTGCTCGCTGCCCTCGACGTGAGCGAAAGCAGGCGAGCCTGGCCGCAACCCGGAATTCCGGAGCGGGCCTTTCTGGTGCCCGGTTCAGGGATTGCGAGCCTTGAAGTGCTGTTCAAAAAGATCGAGGACAGTGACATCACCGATTGGCAGATCCGCTTCGGTGCCGGGGAATGAGCCCCGGGCCTCGACTGCCAATCAGCGGCAGATTTGGGTGACAGGGGTGAATCGGCTATGATTGGCACCCGGTGTCCGCCTTTGCGTCTTTCCTGATGAGCCATGCAAATCTATCTCGATCTCCTTGGCCAAACGCTGGCTTCCGGTGCAGTCCGGGCCGATCGCACCGGAACGGGAACCCGATCGCTGTTCGGCCGCCAGATCCGCTTTGATCTCGCCGAGGGATTTCCGCTCACCACCACAAAGAAATTGCATGTAAAATCGATCGTCCATGAATTGCTGTGGTTCCTGTCGGGTTCAACCAATATCGGCTATTTGCGCGATAACGGGGTGAGCATCTGGGACGAATGGGCCGATGCCAATGGTGATCTCGGCCCGGTCTATGGCAGGCAATGGCGGTCCTGGCCGGCACCCGATGGCCGGAGCATCGACCAGATCGCCTGGGTCCAGCGTGAGATCCGTGAAAACCCTTCTTCACGCCGCCTCATCGTCTCCGCCTGGAATCCGGGGGAACTGGAAAATATGGCGCTCGCACCCTGCCATTGTCTTTTCCAGTTCTATGTGACGAATGACGGTCGTCTCGACTGTCAATTATACCAGCGCTCGGCCGATATTTTTCTCGGGGTGCCGTTTAACATCGCCTCATACGCGCTTCTGACCGCCATGATGGCGCAGGCAACAGGGCTGAAACCCGGCCATTTCGTGCACAGTTTCGGCGATGTGCATCTCTACGCGAATCATGATGATCAGGCCCGCACGCAATTGACACGTAATCCACTGGCCTTGCCGCGTCTGCGGCTCGATCCCGCGATCACCGATATTTTCGGTTTCCGCTTCGAACATATTGCCATCGAGGGCTATGACGCCCATCCCCCGATCCGGGCACCAGTGGCGGTGTGAGGCTTTCAGAACGCGGATTCGAGCGCCTTGTTGGCCTTTTCCCGCAGGTGGATGATCCATCCCACCACAACGGCCCCGATCAATTTTCCAATGATCGATGCGAGGATCGAATAGATATTGAAAATCCCCGGAACCAGCGGGATGGCGAGGAACAGAAACACGCTGGAATCGACGGGTGCGGAAAAGACCGAGGAAATCACCACGCGCTGGGACAGGGGCCGTTTGACCCAGGTGTAAACCGCCCAATCGACCAGTTCGGAGACGAGAAACGCGGCCCCGCTGGCAAAGGCCAGCACGCCGCCTGAGCTCAGCCAGGTAAGCCCCACCCCGATCCCCAGCAGCAGGAAAATCCATTTCCCGGCCTCGCGTTGCGCGAGATCGCGAATGACCAGCACAAGCCCGGTGACCACCGTGAACGGGATGATGATCCCGCCGGTATCGCCAATGGGGTAGCGCGGTGCCCAGGCGAAACTCCAGTTCACCAGGGGCACCAGCGCGAGATAAATGCCCGAGCGCCAGCACGACAGGGGCGAGCGCCGCGTCAGTGCGCCCATCAGACATGCGCCAAATATCGCGACACCGATCGCTGCCGCGACCTGCCAGCCGGGATTCAGGGCAGAAAATCCGTCACGCAGGGAATCGAGCACCGCCATATGGTCGAAAAATCCACTGAACGTCATGTTCGTTCCCCGCATCAATTCTGAAGATCACTGGCAGATCGGCCCGGCTTGTTCCAGCCTTTCGGGCGGGAAATTGGCCGGTAAGGGTGGTGGGGATGCACAAATCTGCGCCGGATGCCGGTCAATCGCAGTGGGTTCCACAGGCATTTGCCCCGATCATGCGCGGCATTTGCCGGGCAGTGAATTAGGAAATGGGCTTTCCTCGGACCCGATCCGGGTCAAATTCGCTGATGCGGGCCTGCTCATTCTAAAGATATTTCTAACTAAAGATTAGGCTTAACCAAACAGCGACGTATCTTAACCAGTTATTTTAACGCCGATTTTGGGATAATGCGCTAGTTTCCGAATGTGACAGAGGCAAAGTTCTGACAGGTTTCCTGCGCAATATGCGCAAGCGGATGAAGCAGAATGGCATTATACACATTCAGATCCTATCGCCCGAGGAGTGAAATCCTGGGTGCCAGCTTGTTGTTTGTCGCAAGCCTGGTATTGGGGGGAATGGACTTTGGACACGCAGAAGCTGCTGCTCGTCCAACAGCCGGCCCCCTTCAGCCTGGCATCGCCGGTGCTGGCCCGTCGGCGTCGCCCGCGCGTGAAAATCCGCGCATCCGTTATCCCTATGGCGCGCCGGCGGATTCCGCTTTCGGCGATGTGGCGACTCGCCACACGGATTTGAGCGGAGGAGGGGAGGGCGCGTCCCCGAGTGGCAAATCACGCTTTGCAGCGGAAATCACCGGCGCACCCTATGAGGCGCTGGGGATCTGGTACGCGCCGACTGCCGAACCGGAATATGACGAAACCGGCAAGGCCTCGTTTTATGGTCCGGGATTTCATGGCAAGCCGACAGCGAGCGGCGAAATCTTCGACAGTACGGGCATTACCGCGGCCCATCCGACCCTGCCGATCCCGAGCCTCGTGCAGGTGACCAATCTCGCCAATGGGCGCGAGCTCGTGGTGCGGGTCAATGATCGCGGGCCCTTTGCGGGGGGGAGGATCATCGATCTCTCCACCAGAGCCGCGGAAATCCTCGGTTTTCAGGACAAGGGCACTGCCGATGTCCGGGTGCGTTATCTCGGCCCCGCTCCGACGCGCCTGGTCACCCCGGAAATCGGCCGCGAACGGAGCCCGGCCCGGCCCGACAGTGTGAAGCCGGGGGCCAAACCGGTCACCGCGCCGGCAATTGCAGTCCCGGAAGCGCCCGAAAACCCGGGGCCGCGCTGGCGGCTGCAAGTCGCGTCGTTCAACGATTTAACCAATGCCCGCGATTATGGCCAGGAAGTGGCGCGCAAACTTGGGGACGATTGGGGACGCATCGAATATGAAGCGGCGATGGTCAATGGAATCGACGTGTTTCGGGTACTGGTCGGTACATGGGCGGAACGCGACAGCGCGGTCGCGGCCAGAGTCACAGCCAACCAATTGCTGGGCGTGACGAGCGTGGTGATACACCGTCCGTCTTGACCGCTTTCGCGAAGCCTTGCCTATAGAGGTGACCACCCCCGTGGGGGCGGACATTTTTCGGGAGGCAAGAATGGGCGCGGTGATTCGAGCAGTTCTGACGGCAGCGGCGTTCCTGCCGATCCTTTCGGGTGCACCATGGTTCCCCGAGATGCCATTGTTTCCCGGGATGGCCGGGCCTGCGGCATGGGCGCAATCCGGACCATTGGCCGGACCATTGGCCGGACCATTGGCCGGACCATTGGCGACCAAAGCCAGCCATCTGTTTATCTATGATTCCACGACGAAAACGCCGCTCCTCTGCCAAAGATGCGACGAGCCGATGCCACCCGCTTCCATGAGCAAGCTCATGACGATCTATCTCGTCATGGAGAAGCTGAAATCAGGCCAGATCAAGCCTGATACCCTGCTGACCGTCAGCGAATATGCGTGGCGCAACGGTGCACAATCCGATGGCTCGCATATGTTTCTCGATCTCGGCTCCAAGGCGAAGGTGATCGATCTCATCCAGGGTGTGATCATCGTGTCGGCCAACGACGCCTGCATCGCCCTCGCCGAAGGGATCTGGGGTTCGGAGGCCGCCTCTGTCGCCGAAATGAATGCCAAGGCCAAAGCGCTTGGCCTGAATTCGGCGCGGTTCCAGAATGTGTCCGGCCTGCCCCATCCCGACCACCGGATCAGTGCGCGCGATCTCGCTTTGCTGGCAGACCGGATCATCACGGAATTTCCCGATACCTATAAATTCTATTCGGCGCGGGAGTTTTCGTACAACAACCGCACCCAGGAGAACCGCAATCCGCTGCTCGGCACTTTTGCGGGGGCCGACGGCGTCAAGACCGGCCATACCAGCGAAGCCGGGTACGGGTTGATCGGTTCGGCGGTCGAAAACGGACAGCGGCGGATCATCGTGTTCAACGGCTTGTCGAGCAAGGCCGAGCGTGCCACCGAGGCCCGCAGGCTGATGCAGGCGGCATTCGCCCGGTTCAAAAGCTATCCTTTGTTCAAAGCGGGCGAGAAAGTGGCCGAGGCGGAGGTGTTTATGGGGGCAGCGGCGCGCGTCGGCCTTGTGGCACCAAAGGATATTTCCGCATTGATGCATGTCAGTGCCCGTTCGACGATGAAAGTGCGGGTCATTTTCGATGCGCCCGTCGCAGCACCGATCGCGAAGGGCCAACCGATCGGGCGCCTCGAAGTGAGCGCCGACGGTGCGGACAAGGTCGTTTTTCCTCTGGCTGCCGGCGAAGCGGTCAAGCGCAAGGGCGCATTCGCACGGGCCTGGGGTGCGTTGACGGGCGCGCCATAACCCGATGATTCCATGTCCAAGCCCCCGGTCTTTCCCATGAAGGCACCCGCGCGCGGCGCATTCATTACGCTTGAAGGCGGGGATGGGGCCGGGAAGACCACGCTCCTCGCCGCATTGGCGGGGCGACTGCGCGCGGCAGGGCTGGAATGCGTCGAGACCCGCGAACCGGGCGGTGGTGGCGCGCTGGCGCAGCATTTGCGGACACTTCTGCTCGACAAGGTGATCGCCGCAGGCCCGGTCGCACAAACGCTCCTCCATTACGCCGCCCGGGCTGATCATCTGGAGCAAATCATCGCCCCGGCACTTGCTGGCGGCCAATGGGTATTATGCGACCGTTATTTCGACTCGAGCCATGCCTATCAGGGGGCGGGTCTTGGTGTGGATTCCGGTTTGCTGGATACCCTCGACGGGTCCATTGTCGGTGACATGGTGCCTGATCGTACCCTGTTGCTCGATATCGACCCTGAACGCGCGCGTTCGCGACAGGCCGGGCGCGGCCGGAGTCCGGACCGCTATGAGGCGCAGCCCGATGGTTTTGCCGAACGGGTGCGCGCCGGGTTTCTGCAGCGCGCGGCGGCAGAGCCCGACCGCTTCCGGGTTCTGGACGCAGGCCTCGGTCCCGATGCGTTGATCGCGGCGGCGTGGACGGCGATCGCGGATCTCTTGCCACCGGATGGGCGCGATGGCGCGTAAGGCAGTTGATCCCGGCGGGGACGAGGACGAACTCCCGCAATCCGATCGCGCCGGCGAGAGTGTACATCCGCGCGCCAATTTCGCATTTTTTGGCCATGACGCGGCCGAGCAACGATTTTCCGACGGGGTTTTCGGCACCCGCCCGGCCCATTCCTGGCTGATCGAGGGCCCCCGCGGGATCGGCAAGGCGACCCTTGCCTATCGCGCGGCGCGGGCGCTTCTGGGGGCACGCCGAATCGGTCCGCGACCGTTTGATTGCGCCCGGGATGACCCGGTCTGTCGGCGCCTCGCCAGTCTCGGCGAGCGCGATTTTCGGATCATCCGGCGGGAATATGACTTCGACCGGAAGAAATTGCGCAACGAAATCCGCGCGGAGGATTCGCGCGGCCTGCCGGGATTCCTCGCCCTGACCGGAAGCGGTCTGGCCGCCCGGGTCGCCATTGTCGACGCGACCGACGATCTCAATCCGCAATCGGCAAATGCGATTCTCAAGATCGTCGAGGAACCGCCCCCCGCCGCCTTTATCTTCCTGATCAGCCATAATGAGCGTCCGATCCTGCCGACCATCCGCTCGCGTTGCCGTACTCTGCGGCTGCGGCCGATTGCGGAGGAAAAAGTCGCCGATGCCCTGGGCATAGCGGGCTATCAGGGGGAAATCGGGGCGGCGGCGCGCTTGTGTGCGGGGCGGCCCGGGCGCGCCTTTCAGGGTGCTGCCGAACTTCGCGCCCAAATCAGTATGGTGGCGGATCGGCTGATCTCAGCCCGTTCAGGACAGCAGGACAATGCCGAATTCGCGCGGCTGGGCGGTGAGGATGCCGAAACATTCGAGGCGAGCTGCGATCTTCTGCTCGAAAAAGTCGTAGCCGTTGCAAAAGCGGCTTCCACAGGTCGCGCCGAATGGGCGGAGGCCTATACCGGAATCCTTCACCACAAGACAGAAGCGATCGACCTCAATATGGATCTCCCCTTCGCCGCCCGCATCATCGCCGGGATCGCGCAGGATTGTGCGCGGGCTTCGCTTTTTTCCGAACCAATTTCAGGTACATAGGAATTCATATTGATCGACAGCCATGTCAATTTGCACGGCGAGGCCTTTGCCGCAGATTTGCCCGAAGTGCTGGCGCGTTCGCGCGCCGCCGGAATTTCGGGGTGTCTGGCAATCTGCGACCGTTTCGAAAATTTCCCGTTGGTGGCCGCGATTGCCCACAGGGAGCCCGACATCTGGGCGAGTGTTGGTGCGCATCCCCATTATGCAAAGGACCATCAGGGCCTGACTACCGCGGATCTGGTCAACGCGGCACGGAACGACAAGGTGATCGGAATTGGTGAAACCGGCCTCGACCAATATTACGGGCATTCGTCAATCGAAGATCAGGTCAGGTTGTTTTCCACGCATCTTCGTGCTGCCCAGACTACCGGTCTGCCGGTCATCGTCCATACGCGGGAGGCCGACCAGCTGACTGCTGACATGCTGGAAGCGGCCTTTGCCGAAAAACCTTTTCCTATCCTGCTCCATTGTTATACCGGCCGCGCGGAACTGGCGGCACGCGCGCTGGCGCTGGGTGGTTATGTATCGTTTTCGGGGATAGCGACATTTAAAAATGCCCATGATGTCCGCGCAATCGCGGAAATGGTTCCGCTGGACCGGATATTGATCGAAACTGATTGCCCCTATCTTGCGCCCGTCCCGTTTCGTGGCCGCCGATGTGAACCCGCGCATCTCGTCCATACCGCGCAATTTCTGGCCCGCCTGAAAGGCGTGGAACCAGAGCTGTTTGCGCAGGCCACTACCGCCAATTTCTTCCGGCTCTTTGCGCGGGCAAAGCCTGCAGGAGCATCCTCATGAGCGGGCAGTGCGGCTATGCGGGGCGATTCATCTTGCTGGGAACCGGCTCTTCCGGCGGCGTGCCCCGAATCGGCAACGAATGGGGGGCCTGCGATCCGCTGGAACCCCGAAACCGGCGCACGCGGTGTTCGGCACTGGTCGAACGCGTTGATCCGGCGGGAAACGGCGTCACCCGGATCCTGATCGACACGGCCCCCGATATGCGCGAACAATTGCTGCGCCATGCAATCGGACATGTCGATGCAGTCCTGTTCACCCATGACCATGCCGATCAGAGCCACGGAATCGACGATTTGCGACAATTGTCCATGCTGGCAGGCAGACGGATTGTCGTTCACATGGATGAGGAAACGGCCTCATCGCTGACAAAGCGTTTCGATTATTGTTTTTTCGGACGTGACAGCTATCCGGCGGTACTCGATGGCCGAGCCGACCTTGTTCCGGGCCACCCAATTTCAGTGTCTGGTGCGGGCGGCGTGATTTCGGTGCTGCCGATCCAATTGGATCACGGCTTTTGTGGCTCGCTCGGCTTCCGGTTTGGCGATCTCGCCTATGTCAATGATGTGGTCGAAATCCCTGAAGCGGGCTTTGCTGCCTTGACCGGGGTGCGGAGTGTCATTCTTGATGCATTGCGCTATCGGCCGCATCCGACCCATGCACATGTCGAAAAGGCTCTGGGCTGGGCCCGCCGGATCGGCGCGACGCACACAGTGCTGACTAATCTGCATGTTGATCTCGATTACCAGACATTGCTGTCCGAATTGCCTGATGGAATCGAGCCTGGATATGACGGGATGGAACTTGCCTTTGAGGGCGAGCCCGCCTGATGACGCGCACTGGTTTGGTGCCTTGCGGGCATTTGGTCCATTCTTGCTACAGTTCAATTTCACATAATATATCTTATGCGCGCGATATCGAAAGCCCCGTGAGAAAGCCCGTGTGACCGTCTCACGGCTACGTGACGTGACGAATGCCTTCGGCTGATGGAAACAGGCGGCGGATTAATCAGCTCGCGCGGCACCGCTGCGGATGGCTCGAAGGAATGCTTCCATGATCAAATTCTGGTTCAATGCCTCCCCTAACCCGACCAAGGTCGCCCTCTTTCTGGAGGAATCCGGGCTCGCTTACGAGCCCATGCCGGTGGATACCCGAAAGGGCGAACAGTTCGCGCCCGAATTTGTCAATATCAATCCCAATTCCAAAGTTCCGGTAATTGTGGATGGCGATCTGCCGATCTTCGATTCCAACGCCATACTTCTGTATCTCGCAGACAAGACCGGCCAATTCGCGCCGGCGGTGGGCGACGCAAAGCGCGGCGAATTGCTGTCCTGGCTGATGTTTGTGGCCACAGGGATCGGACCCTATTGTGGTCAGGCCGTGCATTTCCGGCATTTCGCGGGCGAAGGGCAAGATTATGCCCGCCAGCGTTACGATTTCGAGGCGCATCGGCATTTCCGGATCATGGACGACCGTCTGGCCACCCACACCCATCTGCTGGGCGACGATTATTCAATCGTGGACATGGCGTTCTGGGGCTGGGCACGGATGGCGATTTTCATTCTGGGCAATGATGCACGCGAACATTATCCGAATGTGACCCGGCTTGTGGATGCGATCAGCGCCCGCCCGGCCGCTGCGCGTGCGATCTCCTTGAAAGATCGCTTTCCTTTCAAAAGCGAATTCGATGCCGAAGCCAGGCGCAACATGTTCCGCCACGTTCCGGCATAGGACGACCAGGCGGGCGCGTTTGCGTAAACGCGTTGACGCGCGATCATCGCCTGGACATAAAGCAATTGGCGGGCGGGCGTAGCTCAATGGTAGAGCCGCAGCTTCCCAAGCTGAAGACGAGGGTTCGATTCCCTTCGCCCGCTCCAATTTGCCCTTTGCCGCGCGTTCAGTTGGCCCTTCCCCATTCTTCCCTTGCTTCGGCTCTGCCCCGCTGAAGCGGGAACAGGATTGCCTGATCGCCTGCGAGGCGGAGTCATTATCCGTGCAATTGTCCCTGTCTCTTTAATCGAATTTTGATGGTGCCGGGCGTAATTTGCCCTTTGTCTGACCGCGGAACGTTTCGCTCATGGGGTGACAAGTCACCGACCCTGCACGGGTTTCCAGACTTTTTTGGGCAGGCCTGTATGTTGAAGCTCCGAAAACATCGCTGGACATTCATTCGCAACCGGCCCGGTCGGAGCGGAAAATCGGGCTCGGTCGCGCTCGAATTTGCGATTCTGTTCGTCCCCTTCTTCTTTCTGCTGATGGGGACGGTCGAGCTCATGATCTTCTTTGTGGTTTCGGGCAGCCTTGATGATGCGACTGTTGTCGCTGCCAGAAATATTCGTACAGACCAGCCTGGAATGCGCTCGGATGTCAGTGTTGTCCGTACCACGATTTGTGACAGCCTGGTTCCATTTACCAATTGCAACAACATTTTTGTTTCTGGCGAGCGTTATGGAAGCTTTTCTGAAGCCGAGCCGTTTGACCCAATAAATAACCGCGTCTTCAATCCGGCATCGTTGGAATATGAGCCAAACTTCAACAATGATATCTATTTGCTGACTGTCTATTACGACCTGCAATTCTTTACGCCGTTCATCGGGCAGTTTTTTTCGAACGTCGAAGGAAATCGACGCCTGATGGTGTCATCTTTTGCATTTCGTAATGAACCCTGATGCCGCTGACAGGTGGATATGTTGATGTTTAAAGAAATCGCGTTCGCGAGCAAAAGGGACCAGCGCATAATTGCCGAATGATTCCATTCGTCATAAATATTTGGTCGTTATAAATATTTGGGTCTGACTTCAATGAAAAGCTGCATCAACGCGGATCGCATCCATCGCTCCCCCCGCCCTGAACGGCCTGTGGCGTTTTTGCGCGCGATCGCTGTCGATCGGCGCGCGACTTCAGCCGTGGAGTTTGCGCTCCTCTTGCCAGTGATGGTCGTCTTGCTGTTTGGCTCGATTGAAATCGCGTTATTGTCGCATGCTGACCGCCGGGTCACGCAAGTTGCGAGCGCGGTCGCGGATCTGGTTACCCGGAGTTCCGAAGTTTCTGAGGGCGAAGTTGATGGAATTTTTGACATTTCCACCGCCCTGCTTCGGCCCTTTGACACGGTTAGCCTGCAGATGCGCGTGACGGGGGCGATTGTCGAGCCCAATGGCAAGTACCGCGTACAATGGAGTCTGGGACGGGATTTCACCCCCAGGGAAGAAGATTCGATGATTACTGATGTCGTATTTGCAGACCTCGAAGCGGGCGAAACGGTAATTCTGGCGGAAGCGGAATATACCTACCAACCTTTGACCGGGGTTTTGCCGGAAATTCGGTTTAAGAAGCTGACTTTCTATCAACCGCGCCGCGATGGCGAGGTTGAATTGCTGGGCAATGATGACGATTGAGCGGCACCAGAGCGCGTTCAGAAAAAGTGGAGTCAGGTTTTCCCCTGAACGCGCGCTAAATCGTTGAATTTGAGCATTTTCAATTTAGACATTCGGCTCGGATTTCCTTGAAAATGCTCTGGTCCACCAAACCGCGCGCCGGAAAATCTTGTCCGGACGGATGTGCACGAAATTTGTTTGCCGTGATCAATTCGGTGATTGTTTTCCGTATTGTTTCCTGACTATGAGAATCTCGTGAGGGGACCTGAAAAGCGGGCGCCGGGGGAATATCGCAGACGGCCGCTTGGCCTTTCGCCAATTCGGTGCCAATTTCCGTGACTTGAGGTGGCAGAAAATCAGTTGCCCGCGCGACCAGGCATTTGACGATTCAGGTCGGTCATGCGCGGCGAGGCGGATTTTGTTCTATGCCCGTAGCTCCGGTCACGAGTCGCTCCCATGCATATCCCTGAAGCCGTTATCGCCGCCACCGGACTCCACACGCCGGACGAGACGATCAGCAATGCGGAACTGGTGGATTCCTTCAATTCCTATGTGGCGAAGTTCAATTCGGAGAATGCCGAAGCCATTGCTTCGGGAGCGATTCCGGCCTTGTCGCCCTCCTCGGTTGAATTCATTGAGAAGGCCTCGGGCATCATCTCCCGTCACGTGGTCAATCGATCGGGGATTCTTGATATCGACCGGATGTGCCCCGATATCCCCGAGCGACCGAATGATCAGCCTTCGATCCTGGCCGAGATGGGCGTGAAGGCCGCGCGGGATGCGCTGACCCGGGCAGGTCGTGATCCTTCGGAAGTCGATGCCGTCCTGTGTGCCGCATCCAATATGCAGCGTGCCTATCCGGCCATGGCGATCGAGATCCAGAGCGAACTCGGCATCGAGGGTTTTGCCTTTGACATGAATGTCGCGTGTTCGTCAGCGACCTTTGGGCTGAAAACGGCCGTCGATTTCGTGCGCAGCGGGCAAGCGCGCTCGGTGCTTGTGGTGAATCCCGAGATTTGCTCCGGGCATCTCAACTGGCGGGACCGCGACAGCCATTTCATTTTTGGTGATGTTGCGACGGCAATTCTGGTTGAACGCCGGGACCGGGCCCCTGAAGGACACTGGAATATTCTGGGCGCGCGTCTCAAAACCCAATATTCCAGCAATATCCGGAACAATTTTGGTTTCCTGAACCGGGCAGATCCTGCGACTGCCAATGCTTCCGACAAGCTGTTTGTCCAGGAGGGGCGACGGGTCTTCAAGGAAGTCGTGCCGCTGGTTGCCGAAATGATTCTCGATCACATGGCAGAATTGGGGATCGAGCGCCAGCACCTGAAACGACTTTGGCTTCATCAGGCCAATGCAAATATGAACCGGCTCATTGCTGCAAAAGTGCTGGGGCATGAGGCTGGTCCGGAAGAAAGCCCCACTGTTCTCGACACCTATGCCAATACCAGTTCAGCCGGATCGATTATCGCGTTTCATCTTAACCAGGATGGATTTGAACCTGGTGATCGTGGATTGATTTGTTCTTTTGGGGCGGGTTATTCGGCAGGAACAATATTTGTCGAAAAATCGTACTGAATCCGATTCTATTGCAAAAACGGAAAATGAATATTAAAGGTCTGTCTGGTTGAGGTGCTTCACCCGACCAGATGTGAGAACTCTTGTTTGCGTAACCGGGTGCATCGAAGGATGTGCTGTTGACGGGCGGCAGAGAGGACAAATTCCTTCGGCGCTTCCGGTAGAGGACTCTGGCTCAGAATCCAAAGCCGCATTTTTACAGGAAAAAGCCATGCGCCCCGGGGGCAGGCTCTCGGCCGCTATTGAAATTCTGGCAGCGCTTGAATCGACGCGTAAACCGGCACCCGATGTCATCCGCGACTGGGGCATCGCGCACCGCTTTGCCGGAAGTTCCGATCGCGCGGCAGTGGCAAATCTCGTTTATGATGCGTTGCGCAGACGGGGATCCATCAGCTTCCGGATGCATTCGGAGGCCCCGCGTGCGCTGGCACTCGGGGCATTGCGCTGGGCATGGAATTGGCCGGTGGAGCAGATTCGCGCAGCCGCGCTCGATCCAACCCATGGGCCCGGACCGCTCGATCCCGACGAAATCTGGTCGCTCGAAGCGCTTGCGCCTGCGGAAATCAAGGATCATTCGGCGGCCGATATCCCCGAATGGCTGGCGCCCAGTCTGACGCGCGCCTTTGGTGACCGAATGCTCGCCGAGGGCATCGCACTCGCTCAGCGGGCACCGGTTGATCTCAGGGTCAATTCCCTCAAATCGGCGATGGAGAACACGCGTGCGGCTCTGGAAAAACATCTGGTTACGGAAACCCCTTTCTCGCCGGTAGGGTTGCGGATGCCGATGCCGAAACCCGAAGCGCGGGCTTTTGACGTCGATAGCCACCCCGTCGCACTCAAGGGCTGGGTGGAAGTTCAGGACGAAGGGTCCCAGCTCGCCGCAGCCATCGCCGACGCGCGTCCAGGAATGCTGGTGATGGATCTGTGCGCCGGTTCCGGCGGGAAAACCCTTGCTTTGGCGGCCGCGATGGAAAATCGCGGGCAGATCTTTGCCTATGACAGCGATCCGCGACGGCTTGCGCCGATCCATGAGCGGCTTCGTCGGTCCGGGGTCCGGAATGCACAGATTCGGACCGCAGGCGAACCTGAAACCCTGGGCGATCTCGCCGGAAAGATGGATCTGGTGGTGGTCGACGCACCCTGCACCGGTGCCGGAACCTGGCGGCGACGGCCCGATGCGAAATGGCGGCTGCGACCGGGCGCGCTCGCCGAACGTCAGCGCGAACAGAATGCGGTCCTCGCTCTGGGAGCGCCGCTGGTGCGTCAGGGGGGGCGGCTGGTTTACATTACCTGCTCCATGCTTCCCGAGGAAAACGAAGCCCGGGTTGCAGATTTCCTGAAAGCCAATCCGGAATTCGAGGCCCTGGGGGTCGATCCGGTGTTGCGCGGCGCGCTGGGTGAAAAACTCGGGCGACGCTTGTTGGATGCGGTCCATCTCCGTCCGTTCGGCTTGCAAATGGCACCGGGCAAGACCGGAACCGATGCCTTCTACATCTCGGTGATGGAACGGGCGCGCTGACGGATTTCAGGATTGCATAGCGATTCACCGGGCATCTCTCGTTTTCCTCGGGTCCGCCCCGGCGTCAAGGCGCGGATGGCACCTGCGACATGTCAGAAAATGTGCTGGACAAGCAGATTTTCATGGTTAAACCATATCGAAATTCAATGAGGGTTGCGCGACGGGCGATATGAATCCCCTCGCCTGCCCGGTTCGTCCGAGGGAGACATCATGACTATTTCCGGCACGAAGATTTTCGGCCCGTCGCAATTCATCCTTTCGCCCATGAGTTCGCCCGTGAGTCTGACAGGCAAGCTCATGCTTGGCGTTGGCGCATTGGTCCTTGCCGCGGCGCTCACCGTGCCAATGGCGGATGCCAAAAAGAAGCCGGCCCCTGCACCCGTGGCTCAGGCCCAGACAGCACCGGAAGCCAAGCCCTCCCCTCCTCCACTGCGCGCACCCGACATCAATGTCGATATTCCGTTCGAAAAGTTCACACTGGCCAATGGCTTGCGGGTGATCGTCTCGACCGACAAGAAGGCGCCGGTGGTTGCGGTGGGCATCTGGTACCATGTCGGCTCGAAGGACGAGCGTCCCGGCCGCACCGGCTTTGCCCATTTGTTCGAGCATCTGATGTTCCAGGGCACAGAGAATTTCAAGGGTGAGTGGATCGAGGCCATGGAGACGATCGGTGCAACCGATCTCAATGGTACGACCTGGTTTGACCGCACCAATTACTTCCAGACGGTGCCGAAGACCGCGCTCGACCAGGTCCTGTGGCTCGAGAGTGACCGCATGGGCCATTTCATCAATTCGGTGGACCAGAAGAAGCTCGATGAGCAGCGCGGTGTCGTGCAAAACGAGAAGCGCCAGGGCGACAACCAGCCTTACGGCCGCCTGCAATATTCGCAGCTTGCGGGTCTGTTCCCGGGCGGCCATCCTTATTCCTGGTCGACCATCGGTTCGCTCGAGGATCTCGCGGCGGCTTCGCTCGCCGATGTGAAGGAATGGTTCGCGTCCTATTACGGGCCCTCCAATGCAGTCCTCGTTCTGGCGGGTGACGTCGAAGTGACCGACGCCAAAAAGCTCGCCGAAAAATATTTCGGCAATATCCAGGCCGGCCCACCGCTGGCACGGCGCGAGGCGGCAGTGCCCGAGCGCAAGATCAATACCCGTGACCGGCTGGAGGACAAGGTTCCCCAGGCCATGCTGTCACGCGCCTGGGCAACGCCCGGCGATTACACGAAGGAAGCCGCCTATCTCGAGCTCGCCTCGCGGATCCTTGGCGGCGGCAAGACCTCGCGGCTTTTCAAGGCGCTGGTCTATGATGCCCAATTGGCGACCAGCGCGACTTTCAGCTCAAGCGTGTTCGAAATCGCTTCGATGCCGGACGCCACGGTGCTGATCAAGCCCGGTTCGGATTTTGCCCAGGCCGAGAAAATTCTGGACAGGACCATTTCCGATTTCCGCGCCAATGGTCCGACTGAAGACGAGCTTCTGCGTGCCAAGACGGCTATTCTCGCTGGCGTTGCGCGGTCACTGGAAAAGGTCGGCGGCTTTTCCGGCAAGACTGTAACCCTGGGCGAAAGCGAACTCTATGGCGGCGACCCCGCCGCCTATAAAACCTATCTGTCGTGGATTCGCGATGCCTCGACGGCCGATGTGAAAGCCTTTGCCAATAAATGGCTGGGCGATGGCTGGCATCAGGTGGATGTGACCCCGGTTCCGGCTTTGACAGCCTCTGGTACGGGGGCCGACCGGTCGAAACTGCCGGTCGTGGCGAGTTCGCCGGAGATTTCCTTCCCGGCCATCGAAACCGCGACCCTGTCCAACGGGATCAAGGTCAGTCTCGCCCGGCGCACGGCCACACCGGTGGTCGAAGTGTCGCTCGTCTTCGATGCCGGCTATGCAGCCGACAATAATGCCCGACCGGGGCTCGCGGCGTTTACGCTCGACATGCTCGACGAAGGCACCAAAACCCGCTCGGCACTGGCGATTTCGGAGGAAGCCCAGGGCCTTGGCGCACAGATCTCCACCACGTCCAATCTCGATCTCTCGACGGCGGAGGTTTCTGCGCTAAGGATCAATCTCCAGCCCAGCCTCGATCTCCTGGCCGATGTGGTGCGCAATCCGGTATTTGCCGGCAATGAGTTCAGCCGTCTCCAGCGCCAGCGCCTCGCCCAGATCGGTCAGGAAAAGGCCCAGCCCCAGGGCGTCGCACTGCGCCTGCTGCCACCGGCGCTCTATGGAACCGGGCATGCCTATGGCAAGCCGTTTTCGGGGACGGGGACAGAGGCCGTGATCAGCGGTGCCATGCCCGCCGATCTCATCGCCTTCAAGGATGCCTGGATCCGGCCGGACAATGTGGAAATCTTCGCGGCGGGCGATGTCACACTCGCGGAACTGACAGCGGCGCTTGAGAAATCGCTGGCCGGCTGGACCGCGCCGACAACGCCCAAAGGCGTGAAAACCATCACCCCGATCGCGGCGAAGCCGACACGGGTGGCGATCATCGACCGGCCGGACAGCCCGCAGACCCTGATCATCGCGGGGCGCCTTGCGCCGCCGACCGGGGTACCGCAGGATCTTGCGCTCGGCCTGTCCAATGACGTGTTTGGCGGGGCGTTCTCTTCACGAATCAATTTCAATCTGCGTGAGACCAAGGGCTGGTCCTATGGCTCGTTCAGTGCGATCCCGGATGCCCGGGGCCAGCGGCCTTTCCTGATCCTCGCGCCGGTCCAGACCGACAAGACCACCGAATCGCTTGCGGAAATCCGCAAGGAGATCACGGATTTCCTCGGCAAACGGCCCGCCACCAGTGATGAGATCGGCCGCGCGCGCGGTGCTGCCGTGCGTTCGCTGCCGGGGCAATATGAGACCAATGATGCCGTGCTCGCAGCCATGATCAACAATGCCCGCTTCGGGCGTCCGGCCGATTATGTGGCGACCCTTACGGCAAAATATAATGCGCTGACCGATGCCGATGTCCGCGCGACCGCGAAGGATGTCGTAAAGCCGGACGATTTGCTGTGGATCCTTGTAGGTGACGCAAAGAAGATCGAGGCAGGGGTCAAGGCCGCAGGTCTCGGTACTGTCGAATATTGGGATTCCGATGGCAACAAGCTGAAATAAGTCAGCCATTTTCACGCCAGAGGCCTGATCCCCGGGACCGGGCCTGATCTTCCGAACCGGCCGCACCGCCTGCGCGGGGCGGCTGGTTTTTTTTGCGCGGTGCGTTAACCTGCGGCTCCATCCGGGCTTGCGGCGGGGACGCACATGCGCAAGGGGTTTCTGTGGCTGTTCATCCTGCTGGCGCTGCTTCTGGCAGCGGGCGTGGGCCTGTGGGTTGTCGCCAATCATTTGCCGGGATGGCTCGAACCGCTGCTCGCGCAAGCGGGGGCCGCCAATATCGGCGAATGGGCGGAGAAGACCTTCGATCCGCGGCTGGTGCGTTTTTTCCGGACCAATTGGCCGGCCATCACCCTCATCCTCAGCATCATCACGGCCGGGACGGGCCTGATGTGGCAGCTGCTGACGCCGAAACCCGAGCGGGTGACGGAGAAGGTGGTCATCGTCCAGCCGCCCACCGGGCCGGCGGGCCCAGCCGACCCCGCCCAATTGGCAGTGTCGGTCAAAAGCCTGCTCGACCAGGGCATCATCACCGCGGAGGCCGCCCGGAAACTGATGAGCGGCGCGATGGCCTCCGAAAAGCCGGACGAACAGGCCGCCTTTGCCAGCGCGGTGGCCAATATCGCGGGTGCCCCCAACACCCAATCCGCCAGCGGCCTGAAATTGCTCGCCGCCGGAGATTATGCCGGCGCCTTCCGCGCCTTCGAGGCCGATCCCGCCATCGCCGCCGCCGATAATGCCAATGAAGCGGCCGCCGCCAAATTTCGTGAGATGGGCGCGCTGTTCCTGCCCTTCGCCCCGGCGGAGGCGCGCAAGGCCTATGCAGAAGCCGACCGCCGCGCCCCCGGCGATTTCTGGACCCTGATCTTCCTCGCCCGGCTGCATGCCACGTTCGGTGCCTGGCCGGCGGCGGAGGATGCGGTCGCCCGTGCCCGCACCGCCGCCGGGGCCGACCGCCGCAATCAATCCGTGGCGCTCGATGAGGGAGGGGATCTCGCAAGGCAGCTCAACGGCCCGCAGGCGGCGCGGGAATTCTACGCCGAATCCCTCGCCATCGCCCGCCAGCTTGCGGCCGAGCTCAAAACGCCGGAGGCCCGGCGCGATCTCTCCGTCTCGCTCGAAAAGCTCGGCGGGGTGGAGGAAGCCCTCAACGGCCCGCAGGCGGCGCGGGAATTCTACGCCGAATCCCTCGCCATCGCGCGCCAGCTTGCGGGCGAGCTCAAAACACCGGAGGCCCGGCGCGATCTCTCCGTCTCGCTCGAAAAGCTCGGCGGGGTGGAGGAAGCCCTCAACGGCCCGCAGGCGGCGCGGGAATTCTACGCCGAATCCCTCGCCATCGCGCGCCAGCTTGCGG
>JAKFWO010000022.1 GCA_021731815.1 Hyphomonadaceae bacterium | reverse complement strand
TAATGCATCCAGCCAGATAGGAAGATTTGCACCCATGCACAAGCCCGTATGGCAAGCCTGCCCGTTAGCCTGAAGCCCTGGCCAGCGTCAGCGCTTCGCTTGCCCGGGTGCGGGCTTCGCGATAGGTTAATCGTCTGACGAGAAAAATGGTCTGTCCATGGCCTGATCCGTCTTGCGCGGGAGAAAAACGTGACCATCCGGATTCTGGCTGCGGCTGCAGTTTTAACTGTTTTGGGGATGAGTGGCATGAGCGCTGCCGAAAGTGCCGGCCGCGCGCCGAAACCGCGACCGGCTTCCGAAATCCTTGCCGATTTCGCCCGCGGTCAGGATCCGTTCCAATGGATGGAAGAGGTCGAGGGCAAGGAAGCCATCGCCTGGGTGGAATCCCAGAACGCCCGATCGCTGAAGGAGCTGGAGGCTGACCCGCGCTACAAGCCGCTCTATGAGGCGGGGCTTGAAATCGTCAATGACCGCGCACGGATTCCGACCGGAACCCTCGACAAGGGCTGGGTTTATAATTTCTGGCAGGATGCCCGACATGTGCGGGGCCTGTGGCGGCGTGCGCGGCTCGAAAGCTATGTCACGGACACGCCCCAATGGGAAACCCTGATCGATGTCGACGCGCTGGCGGCGAAAGAAGGCAAGAATTGGGTGTGGCGCGGGGCCAATTGTCTCGAACCCGAGGACCGCCTGTGCATGGTCACATTGTCCGATGGCGGAAAGGACGCCGCAACCCTGCGTGAATATGACCGCGATGCCGGTGCGTTTGTCGAAAACGGATTTGTTCTCCCGGCGGCGAAATCCTCGCTTGCCTGGGTCGACAGGGATCATGTTCTCGTCGGGACGGATTGGGGGGACGGCGAGGTCACGACGTCGGGCTATTCCGCCTCGCTGCGCATCTGGAAGCGGGGAACGCCTTTGGCGTCTGCGCGGAAAGTCGCAGCGATCGGCAAGGAAGAAACCGGCATCTGGGCCGGGAGCCTTGAGGACAGCGATGGCAGCCGGGCATTGCTCGCGATCGCCCGCAACACGTTTTTCACGACCACCTATCGTGTGATCGATGCCGCCGGAACCGCGCGCGCCCTGCCGCTGCCGCCGAAATCCTCGGCGGTCGGGTTGCATCAGGGCTGGCTGGTGATCACGCTCGAACAGGATTGGGCGGAGACCGGTTTCAAACAGGGCGATCTGGTGGCGAGCCCCTTTGCCTCCCTCAAGGCCGGAAATGTCGGCCAGACCGAACTCATCCTGCGCCCCGGGCCGCGCGATTCCATCTCCGGAGTGTCCCTTACCAAAGCGGGGATTGTGATCACGCGATCGGTCAATGTACGGGACAAGGCGGCTATCGCCACGCGGAATCCGGCCGGTGGCTGGGCGATGCGCGACCTGCAGCTGCCGGCGAGCGGTTCGATCGGAATATTTGGGGCAGGGTCAACGGAAACGCAGATCTTCGCCAATTTTCAGGATTATCTCACGCCATCCTCGGTCTATCTGATCGATGTGGCCACCGGTGCGTCCCGCAAGATCAAGTCGCTTGCGCCCAAATTCAATGCCGATGGACTCGTGGTCGAGCAGCATGAGGCGGTTTCTCGCGACGGGACGAAAATTCCCTATTTCCTGGTGCGGCGGGGCGATGTGATTCCCGATGGCACGATGCCGACCCTGCTCTACGCCTATGGCGGGTTCCAGATTTCGCAGGGCCCCGGCTATAGCGCGCTCAATGGCAAATTGTGGCTGGAGCGGGGCGGGGCCTATGTCGTCGCGAATATTCGCGGCGGGGGCGAGTTCGGGCCGGCCTGGCACCAATCGGGCCTCAAGCAGAACCGCCAGCGCATCTATGACGATTTCATCGCCGTGGGCGAGGATCTGATCAAGCGCAAGGTCACATCGCCGAAACATCTCGGCATCATGGGCGGATCCAATGGCGGGCTGTTGATGGGCGTGATGCTCACCCAGCGGCCGGAATTATGGAACGCCGTGGTGGTTCAGGTTCCGCTGCTCGACATGATCCGCTATCACAAGCTGCTGGCCGGGGCCTCCTGGGTGGATGAATATGGCGATCCCGATATTCCGGCCGAGCGCGCATTCCTCGAACAGGTCTCGCCCTATCAGAATCTTGAGGGCGGCAAGGCCTATCCCACGCCCTTCTTCGTGACCTCGACCAAGGATGATCGCGTCCATCCCGGCCATGCGCGCAAAATGGCGGCGAAGATGGAGGCGCTGGGTCTGCCCTTTTATTATTACGAAAACACCGATGGTGGCCATGCCGCCGCCGCCAATCTGAAGGAGACCGCGCGCCGGCGGGCGCTCGAAACCATCTATCTGATGCAGCGCCTTGGGCTGAAATAGGGAATCGAGCGCCTGCCGAGTGAATTTCCCGGAAAACTCAACCGGCAGGCGGCATCCCGCAGGAGGCACGATTGGCATTTTCGGGTGAATTTGGTGCATTCGCGCCGGTCCTGGCCGTGAGCGGTGGCTATTTGCTGGGCTCAATTCCCTTCGGGCTGGTCATCACTAAAATGGCCGGGCTCGGGGATATCAGGGCGATCGGATCCGGCAATATCGGCGCGACCAATGTGCTGCGCACCGGGCGCAAGGATCTGGCGGCCGCGACCTTTTTGCTCGATGCCGGCAAGGCGGCCTTTGCGTTTCTCATTTTTTCCGCCCTGTTCGGGCGTGAGGCCGGCTATTGGGCGGGGGGCGCGGCCTTTATCGGGCATTGTTTTCCGGTCTGGCTGAGATTTCAGGGCGGCAAAGGCGTGGCGAGCTTCTTCGGCCTGCTCTTTGCGGCTTTTTGGCTCGATGGCGTGATTGCAGCTTTGGTCTGGCTCGCGGTCGCCTTTGTCTGGCGCTTTTCATCGCTGGCGGGGCTTGCGGCGGCGGGCGCGGCCTTTGCGGGGGCCTTCGCGCTGCGCCTTCCACCGGGGGGCGTGATCATGGTCGGGGTGGTCGTGGCGGTGATTTTCTGGCGCCATCGCGCCAATATCGGGCGCCTGTTCAAGGGTACTGAACCCCGGATCGGGGCCGGACAGTCAAAGCCCGCCAACGCATGAAGGCGCGCATTTTGACGGATGCCGAGCGGATCGACTGGCTGCGCCTCGCGCGCTCCGAAGGGGTTGGTCCGGTCACTTTTTTCGAATTGCTCAAGCGCTTTGGCACGGCTGAAGCCGCGCTCAAGGCGCTGCCCGCGCTGGTTTCGCGCTCGAAACGGCTCGGAAAAATCCATGGCCCGCGCGAGGCGGAAGCGGAAATCCGGAATCTCGAAAAAATGGGCGGAAGGCTGCTTGCCGCGGTCGATCCGGAATTTTCGCCAGCCCTCAAAGCGCTCGATCCGCCGCCGCCGGTGCTCACGGCGATCGGCGATATCGGCCTGTTGGCGCGCCCGGCCTGCGCCATTGTCGGTTCGCGCAATGCCTCGGCCGCAGGCATGCAGGTGGCACACAAATTGGCGGCGGGCCTGGGTGAAGCGGGCTATGTCATTGCCTCGGGTCTGGCGCGCGGCATCGATGCCGCGGCCCATCGTGGCGGGCTTGCTTCCGGCACGATCGCGGTCCTCGCCGGTGGAATCGACCATATCTACCCGCCCGAGCATGACCAATTATATGCCGAAATCGCGGAAAAGGGCCTGTTGCTCGCGGAAAATGCGGCTGGCGTTCCGCCGACTTCGCGGGATTTTCCGCGCCGCAACCGGATCGTAACCGGCCTGTCGCTCGGCGTGGTGGTGGTGGAGGCGGCGATGGGTTCCGGGTCACTGATCAGCGCGCGAACCGCGGCCGAGCAAAACCGCGAGGTCATGGCGGTTCCGGGCTCACCGCTCGATCCCCGCGCCCGTGGGGTGAATGATCTCATCCGCAATGGGGCGACATTGGTGGAAAATGCGGATCATGTGCGCGAGGTGCTCGATCCCGTCCGTGGTTCGGCCCTTCAGCGCGAACGCTTTTCGGAGCGGGAGGAACAGGCGTTCAATGCCAGACCGGCCGCGACCTTCGCGCCTGCCCCGACTGAGACGCTGGACCGGATCCGGACCCTGCTGTCGGCAACGCCCGTGCATTTCGACCTTTTGCTCGCCCATAGCGGGGCGAGCGCAGGTGAATTTTCGGCAGCACTCGTCGAACTCGAACTCGGCGGGGACGCCATGACATTGCCCGGCGGTTATGTGGCGTCGATTCCGGCCTGATCAGCGGGATCGAAATGGCCGGAAGCGATCACGCTCTGGACCATCAGGGCTTCACTCTCGGCGGCCTGGAGAAACAGGGCGACCTTGCGCAATCCCGCTCTGCGGGCGAGGCCGGACAGTGCTCCGGCGAGATCCGAAATATAGGCTGCGCATTCATTGCGATCGGGAATGGACCCGGAATCAACGATGTCGATGTCTTCTTCCATGCCGGAGAAATCATCTCCGGGCACTTCCCCTTCTGTGGGGGAGAAACTGGACCTGATCGTGCTGCGCATGCCACCACCTTAAATTGAGTATGGTAAATTTCTATCAGAAATTGAAAACAGGGTGCAAGCCCTTTCGACACGTTCGGAAAGCGCCACTTTCACCGGGTTCCGGAGCAGCTGCCGCTTTTTTCCGGGTCATTTTGTGCCCCGCGAGTTGACAAGCGCGGCCGGCATCCGCACTTTCCGCCGCCATTGTTCCCATAAACCCCAGCCAAAGCGTTCCCATGCAGGTCGTCGTCGTCGAATCGCCCGCCAAGGCCAAGACGATCAACAAATATCTGGGCAAGGATTTCATCGTTCTCGCGAGCTTCGGTCATGTGCGCGACCTCGCCTCGCGCGACGGCTCGGTCAAGCCGGAATCCGGGTTCGCGATGGAATGGGAGAGCGAGCCGCGTGCGCTCGCCCGCATTCGCGACATCGCCGATGCGGTCAAGGGCGCGAGCCGGCTGATCCTGGCCACCGACCCTGATCGCGAGGGCGAGGCCATTTCCTGGCATTTGCTGGAAGCGCTGAAGAACCGGCGGGTACTCAAGGACGTCGCGGTGGTCCGCGTGGCGTTCAACGCCATCACGCGTGATGCGGTGCTCGACGCCATGCGCAAGCCGCGCGCCATCGATATGGAGCTGGTCGAGGCCTATCTGGCGCGCCGGGCGCTGGATTATCTGGTCGGCTTTTCGCTGTCGCCGGTTCTGTGGCGCAAATTGCCGGGGTCGAAATCGGCCGGGCGGGTGCAATCGGTATCGCTCAGGCTGATTTGCGAGCGCGAATACGAGATCGAGCGATTCAAGATCGAGGAATATTGGTCGATCGAGGCCGATCTCCAGACACCGGAGAACAAGCCCTTTATCGCGCGGCTCGTCGCGCTCGCGGGCAAGACTCTCGGCAAGCTCGATCTCCGGACGGAGGCCCAGACCCGTGAAATCGCTGCGCGCCTGGCCAAAGTGGCGTTGCGGGTGGTGTCGGTGGAGGCCAAACCCACCAAACGCAATCCGCCGCCGCCTTTCACCACCTCGACCCTGCAACAGGAGGCAGCGCGCAAGCTCGGCTTTTCGGCCTCGCGCACCATGCAGCTTGCCCAAAAGCTCTATGAGGGCGTGGAGATCGGGGGCGAGACGACCGGCCTCATCACCTATATGCGCACCGACGGGGTGGCCATGGCCGAGGAAGCGCTGTCCCAGGCGCGGCGGGCGATCGGCACCCGCTTTGGCGAGAATTACCTGCCCGACCATGCCCGGCGCTACACGACCAAGGCCAAAAACGCCCAGGAAGCGCATGAAGCCATCCGGCCGACCGATTTCTTCCGGGCTCCGGGCGCGGTTCGGCTCGAAAACGACCAGCACCGGCTTTATGAGCTGATCTGGAAGCGGGCGGTGGCCTCGCAGATGCGGGCGGCGGAGATCGAGAAAACCACGGTGGATCTCGAGGATGCGACCCGCCAGTTCGGCTTGCGCGCCAATGGCCAGGTGATCCTGTTCGACGGCTTTTTGTCGCTCTACCAGGAAGGCCGTGACGATGCCGAGGACGAAGACGGTGCCCGCCTGCCGGTGATCCGCAAGGGTGACGCCTGTGCAATCAGGGATGTGCGGCCCCAACAGCATTTCACCCAGCCGCCGCCGCGCTTTTCAGAGGCCTCCCTCGTCAAGCGGATGGAGGAATTGGGCATTGGCCGCCCCTCGACCTATGCCTCGATCCTGCAAGTGCTGCGCGATCGCGACTATGTCACCATGGATCGCGGACGCTTTCTGCCCTCGGACAAGGGTCGGATTGTCACCGCTTTTCTCGAAAGCTTCTTTCGGCGCTATGTCGAATATGAATTCACGGCCGATCTCGAGGAACAGCTCGACAAAGTCTCGGCCGGCGGGCTCAAATATCTGAAGCTGCTCGAGGATTTCTGGCGCGATTTTGCGGCCGCCATTGCCGGCATGAGCGAATTGCGCATCACCGATGTGCTGGAAGCGCTTAATCTCGCGCTCGCGCCGCATATTTTCCCGGCGCGCGAGGACGGGGGCGATCCACGCCAATGCCCCTTGTGTGGCACCGGTCGCCATTCGCTCAAGACCGGCAAATTCGGGGCCTTTATCGGCTGCTCCAATTACCCCGAATGCAAATATACCCGGCAATTGGGGGGCGAGGAGAAGGGCGCGGAAGCCGGTCCCGACGGGCCGCTTGGCTCGCATCCGGAGACCGGGCTCGAAGTCTCGCTGAAAAGCGGCCGCTTCGGGCCCTATGTCCAGATGGGCGAGGCGGCGGAGGCCAAACGCGCCAGCCTGCCCAAATCCTGGTCCCCTGCCTCGATCGACCTTGAAAAGGCGCTGAAATTGCTGGCCTTGCCGCGCGAGGTCGGTCCCCATCCCGAGGATGGCGCAACCATTCTTGCGGGGCTCGGCCGTTTCGGACCCTATGTCCAGCACAACAAGCTCTACGCGACCCTGCCCAATATCGACGACGTATTCGAGATCGGCCTCAACCGGGCGGTGGCGGTGCTGGCCGACAAGAAGAGCAACGGCGGAAGGCCACAGCGCGCGTCGGGCACGCCCCTGCGGATTCTGGGCGCGGCACCCGAGACGGGATCCGAAATCAGGTTGATGTCGGGCCAATATGGGCCCTATGTCACGGACGGCAAAACCAATGCCACCGTGACCAGGGGGCTCGATCCGGCGCAATTGACACTCGAGGAGGCATTGGCGCTGATCAAGGCGCGCGAGGGCGCGCCGAAAAAGCCCCGGCGCGGAGCCAAAGCCGGCGCATCGGGCAAGAAGGCCGCGCCCAAAGCGGGGGCCAGATCCGGGGCCGGGGCCAAATCTGGCCCGAAAGCTGCGACAAATTCCAGAAAGCCCGCCGCGGCCAAGGCTTCCGCTTCCAAATCCGCGAACAAGCCGTCCGGGGCCGGAACTGCACCGAAAAAAGCCGCGCCCCGCAAGCGCGCGACGGAAACAGAAAGCGCCAATTGACCCAGGCCGACGAGTCACGAGGCATCGGACCGGATTCCGAACCAGAATCCGGACCTGATTCCGCAGACCATTCCGTGACCTCGGGCTCCGGGTCCATCACCCGCGAAACAGTGCTCGCCGCGCTCCAGACCCTTGGCGGTGCGGCCAACAAGGCGCAATTGGCCCGGGCATTGGGGGCGAAGGGCGAGGATCGGGCGCTGTTGCGCGGGATCCTGCGCGAGCTGACCGCCGAAGGGGCCCTTGCCAGCCCGAAGAAAAGGGCATTCGCCGCCACGGATCAATTGCCCGAAGTGGCTGCCCTGGAAGTGGTTTCGGTTGATGACGATGGCCGCGTCTTTGCGCGCGCCGTGGGCGTCGAGGATTTGTTCGGGCCTCTTCTGGAAATGCGCCACCCCAAAGGTGCGCCCAAAACCCATGCGGGGCCGGCTTTGGGACCCGGCGAGCGGGCGCTGGCCCGAATCTTCCGCGCAGAGGACGGGCAATGGATGGCCGAGATCATCCGCCTGCTCGCACCGCGCAGCCCCAAAATTCTCGGCGTCTTCCATCGCGGCACAGAAGGGCCGTGGATCGAGATGGCCGACAAAAAGGCCAAATGGGATTTGCGCGTCGTCGAGGATCCGCGCGGGCCGCAGGCGAAGGAAGGCGATCTCGTGGTGGCGCGCGAAATGCCGCGCCGCGGCTATGGGCCGGGCCGGGCGCGAATCGAGGAAGTGATCGGCCGCGCCGATGATCCGCGGGCTGCATCCATCCTCGCCATTCATGCGCATGGCATCATGCAGGGATTTTCGGCCGAGGAGGAACAGGAGGCCGCCAGCATTCGCCCCCTCGCCACGAAGCGCGAGGATCTGCGCGACCTGCCGCTGCTCACCATCGATCCCATGGATGCGCGCGACCATGACGACGCGGTTTTCGCGCGCGCCGATGACGACCAGAAAAATCCGGGCGGGTTCCGGCTGATCGTGGCGATCGCCGATGTCGCCGCCTTTGTTCGCCCGGGCTCGGCGCTCGATCGCGGGGCCAGCAAGCGCGGCAATTCCACCTATTTCCCCGATCGCGTCGCGCCCATGTTGCCCGAAACCCTGTCGGCCGATCAGTGCTCGCTGCGTGAAGGCGAGGACCGCGTGTGCTTTGCGGTGGAAATCATCCTCGACGCGCAGGGCGAAAAGCGCCGGCACCGCTTCTTCCGGGCGATCATGCGCTCGGCCGCCAAATTGTCCTATGAGGAGGCGCAGGAGGCCTTTGACGGCGCGCCGGGGGAGAAAGCGGCACCGCTTGTGGAACCCGCGCTCGCGCCTTTATGGGCGGCCTATCAGGCCATGGCGGGCGCGCGCGAACGCCGTCAGCCGCTCGATCTCAACATCCCCGAACGCAAGGTCAAGCTCGTCGACGGCAAGATATTGGAGATCCGCCCGCGTGAGCGGCTCGAAGCCCATCGCCTGATCGAGGAAATGATGATCGCCGCCAATGTCTGCGCGGCCGAGAGCGCCGAAGCCAAACGTCAGGCGCTGATCTATCGGGTTCATGACGGGCCGGGCGCGGAAAAGATCAATGCGCTGGCGGATTTTCTCGGCTCGATCGGCCTGAAATGGACCAAGGGCGAGACCCCGACGCCCAAACGTTTCAATGCCTTGCTGGCGCAGGCGCGCGAGGAGGAAAACGCCGACATCATCAATGAAATGGTGCTGCGCAGCCAGGCCCAGGCCGAATATGACCCCGAAAATATCGGCCATTTCGGCCTGCAATTGGGGCGTTATGCGCATTTCACCTCGCCGATCCGGCGCTATGCCGATCTCATGGTCCACCGGGCGCTGATCCGGGCGCTCGATCTCGGTGATGACGGCCTGACGGCGGAGGAGGAAGCGCGATTGCCCGCCATTGCCGAGGCGATTACGATTACCGAGCGCCGCTCCATGGCCGCCGAGCGCGACGCCACCGAGCGCTACATCGCCGCCTTTCTCAAGGACCGCGTCGGCGCGATTTTTCCCGCGCGGATCACGTCGGTCACCCGGTTCGGGGCCTTTGTGCGGCTGAAGGAGATCGGCGCGGATGGGCTCGTGCCCGTTTCGCTGCTCGGCCAGGAGCGTTTCCGGTTCGAGGAAGGCAGCTTCGCCCTGACGGGGGAGCGCAGCCGCACGCGTTTCGTGCTCGGCCAGACTGTCGAGGTGCGGTTGCTGGAAGCGGCACCCGTCACGGGCGGGCTGATCTGCGCCATGCTGTCAAAGCCGCTCGCCCCCGTCACGCGCCCTGAGCGCCGGGCGGTGGAGAATGAGGCGCGCTTCGACCCCGAAGACCGCCGGCCAATGGGCCGGAAGCCGGGAGCCGCTGGCGGCAAGGGCAAGAAGCGGCGCTAGCTGTGAACGTTCAGAAAAAACTTGCCCAAGGCACAATGCATCGGGCAGTTTTTCATTGCGGCGGGGGCGGCCTCGCCGCCTGTCCCCTTCCTTGGAGCGGCGGCGCCCTCGCCGCCGTCCTTCGCCTTCCTCGGAGCGGCGGCGCCCCTGCCGCCGTCTATTGCCTTCCTTGGAGCGGCGGCGCCCTCGCCGCCGTCTTGGCGCGCCCTCAATCGCCACTCCACGCGGAAGACCATCGCCATTCCGCTTTCGCGTTCACCAAGCCCGCGGCAACCGGATTGGCTTCGATATAGTTGACCGTGAACCAGACTTGCTCTTCATCGCGCATGAAGCGATCGAAATAATTCTTTTGCCACAGTGGCTTTGCCGCGCCAGGCGAATGGGCGATTACCGATTTCCACGATTGCACGATCGCGTTCAAGGCGCGGCCGCCGCGCGGCTCCACCAGCACATGGACGTGGTTGGGCATCACACACCAGGCATGCAACAAATATTCGTCGCCATGGCGAGCGAGAAGTACTTCCTGCATGCGATCCGCCGTCGGGCCGATCAAATATCGTCCATGCGGGCTTTTGCCGATCGCGTCATCGTCGCCGTCATCGCGATAAACACTATGCGTGCAGAACACCACATGTTGTATCAACCCGGGCGCATCGATGTGTGGAAGACGCTTGAAGCGCATGATTTCCTCCAACAAGGAGCGGCGGTGGCTCCTCCATATCATTTGGGGCAGCGGCGCCCTCGCCGCCGTCCTTCGCCTTCCTTGGAGCGGCGGCGCCCTCGCCGCCGTCTTTAACGCGATAAAGCAAACAAGGCACGCGTCGAAGCTTATCACCAGCGTCGCGCTTTACGACCACGGCGGCGGGGTGCCCCCTTGGAGCGGCGGCGCCCTCGCCGCCGTCTTTCACGCGATAAATCAAACAAGGCACGCGTAGAAGCTTATCACCAACGTCGCGCTTTACGACCATGGCGGCGGGGGCGCCGCCGCTCCAGATCGCGCCCCCCCTTGGAGCGGCGGCGCCCTCGCCGCCGTCCTTCACGCATAACGTAAAACAAGACACGCGTTAGAGATACACACCAACGCCGCGCTTGATGATCACGGCGGCGGGGGCGCCGCCGCTCCATATCCACGCTCACCCTTGGAGCGGCGGCGCCCTCGCCGCCATCCTTCACGCGATAACGTAAAACGACGCCCGCTTTAGCGCTCATCACCAACGCCGCGCTCTACGACCACGGCGGCGGGGGCGCCGCCGCTCCATATCCACGCTCCCCCTTGGAGCGGCGGCGCCCCCGCCGCCGTCTTTCACGCGATAACGCAAAAGAGGGCACGCGTAGAAGCTTAATCCCAGCGTCGCGCTTGATGATCTCGGCGGCGGGGGCGCCGCCGCTCCATATCCACGCTCACCCTTGGAGCGGCGGCGCCCTAGAGGTGCCCCCTTGGAGCGGCGGCGCCCCCGCCGCCGTCTTTCACGCGATAACGCAAAAGAGGGCACGCGTAGAAGCTTGATCCCAGCGTCGCGTTTTACGATCACGGCGGCGGGGGCGCCGCCGCTCCAGATCGCGCCCACCTTGGCGCGTAAGCGCCCCCCTCATTCCAGCGCCCACAGGCGGGCGGTGTTGTCCCTGCTCCCCGTGACGATTTGCGACCCGTCGGGCGAGAACGCGGCGCTAGAGACATAGTTCCCATGCCCGCTGAGCGTGGCGAGCAGCGTGCCATCACTGGCATTCCAGATGCGGGCGTCATCGTCATTGCTCGCCGTGACGATCCGGGCCCCGTCCGGCGAAAAACCGGCGCTAAAGACAAAGGGCGAATACCTGGTGAGCGTGGCGAGGAGGGCGCCGTCACTGGCATTCCAGATGCGGGTGGTGGCATCGCTCGCCGTGACGATCCGGCCCCCCTCCGGCGAAAAACCGGCGCTATTGACAAAGCGCTCATGCCCGCTGAGCGTGGCGAGCAGCGTGCCATCACTGGCATTCCAGATGCGGGCGGTTTTGTCATCGCTCGCCGTGACGATCCGGGCCCCGTCCGGCGAAAAACCGGCGCTATTGACAAAGCGCTCATGCCCGCTGAGCGTGGCGAGCAGCGTGCCATCACTGGCATTCCAGATGCGGGCGGTTTTGTCATCGCTCGCCGTGACGATCCGGGCCCCGTCCGGCGAAAAACCGGCGCTATTGACAAAGCGCTCATGCCCGCTGAGCGTGGCGAGCAGCGTGCCATCACTGGCATTCCAGATGCGGGCGGTTTTGTCATCGCTCGCCGTGACGATCCGGGCCCCGTCCGGCGAAAAACTGGCGCTATTTACATTGCTCTTATGCCCTCTGAGCGTGGCGAGCAGCGTGCTGTCCTGGGCATTCCAGATGCGGGTGGTGTCGTCGCTGCTCGCCGTGACGATCCGGGCCCCGTCCGGCGAGAAGGCGGCGCTAAAGACCCAGCCCCCATGCCCTTTGAGCGTGGCGCGCAGCGCGCCGGTTTTTGCGTCCCAGATGCGGGCGGTATGGTCAGAGCTCCCCGTGACGATTTGCGACCCATCCGGCGAGAAGGCGGCGCTCCAGACATAGCCCCCATGCCCTTTGAGAACATGCAGCAGACGGGGCGTGATTTTGGCTGGCGCTGTCACAGGCTCTGTGACAACAGACCCGGGTGCCGGGGCAGGCGCGGCAACAGGCGCTTCGGCAGCCGGGGCTGGTTCTACGGCGGCCGGTTCCGGTTCGTACACAACCCTTTGCTCCGGCTTCCACGGCGACCAGATCAGAAGCATCACCAGCGCCAGCACGGCCGCGCCGGCGGGAACGACCCATTCGGGCAAAACAAAAGATGGAATTGGCGCTGTGCCGGCCGCATTGCGGGTTGCGTCCATTGCGGGGACCGCCCGTGGCGCCTGCGCCAGCGCCCCTTGCGGCGCCTGTGCCTCAGCCTCCTGCGCCTGCGCCAGCGCCCCTTGCGGCGCCTGTGCCTCAGCCTCCTGCGCCTGCGCTTTCGCCGCCTTGCGCTTTTCCTCGATCTGCGCGGCCAGCTTTTCGTCGAGCGGCAAGGCCGCCCAGGCGATCCGGCCTGTATCGCGCCAGACCAGTTGCAGCTCGACCAGCGTTTTATATTGCGGGGCGGGATCGCGCCCGGTTTTCTTGCTGATCTGCTCCAGCAGGCGGTCAAGCCCGGGGCCGCGCGGGTCGCCGTCCCAGGCACTGAGATCGATCGTGTCGAGGCGCCGGAAGCCGAAAGGTGGTTCGATGGGGTCCAGGAGCACCGGCAGGTAATTTCCCAGCGCCAAAGCCAGATCGGCTTCCTCGCGCACCCAATGGCTGCCTTGGGAATGCCGGCACCAGATGACGATGGCGGCCCTGGCCTCGCGCAATTCGCGCTCGATCACCGGGGCGAATTCCTCGCCGCTCAACAGGCCGTAATCAAACCAGACGGAATAGCCATGCGCCTCCAGCACGCGCTTGAGGTGGCGCACCGACGGTTGGCGCAAGGAGCGATAGGAAATGAACACGTCCGCCATCAGCCGGCCTCCGCTCTGGCCTTACCCCGGGAGAGGGCCAATCGACAAGGTCGAATGCGCAGGCGGGGGCCCCGGCGCTCAGGCCATGGTCGGGATCACGAATTCCGCGCCCTGGATATCGTCGGGCCAACGCTGGGTGATGGTCTTGATCTTCGTCCAGAAGCGCACGCCTTCGGGCCCGTGCTGGTTGGTATCGCCAAAGCCCGAACGCTTCCAGCCGCCGAAAGTGTGATAGGCCACCGGCACCGGGATGGGAACATTGACCCCGACCATGCCGACCTCGACCCGGCGCACGAATTCGCGGGCGGCATCGCCATTGCGGGTGAAAATGGACACGCCATTGCCATATTGGTGCTGGCTGGGCAGAGCGAGCGCTTCCTCGAAATTCGCCGCGCGCGCGATTTGCAGGACGGGGCCGAAAATCTCCTCGATATAGGAACGCTGGCCCGGCCGGGCGTGGTCGAGCAGGCTCGCGCCCATGAAAAAGCCGTTCTCATAGCCTTGCAGGCTGAATTCGCGGCCGTCCACCACCAGTTCCTGACCCTCGGAAGCGGCGAGATCGATATATTGGCGCACCCGGGCCCGATGGGCGGCGGTGACGAGGGGACCGAGATCGCTGTCCTCGGACAGTGACGGGCCGATCCGCAGGGCCTCGATTTTGGGGATCAGCATCTCGCGCAATTGCCCGGCCGTATTGGCCCCGACCGGCACCACGACCGGGGTCGCCATGCAGCGCTCGCCCGCCGAACCGAATGCCGAGCCGATGAGCTGGTTGACCACATTGTCCATGTCGGCATCGGGCAGGACGATGAGATGGTTCTTGGCCCCGCCAAAGGCTTGCACGCGTTTGCCATGGGCGGCCCCCCCGGCAAAGATATATTGCGCGATATCGGACGAGCCGACAAAGGACAGGGCCTTGACGCGCGGATCCTCGATCAGGGCATCCACCGCTTCCTTGTCGCCATTGACGACATTGAGCACGCCTTCGGGCAGGCCCGCTTCCAGCATCAGCTCGGCCAGACGCAGGGGAACGGAGGGATCCTTCTCCGAGGGCTTGTTGATGAAGCAATTGCCGCAGGCGATCGCCACGCCGAACATCCACATCGGGATCATGGCGGGGAAGTTGAACGGGGTGATGCCCGCCACCACGCCGAGCGGCTGGCGCATGGAATAGACATCGATCCCCGGGCCGGCCGTGTCGGTATATTCACCCTTTTGCAGATGGGGAATGCCGCAGGCAAATTCGATGACATCGAGACCGCGCTGGATATCGCCCCGGGCATCGGGCAGGGTCTTGCCATGCTCGGAAGACAGCAGGCGGGCGAGCGAATCCATGTCCTTTTCCACGAGATCGCGGAAGCGGAACAGCACGCGCGCCCGGCGCTGGGGATTGGTCGCGGCCCAGGCGGGAAAGGCTTTGGCGGCGGCGGCGATGGCGTCCCCCATTTCAGCGCGGGCGGCGAGCGCCACCTGCGCCTGGACGATCCCGAGCGAGGGGTTGAACACCTCGCCATGCCGGCCCGAGCGGCCTTCCACATGTTTTCCATTGATGAAATGGCCGAGGATCCTGGTGGTCATGGCGCGTTTCCCTGTGTTTTCTGAGTGTTTTCTGAGTGTTTTCTGAGTGCTTTTTTGGGGCGGTGAATTTTCGGCGGATGATCTGGTTCTCGTTACCGGATTTTTCGGGCGAACGCACGCATCTGCCGAAGATGAAAAGTCGCGCCGGCCTGGTTCCATTCCGGCCTGGTTCTATTCCGGCCGGATCTTATTCGGGATGGAAGAAGCCATAGATACGCGCGGCCATCGCGGCATTGACCCCCTCGACACGGGCGAGATCCGCGCTGCTTGCCTGGCCGACCGCCTTGGCCGAGCCGAAATGGCGCAACAATGCGCGCTTGCGTGCCGGGCCGATGCCGGGAATCTCGTCGAGCGGGCTTTTGGCGATCGCGGCCGAGCGTTTGGCCCGGTGCGCCCCGATGGCGAAACGGTGGGCCTCGTCACGCAGGCGTTGCAGGTAATAGAGCACGGGCGAGCGCATTTCGAGGCGGAAGGGTGCGCGACCCTCCATGAAAAACTGTTCGCGCCCGGCATCGCGATCCACGCCCTTGGCGATCGCGACCAGCAGGACTTCGTCGAGCACGCCCAGTTCCTCCATCACGGCTTTGGCGGCCGAGAACTGGCCCGCCCCGCCATCGATCAGCACCAGATCCGGCCAGATTGGTTCGGCATTGGCAGGGGGTGGGGGGTCGGTTCCGGTTTCAGCGCCTGATCCCGGCTCGCTGACAACCTCCGAATCGCGGAGCAGACGGGAAAAGCGCCGCCGCAACATGGCCCCCATCATGGCGTAATCATCGCCGGGCGCGAATTCGTCCCGGCTCATATTATATTTGCGATAGTGCTTTTTTTCGAAGCCTTCCGGGCCGGCCACAATCATGGCACCGACCGCGTGCGCGCCCTGGATATGGGAATTGTCATAGACCTCGATGCGGCGGGGACTCTCATTCATCCCGAAGACCTCCGCGATTCCGGCCAGCAATTTGGCCAGCGCCCCGGTTTCGGCCATGCGCCGGCCGAGACTGGCCTTTGCATTGAGCAAAGCGTGCTCGACCACTTCGCGTTTTTCACCGCGCAAGGGGGCACGCAATTCCACCCGGCGTTCGGCCCGCACCGACAAGGCTTCGGCGAGCAGCGCACCACCCGTCAACGGATGCGAGGTCAGCACCAGCGCCGGCGGCGGCTTGTCGAGATAAAACTGGGCGATGAAGCTTTCGAGGATGTCGGGCGCTTCCTCCTCTTTCTCATGGCGCGGGAAATATGCGCGATTGCCCCAGTTCTGGCCGGCCCGGTAGAAGAAAACCTCAACGCAACTCACCCCGCCTTCCAGCGTGATGGCGAAGATGTCGGCTTCCTCCAGCCCCTCGACAAAGCCGGCCTGGTTGGCGCTGACTGCGGCCAGCGCCCGGATGCGGTCGCGCAAAGCGGCGGCCTTCTCGTAATCCATGGCGTCCGAGGCGGCGTCCATCTCGGCCGCCAGCCGGGCCGAGAGGGCGGCACTGCGCCCTTTCAGGAAATCCATGGCCTCACCCACCAGCGACTCATATTCGGCCGCACTCACCTTGTCGACGCAGGGGGCGGCGCAGCGTTTGATCTGGTGCAGCATACAGGGCCGCGTGCGGGCACTCATGAAACTGTCGGAGCAGGAGCGCAGCAGAAACGCCTTTTGCAAGGTGTTGAGCGTGTGATTGACCGCCCCCGCCGAAGCGAAGGGGCCGAAATAGGCCCCTTTGTGAGCGCGTGCGCCCCGGTGCTTGAGCAATTGCGGGCGCGGATGGTCACGGCGGATGAGAATATAGGGAAAGCTCTTGTCGTCGCGCATCAATACATTGAAACGCGGCTTCATTTTCTTGATCAGATTGGCTTCGAGCAGAAGCGCATCGGTTTCGGTCTCGGTCAGGATGAATTCCATCCCCGCCGTGATATGCACCATCCGCGCGATGCGGTGGGCGTGATACCGCCCCTGGGCATATTGCATGACGCGTTTTTTGAGATCCCGCGCCTTGCCGACATAAAGCGCCTCGCCATCCCGCCCCAGCATGCGATAGACGCCCGGCGAATGGGGCAGCCGGTCGGCATGGAAGCGGATGATTTCGGGCCCGGTCATGGGCGCATCGGTCAGCGCGCGCGGTGCCGCATCGCCGGGATCATTGGCGAATTCCGGGATGGGGGGCTTGGCGGCTTTGGACATGGCGGCCGGGGAATGGGGTGGCGGCGGGAGCAGGCCCGCCACTACGCGTCAGCCGGGAGACAGCGTCAAGCCTCCACCCCCTCCGCCTCCCTCTTGGCCAATGTGCGGTCAAAATTCGCCCATACGCCATTCTGCCCATGCCATTCGCCCTTGGTGGCGGCCTTGGAATATTCGGTGGCGCGGGCCTCGAAGAAATTGGCGTGTTCCACTCCGTTGAGGATTTCACTCAGCCACGGAATGGGATGTTCCTTCGCCCCGTAAATGGTCGGCAATTTCAGTTGTCCGAGCCGCCAATCAGCGATGTAGCGGATATAGGCCTTGATATCGTCGGGATTCATGCCCTCGACCGGGCCCATTTCGAAGGCGAGATCGATGAATTTGTCCTCGAGCCCGACGACGGTCTTGCAGCAATCCACGATATCGTCCTGCACCGATTTTGTCAGGCATTGGGTCTCGTGGGCGAAAGTGTGGAACAGCCGGACCATGCCCTCGCAATGCAGGCTTTCGTCGCGCACGCTCCAGCTCACGATCTGGCCCATGCCCTTCATCTTGTTGAAGCGTGGGAAATTCATCAGCATGGCAAAGCTCGCAAAGAGCTGAAGCCCTTCCGTAAACGCCCCGAACATTGCGAGCGTGCGGGCGATATCGGCATGGGATTCCACGCCAAACGCGCCCATGTAATCATGTTTGGCCTTCATCGCCTCGTAATCAAGGAACGCGGAAAATTCCGATTCCGGCATGCCGATGGTTTCGAGCAGCAGGGCATAGGCCGCGATATGGACGGTCTCCATATTCGAGAAGGCCGAAAGCATCATCCTGATTTCGGTCGGTTTGAAGACCCGGGCGTAACGCTCCATGTAATTGTCGTTCACCTCGACATCCGATTGGGTGAAGAAGCGGAAGATCTGGGTCAGCAGATTGCGTTCGGATTCGGTGATGACATTCGCCCAATCCTTGCAATCCTCGCCCAGTGGAACCTCCTCCGGCAGCCAATGGGTTTGTTGCTGGCGCCGCCAGAAATCATAGGCCCAGGGGTAGCGGAACGGCTTGTAGCCACGCGATGGAACGAGCAGGCCGGGCACGGAAAGCCCCGCGCCGCCGATTGCGCCTGAAAGGATTGAATTGGTCATCGTCATGCACTCCGGTCCCGCGCGTCGGGTGTGAGAATTGCCTGGACTGGTCCTTTTCCGGGCCGCCCGAATTGCCACTCTCCGACGCGAATCGATCATTCATCATCAGACCGGCAATCATGCCCTGATTCGCATGAAAAATCCTGCACCCTGCGGGGGCGCGGGATTCCCCGGGGGAGCCGTGTTGAAAGAAGGTGCCCCATTGTCTAATGTCCGTGGCCGGAGGGCGCATCGCCATGATTTCGGTGGCTGAATCTCCGGTGAAAGGACCATCATGACCGTCCCGACCCTTCATCCCGTTCTGGAAAATGTGACGGCACGCATTCTGGCGCGCCAGCCGGATCTGCGGGCCGGATATCTGGCGGGGATTGCCGAAGCGCGCGCCCGCGGGCCGTCGCGCGGGCGGCTGTCCTGCGCCAATCTCGCCCATGTGTTCGCCGCCTCGCCGGTCGCCGACAAGCTCGTCCAGCGCGGGGCCGAGGGCGTGAATATCGGGATCGTCAGCGCCTATAACGACATGTTGTCGGCCCATCAGCCTTTCGAGCATTTTCCCGATCTCATCCGCAAGGCGGCGCGCGAAATCGGCGCGAGCGCCCAGTTGGCCGGAGCAACGCCCGCCATGTGCGATGGGGTGACGCAAGGCCAGGGCGGGATGGAGCTGTCGCTGTTGTCGCGCGATGTCATCGCCATGGCGACCGCCATCGCTTTTACGCATGACGCCTTCGAGGCCGGATTATGCCTTGGCGTCTGCGACAAGATCGTGCCGGGCCTCGTGATCGGGGCATTGTCCTTTGCCCATCTGCCGATCCTGATGGTGCCGGCCGGCCCCATGAGTTCGGGCCTGCCCAACAAGGAGAAGGCCCGGATTCGCGCGCTTTATGCCGAGGGCAAGCTCGGCCGCGACGAATTACTGCAAGCCGAGAGCCAATCCTATCACGGGGTGGGCACCTGCACCTTTTACGGCACGGCCAATACCAATCAATTATTGATGGAGGCAATGGGTCTCCATCTGCCCGGAGCCGCCTTCGTTCACCCCGACGCGCCCTTGCGCGCGGCGCTGACCCGGGCGGCGACCTTCCGCGCCGTGGAACTCGCGCGCGCACAGGAGGCCCCGAACGGGCTGGCCGAAATCCTCGGCGTCAAGGCCTTTGTCAATTCCATTGTGGCGCTGGTCGCGACCGGGGGCTCGACCAATCTGACGCTGCATCTCGTGGCCATGGCGCGGGCGGCGGGCTTCGTGGTGGACTGGAGCGATTTTGACGATCTCTCCGCGGTCACGCCACTGCTGTGCCGGATCTATCCCAATGGCTCGGCCGATGTGAACCATTTCCAGGCGGCGGGTGGGCCCGGCTTTCTCATCGCCGAATTGCTCAGGGCCGGGCTCATGCATCCCGATGTCATGACCGTCTCGGGCCCTGGCCTTGCACGCCAGACGCAGGAACCGTTCCTGATCGATGGCCGGGTGGAATGGCGTGCGCCGGCCGGGGCAAGCCTCGATACCGAGGTGTTGCGGCCGGTCGCCGACCCCTTTGATGCGGATGGCGGCATTCGCCTGCTGACCGGAAATCTCGGCCGTGCGGTGATCAAGACCTCCGCCGTTGCGCCTGCTCACCGCGTCGTGGAGGCGCCGGCCGCCATCTTCCATTCCCAGGCCGAATTCACCGCCGCCTTCAAGGCCGGCGCGCTCAACCGCGATTTCGTGGCCGTGTTGCGCTTTCAGGGGCCGTCGGCCAATGGCATGCCGGAATTGCATCAGCTCTCGCCGCCTTTGTCGGTGTTGCAGGATCGCGGTTTCAAAGTGGCGCTGGTGTCGGACGGGCGGATGTCGGGGGCCTCGGGCAAGACGCCGGCCGCGATCCATCTCACGCCGGAAGCCGCCCATGGCGGCCCCCTCGCCCGGGTGCAGGCGGGCGACATCATCCGCCTCGACGCCGAAAAACGCACGCTCGATGCGCTCGTTCCGGTAGCGGAATGGAATGCGCGGCCATTGGCCCGGCATTCGCAACCGGGCCATGGGCTGGGGCGGGAATTATTCGGCTTCATGCGCCGCGTCGTCGGCCCCGCGGAGGAGGGGGGAAGCGTGCTGTTTTCCCCCGATCACGCGCCCCGGGCGGCGGCGATTCCGGAGCATGTGGCATGAACGCGCCGGCCGGGGAAGTGTGGGGGCTGGTTGCCGATATTGGCGGCACGAATGCCCGCTTTGGCCTTGCATGTCTGGCGGGCGGGCGCGTGCGGATCGAGGAGGCGCGTACATTAAAGGTCGCGGATTTCCCCAATCTCGGCCCGGCCTTGCGGGATTATCTCGCCGGACTGCCCAAAGACGCCCCCATCCTGTCCTATGCGGCTCTGGCTGCGGCGGGGCCGGTGCGCGATCAGGCGATCCGCTTCACCAATAGCGGCTGGGCGTTTTCCGCCGAGGCGGTCAAGGTCGAATTCGCCTTTGCCGAGGTCGAGATCCTCAATGATTTCACCGCCAATGCGCTGGCTTTGCCGGTTCTTGAGCCGCGTGACCTTGCGCAGCTCGGGCCGGTTTCGGCACCGCCGGCGGGGGCCGCGGATGTGCGCCTCGTCTGTGGTCCGGGTTCCGGCTTCGGAGTGAGCGCGCTCATGGGCTCGGGCTTTGCCGCCCAGGCCATTCAGGGCGAGGGTGGGCACGCCGCCTTCGCGCCTGACAATGAAGCGGAGGATCGCATCCTCGCCGTCCTGCGGGCAAAATATGGCCGCGTTTCCAATGAGCGGCTGCTGTCGGGCCCCGGCCTTGTCGATCTCTATGAGATCCTCGCGCGTGAAAGCGGCGTCGGCGGGCCGCAGCGGCCCGATCCCTCAGGGATCACGCGGGCGGGACTGAGCGGCGAGGACCGGGTGGCGCGGGCGGCAATTCTGCGCTTTTCGGCGATCCTCGGGGCGGTGGCGGGGGATTTCGCGCTGGCTTTCGGGGCGGAAGCCGGGGCCTATAT
>JAKFWO010000020.1 GCA_021731815.1 Hyphomonadaceae bacterium | reverse complement strand
CAGAAAGGCATTGAGTGCGTCGCGAATTTTCGCAGGCACATAGGATTTCGGGAGATCGAGATGCGCGCATTGGCCGAGCGCATGGACGCCCGAATCGGTGCGCCCGGCACCAATCACCTCGCAGGGCATCCCGCACAGGGCCAGTGCGGCGCGTTCGAGGCTCGCCTGAACGCTGGGCAATTGCCCCTGACGCTGCCAGCCTGCAAAGGGGCCGCCGTCATATTCGATCCACAGGCGATATCTGGGCATCGCCCTATTTCAGGGCCGCGAGCGCATCGGCGGTGAAGCGGGTAATGTCGAAGGATTGGCCGTCGCCCACTGCATCATAGCCCCGCCGCACGATCACCACATTCTGCGCCGGGACCACGACCACATATTGGCCGCGATTGCCCTGGGCGGCAAAGGTTCCGGTCGGCAGGCCCTGTTCGGGCCCGAACAGCCAGATGCCGCGGCCATAACCAGGCCGGTTCCTGCCCATGGGCTGCGGGCCGGCGGGGGTGAGCATGGCATTGATGCCGGCGGGCGACAGCACCTGATCGTCCATCACGCGTCCCCGATTGAGCAGCAGGAGACCGAACCGCGCGAGATCGCGCGCCGTAGACCACACCTGGGAGGACAAAACGAAATCGCCCCCCCAATCGGTTTCGGCAAAAGTGCGGGTCATCCCCGCCCGCCAGAACAGGTTTTCATAGGGAAAGGCCAGAAAGCGGGCATCGTCGCTGATTGCGCTGCGCAGGCCCCGCATGGCGAGCAATATGTCATTATTGGAATATTCCCAATGACTTCCGGGCTTCGTGACCAGAGGTTGGGAAGGTGCAGTCTCCGCCACCGCCGAACCACCAAAATAGACCGCATCGGTGCGGTTTCCGGCGGCACCGGACCACAGGCCCGATGCCATGCGCAAAAGCTGGTCGAATGTGATCGGCGCGCGCGGATCCCCCGGCCGCCGCCATTCCGGAATGGTGGCGGGTCCCGCGAGCTCGACGATTCCGCGATCGGCGGCAACCCCCATGATCGCGGCAGTCAGGGATTTTGCGACCGACCAGGTGCGTTGGCTCATATGCATGTGGAAGCCGAGCCGATACCGTTCGGCCACGATCTTGCCATTGCGAATGACGATGATCGCAGTGGTTTCGGTGCCCAGACCATAGGAAACGCGGTCAAACGCCGAAGTCACCGGCACATTGATGCGCGCGGATGACAGGCGCGAGGGGCCTGCGAGCGCGTTCTGGTCGCCGAGCGGCCAGGGCCGCGCATCGAGATTGGGTGCGCGCAGCGCCGTCCGGGGCAGCGTGGCAATCGACGAGGCCGGGGCCCCCACCGGCAGAAGCGTACAGCCGAGGGTCGGCCGCCAGGCAGCGATGCGCGGGGCGATATTGTCCCCGAAGGGCACACTCACACTTCTGCCGACATCGTCCATCGCGCTGCCCAATTCGGCGATCGGCGCGCGCAATTCGGGATAGATGCGGGAAAGCTCGTCCTGGGCGATGGCATCCGGGCTGCGTCCGGCATTGAACTGCCCGCTGCACAGGGCCAGAGCCTTATAGCCGGCCGCGATCGACATTTGATGCGCAGCTTCCGGATTTGGGCGCGCGGCTGCGGCTGTTGCCTGTGTCGCCGGCCGGGCCAGGGAAGGCACCTGCGCGAGGGCCATTGGTGGGGCAAGGCCAGCGAAAGCAAGGCACGCTATGCTGACGAGCTTCCGGCGAATGAAAGGCTGCTGCGAAGCGCCTGAATTTACTGGTTCTGTTCGATTCATCATCGCTGTTTTGGTCATCATCGCTGTTTTGGTCATCATCGCTGTTTTGGCCCTGGATTCCGGAATCGCCGATGACGGCGAAGCCGAAAATGCACCATGCCGACGGAAAGCGCCATCTTGCCGACAGTGCCGGTTCACTTCGGCAGGTCCGGTTTCTGCGAATCCCGCTTCTGCAAGTCCGGATTCTGCGCCGGGCGCGTCAGTCTTGCCCGCGCCTGACGAATTTCGCCGCGGGTAAGCCTTGCCTCGACATTTTTCGGATCGGCCTTGATCGCAGCGTCGATGTCCTGTTCGGCGGCCCTGACATCTGCGAGGCCGAGATGCGCTCGGGCCCGCAATAACAGCGCCTCCGGATGGGTGGGCGCGGCCGCGATAACCGCATCGGTTTCCACCTTGACCCCTTCCCAATCCTCGAGCTTTTCCAGCGCGAAAGCGGTATCGAGCCGAAAAGCCGGCACTTCGGGCCGCAGCGAATGGGCGCGGGCAAAGGCCTCCTTCGCTTTCTCCCAGTTCTCGGCCAGCATGAAGGCGGTGCCGGCGAGATTGGACAGTCGCGCGCGCTCCTCGGGCAAAGTGATTTCCGGGGCCGCCGACAGCGAATAATATTCCCCGCCGGCCTTGTCGAAGCTGCCCAATGCAACGCGGGCGGCTGCAAGGCATTCGCGCGCCGGCGGTCGCCACGCTTCGGCCCGCCAGCGCAAGGCGTCCTCGAAGCCTTCTTCGGCGTCGGTTTCGAGCTTCAGCAGGCAGGCTTTCAGCCGCGCCTGTTCCTCGATGGCGGCTTCTGACAAGACCAGTGATTGCGGATCGGGGGCTTCCCGGGCATGGGCTTGTCCGGCAGAAATCAGGCTGAGGCCGAGCATCGCAACCTGTCCGAGGCGAAGCACAGATTGGAACAAAAACACGATCATGAAAGGCTCCCGACGACGCGCAAAAAGCGCTCCGCTGTACTGCGGACGCGACGAATGACCGATCGGAACCGGTGGCCGCAGCCCAAACCTTATCGCAGTGCCGCAGAAGCGCCGCAGACAAGGTTATCTCAAAACAGCGGGTGGAACGATGAAATTACTGTTCGTATTTGGCGCGGGCTACAGTGCCACGGCGCTCGCGCGACAAATGGATCCCGCGGAATGGAATGTCACGGGAACCAGCCGCGCAATGCCGCAGTCCGATAGCGTCGGGATGGACATCCACGCGCCGATCGAGCGCGTCCAATGGCTGCCCGGTATGCCATGGCCCGACGCCGCATATTCGGCCGATGCGCTGTTGTTTTCCATCCCGCCGGGGGAGGAGGGGGATTACGCCCTCAATTTGCTTCCGAAAACCGGGATCAAGGCGCGCTGGGCGGGCTATCTTTCCACCACCGGGGTGTATGGCGATCTCGCTGGCGGATGGGCGTTCGAGGACAATCCGGTCCGACCCCAAAGCCTTCAGGCCCACAAGCGGGTGCTGGCCGAGCGTCAGGCCCTGGCCAGCGCGCTTCCCATGCACATTTTCCGCCTGCCGGGGATCTATGGCCCGGGTCGCTCGGCGCTCGACCGGCTGCGCGAAGGCCGGGCACAGGCTCTGGTCAAGCCCGGCCATGTGTTTTCGCGTGTCCATGTCGCCGATATTGCCGGCACGCTCTTGCGATCGATCGCGTCGCCCAATCCCGGCCGGATCTACAATGTTGCCGATGATTGCCCCTGCGCGCAGTCAAGGGTTCTGAACCACGCCGCCGACCTGCTTGGCCTGCCGCGGCCAGAGGAAGTACCCTTTGCCAAGGCCGAACTTTCGCACGGGACCCACCGTTTTTATGCCGAAAGCCGCCGGATTTCCAACGCCCGGATCAAGGCCGAACTGGGAATGAGTTTGCAATTTCCGGATTACATTGCCGGGCTGAATGCCATTCATTCCACCCGAAGCAGTGTGAGCGAAAGCCCGTGAAACATCCTGGCAGCGCGGGGCACGGGGCATATGCCTTGAATCTGGCGTGATTGCCCGATAGGTCTGCCTGCGGCCGCGCCCGACAGGTGCCGGCCACTTATCCCCTTCCAATGAGCAATCATTGGCACTTTCGGTGCTGCATGCGGTTTTCGAATTTCTTTCTTCCAACCCTCAAGGAAGTCCCGGCGGAAGCCGCCATCGCCTCCCACCGGCTGATGCTGCGGGCCGGCATGATCCGGCAGGAGGCGGCGGGCATCTATTCCTGGCTGCCCCTTGGCTTGCGCGTTTTGCGGAAGATCGAGACCATTGTCCGTGAGGAGCAAAACCGTGCGGGCGCCGTGGAAATGCTGATGCCGACCCTTCAGCCCGCCGATCTCTGGCGCCAAAGCGGGCGCTATGACGCCTATGGCGAGGAAATGTTGCGCATTTCCGACCGCCACAAGCGCGACCTGCTCTATGGACCGACCAATGAGGAAATGGTCACGGCGATTTTCCGGTCTTATGTCCGTTCCTATCGCGAATTGCCGAAGACATTGTACCACATCCAGTGGAAGTTCCGCGACGAGGTTCGTCCGCGCTTCGGGATCATGCGCGGACGCGAATTCCTGATGAAGGACGCCTATTCCTTCGATGTCGATTTCGCAGGTGCCCGGCAATCCTATAATCGCATGTTTCTGGCCTATCTCAATACCTTTGCACGTATGGGCCTCAGGGCCGTGCCGATGAAGGCCGATACCGGCCCGATCGGCGGTGATCTCAGCCATGAATTCATCATCCTCGCCGAAACCGGCGAGAGCGAGGTTCATTGCCACCGCGATCTCATCGACATGCCAGCCCCCGGAATCGTCGATTGGGACAGTGATTTGCAGCCGCTGGTCGATGCCCGTATTGCGCTCTATGCCGCGACCGAGGAAATGCATGACGAAGCGGCCTTTGCCGCGATCCCTGCGGATCAACGGCTCTCGGCCCGCGGGATCGAAGTCGGCCACATCTTCTATTTCGGCGAGAAATATTCGAAGCCGATGCAATGCATGATCGCGGGGCCTGATGGCGTGGAACGTCCCGCCCAGATGGGATCCTATGGCATTGGCGTGTCGCGCCTCGTCGGTGCGTTGATCGAGGCCAATCACGATGAGGCCGGCATCATCTGGCCGGAGGCCGTGGCCCCTTTCGGCGTGGGGATCGTCAATCTGAAACCGGGTGATGCGAGGGTCGATGACGCCGCCGCCACTGCGCTGTCGGTCCTCGAACACGCAGGGCTGGAACCACTTCTCGACGATCGCGACGAGCGCCCCGGCGCAAAATTCGCCACCATGGATCTCATCGGATTGCCGGTGCAATTGATCATCGGCCCCAAGGGGCTCGACAAGGGTGTGGTCGATATCAAGGACCGGCGAAGTGGCGAACGGGTTGAAATGTCGCTCGATGCCGCGCTCAACCGCCTGACGGCTGCAAGGGGGACAGGGTGAAGGCAAATCCCGGTGCCAGAACTGTCAGATCGGCGGGTTCAGCTGCCCGGCCCTTCGGCAAATTCGAACGCATGCTGGCCATCCGTTATCTCGGGGCCAAGGCCCGGCATGGCGGGGTGACGGTGTCGGCCATGCTGTCGCTTCTCGGAATCATGCTGGCAGTGTTCGTGCTGATCACTGTCATGTCGGTGATGAACGGATTTCGCGCCGAAATCCTGCGGGTGATTGTGGGGATCGAACCCCATATCGTGATCGGCGCGCCGAGTGGCTGGAGCGATGGCGAGATCGGCCCCGTGGTCCGGCTCGCGAAATCGCTGCCCGAGGTGGAGAGTGCCTCGCCCTTTCTCGACGGCCAGGGCATCCTGATCCGCGGCGAGCGGGTGACCGGAATCTATATGCGCGGGTTGCGCGGGGCGGATTTTCGGGCCCTGAAACTGGTTTCGGAGCGCATTACCGCGGGTGATGTCAGTTTCTTCGATGCCCCGAACGAGGAGCCCGGCCTTATTCTTGGCGCGGATCTCGCCAATGGGCTTGGCGTGCAGCCGGGCGATGTCGTGACCCTCGTGACACCCGTCGGGGCCAATACGGTGTTTGGCTCGCTGCCGCGACGAAAATCCTATCCGGTGCAGGCGGTCTTTCAGTCGGGCGACAGCCGCTATGACCAGGTCTATGGCTATCTGCCGCTCGAAGAAATGCAATTGCTGTACAACAAGGAAGGCCGCACCGATTTCGTCGAGGTCCGGATTGCCTCGCCGCTCAACGCCGATCCGGTGATGAAGGTCCTGCGTCAGAAACTCGGCACCGGGGTCTATCTTTCCGACTGGAAGGCGCGCCAGGGCCAGTTTTACGATGCGCTGGCGGTCGAGCGTAATGTCATGGCCTTCATTCTCAGCCTGCTGACGCTGATCGCGGCGCTCAACATCATTTCCGGTCTCGTCATGCTCGCCAAGAACAAGAGCAAGGACATCGCCATTCTGCGCACCATGGGGGCGAGCAAGGGGGCGATCATGCGCATCTTCTTCCTCGCCGGCGCGCTGATCGGCGTAACGGGGGCCGGTCTCGGGGTCGCGCTGGGACTGTTGTTCAGCTTCAATATCGCACAGGTCGAGGATTTTCTTTCGACCGCTCTGGGCATCGACCTGTTCGGTCCGCAGGTCTATTTCCTGTCCAACCTGCCCTCGAAAGTGCAGGCGGGCGACGTGGTGTTTGTCACGGGTGTTGCATTGATCCTGTCCTTCCTCGCAGCACTTCCGCCGGCCCTGCGTGCGGCGAGCCTCGATCCGGTGGAGGCATTGCGCTACGAATGACAAGCGATCCCACCGCCTCCCTCCACTCCGTTCCCGTATTGTCACTGGTCGGCGTCGAGCGGGTCTATCGTTCCGAAGCCGGTCCCCTGCGCATCTTCGCGGATCTGTCGCTCGATCTCGCGCAGGGCGAGATCGTCGGCCTTGTGGGGCCGTCGGGTTCGGGGAAATCCTCGCTCCTGCACATTGCCGGGCTGCTGGAGCGGCCGGGTTCGGGTCGGGTCGTGATCCAGGGAACCGATATAGGCTCCGCCACCGAGCGCGAGCGTACAATGCTGCGGCGCGATGCCATCGGTTTTGTCTACCAGTTCCACCATCTGCTTCCCGAGTTCAATGCCGAGGACAATGTCGCCTTGCCGCAGATGATTGCGGGTGTCGGCCAGCGCGCGGCGCGGGCGCGGGCGGCCGAATTGCTCGACCGGCTGGGTCTTGCCGGGCGACGCCGCCACCGGCCCTCGCAATTGTCGGGCGGCGAACAGCAGCGTGTGGCCATCGCGCGCGCGCTGGCCAATCGGCCGGCTCTGGTGCTCGCGGACGAGCCCACCGGCAATCTCGACCCGGAAACCTCGGGTAGGGTATTCGGTGCCCTGCGGGAGGCCGCGAGGGCCGAAGGGGCGGCAGCTTTGGTCGCCACCCATAATTTCGTTCTGGCGGGCGAGATGGACCGGGTGCTCACGCTCCAGAACGGATTACTGATGCCCTGGCACAATCCGGTCGTGGGTCACGCTGTCACCTGAGTTTCCCGGCCCGAATTCCCGCCCCGAATTCCCGCCCCGATCTTGCCTGTCCGGTCGGTTTCACGCCTTGGGGATGGGTGCCCCGATGGACCATGAATGCCCGAACGGGTCCTTGACCTGGCCGTAGCGATCGCCCCAGAACTGGTCGGCCAGCGGCATGATGATTTCGGCACCGGCCGCGACCGCACGGTTGAACCAGAAATCGGGATCCTTGACCTGAAGATGCAGGGTCACGGCTCCGGGAACCGGCATGTCCCCACCCGGGCCATATTCAGGAAACCAGTCGGCGAGCATCAGGGACGCACCATTGATTTCCATATGGGCATGCATCAATCTCTGCCCGTCTTCAGCAGGCATGCGGATCAATTCGCGCGCGCCAAAGGCTTTCGTGTAGAATTCAAGCGCGGCGACGGCCCCTTTGACCGCCAGATGGGGCGTGAGGCCCGAATGAGGCCCCATGGGATCGATGTCTGGCGGGGTGGCGTCCGGAGTGCTCATTGGAATTCCTTTCAGGGTTCGGGGACGCATCCGGGCGACAGGCCGGGGGTCCGCTGGCAAACTAAAGTTTCAGTAATCTGCTGAATTGGCAGTTGAATCCGGAAAGACGGACCATGGCCGATCTCTTCACACATGCCGGCCCGGGTCAAGAAAAATCCGATCCCCCGGGCGATCGGAATGCGCGTCGTCCGCTGGCCGATCTTCTGCGACCCCGGGCGCTCGCCGGAGTTTTGGGTCAGGACCATGTTCTCGGCTTGCAGGGTTCCGTGTCGCGGTTGCTGGCGGCCGGGCATCTGCCCTCTTTGGTCCTTTGGGGCCCACCTGGTGTCGGCAAGACGACCATTGCGCGCCTGCTGGCGGAGGCCGCCGGGCTCGAATTCCTGCAATTGTCTGCGGTATTTTCGGGTGTGCCGGATCTGCGCAAGGCCTTTGATCGCGCGCGGGAATTTCAACGCCTGGGCCGCGGTGTGCTGCTGTTTGTGGACGAAATCCACCGCTTCAACCGGGCCCAGCAGGATGCGTTTTTGCCCTTTGTCGAGGAGGGGCTCGTCACCCTGATCGGGGCAACCACGGAAAACCCGTCATTTGAATTGAACGGTGCCTTGCTGTCGCGCATGCAGGTCGTGGTTCTCAGGCGGCTCGACGAATGCGCCCTGGAAACCCTGCTGCAGCGGGCGGAGGCCCATTTCGGCACTCCGCTGCCGGTCACGGAATCCGGGCGTCAGGCGCTGATCGCCATGGCCGATGGCGATGGGCGCTTCCTGCTCAACCTCGTGGAGGGGGTGGCGGCACTCGGGCTCGCGATTCCAGCCGGTCCTGCGGAGCTCGGGGATTTGCTCCGCAAGCGCGCACCCGCTTATGACAAGGACCGCGAGGAGCATTACAATCTCATCTCGGCGCTGCACAAATCGGTGCGTGGTTCAGATCCCGATGCCGCGCTTTATTGGTTCGCACGCATGCTGGAAGGGGGCGAGGAACCCTTGTTCATCGCGCGCCGCCTGATCCGGATGGCGAGCGAGGATATCGGCCTTGCCGATCCCACCGCCCTGCTGGTCGCCGAGGCCGCGCGGGCGAGCTATGAATTTCTCGGCTCGCCGGAAGGGGAACTGGCGCTCGGCCAGGCGGTTCTCCACCTCGCCAGCGCGCCAAAATCCAATGCCGCCTATATTGCCTACACATCAGCGCGCGCTCTTGCCAGGGCCACGGGGTCGGCACCACCCCCGGACATCATTCTTAACGGCTCCACCCGGATGATGCGCGATATCGGCCGCGGCGATGGCTATCGCTATGACCATGACGAAGACGACGGCTTTTCAGGCCAGAATTATTTTCCCGATGGGGTGGCGCGCCCGGCTCTCTATCAGCCCACCAACCGGGGTCGGGAAAAGGAAATCGCCGCCCGGCTGGAGAAACTGGCCGAATGGCGACGCCAAAGGGCGAAGAAAGGTCCGGAGGGTGGATGACCGGCTCATCTTTTCGTGGGCTTTGCCGCTTTCCTCGCAGGTTTTATGGCTTTCGGTGGCGCGGAAACACTCACCTGCACGACGGTGAAACCAGCCTTGCGCAGTAGCTCCGGCACCCCGTCCGCGCCCACCAGATGGCCGGCACCGACGGCGATGAAATCTTTTCCCGCGCCCGCCATTTCGGCCTTGATGCGCTCGACCCAGGCGGCATTGCGTTGGCGCAGCAGAACATCATGCAGGGCCGGGTAATCGCGTTTCAGATCCAGATTGACCAGTCGATCGAGCCCTTCAAGATCACCGGCCTGCCAAAGTTTTACGAGCTCGTCGAGACGCCCTGCACCCGATGCCACCTGATCGATCGCTTCGAGAAGCAGCGCCTTTTCAATCTCCGGGGCAAGCCCGGCAAAGAAGGACAATTGCTCGGCAGTCGTCTCGAAGGCCTTGACCGGGCGCTTGCCAGTTTCCCTCTCAAGAACTTTCTCGACGCCGGAATCCGGCTCAAAGCCGGCCTTCTGCGCCGTCGCCACGGTCAGTGTCAGCGCCGCGAACCATGGACGCAGCGCATTGAGCCGGGCGGCCTGCAGGCCCAGGCTTGCGGCGGCGGCCTTGAATTTCGCATATTCCGCGGGATCCAGTTTCCTGTCCAGGGGCGTCGCGGGGTCGAGACCGAATTGCTGCACTTTTTGCTGAATCTGCGGGTCCTTGTCGCTTCCCGGCCGGATTTCGAACCAGATTTCCTCTGCCGCTGCGAGCGCCCGGTCGAGCCCGGGATCGCGCCATCTGGTTTCAGGTCGCAGAATATGGACCGTGCCCAGCAGGGTCAGGGTTGAATCCTCGTCGCGGACTTCAAAACGTGGCGGCTCGGCAAAGGCGGTGCTGGCCAAAACTGAGGCCGATACGGCCAATGCGACGAACCTGGCCCGTCCGGCGTTCGTCTTGATTTCATTTGATTTACCGCCCGTAATCTTCCGGAAACTGCGCATTTTTCCTCCGCGATGAAATGGGCTACCGCAGCAGCGACGGGAGCCAGGTGGCAAGTCCGGGAAAGGCCCAGACCAGCCCCAATCCCACGATTTGCAGCAGAATGAAGGGGATCACGCCGCGATAAATGTCGGCGGTTTTGAGCGAATCCGGCGTGGCCCCGCGCAAATAGAACAGGGCAAAGCCAAAGGGTGGCGTCATAAACGAGGTCTGCAAATTCATGGCGAATAATACGCCAAGCCAGATCGGATCGGCACCCAGAATGATCAAAGCGGGTGCTACTACCGGCACCACCACAAAGGTAATCTCGATGAAGTCGAGGAAAAAGCCGAGGATAAACAGAACGAGATTGACCAGGATCAACGCGCCCAGCAAATCGCCGGGTGCCGCCGACAGGATGCGCGCCACGGTCTCGTCGCCGCCCAGCCCCCGGAACACGATGGAAAACAGCGATGCCCCGATCAGGATCACGAAGACCATGGCCGCAATCCCGGCGGTCGAGCGCATGGCGGGGGTGAGGTCGCGTGCGCGCCACAGCGCAAAGGCCGCCGCCAGCACGCCAAGGCAAGCGAGGATCGCGCCGGCAAAGGCCGCGAGCAGAATCAGGATGTCGGGGAAATTTCGCGCGTCCCCTCCGAGCCGCAGATCAAAGGCGATCCGCAGGATGAAGGCGGTGAGCAGACCCAGAAAGCCGAGCACCACGAGGATCCGCGCGCGCGGGGTCCCGTGACTGCGCAGCGCCGCGAGCATCATCGCCCCGATCGCCCCGACGGAAGCCGCCTCGGTGGGGGTGGCCAATCCGCCAAGGATAGAGCCCAAAACCGCGCCGATCAGCGCCAAAGGCGCAATGAACGCGCGCAGGATCTCCGGAAGCGTCACCCTGCCGCGCTCGGATTTCGGCAAAGGCGGGGAGGCTTTCGGATTGAATATCGCCATTCCCGCCTGATAAGCGAGATAGAGCCCGACCAGAATCAGTCCGGGTATCATGGCCCCGGCGAACAAATCGCTCACGGTCACCGAATCCACACCCGCCTGACGGGTGAGGCGGGCCTCCTGATTGGCATTGGAAATCACGTCGCCCAGCAGAATCAGCACGACCGAGGGGGGAATGATCTGGCACAAGGTGGCGGCAGCGGCGATCGATCCGCTGGCCAGACGCGGCGAATAGCCGGCCTTGAGCATCGAGGGCAGGGCGATCAGCGCCATGGTGATGACGGTCGCGCCGACCACCCCGGTCGACGCCGCCAGCACTGCCCCGATCAGCGTCACCGCAAAGCCAAGCCCGCCCGGCACGCCTGCCAGCAAGCGCCCGGCAGTGGCGAGCAGCTCCTCGGCGATCTTCGAGCGTTCGAGCACCACCCCCATAAACACGAAGAGCGGCACGCTGGTCAGGGAGGAATTGGTCATGACCGCGCCAAACAGGCGCTGGGGAAGAATGGCAAGGAAGCCGGGCTCGAACACGCCGATCAGCACGCCGATCGTGGCAAAGATCAGCGCCGTCCCGCCCAGGGTGAAGGCCACCGGAAATCCGGCGAGCAGCGCGCCGATCAGGGTGACGAACATCAGAAGGTCGAGGCTCTCGGCCAGCGTGATCATAAGGGCAATGCCTCATGTTCCTGGCTCGACGAGGGAACCATTCCCCGCAGCACCCTCCCGGCCTCCACCGCCATGGCGAAACCCTGGACGATCATGCTGAGCGCAAAGACCGGAATGAGGCTCTTGAGCAGAAACAGCAAAGGCAGGCCGTCGCTTTGGGCCGAACGCTCGAAAACCCGCCAGGATGCGGCGACAAAGCCTTCGCCGGCAGTCAGGATCAGGATCATCATGGGCCACAGCGCAAAATGAACGCCGAGAAAATCGACGATCGCCCGGTTTTCCGGGGAAAATTTCGCAAAAAACACGTCGATGCGTACATGCGCCCCGGCCTTGAGCGCCCCCGCAGCGCCCAGCATGAACAGGCTGGCGTGAAAATAGATCACGCTTTCCCCGAGCCATGCCGCGCTGAACCCGAACAGATAGCGCGCGAGCACGGCAAAAAATTGCGCCAGCGCCATCAGGAGGCTCGCCCAAAGCGCGATTGCCATCAGGCCTTCGGAAATATGTCGGGCGGCCCGGGCCAAAAAATCCGCCGGCCGGGAAAATGTCTTCGGCGCGAGCAGCGACAGGGCCGGAAGCGCCAGAAATGGCACCAGCATCGTGCACAGGACCGAAAAAATGGTACCGATGAGTGTGATCCCCGTGCCCTCCGCCTTCCTGCCAGGTCGTGTCCCGCCATTCATCGGAACGGGCCTTTGGCGCTTTCCGTTGAATTACCATTCGACCGCCGGTCAGGGCAGTCCGCGCGCGCGCAGATAGGCCCCGTCACCGATTTCCGACCAGCGCCGCATGGTCCCGAGTGCCGCCTTATAGGATTCGTGGATACGCCGGGACAAGGGATCGGCGGCCGCCGCCGCCTCCAGCACCTCGGCCGAAGCCTTGCGCGCGGCCAGCATCACGTCATCGGGAAAGCTGCGCAGCGTCACCCCGCCTGTGGTCACCAGACGCTGCAAGGCCGCCCCGTTATTATAGGTGAAGGCCCCGAGGCTCCAGTCATTGCATTCGGCACAGGCGGCACGGAAAATGGCCCGATCGCCCGACGACAGGGAATCCCAGACCTTGCGGTTCATGCCGAGCGCCAGCGCCGCGCCCGGTTCGTGAAAGCCGGGCCCGTAATACAGGGGAGCCGCGCGGTGAAAGCCGAGTGCCTCGTCATTCCATGGGCCCACCCATTCGGTGGCATCGATCGTACCATTGGTCAGGGCCTCGAAAATATCGGCACCGGGAATGACCACGGCCGATCCACCCAGGCGGCGCACCACCTCGCCCGCCAGGCCCGGAATGCGCATCTTGAGCCCGCGCCAATCATCGATGGAACGGATTTCACGGCGGAACCAGCCGCCCATCTGATGGCCGGTATTGGCGGCGTGAAAGGCGATGACATTGAATTGTCCGGACAATTCTTCCCACAGCGCCTGGCCGCCGCCTTCGCGCACCCAGCCCATGATCTCGGTCGCCGTCATGCCAAAGGGCACGGCGGTGAAAAAGGCGAAGCCCTTGACCTTGCCGGTCCAGTAATATTCCGCGCCGTGATACATGTCGGCGGAACCGGCGGCGACGGCATCGAAACATTCGAGCGCCTTGACCAATTCCCCGTCGGCATAGACGCGGATCTTCAGTCGTCCCTCGCTGAGGGCCCCGACAGTGCGCGCCACACGCTCGGCGGCCTGGCCGAGGCCGGGCAGGCCCTTCGGCCAGGTCGTCACCATCCGGAATTCGCGCGCATTGCTGAGGATCGCCGGCGAGGCCAGCGTTTCGCTCTGGCTCCCGCCCGTGCGGTCGAAAGCGTCTCCCGCGCGGTTCTTCGACCCACGCCCGGCAATTGCCGCGGCACCGGCCAGAGCCGCTCCGCCGCCCAAAGCGGCAAGGCCGAGATATTCGCGTCGGTTCATCCGCTCCGCCGTGCGCCGGAACCGGCCATCTGGCGCGGCAAGGAAATTGCCGCGTCTTCCGGGTCGGTCCATTCCATCCAGATTCCACCCGACAGAACCTCGAGCGGCCGGAACTCGGCCTTATACGCCATTCGTTGGCTTCCGGGCACCCAATAGCCGAGATAAAGATGCGGAAGCCCCCGGGCGCGCAGGGTCCGGATGTGATCGAGGATCATATAGGCACCCAGACTGCGCCTGGCCTCTGCCGGATCGAAAAAGGAATAGACCATGGAAGCGCCATCGCTCAGCCGGTCGCACAGGCTCGCGGCCAGCAATGGGCCGCGCCCGGTTCCCACCGGCAGGCGATATTCCACGATTTCAGTGTGAACCGCAGTTTCTTCGACCATGGCCGAATAATCGCCGGGATCCATATCGGCCATGCCGCCGAATTCGTGGCGCGACAGCAAATAGCGCTTGAGCAGGTCATATTGTTCGAGTGTGGCTTTCGCCGGGGTTTCGTGGCGGACGAGATCGGCATTGCGGTTGAGCACCCGGCGCCAGCGTTTGGTCTCACAAAAGCGCGCGACCGGGACCCGTGCCGAGCGGCAGGCCGCGCATTCCGGGCAGGCGGGGCGATAGGCGATGCGCTGGCTGCGGCGAAACCCCTGATCCATCAGGGCTTCGTGGACAGTTTCCTTGTGCTCGCCATCGAGCGCGGTGAAGACCTTGCGCTCCCACAGATCGGGCAGATAGGGGCACGGCGCCGGCGGCGTAAGGTAAAAGCGTTTGTTGAACGGCGCAAACATATGGCGCGTCATTCAGAAACATCCTCCTTTTGCGCCAAAATCCCGTGCGCCAATATCCGGCTCGCGGTCACCGGGTCCGAATGGATCCCTGCGGGGTACCGATCCGGGACCCGGAATGCCGGGTCCGGGATCGTCAGTCACAGCGGATCGCAGCATGGCATGATTCATCCGTCAATCCATCCATGCCCGGCATTGCCTCCCGCGCGCGCGGAAACCGCATCGGGATTGCGAAATCTGGCCAGATCGGCGGGGCCGGATTCGGGGCCCGCCGCGCCAGAACCCCGTGTCAGCAGAAATGCCCGGAAATTGGGCCGGAAATATGACCCGGAAACATGCAGAAACCGGCTCAGGCAAAAGCGGCATGGTAGCCGCGCCCCGCGTCACGCATCACCCGCGCCCCGCGTCACGCATCACCCGTGTCCCCCGTCACGCCATGGCCGGCTTGCGCAGGCGCGCCCGGCTCCGTTCCTCCTGGCGGCGGAAGGCCTCGGCCAGAAACCGCCCGGTATGGCTTGCGGGATTGGCGGCTACGTCCTCCGGCGTGCCGGCCGCCACCACCAGACCCCCGCCATCGCCCCCTTCGGGCCCAAGATCAAGGATCCAGTCGGCGGTCTTGATGACATCGAGATTGTGCTCGATCACCACGATCGTATTACCCTGGTCGACCAGCTCGTGGAGGACTTCCAGCAATTTGCGCACATCCTCGAAATGGAGCCCCGTTGTCGGCTCGTCGAGGATATAGAGTGTCCGGCCTGTCGCCCGGCGCGACAATTCCTTCGACAATTTCACCCTTTGGGCTTCGCCGCCCGACAATGTGGTCGCCTGCTGGCCGATCTTGATATAATCGAGCCCCACCCGGGCCAAAGTCTCCATCTTGTCGCGCACGGCCGGCACCGCCTGGAAAAAGCGCGCGCCTTCCTCGACCGTCATATCGAGGACATCGGCAATGGATTTGCCCCGGAAATGCACATCCAGCGTTTCGCGATTATAGCGTTTGCCCTTGCATTGGTCGCAGGTGACATAGACATCGGGCAGAAAATGCATCTCGATCTTGATGACGCCGTCGCCCTGGCAGGATTCGCAGCGCCCGCCCTTTACATTGAAGCTGAAGCGGCCGGGCCCATAGCCGCGGGCCTTGGCCTCCGGCAGGCCGGCAAACCAGTCGCGGATCGGGGTAAACGCTCCCGTATAAGTGGCGGGATTGGAGCGCGGTGTGCGCCCGATCGGGCTCTGGTCGATATCCACCACCTTGTCGAGATGTTCGAGCCCCTCCAGCCGGTCATGGGGGGAGGGGATGTCATGCGCTTTCATCAGCTTGCGCGCGGCCGCGCGGTAAAGCGTCTCGATGACCAGCGTCGATTTCCCCCCGCCCGACACGCCGGTCACGCAAGTGAAAGTGCCAAGCGGGATTTCGGCATCCACGCCCTTGAGATTGTTACCGCGCGCGCCAACAATGCGAATGGCTTTGGTCTTCGTCGTCCAGCGCCGGCGTTCGGGCAAAGCGATCTCGCGCTCGCCCTTGAGATAGGCCCCGGTGACGCTGGCCGGATGGGCGATGATTGCCGCTGGCGGCCCTTCGGCAATCACCTCGCCGCCATGGATACCGGCCGCCGGCCCCATATCGATCACATGATCGGCCGAGAGGATCGCATCCTCGTCATGCTCGACCACGAGCACTGAATTGCCGAGATCGCGCAACCGCCTCAGCGTGCCCAGCAGGCGTTCATTGTCGCGCTGATGCAGGCCGATCGACGGCTCGTCGAGGACATAGAGCACGCCGGTCAGGCCCGACCCGATCTGGGAGGCGAGCCGGATGCGCTGGCTCTCCCCGCCCGACAGGGTGCCAGAAGCGCGCGACAGGCCCAGATAATTGAGCCCGACATCCATGAGGAAGCGCAGGCGGTCATTGATTTCCTTGAGGATCCTGCGGGCAATTTCCTGTGATTGCGGCGTGAGCTGTGCCTCGACACCCGAAAACCATTCGCGGGCTTTGGCGACCGAATAGAGGCTGATTTCGGCGATATCGCGCCCGGCCACCCGAACGGCCAGGGCCTCCGGCTTGAGACGGCGACCGGCACATACCGGGCAGGGATGGGCGGATTGGAAGCGGGAAATCTCCTCCCGCACCCATGCTGAATCGGTTTCGCGCCAGCGCCGCTCGAGATTGGGGATCACACCCTCGAAGGTCTTTCTCGTTTCATATTTCCGGGCACCATCGGCATAGATGAAGGTGATCTCCTGCTTGCCGGTGCCCGACAGGATGGCCACCTGCACCGGTTCGGGCAGGTCGCTCCACGGGATTTGCAGGCTGATTCCGAAATGGCGTGACAGGGCCTCGAGCGTCTGGAGGTGAAAGGGCGAGGTCGAGCGGGCCCAGGGGGCAATCGCACCCTGTTCGAGGCTCCGCGTCGGGTCGGGAATGACCAGATCGGGATCGACGCGCGCCTGTTCGCCCAACCCGTCACAGGCGGGACAGGCCCCGGCCGGATTGTTGAAGGAGAACAGCCGGGGCTCGATCTCCGAAATCGTGAAACCGGACGCAGGACAGGCAAATTTTGCCGAAAACAGGATGCGGCGCGGCGCACCCTTGTCGTCGGCCTCGTCCGCCAGTTCAAGAATGGCGATGTCGTCGGCGAGTTTCAGTGCGGTCTCAAGGCTGTCGGCGAGCCGGCTTTCCATTCCCGGGCGCGCCACCACGCGGTCGATCACCAGATCCACGTCATGCTTGAGTTTCTTGTCGAGCGCCGGTGGACTTTCGAGTTCGATATATTCGCCGTCCACCTTGGCGCGCTGGAATCCCTTGCGCAGCCATTCAGCGAATTCCTTGCGGTATTCGCCCTTGCGGTCGCGGATGATCGGGGCAAGGAGATAAGCCCGCGTCCCTTCGGGCAAAGCGAGAATGCGGTCGACCATCTGGCTTACCGTCTGGCTTTCGATCGGCAGGCCCGTGGCCGGCGAATAAGGAATGCCGACGCGCGCCCATAACAGTCGCATATAATCATAGATTTCCGTCACGGTGCCGACCGTGGAGCGGGGATTTTTCGACGTGGTCTTCTGCTCGATCGAAATGGCCGGCGACAGGCCCTCGATCAGATCGACATCGGGCTTTTGCATCAGTTCCAGAAATTGCCGCGCATAGGCCGACAGGCTTTCGACATAACGCCTTTGGCCCTCGGCATAGATCGTGTCGAAGGCGAGGGAAGATTTGCCCGAGCCCGACAATCCCGTCAGCACGACCAGCCGGCCCCGGGGGATGTCGAGATTGATGTTTTTCAGATTATGCTCGCGCGCACCCCGGATGCGGATGAAACCATAAGGTGAATCAATGGGCGGTGAAGGGGCAATCAGAGCGCGACGAACGTAATCGGAATTATCCGGAAGTTCCGGAATTTTCGGCTTTTCTGGTTTCCCGTTTGGTTCTCCGATTACCGGTTTTTCGGCGATCGCGTTTTTCCTGCGCGCCTTCGCCGCGCGCACAGGTTCTTCCGTCCCGGATTCGGGAGATGCGGAGGCCCCGGCCTTTTTCGTCAACGCCGTCTTTTTCGTCAACGCCTTCTTTTTCGTCGCCATAATCGCCGAATCCCGGTGAAGCCTGCGCGCAATTACTAGTGGTTCGAATCTGACATTTGCATCCCATTTTGGCCGTGCGCGATTGCAAATGTCAGATTCATAAGAACCACTCTGTAAACATGAGCTTAGTGGAGCTTATGGACCAAACATTCGCGTCGGAGGCTGGCGCGCAAGTGGGTAACGAATGTTTGGTCCGCTCCACTAGCTCGGGCAATCCGCGCTGCCAAGAAAGATTTTCGTTTTGTTCTCATTTTGCGCATGACAGTGGACGTCGCCGCCCGGAAAGGATATTGCATCGCTCCCAGCCGGAAGGATCCCGTCATGCGCCAATTGTCATTCGCCAGCACCCTGCTGACCTGTGCCGGTTTCGCGCTGCTGCTCGCTTCCGGGGCCTGCGCGCCGAAGAGCAAGCTCCCCGGATCGATCCGCGACAATCTGTGCTGGTTCCGCGGCAAGGACAAGACCGGCGCGCCGGTCTATCACGAGCTGAAATCCGCGCCCAATCTCGAAACCTGCGCGGTTCTGCTCGAAATCCAGCGCCAGAAGGGCAATCTGGCGAGCGTGCGCGGATCCTTCCACCAGATCGATGTAATCGTCGATCAGGCCAGCGCCCGCGCCGCGCTCAAACCTGGTTTCTGGGCATTGCTGCTGCCACGTGGGCCGGATGGCAAGCTCGTTCTGCCCAATCAGCAGCCCGGACGCTGAGATCGCGGGCTTCCACCCGCTGCCCGGGTCCTTTGGATCCCGGTCCCGGAAACGGGGATAATATTTCATCCAAGCCATAGATAATATTGGAGAATCGTCGTGAAGCGATTCCATGATTTGCGCATGCATCCGTTTTGGGACGATTGCGCCAAACTGTTCGGCCTTGCCTGGCCCGTCATGTTGTCGCGCTTCGGCATCGTGCTGATGGGGATCGTCGATATTGCGGTCGTCGCCCAATATTCCCCGCGCGAGGCAGCCTTCATGACACTGGCCTGGGCCCCGGTCGGGGTTCTGGTGGTGGCAGGGATCGGGTTCGTGCAGAGCGTGCAGGTGCTGGGCTCGCGGGCGCTGGGGGAGGGGGAGCCGGCGCGCGCGGGCCTTGCCTGGCGGCGGGGACTTTTCATGTGCGCAATCGTTGGAGGGGCGAGCGCGCTTGCATTGTGGTTCGCGCCATCGCTGTTCCGGCTGCTTGGTCAGTCGCCGGACCTGGCGGCGGGTGCCGGTGCCGCGACGCAGATCCTTGGCCTGTCGGTGGCACCCCATCTGCTGTTCCTTGCCGGGGCATTTTATTTCGAGGCCCATCAGCGCCCGAATCTGCCGCTTCTGTTCATGATCGCGGCGAATGTCCTTAATCTTGTGCTCGATCTCTGGCTGGTTTTCGGGGGGGTTGGCATTCCGGCGCTCGGGGCGATCGGTGCTGCCTGGGCGACCCTGTTGTCGCGTGTATTCCTCGCCATCGGGCTGTTTTGGGCGGTGTGGGCGGCAAATGGGCCGGGGGTCAGGCACCTTGGCGCAGATGACGGGCGTTTTGCCCGGCAATGGCAGATCGGCGGCGCGATGGCGCTCGCATTTTTCTTTGAGGTCGCGGCGTTCAACGGAATGACCATCATCGCCGGCTGGTCGGGCGAGGCGGCAGTGGCCGCCTATGGCATTTTTATCAATCTGCTCGCTTTTCTGTTCATGGGGGCGCTTGGTCTTTCGGTGGCAACCGGGGTGCTGGTCGGACGCGCTTTTGGTGCGGGGGATGCCCGTGCGATCCAGCGCGCCTTTGCCGCCGGTCTCACGCTCACCGGTGGATTCACGCTGCTCACCGGCCTGTTTGTCTGGGCCTTTAACGGGCCAATCACCGCGATTTTCACGCGCGACGCAATGCTGGCCGCCGTGACCCTTCCCCTGTTCGGGCTGATGGTGCTGGCGATCGTGCCCGACGGGATGCAGACAACGGCCTCCATCTCGCTGCGGTCACGGGGGGATTCACTCTTCCCGACCATTTCGCATCTGTTTTCCTATATATGCGTCATGCTGCCGCTTGGTGTGCTGTTTTCCCATCACTGGGGGCGTGGCGCGCGCGGTGTGGTCGAGGCGGTTGTGCTGGGAAGTTTCGTCTCCGCCGTGATTCTTGTGACCCGGGCGATTTTTCTGTTGTATCGCCGCCCGTCAGCGCTGCCCGAGGACAAATGAGGGCGAATGGCTGAAATGTCCTATTTGATCACCCAATAGGCTTTCCCGCCCGGTGTCCGCGCGGGCGTGAGGCCCGTGCGCTGGCCGGCCGGAAGGCCCTGGCGCAAGAGCACACCGATATCGGTCAATACGCTGGGTTCATCGGCATAAAAGGAATGGCCGAGCCCGAACAGATCGGTGGTGACGGGGCTCGCATCCACCGTTTCGATACGGTCGACCACCAGCACACCGTCGCCGGAATCGCCGGCGCGCGGAAAGCCCGCCCAGCTGCGCGAAGCCTTGAGCGCCTTGTCATTGGCGCTGGCATAGAGCGTGACATGGCGGCCGGCCGTTCCAAAATTCGCTGCGAGGTCGAGAAAGACATCGCGGTCGATATCGGGCGCGCACAGGATGATCTCGGAAAACAGCGCCCGGTCTGCGGTGCTCATGCGGGTGAGCGCGTTGATCAGCGCCTTGTTGCCCATGGAATGGGCGATGAGATGAATTTTTTGGGCGCCGGTCCGTTGCTTGACCAATTGCAGGAATTGCACCAGCCGCGGCACGGTGCGGTCGGATTTGGTGTTGTCCTTGTTATAGGCGAGGGGGCTGAGCTCGGCCTCCGACGCCCATGAATAAAACAAAGGCGCGCCATCGAATTTGAGGTCGAAATGCATTTGCGCGGTGCGCAAGGCCGCATCCTCGAAACTGACATTGAAGCCATGGATGAAAACAAAGGCCTGTTTTGCCGCCGATTGGTTGACTTCCGCCCTGACCAGACGGTCCCAATCGGCCTGGGCGAGCGGCGTGAAGCCGGTCAGCACCACATGTTTTTCGGCATCTTCCTTGAATTCGCCTTTCCACCATTGCGGGCGTTCGAGATCGCCTTCACGATGGCGCGGTGGAAGTGAAACCCGCGCCGAGCCCAGAAAGAGCCTGGTGGTCTGGGTGCGGCTGTATTTTTTGGCATTGCCGACATTCACCAATTGCCGGTCGGTTCCATAAAACACCGTGACATCGGTGGTCTGTTTTTCCTCGACGCGCACATCCTCGGGGAGGGAGGCTGGTGGT
>JAKFWO010000039.1 GCA_021731815.1 Hyphomonadaceae bacterium | reverse complement strand
GAATTCCCGCGGGCCGAGCCCTAAACGCGCCGCCGCTAGCGCCCGCGCGCGCGCCCAGTCCATCCCGGCGGCAATTGTCGGAGTGTTCATGTCAGGCGCTCAGGCGAAAGCGCGGTCGAAAGCGAGCGCGATGGCCGTCGCCGCTTCGGCAAGGTCATAGCGCGCGAATGCCAGCGCCTCCGGATCGGCGGGGCCGCCATCGTCGATCAAAGCGGCAATGAGCACGGGCACATCGGCGGGCGACAATGCCCGCATCCGCAACGCCAGTGCCGCGAGGTCCCCGGCCCCGAAGGCGGTTTGCAGCCGCGCGAGGCCCCCCATGGTCAGACACAGCACGCGCAGGCGTCCGTCGATACGCAAATGGCATTCACCACGCGCCGAATTGGCCATCATCGCAGCGTTCCCCGGTTCAGATCGCGGTAAAAACGAGGGCACCCGCGCTGGCGAGGCGCAGGCTGAAACTCTGCTCGCCATCAAAGGCTCCGGAATAATCGAGCCGCGCCACCAGAAAAGGTCCCTCGACCCGTCCGAAATCCGCAATCACCAGCTGGAAGATTCCGATCTCCTGGCTGAAGAACAATTGCCGCAGCAGGGCATCGGAAGCGGCATCGCGGAACAGGCCCTGGGCCTCGACGCCCGCCGTCCGGATCCCGCCCCCCGCCAGCAATTCGCGCCAGGAATCGGGGCTGTCGGCATGGGTGATGTCGATGCTGCGCGCGTCGAAACTCAGGGTCTTGGCGCGCAGGCCGGCAATGGTGACGAAAGCACCGTCCGGGCCGGCGAGCTTGAGCAGAAAATCGCGGCCGCGTTGTCCAGCCATGGAGATGCTCCTGTGTTCGGGAATCGGGAAATGCGGGTTCAGCTTTCGACGACGGCCCGCACGCGGAGAATCCCGCGCATGAGACGCCCGTCCTCGGCGAGGAAGACGTCGCTCAGCCCCGGCAAAGCGAGAATGAGATGCCCACCGCCCTCCAGCGGGCCCTGTGCCGCGTCGAGGGCAGCGATCATCGCCGCCATGCCGGAATCGAGCCGGGCCCGCTGGTCGGCGCGGCCCCACAGATTGAAGGTGAGCGTGATCGTTTCGCCCCGCGCGGAATCATCGGCTCCCGGATCGCTACCATTGGTGGCGCGTTCGGATCTGACGAAGCGGATGAAGGGAAAGCCCGCGCCCGTCGGATTCTGGTCATAGAGGCGCAAGGGTGCCCCGAAAATTTCGGCTGCCGGGCCCGCGGCCCACAGCATCTGCAAGCGCCGCAGAACGCCCTGCACCGGATCATTTCCGGTGAAATTCATCGAAGCGGGCGGAGAAGCCGGCATGGTCAAAGCCTCAGCCATTGGCGGGAACCTCTTCGGACAGGATCAGGACAAGCCGGCCGCCCGGTCCCTCGCCCGTATCGGGCGCGGGAAACACGTCACGCACACGGAAATTGCGCGTGCCGGCCTGCATCCGCCAGCCGGCAATCACCGGATGGGGCGCGCGGATCCCGGCCTCGTATCCGGAAAAGACGATGCCCGGCCCGGCCTCGCTGTCGCTTCGCCCGCCCATGGGGCGCAAGGCGGCCCAGACCTCGCCGGCGGGAGCAAAACCCTGTGCCGGGAGGCCATGGCCATCAATGATCGTGACCGGCGCGAACAGGGACACACGCCGGGACAGGCGGGCAATGGGTCGGGAGGCGCCGCTCACAGCCGGATCCTCCGGAACGGGGCGATGAGATCGCCGATCAAAGCGGGCAGGTCGGGCGGGCTCATGCCGCGCGCTTCGAACGATGCGGCGGTCAGGCGCAAAATCGCCTCGCGCAAGGCGGCCGGAACCGCCTCCGCGCTGACATACCCAAAGCGCGCCGTGATCCGCACGGAGCTCCCGGCCATGAAGTGATCGGGCAGGAATGGCGGGCCGCCGCTTGTCGAAAACAGGATCGCCGGATCGAGGTCCACCCGGAACCCGGCAAGCGGAAACGCCTCGACACCGCCATCGGGGCGCAGCGCCTCGATCCGTTCGATGGCGATCAGCGGCGAAAAAGCGAGCCGCACTCCGCCCCCCCGCTGGAAGCGGCCAGGCGGTAGAAAGGGTGCAAACAGCGTCTCCCGGAGGTGGCGCTGGACAAGCGAATGGCCCGTGGCACTCTCGATCGTGGCGCGCGCCGCCGCCAGAAGCGACGCGATCACGCCGTCCTCGGCCGAATGGTCGACGCGCAACCACGCTTTGGCTTCGGCAAGGGGGATCGGCTCGTCCCCGGACGGGGACAGAAGTTCAATCGTCATGATTCACCGGGAATTTGGAGCGGAACCGGGCGGCCGCCGGGGTTTGGACACAGGCGCATTTGCCCCGGGGATCGCGCGCCGGTATCGGCAGGCCCGCGATCCCCGGAACCTCAGTCAGGCCGCCGAGAAGCGCAGCAATTTCACGGCATCGAAATGCTGGATGCCGCCGCCGACGCGCTTGGTGGTGTAGAACAGGACGAAGGGCTTGGCCGAGAACGGATCGCGCAGGACCCGCGCGCCCTGGCGGTCGACGATGAGGTAAAAGCGCGCGAAATCGCCAAAAGCCACGGCAAAGGCATCGGGCGCGATATCGGGCATGTCCTCGACTTCCGCGACCGGATAGCCGAGCAGGGTCGAGGCCTCGCCCGCAATTCCAGGTTGCCAGATATAGGCCCCCGTCGAATCCTTGAGCCGGCGGATCGCCGAGATGGTCTTGCGGTTCATCACGAAGCGCCCATTGGCCCGGAATTGGGCGCGCGGTGCGTAAGCAAGGCTGATCAGTGCATCGGCCGCCCCGGTCGCGGCAAAGGCCCCGGCCGCACCCGTGGCGATATAGCCGACCTGTCCCCAGGCCTGCTGGGCATCGGCGACCGTCGGATAGGCCAGAAAGCCGCGCGGCCGCCCTGTTCCGTCGCCGGTGACAAAGGCGGCACTTTCCTGGGCCGCGAAGGCCGTTTCCACTTCCTCGGCCAGCCATTCATCGAGATTGACGAAGGAATCATCGAGCAGGCTCTGCGTCGCCGCCGGCAGGGCGTAAAGCTCGGCCGCGGGGAATTCCAGCAGCGAAAGGCTGGGCGCATCGGTCTGGGGTCGCGTGCCGGTCTCGGCCACCCAATTGGCCTCGGCACCAAGGCTCACCGGCTTGCGGAAGATCTGGGCGGAGGTCTGGCGCACGCTCGCAATGGCCCGCATGGGCGAGGCGCGCAAAAGCCGGGTCTCGATCATGCGGTCGAGCTCGGGCGGTACCACATAGCCGCCTTGCGAATCGGTGCCGAGCGACAGCGTCGCCGCCTTGAGCTCGAGCCGGGCCAGCGCCGATTCATCGCCCTTGCGCAGATAGGTGTTCCAGGCGGATTTGCGTTCGGTATCGCCCGGATCATCGGGGCTTGCCCCGAGCCCTGGCCGCGCCGCCTTGCGCGCGATGGTCTCAAGCCGCATCTGCTGGGCCGTGAGGGCGCGGTCGATGCGGTCGATCTTGTCATTGAGCAGGACATCGGCCCCCGCCTTGCGCTCCATTTCGGCCAGACGCGCGTCATTGGCTTCCTGAAAGGCCTGAAAAGTCGCCAGCAATTCATTGGTCATGGGATCAAGGGCCTTGGTTTCGGTGCGGGGCTTGTCGGGGCGTGATTTGTCGGGTTGGGGATTGGATTGGCGGGTCAAGGGCAGGCTCCTTCAGGCGGCGCGGGATGAGAGGGAAACAGCGATGCGGGCACGCGCCTCGCGCAGCATCGGAAAGGCGACGAGTGAGATTTCAACGAGATCGAGCGCCAGCAGATCGCGCCCGCCATCGCTCCGCCGGCGGGCGCGCCGCAGGACAAAGCCGATCGACAGACCGGTGAGTGTGCCCCCCGCCAGCCGGGCGGCGGCGCGTGGGCCCGCCCGCGTGCCGGTGTCGATTTCGCCCGCGAGGAACAGGCCGAGGGAATCCTCTGACAGACGCGTCCAGCGCCCGATCGGGCTCAGCGGGTCATGCTCGAACAGCATGGGAAGTTCCGCCCCGGCCAGCCGTACAAGGCCAGCGGTGAAAGCCCCCGGGCGAACGACATCGCCCGACAGATCGCGAACGCCAAACAGCGAGCCATAGCCTTCGATGCGCACCTTCATTGGCCCCTCCCCCGGCCGCGGCCCGTTTTGACCGGGACATCGGCCGGTAGGTCGGAGAGATTTCGGACGGGCAGTTCGAACCCGTCGAGGCGCGCCTCGATCCGCTCGAGCTGATGCCGGCCCAGCGCGATCTCCGCCTCGATCCGGGCGAGCCGCTCGGCGGAATCCGCGAGCGAGGCCATCCGGGTCTCGAGCGTGCCGATGCGCGCCGCCGCCTGTCCGCCCCAGGCGAACAGGGCCCCGAACTGGAGGAACAGAGTCAGCAATACGGCGGCAGTGACGCGCAAATCGAAGCGCGCGGGCGTGCCCGGCGCGTGGGGAACAGAATCGGTCATGGCGGCTTTCACAAATGAGTGACGGGTGCGCGCGGGGACTACAGTCCGGCCAAAGCGCGTTTTTCGTCATTGGTCAGGAAATCGGCGGCCGAGATCTGGGCCCAAAGCGCCTCGCGTTCGAGCGCGAGCGCCGGCACCGCCTCGAGCGCGCAGCGCAGGACAGGATCTCCCGGAAAATGTGGCGCAAGAAAACGCTCGAGACCCGCGCAGACCTTGGCGGCCAGCGGAAGGATGGTCAGCCGCCAGAAGGCGAGATTGGCTTCCTTGTAATTGGCATAAGTGGCATCGCCCGGAAAGCCGAGCAGCAATGGCGGCACCCCGAAGGCGAGCGCGATTTCGCGCCCGGCCGCCTGGCGGGCTTCGAGAAAATCCATCTCGGCCGGCGAAAAGCTCATCGGTTTCCAGTCGAGCCCGCCTTCCAGCACCAAAGGCCGCCCGGCATTGAAGGGCCCGGAATGGGCCTCGGTCAATTCCGAGCGCAGCCGGGCATATTGTTCGTCCGACAGGGTTCCGGGCCCCTGAAACACCAATGCCCCGGAGGGCTTGGCGGAATTGTCAATGAGCGCCTTGGTCCAGGCGGCCCCCGCATTATGGACATCGAGCGCCTGGGCCGCCGCCTCGAGCGGGCTGTGGCCCAGGAGATCATCGACCGGCGAAAAAGATCGCAAATGAAGCACGGGAAACCGGTCGGTGAGCGGATCGCGCCGATAGACCGCCACCCGGTGATCGATCCGGTATTCATAGGCTTCCGGCCAGCCATCGGGACCGGGGCGGATCTTCATGCGCTCCGGGCGGAGCGCGTAGAGCGCCGCCCCCGGCTCCGGACCCTCCGGCCCGAAACCGGTCAGTTCGAGAAAGGCATTACCCGACAATGCCAGCGCCCCGAACAGGGCCTCCCTGAGATCGATCCCGGTCTGCTCCGAATTCGGGGAATTGAGCATGCGTGCGAGGGGATGTTCGGGAGCCGGAACCCCATCGGCGCGGATTTCGATCGGCACATTGGCCGCAGCCTCGGCAATCAGCCGCACGCAGCGATGGACGATCGGATTGCGGCAAAACCCTTCGCGCGCGAGGCTCGCGGGATCGCGCGGGCTCCAGGCCGCGCGTCCGGGATCGGACAGGGCAACCAGCCCCAGAGGCGGTTGAAAGAACGCGCCCTTTCTCCCGGCGCGCGCAGAGCCGCGCACAAAGGCCCGGCGAACCATTTCGAACATGTAGGCTCCGTTGATTTGAGGAACGGGGAATCCTGAAGATCGGCTCACAGCATCCGCACCCGCGGTTCGGCCGGATCGGCCAGCAGCAAGGTAAGGCCGTGAACCATGGCATCGAGCCGGTCCGGCGAGCCGGTAAATCCGGTCGCCCCGAAGCGGCACATTTCGTCTTCGAGCGCCGGCAGCGCGCCGACATGAAACACGCGGTTGGCGGCATAAAATCCGCTGGCGAGTTCGGCGCGCGCCCGTTTGCCCGCCCGCGCATGGACCAGCCTGACCGGCCAATGGGGCGCGGCGCGGCGCAGGGCCTCGGCCACCAGCTCGCCGCCCTGATTGGCTTCGGCCGCGATGTAATCGGCGTCGAGGCTTTCGGCGAGTGCGGCCGCCCGCGCCGCCCATTGATGGGGCGGTAAGCCCTTGACAGTGGAATCGGCGAGGACATAAGCGATGCGCGATGCCCCCTCGCTTACGCATCCCAGCCCGATGATCCCGCAGGCATCGGCACCGGGTTTCCCGCTCACCGCCGGATCGATTGCGACGATCCGCCGGTCGAGCATTGGCGCAATTGCGATGCGCACCCGGTCGATATCGGCGCGTTTCCAGAAGGCCCCCTCATGGTCCTCCAGCCATTCGCCATCGAGTTCCTGACGCCCGAGCCTGCCGCCACCAAAGGCCGCCTGCATGGAATCCAGAAAGCCCGGCGCGAGATAAGCGCGATTATCGGCACTCCTTGCGCGGGTGTGGACGCAATCCCTGCGCTCCCGGATCGCGCGCAGCAATGAATTGGGCCGCGGCGTGGTGGTGAGCGCGATCCGGGGATGGGCCCCCAGCCGCACGGCAAGCTCGAGATTGGCGAAAGCCGCCTCGCCCGCCGGAAGCGGCCAGGCAGCGATCTCATCGGCCCAGGCCAGATCGAATTGCGGTCCGCGCAGGGCTTCCGGTTCTTCGGCCGAAAAGACGTAGCCGAGCGCGCCATTCGGCCATTCGAGGCGCCGCCGCGTCGGCTCATAGCGTGGGCGCAATTCTGCCGGGCCGATGGCCAGCAGGCCAGATGGACCTGACAGCATCACCTCGCGCGCCTCACTGAAACTGGGTGCCACCAGCCCGACCCGCCTGGCTGCCCCCGACAGAACATTTTCAGCCACCCATTCGGCACCCGCCCGGGTCTTGCCGGCCCCCCGCCCGCCCATGAACAGCCAGAGCCGCCACGCACCCTCCGGTGGCACTTGTGCCGGGCGCGCCCAGAAGTGCCAATCCGCGTTGAGCGCCTCAATCTGGCGCCCCGTCAGTCCCGCCAGCCACGCCTTCCGGATGTTCGGCGGCAAGGAGGCGATCGAGCCGGCGTTCCAGCTCCGCCCGGAGCCTTTGAACCCGTTTGGCCGTGGCGGCCGGACGCTCGGCGGTGCGGGCATTGCCTTCCTTCTGTCGCTGTTCGAGTTCGAGCGCGCGTTCGGCCGCCGCAAGCAGGGCACCTGCGGTTTTCGCCCGTCTTTCGAGGAGGATGAGCGATTTCTCCGCTTCATTGGGCCCGGCAGCTTTTTTCGCGACCCGGGGTTTCTGGATCGGCTTTTCCGCGGCCGAACGCGTACCCGCTTTTTTTCTGCTCGCTCCCGGGGCTTCAGGATCCGCCGCATGTTCGGGCAGGGAACCGGACCTGCCATCCGCCGCCGACACCTTCGCCGTCGGAGAGCGTTTGACGCCCGTTCTGCGTCGGGGGGATTTTTCGATCATGCCCGATACTCGCATGGCCGATGCCCCGGTCGGAGCGATATCAGGCCGATTTCGGGGTCCTTGCGGAAAACTCTGGCCCCGCAGGCCTTTTTATGCGAGGTTCAGCGGGTTTCATGGGGACAGCCGACCGGAAATGCCGCTATCGGGCGGCGATCCGGCGATCCGGCAAGCGGGCGGACAGGAAATTGCGACGCGTTTTCGGCAAAAAGCGGGCGAGACCCGAAATGCCATCGACCTTTACGCCATGGTCGCGACCCTGGATCCTGGTCCAGGCCCGCAATTCGCTGCATCTCGATGGCGGACGCAAGCCGCTGTTGATCCTGCTCTTCGTCCTGTGCCTTGCCTTCATGGCGGTCTGGCGGGTGTTCTTCATCGATCTGCCGACCCTGCCGGACAAGAACGCGTTGTGGTCGGTCGGGCGGGTGCCCGGCATCGCCTTTTACGACAAGGACGATCGCCTGATCGCCGTACGCGGGGCCTATCACGACAAGGCCACGAGCGTCGAAGCCATGCCCGCGCATCTCGTCAACGCCTTTATCGCGACCGAGGACCGGCGCTTCTTCCGCCATAACGGGGTGGACGAGCGGGCCATTTTGCGGGCCTTTGCCGCCAATATCGATGCCGGACGCACGGTCCAGGGCGGATCGACCATCACCCAGCAATTGATCAAGATCCTCGTTCTTTCACCCGAACAAAGCCTGAAACGAAAATTGTTTGAATATCGGCTGGCGCGACAATTGGAGCAAAAGCTGAGCAAGAAAGAAATTCTCGAACTCTATCTCAACCGGATTTATCTCGGCGACCATTCCTATGGCGTGGCGGCGGCCGCGAGAACCTACTTTAACAAGAGCCTGTCGGAGCTCACCCTGGGCGAATCGGCCCTGCTGGCCGCCTTGCCCAAGGCTCCGTCGCTCTTTGCCGCGGAAAGCGATCTCGGCGCGGCACGCGCCCGGCAGAATTTCGTGCTCGACAAAATGGTCGAAGCCGGATTCGTCACCCGTGATGAGGCCGATCTCGCGCGCACGGCCCCCATCAAACTGGTCCGCCGGCGGGCTTTGGACGAAGGCGGAGCAGCCTACACGCTCGACCTCGCCCAGGCCCAGATCCGGCGCTGGCTGCCCGACGCGCCGCCCGACCTCATTGTGCGCCTGACGCTCGACACCCGGCTCCAGGTCCATGCCGAGAAAAGCGTGCGCGACGTGATCGCCCGCTCCGGCAAGGCGGCGTCGGTCGGGCAGGGTGCGTTCCTCGCCATGAATCGCGACGGTGCCGTGCGCGCTCTGGTCGGCGGCACCGATTATGGCAAGACCAAATTCAACCGGGTGACCCAGGCCTTGCGGCAACCGGGCTCGACATTCAAGCCCTTTGTCTATGCCGCGGCGCTGGAAGCGGGGCTTTCACCCAATACGATCCGACTCGATGCGCCCGTCCAGGTCGGCAAATGGGCCCCGCGCAATTACCATGCCGGCTTTTCCGGCCCGGTCAGCCTGACCTATGCGCTCTCGCAGTCGCTGAACACCACCGTCGTCCGGTTGACCCGGGAAGTGGGGCTCGATTCGGTGATCGAAACCGCCGGACGGCTCGGGGTGCGATCGCCGATCGAGCGCAATTATTCGGTGGTTCTGGGCGCGAGTGAGGTCACCTTGCGCGAGCTGACCGCTGCTTACGCGCCCTTCGCCTTTGAGGGATTCCGGACCGAGCCCTTCGTGATCGCCGAAATCCGCAATAGCCGCGACCAAATGGTGTTCCGCCAGAAGACCAATGCCGAATCCCAGGCGATCGGGGCCGATATCGCCCGCCAGATGACTTTCATGCTGCGCAACGCGGTGCAATCGGGCACCGGGATCGCTGCCCAATTGCCCGACCGCGAAGTGGCCGGCAAGACCGGAACCAGTCAGGATTGGCGGGACGCCTGGTTTATCGGCTACACGTCGGAGATGATCGGCGGGGCCTGGGTTGGCAATGACGATCGTCGTCCCATGCGCAAGGTGACGGGCGGCACGCTTCCCGCCGAGATCTGGCGTCTCGTCATGGAAAAGGCGCATGAGGGGCTCGAGGCCAATCCGCTGCGGGCCGATAATGGGGTGCGCCTGACCGCTTATTCAAGCCCGCGCGCCGCCTTGTACAGCGAAATCGCCGCCGCCTTCAAGCCGCGCCCGGTTCCGGTGGTCGAAGCCCCGGTTCAGGAACAATTGGCCGGGATCTATTGAGCCTGTCGGTGACGCCCCTTTCGTCGTCAGCATGGCCAGGAATTGGGCGAAGCCTTCGCCCGGCCCCAATAACGGGAACCGACCCCGGCATGCGCGATCAGCACCCGCGTGTTGCCGACCCGCGCGCTGCGAGCCCGAGAGCGATGGCACCCAGGGGCCCGGCGCGATTACCGAGGTCCGGTGCCCGCACGATTTCGCTTAATGCCGCAGAATCGATGCCCCCGACATAGCCATTCAGCAAATCCGCCGCAGCGCTCCGAACCGCCGGAAACCGACCGGCTATGGCATTGCCCACCCCGCCACCGATCACGATGCGCTGTGGCGAGACCGTCAGGACCAGCATGGCCACCAGCTCGGCAAGACTGTGGACGACATGTCCCCAGACCGGGTGGCCATCCCCCAGCTCCTGCGCCGGGATCCCGGCGCGTGTCGCGAGCGCAGGCCCCGAGATGAGGCCTTCAAGGCAATCGCCGTGAAAGGGGCAGATGCCACGAAAATCATCGCCCGCCGACCGTCGCAGGCGCACATGCCCGATTTCAGGATGGATCAGCCCATGAACCGGTTCGCCACGGACCAGAACGCCTCCGCCCAGTCCGGTTCCGATCGTCAGATAGACAAGGCTGTCGCAATTTCTGCCGGCGCCCCAGTGATATTCGGCGAGCGCTGCCCCATTGACATCGGTGTCGAAGCCGACCGGCACGGGAAACCGCGCCCGATAGCGCCTCACGATCGACACACAAGCCCAGCCCGGTTTGGGAGTGGTCGTAATATGTCCGTAATCCGCCCGGTCCGGATCGAGCCCGAGCGGGCCAAAACTCGCGATTCCCAGCGCCGCGAAAGGCTGTTCCGTCCACCAGGCCTGCAAATATTGGTCAAGAACTGCCAGAGTCTCGGCAGGAGTAGTCGTCGGCACAGTCTCCAATGCGAGGATTTCCTGCCCGCGCGCCAGGATGGCAACGCATTTCGTGCCCCCAAGCTCCAGCCCCGCCACCAGCGCATCATTCATGGGACAGATACCAGACAGCCGTTCCGGCAGGCAGGATTGTTGTCATGCGGGTCTCACCTGTGATTGCCACCATGGTCTCCCATCCGGAGAGGTCGGGAATGTCGCGCGGCATCGTCGCGAAATTCGCAGCCAGCAACAGGCGCTGCGTGCCTTCCCCGCGCTCGAGGAGCAATAATCCATCGGCATCGCCCAGCACATGCGCCGGAGCGGTCGCGTCCAGCATTGGCAATCCGGCCCTGAGCGCAAGCAGGCTGCGCGTCACCTCGAAAAATCTGTTCCGCGCGGCGAAGTTCCGGTCGTTCTGTGGGCCGTCGACCAGGTTCCAGTCCATCCACGGCCGGTTGAGCCATCGCGCATCGGCGAAAGCCTGATCGGCGCGCGCATTTTCGAGGGCAATCTCATCGCCCATATAGAGCATCGGCACGCCGGGCAGCGCCAGCAGGGTGGTCATCATCAGGGCGTAGCGCGCAAGCGCAGCAGAATCCGCGCCCCCCAGCAAGGAAGCCATGGTCCCCACCGTATTGGGCAAGGCCGCGGCCTGAACCTGGAAACGCGCGCCCCGGGCAAAGCTTTCGCCCTCCCCCGCGAAAAATGCGGGGATCCGGGCAAGTTCATCTGCCTCGACCAACGGGCCAAGGGCGGACCAGATGATATCATCATGGCATCGCAGATAGGTCAGCCAGGCAATGTCGCGCCGCCCCAGGGCCGAATCCGCCACCAGACGTGCTGCAGGTCGTACATCCTGCCGGGCCAGCGCGTACCAGATCCCCGCCATCAGCCCGTTATGATAGGCCATTTGGCAGGCTCGCCCGCCATCAGCGGGTTCGAGATAGCCCAGAACATCCGCGGTCCGCTCAATCGCCTCGGCGATCAGGATAGTCCCCGGGGCAGCGATATCGAGTGCCGCACGCAATCCGGCCACGATCTGATGCGTTTCCGGGAGGTTGCGGCAATTTGTGCCCTCGCGCTTCCAGAGAAAAGGCGCACTGTCCAGCCGAAAAGCGTCGATTCCGAGATTTGCCCAGAACAGGAGAACCGCCAGCATCTCGCGAAACACCGCCGGATTGGACCAGTTCAGATCCCATTGGAAGGGATAGAAACTTGTCCATACCGAGGCATTTAGCTCCGGCTCCCAGGTAAAATTCCCGGGCGCGGTTTCGGGGAAGATGTCGATGAGCTCTGCTTCCCGGCGATCGACAATTGCCCGGTCCTCGATCACATGGAAATATTCGCGCTTGTCAGGGTCGCCGCCCAGCGCCGCCTGCGCCCATGGATGATCCCGCGCGCAATGATTGAGCACGCAATCCACCGCCAGTACCATCCCGCGCGCATGAAGTTTCCGGGTGAGTTCCCCCACCTCATCGATCGTTCCCAGCGCCGGCGCGACGGCGCAGTAATCGGCGACGGCAAAACCGCCATCGCTGTCGCCCGCCTGGCCCGGAGTCATGGGAAGGGGATGGAGCATCCGAACGCCAAGGTGCCCGAGCCAGTCCAGCCGGTCCATGAGCCCGGTGAGATTGCCCGCGAAGCGATCAACATAAAGGCTGTAGCCGACCATCGAGGCGGCATTGAACCAGTCCGGATTGGCAAGACGGATGCGATCGAGCGCGCGAAGATCGGCGTTCCGTTCGGTTCTGGCCTGTTCGATCAGCCTCGCAATTGCGGCCCGCTCTGCTGGCCAGTTTCGGTGATCACGATAGAGCGGCTCGAGGCGCGCAAGGACCGCATCGCACGCCAATTCGATCATGGGCCCTTGCTCCTGACGATCTTCCGCCCGCTGATGCCGTTCCGATGCGCCAATTGCCTGAAAGACTGCCGTCAGGCCGAATTCGCACCCGCCCCGCCGCGGTTGATCCGAACAAATCAGGGCGAATTCGGCGCGGGTCGATGCCCGAAGCATTTTCGCGGAAATTCGAGCCGAATTTCCGGATTAAAAATGCCCGGATTCAATAATTCAGAACGCGTTCTGGCGAAAAGACGGGCTCCGTTTTTCCGGGCACGCTCTGGTATCCGAACTATAGAAATCCTCGAAATCCTTTGCAATTGAATTTTGCAATCGATTGTGGAACCGAAACTGGCACCTGCCCCCTGGTCCGCCCACAAATCCGCAAATGTCCTGCCCGCGCCCGATCCTTCAGGCGACGGTCGAGCGGCGGATAATCAGCTCAGGTTGAAGAATACGGGATTCCGCGGCCTCACCCGCGATCCGGCGAAACAGCGTATCGATCAACAGCCGCGCCCCGAGCGCCGTGTCCTGGCGAATGGTCGTGAGCGACGGACTGGTATGGGCGGCGAGCGTGATATCGTCATATCCGACAACCGCCACATCCTCGGGCACCCGCAGACCCTTTTCGGACAGGGCACGCAGGGCGCTCATCGCCACCACATCGGAAGCCGCGAATATCGCATCGGGCACTTTTTGGGTCTCAAGATCATGGGCGATGGCATCATGAGCCTCGTCCGGGGTCATATGCAGCGACAGGGTGCGGACGGCGATTCCGGCGGCCTCACAGGCCGCGCGAAAGCCTTCGAGGCGCTGCGCGAATTCCGGCAGGACCGGATTGCCAAGAAACAGGGGTGCGCGCCGGCCAAGCCCGAGCAAATGCCGGGCGGCGAGTTCGCCACCTTCCCGGTTGGCGGTTCCGATCGTCAAATGCGCCTGATCGGGCAATTGCGCGCCCCATACGACCAGCGGGGCATAACGCCGGGCCGTGCGGTCGATGACATGGCGCTGATCGGACTGGCCGATCAGGATCACGCCATCCACGCGCCCCGAATCGACGAGGCTGTCGAGCCATTGATCATCCCTCGGCACGACACGCGACAACAGGAGATCATAGCCCCGTTCCGTCAAACCATCTGCCAGATGGCCCATCAGGGTCAGGAAGAAATTGTCCGAAAGCTGCTGTCCCGTCTCATGGCCGAGCGGCAGCACCAGCCCGATCGCATTGGTGCGGCGCAGGCGTAGATTCCGCGCGAGCTGATTGGGCTTGTAGCCATGGATTGCCGCGAGTTCCCTGATCCGCTCACGGGTCTGGGCATTGACCGAACTATGCCCCGACAGCGCCCGGGAAATCGTTGATTCCGACACATTGGCAATACGCGCGAGCGCTGCAAGGCTCTTTACCAGGGGATTTCCTCCCGGTTCTGCCGGGGCTGATGAGTGAGGGACATCGAAATTCCCGGCAGGACGGATCCGACAGGACCCTGATCATGAAGGCTTATGTGCGAGATTGGCGTACAAGTCCATCGCCACTCCATGGCCTCGAAACAGGAATCCGGATCCATTCGGCGGTGACGTTAGGACATGCCTCCGCCCCGCAAAGGAACAGGCGAACGCGGGCGGGCGGAGTTTCCCGCACCCCGATCACGCCCCCCGATCAGGACCTTGTTCCCGACCTTCAGATCCGCTTCAGCCGGCGCATTTCAGCTTTGGTCGCCGGAGTGAAGCGGACGGCCTGACCGCCACCCGGTGCCAGACGCAGCGCAAATTTGCTCCGCGAATTCACCAGGCCCTCGATGATTTCCATGTCATAGGGATCGCTGCGCCAATCCGCTTTCGGCCCGTCGCGATAGATCTGTGCCTTGTAGTTGCGGCCGCTGTCGAGGAAATCCAGATCGATGTCGAACAGCCGGCCATTCTCATCGGTCAGGCTGCCAAGGAACCAGTCATCGCCCCGGCGCGCCTTGCGGGCAATGGTGACATAATCGCCGATCCGCGCATTGAGCACGCGGGTTTCTTCCCAATCGGTCACCACATCCTTGATGAAGCGGAAGGGTTCGGGGCGCGCTTCATAATGCTCGGGCAGGTCGCAGGCCATCTGGATCGGGGAATAGATCACCACATACAGCGCGAGTTCCTTGGCCAACGTCGTCTCGACCCTTGTATCGCGGTTTTCGCGCCTGGTGTTGAACAGGTCGAACACGCCCGGCGTGTAATCCATCGGCCCGGCCAGCATGCGCGTGAAGGGCAGGATTACGGTGTGCTCCGGCGGGCAACCGGGATTGCCCCAGGCATTATATTCCTGACCGCGCGCACCCTCCCGCGCGACCCAATTGGGATAGGTCCGGCGCAGGCCTGTATCCTTGATCGGTTCATGCGCGTTGATCGAAACCTTGCGTTTGGCCGCTTCCTTGACCACATGCAGATGATGGCGTGCCATGAACTGGCCGTCATGGAATTCGTGCCGGGTAATGCCTTTTTCGTCGATCCGCTGGATCTGCCCGGCATCTGCGACATAGCCCGTCTTCACCGCACGCACGCCATGGGTTTCCATGAGGTCGAGCGCGGCATCGAGCTGATTCTCATAGCGGGAGATGTTACCGGCGGTTTCATGGTGGCCGATCAGGCGCACCTTGCGTTCGGCCCCATAGCGCGCGAGCTCCGGCAGGTCGAAATCAGGATAGGCCTTGACGAAATCGAAGGCCGACCCGCCATCGCGATACCAGTCGCCGTCCCAGCCCAGATTCCATCCCTCGACCAGAACGCCCGAAAAGCCGTGCTCGGCCGCAAAATCGATATAGCGCTTGACATTGGCCGTCGTGGCACTGTGCTTGGGGCCCGAGCCCCAGGTCCCGGTGCCCAGATGCATCTCCCACCACACCCCGACATATTTGCCGGGCTCGACCCAGGAGACGTCGCCCAGCGCATTGGGCTCATTGAGATTGAGAATGAGATAGGACGTAATCAGCCCGCCGGCGCTGTCGGCGATCTGCAGGGTCCGCCAGGGCGTGACGAAGGGCGCACGCGCCTTCACCCGAATGCCATCCGACCACGGCGTCAGATCGGCCTGAAATGTGTTGGCCCCCGACCGGCGCAGGACCATTGAGGCGTAATCGACGAGCGCCGCCTCATGCACGCTGATATGAAGCCCGTCGCCCGTGCGCATGGTGACCGGCGTGTGGGCCATAAACATCTCGTTGAGCGGGGTGGTATTGTACAAATATTCATAGCGGTTGGAATGACGCGCCGGGATCCAGAACGCTTCCGCATCCTCCACGAAGCGGAATTCGGTCAGCTCCTCGGTAATGAGTGCGTTGACGAGATTGGGTTGCTCGGGGAATTCGTAACGAAAGCCGATGCCGTCATCATAGACCCGGAACACCACCCGCATGAGGCGCTTCAGGCCGGAGGTCTCGGCAAAGGTCACCGCGAGCTCGTTGTAATGGTTGCGGATGAGGCGCTGCTCGCCCCAGGGCTGCTCCCAAATCTGGTCGAAGCTGCGCGCCCGCGCCTCCACCACTTCCATGTCGGGGGCGAGATCGGGTGCATCGGCGAAACGGAAACCGAGCCGCGACAGGGCGATCACCGGATTGCCGAGGCGCCGCACCTCATAAGCGGGGATACCCTTCTGGATATTCCCCTCCCCCGATCTTATGCGAACCTGAAGGATTCCTCCGGGTGAAGAGATTTCGAGTGGCCCCGATGGTTTCCCATCCGAAGTCTGGGCCAGAGCCTGTCCGGCACCCGCCAGGGCACCGGTCGCGCATAATCCGACGAGAACGAAGCGGCGATCCATGGGAAACTCTTTCAATCGAGATCGATGAGGGTGACGGAGCGGGCCGGCAGGCTGAGCGTTTTGGAGAGATCGATGCGCGCGCCAGTGATGACATCGCGCCCGGAAGTCTTTCCGCGGAATGCTTCCGAATAATCGGCGACCGGCAGGCTGCGAATCTCCCGGCTCTTGTTGAGGGCGAGGACCACCCCGTCCCCGTCCGACAGGCGGGCCAGCACATAGGTGCCATTGCGCGCGGCATCATTGGGGTCGGGGGCAAAATGCACCAGCCGCCCGGAATGGACCACCGGCTGGTCGCGCCGCCAAACAAACAGGGTGCGGACAAAGTCCTGGAACTGCTTTTGCTGCGCGCTCAGCCCCTGACCGGTAAACGCATTGGCCCGGTCGCCGGGAAAACCACCCGGAAAATCGCTGCGGATGATTCCATCATCCTTGCGGCCCGGATTGGTGAACAGGACTTCCGTGCCATAATAGATTTGCGGGATCCCGCGCACCACCGCGGTATAGGCCAGCGCCATTCTGGCAAGGTCCACATCGCCGCCCAATTGGGTCAGAATGCGATCGAGATCGTGATTGTCGGGCAGCACCACCAGATTTCCGGGATCGGGATAGATGAAATCGGTGGCCAGCGCTTCATAGAGCTTGACAAGACCATTCCACGAACCGGGCCGGTCTTCCTCGACCAGCGCCTGACGCATCTGGTCCTGCAACGGAAAATCCATCAGGCTCGGCAGAAAGGAGACATAGCCGTCCCGGTTGACATTCCCCTTCTGCCAATAGGCCAGCATGGCCGGGTTGCGGGACAATTCCTCGCCCACCACCGTGAATTCCGGATATTCCTGCAAAACCCTCCGCGTCCATTCGGCCATAAAGGTCTTGTCGGGATAGGGCCAGGTGTCCATGCGAACGCCCGACAGCCCGGCATATTCGATCCACCAGATGGAATTCTGGATGAGATAGCGGGCCAGACGCGGATCGCGCTGATTGAGGTCAGGCATGGCCTCGACAAACCAGCCATCGGCGAATTGCCGCCGGTCGCGCGCCGAGGCATAGGGATCCATCAGCGTGATATGGAAGTGATTGGTTGGCGAAAAACGTCCGCTGAAATTGATCCAGTCCGGACCCGGCGGATCCCGCAGCCACCAATGCTGCGAGCCGGCATGGTTGACGATCATGTCCATGATCACCCCCATGCCTTTGGTGCGCGCCGCCTCCGCGAGACGCCGCATATCGGCATTGGTCCCGAAACGGGGATCGACCTTGTAGAAATCCGTGGTGGCATAGCCATGATAGGAATATTCGGGCTGGTTGTTTTCCAGCACCGGATTGAGCCAGATCTGGGTGAATCCCATCCCGGAAATATAATCGAGCGCGCCAATCACGCCGTCGATATCGCCGCCATGCCGCCCGCCAGGCTTGCTGCGGTCGGCGGGCTCGCTCAATCCCTTAACAATATCATTGGCGACATTGCCATTCGCGAAACGATCGGGCGTGATGAGATAGATCGCATCCTTCGCCCCGAAGCCCCGGCGCCCGGCCGAGCCGGGCTCGCGCGGGTGAAGTTCAAGGACGCGGCTCTGAACAATTTTGCCTTTCCTGAGAAAATCGATGCGCACCGGCCCTGGCGGGGCATCGGCATCGATCTCGAGGTCCAGAAACAGATAATTCGGATTTGGTCCGGCTTCAGCGCTGGTCAGGCGCACGCCCGGATGGCCCACGCGCGCGGTCAGGCCGCCCGCCCGCTCCCCATAGACCAGGAGCTGCAGGCCCGGATTTTCAAAGCCCGTCCACCAGGAGGACGGCTCCATACGGGTGACGACATCGCGCGCCTGCGCCAGGGGTGCCAAGAGCAGGGCACAGAATGCGGCGATGACCGGCCACAGGACGCCGCGCATTTCCACTGTTTGGTTCTCGCGGGCCTGCGTGCCACGCGGCCAATTCTGCCGCGAGGGCCCGCGACAGGAGCCCTTCTTTGCCCACAAAATCATTCAGTCCTCCCTGAATGTCCGGCCCGCCTGATCGTCTGGCGCGCCGATATCCGGCTTCTGTTTTACCCCCGTTTGGTTCTCTTTACGGGATTCAGGCTCTTTACGGGATTTAGGCTCTTTCGGGGATTTGGGCCATCTTCGTGGCACAGCGCAGCCATAACGGGGTCAGTGTTGTAGTTTTACGCCATTTGCGCAAGAGCCTTCGCCAGCCGGTCGCGCAATTCCGGCGGGGGGCGGTCTGCGAGCGCATCCACCCCACCGCAGATGTCCACGAGCACCATAAGATCAAGACCCTCGCGCAGCCGGATATCGCTCGCGCAAAATGCCGCCAATGCCTCGATCGCCAGCCCGCGCGACACCACATCGCCGATCGCCCCAAGACCCTGAAGAAGTTGCAATGCAAATGCCCGCTCGCGTGGCGTATGATCTGCAAGCGCCAGCCGGGATTCCAGCCATGCCCCCTGCGTAAACCGAACGCCCGCGCATCGCGCGAGCGCCGCATGAACCCCCACCGCAAAATCTCCACCTGCCGCCATCAGCGCGCCGCGATCCGCGCGCCATTGCCGCCAGTCCGGATCGTCACCCGGGTGCCCGGCATTGCCCGGTGAAATCACCGTATCGAGGCGCTCCACCAGGGCCATTCCTCCCGCGACGAGCGGACCGAGATCAAGCCCGATCACGGCGCGATTGTCCCGAATGCCCGGACTTTGGACAAAGGTTTCCAGAAAATCCTCCGATACGGCACGCAAATGTGGTTCCTCGAGCACATGTGGCGTGAGGACATTCCACCAGTCGCGCCCTGTTCCCGGAGGACGCAGCCATAATCCGCGCGCCAATAATCGCTCGAGGGCCGAAACCTTCACCAATCCGGTCGGATTGCACCCGTTGATCTGTCTCCGCCCGAGCGGATCAAGATCATCGGGCGTAATCAGCCCCCCAAGCAGCAGCCGGGCGCAGAGATAAAGGCTCTGGCCCCAATAGAGCGGAACATTGTCATTGGGTTTGCGGGCCTGCGAATTGGGGGCGGCGCGCTCGGCCGCCGCAGATTCAGGATCGAGGGCATAAAGTTCCGGCACCCGCAACCAGTCGCACCCTTGCCCTCCCGATCCGGGTCCCGGAACGGAGATTGCTTCAAGTCTGGCAATCCGGTCGGCGGCCCGGATATGGTCGCCCGCCATGGCGGCATCCAGCGCCTCAAACGCGAAGAATAACGGCCATTGACATTCAAGGCCCGAAAAACGGGCGAGCTCTCCCGGTTCGTAATGCAACCGCCCGGGGATTTCGAGAGGGCTCTGGTGACCGTCGCGAAGGAAGCGGGCGGCACCCCAGGGTCCCGATAATTCTTCACTGATCCTCGCTTTGACCTCGCGTTCCATCGCTGCATCCGTCGTCGCATAGCCGGGAAACCCGACCACAGCGAGCAGGCCGGCATCGATCTCCTTGCCCGCGGATTCCTCGGGCAGGACCCCCGACAGGGCCTCATCAAACAGCATGTGAATTTTGGGATCGAGCGGCGGCGGGCTCCAGCTCTGACCGTCGGGGAACCGGAACACGGCCTTGTCCAGTGCCCGCAGCGCCGCCCGCACAAGGCCCATGGAACTCGAATGGCGCTCCACCCGGCCATTATTGCGTTTGTCACCCCGCTCCCAGGTCCCGAAATCGCCGCAACACCAGGCCAGCGCGATGTAATCGCGCAAGAGCAGCAGGAATTGGGCATCGCCCCGATTCCGCAGGATCGTCAGGCCGGAAGCCGAGGCATCGATACAAAGCAGCAGGAACACAGCGGTCGCGTCGAATTGCAAATGGCCCCATTCATGGTCGCCGGACACCGCAGCACCCGTGGCCGTATCGAATTTGGCGTGGAGCGCATCGGCAGGATCACAGGTCTCCAGGAAGCGCAGAACCCGCGCTTCCTGGAGACGCATGGCCGACAATAATCCGCGCATCAGCCGCGCCGCGTGCGCATCAAGGGTTTTTGCGCGCCGTTCAAATCCCGCGCGCCGACAGGCCGCAGCGCTCGCCCGGATCGCCAGCATGCAATAGCAATTGTCCCGCACCCAGGCGTGGGAATAATCGCCATGCACATTATGGGCGGGACCGGCCGGCATCAGGCCCGTCACCGGATGCTGGCGGGCGAGAAATTCGGTCTCGACCTCGCGCAGGAAAGCATCGAGCATGGCGGGAACCGCCTCGCCCGCCCGAGCCCGGCCGCTCTCCACCGTTTCACGCGCAAGACGCTGCCAGACCGGGCGCGGGGCCTCTGCCCATTGGAATCGCCACGCCCAATTCCCGCCGATCGTTCCGGGAACATTCATGCGGTGGCTGCCATCGAGCCCGATAATGTCCTGCATTTGCAGGATGGCGAGATCCGAGCCCGAAGCCAATGTCAGGCGATTGAGCGCCCAATGCGGCTCGGTCGATACAAGGGCATGGGACAACAAGGGCCGCCGGGCGATTTCGTCAGCGGTGAATTGGTCCCGGTTCCGTACCAGCCAGCCCAGAGCGGTTTCATTGTCATGATTGCCAAAATAGGCGGTGCTGTTGGCCCGATAGGCCCGCGGATCGGCCCCGGGGACATTTGGTGAGGCAATTGGTTCGGCCTCGATCTCATATTGGATGATATGCATGCCCGGCAGTCCGAAACGGTCGCGCAGCGCATAGACATCCGGCGTGATGAAGCCCAGATCCTCGGCAATGAAAGGCAGATGGCCGAATTCGCGTTCAAGCGCCGAGAACAAGGCTTCACCTGGTGCGCTAACCCAATGGCCACCCACCGCATCCATATGATCGGCCGGAATTTTCCAGTACGAGGCGAAAGCCCGGAAATGGTCGATCCGCACCAGATCGTAAGTGCCGAGCGTATGGCGCAAGCGGGCAATCCACCAGGAAAATCCTTCTTTCTCCATCGCCGCCCAGTCATAGGTCGGGTTCCCCCAACGCTGGCCATCCGCCGCCATCATGTCGGGCGGACAGCCCGCGACACTGCGCGGCTTGCCCAACCCGTCGAGGTCGAACAGATGCGGGGCGCACCATACATCAGCACTGGTCTGGGCGGCATAGATCGGAATGTCACCGAACAAAGCCACGTCTTTGCTTGCGGCATACGCGCGCAGGGCCTGCCATTGGGAATCGAAGAAATATTGCTCGACATGGATCCGGGCGATCCGGTCCTTGTACGCGCTGCGGGCGGCGGCGAGAGCTTCCGGGTCGCGCCGCCGAAGGCCAGCGGGCCATTCGGTCCAGTCCGCCCATGAATGCGCTTCCAGAAGCGCACGGAACAGGGCGTAATCCCCGAGCCAATGTCCCGCGCGCGCTTCAAATGCCGCAGTTTGCGCCCGTGCATTCCCGTCGGCCCGGGCGAGAAAATTCTCCGCGGCCTCCGCGATCAGCGCCCGGCGCAGGGACAAAACAGTCCCGAATTGCACGCGCCGCGGGTCGAGACGATTCAGGTCTTCGAGCCGATCATGGGCCAGAAAGCCCTGATCGGCGAGCAGGTTCAGGGAAATGACATGCTCGCCACCGGCAAAAGACGACAGCGCCGAATAGGGGCTGCCATCGCCATGGGTCGGGTTGAGCGGCAGGATCTGCCACAGGCTCTGACCGGCCTCGGCAAGCAGATCGACAAAGGCATAGGCCTCCTCACCAAGGCTGCCCATGCCCTCATTTCCGGGCAAAGAAGTGATATGGGCCAGCACCCCCGCCTGCCGCGCTTTGAGGATCGGCGCACGCCGAGGCTGAGGGTAAGGCTGAGGGAAAGACTGGGGGTAAGGCTGGGGGTAAGGCTGGGTGTGG
>JAKFWO010000014.1 GCA_021731815.1 Hyphomonadaceae bacterium | reverse complement strand
AATTGAAAACGCTCGGACTCAATGATTTAGAGCACGTTCAGGCGAAAACCGGACTCCACTTTTGTGAACGCGCTCCAGGGGGCCGAGCATAGCGGCACGGCGCAGCTTCTCAAGGGGCCGTCGCCTAAGCTCTTTTGGGAGGGATCCCGGGGCGGGGGCACAAAAGGCTGCACCAGCAGCGCAAGCGGCGAATGTTGGCGAGTGGCCCGATATTCGGGCAATCCGATCTGCAAGGCCGCGCGGTCGGCAGTCGGGACCACCATTTGCCCGAACAATTGGTCCCAAATCGACAGGCAGAAGCCGAAATTGCGGTTATGGCCGGTTTCCATGGCATGATGCATGCGGTGAAAGGCAGGGGTCACCACAAACAGGCGCAGGATCCGGTCGATCCTGGGCGGAATCCGCCAATTGGCATGGTTGAACATTGCCAGCCCGTTGAGGATCATCTCGAACAGGACCGCAGCGAGCACCGGGGCCCCCAAAAAAATCACGAAACCGGCCTTGTAAAGGCTCGACAGCGCGATCTCGCCGGGATGAAAGCGCAAAGCGGTGGTGACGTCGATATCCGGGTCGGCATGGTGCACGCGGTGAAACACCCACAGGAAGGGTATCCGATGTGCCGCCAGATGAAAGGCCCAGACCGCGAAATCGAGCACCAACAGGCTTATGATCCATTGCGCCCACACAGGAACGCCAATCCCGGCGGATGTCAGCCAGTGAAAGGCTCCGATGCCCTGTGCGTGCGCAAACAAGGCAGCGCCCGCCAAAGCCCCCACCGGCAGGAAGCGGGCGATCGCGCCGCCCAGCACGACCAGCAGAAAATTTCCGGGCCAGCGCTGGCGACGGGTCATTGCGCGCGGGCGATCGGGAAACAGGCTCTCGGCAACGATAAAAACAGCGGCCAGACCGAAAAACACGGCTCCGCGCCATTGGTCGGCAGTCTCAGCGGTGAATTCCGGAATCATTTCAGGGCCTTTTCGGTTTCCGATTGCCTGAACCAGTGCGCGGGCCGCGCGTGATCAGGGAGGCGGGCCCCATCTTCCGCGAGATTGCTTCCGACCAGGTTACCAGTGGCGAATTGGTCAACTTCACCCCCGGAATTCGATGTTCCGGGTGGAAAAGTCCCTCGCCCTCGGCTTTGCGAGCCTCAGCATTGCGAAAAGGTGAGAAATCCCAGCTTTGTCCCGGCCGGGCTGGTCTGTTCCACCGTCTGGTTGCAGCGTCCGCGCGGCGGGATACCGCCCGGGGGCGTGAAAACCGGCTCGGCCTCATTGGACAATTCGTCACGCGGGGCAACGGCAGCGAAACTGCCGGCTTCGGCGGCACCCGCCGCCACGAGGCAGTCAAACCGTTCGCCCGACCCGTCGCGCACGCGTGCGAACACCGATTTATCGGAATTGCGCCGCCCATAAACCACCTGGGCGGGTTGGGTGCTGGCGCGGGCCGCGCAGATCGCGAGGGCCGACGCAATCCCTTCGAGATCGCGTGCCCAGCCGATCGGGCTCGGCGCTTCCGCGGCCTCCGCCGGATTGGAGAGCGCATCCGAACCGTTCCAGGCGCAGCCTTCGAACACAAAATCATCGAGCGTCAGTTTGGCGGTATAGGGAAATGTCTGGACATTTCCGTCTTCCCCGCCCTCGCAGGTCTGGGTGAAGAGTTCGAGGCGAAAGGGCGCGCCATTTTTCGCGCCGACGATCACACTGGCCTGACCCTCGATTCGTGGAGGTGCAATGGCGGTTTGCACGGTGCGCAATCCGGTACGGCGAATCTCGATGCGGTCGGCGGCAATTTCAGCAAGCCAGGGCGGTTCGCTGCCCGCTGCCATCAATGGGAATTGTATCGCCGGGGCGGCCCCGATGGGCGCTGGCGGGGGCAGTGGGGCGGCCTCGGTCAGGACACCGGCTGCGCCGGTTGAGGCTTCAGGGGCGGCTTCGCCTTCGATCCGGGCGATCTCGACCCCCTTGTCCCCGTCCCGGCTACAGGCCGCAAGTGCCAGAACCGATCCCATAAGGACCAGCGTGGTCCCCGGCCGCATTCGCCGAAATGTTGTGCGATCAGTGCCCATCCCTGCCCCGAATGTTGTGCGGCCTGTCCGCCGCCGGGCCATGCGGCCAATGCCTCTGCCGCATCCTGCGGAGATTTCGGCCACCTCATGAACCCGATCCAACCATTTTACGCCGTGTCCTGCCATTGGGTCCATGGGCACACGCAGCCGGATCTATAAAGACCGGGGTGGAATCGGTCAGAAATCGAACCCGGCCTCGACCGGAACGTGATCGGAAGGCTTCTCCCAGCTGCGGCAGCGCACATGCACGCCGAATGCCTCCGCGCTCCGGGCAGCGGCGATCGCGGGCCCCGCCGCCCAGATATGATCGAGCCGCCGGCCGCGATTGTTCTTGCTCCAGTCGGCGGAACGATAGCTCCACCAGGTGAACAGCTTTTCGCTCTCGGGCACAAAGATCCGGGCGAGATCGGCGAATTCCCCGGCCGCTTTGACATCATTCAGGCCATTGGTCTCGACCGGAGTATGGCTGACCACATCGAGCAATTGTTTGTGGGACCACACATCATGCTCGAAAGGCGCGATATTGAGATCGCCGAGCAGAACAAGCGGCCGGTCCTGCTGCCAGCCAGCATAAAGATCGTGCATGCGGGCGATGAAATCGAGCTTGTGGCCGAATTTGTCATTGGCTTCCGGGTCGGGAATGTCACCACCCGCCGGGACATAGAGATTGTGAAGGGTGATTCCGTCGCCAATATCGGCGGCCAGCGTCCGGGCCTCGTCCCGCGGGCAGAGCGGCGGATCGGGCAGTCGACGCAGCGGGTGGCGGGAGGCGATCGCCACGCCGTGATAGCCCTTCTGACCATTCACGAGAACATGCGGAAGTCCCATGTCGCGAAAGGCCTTTTCGGGAAATTCATCCGGCAGACATTTGATTTCCTGAAGGCAGAGAATATCGGGGCTGGCTTCGCGCACGAATTGCGCGACGCTTTCGATCCGCAGGCGCACCGAATTGATGTTCCAGCTCACGATTTTCAGATGGGTCATCCTGATCTTCCGGTAAATGGCCGGCGGGCTGCGATCAGATCATCGATGCGGGCCGGGCTCCCTGTCGATACATGATTCCGGAAAAGTCAGCCCGTCAATTTCTGCACCCGTCCAGCCCGGACCGGTCCCGGCCGGAATTGACCGGGGGGACTGAAATCCTGAATTCGCGCGCATTCGGCCCGTGTCTTCGGGCAATGTATCCGGGATTTTGCAAAAGGCGGGATTTTTGCAAAAGGATCGCAATCGAAATGAGATCGCAAACGAAGAGCGGCCCTTGGCTCGGGGAAACCAAGGGCCGCGAGGCACTGTCGTGCCATGTGCCGGGAGGGGATCGGACCGGCAGCACCGCGACAACAGGTTCGGCAAGCGGGGAAGAAAGCCGGTCTGTCTCGTCTGCGGTTCGTTGTAATTTAGGCACGCTTCGGAATTTTTGCAACAAAAGAAGTATAAATTTGTTGTTAGTAACTTTTGGGAGACAGCGCATTTTTGATGCCGCCGACGCCCATGCTCAGCGCCGGGGGCCCTCGGTCAGCTCGCGCACCACGAACAGGCGCGCATCAAGGCTTTTGGGATAAGTGACATTGCGCAAAACGACCTGGGTCACGGCCCCTTGCGGGTCGGTCACCGCCCATTCAAGCAAGCGATAATCGCCCTCGGAAAAGGACAGGGTGAGTTCGCCCTCCGTCTCGCGCGCGCGATCGGTCAGCGTGACCCGCATTTCCCCCCTGCCGCGCGCCATGCGCAGCACATTGGCGTCCCGGGCGATGTCCACATTGTCCTTCAGGATGAAGAACAGGGGCGTCTGGCGCAGGGGAATGCGGTCGGTGGTCCTGAGCTTGCGGTCCTGGACGGCGACATTGGTTCCGTCCGCCACCAGCAGCAGCGGCGAGGGGGAATCATAGGCAAAGCGCATCCGGCCCGGCCGGCGCAAAGCGAATTTGCCACTGACCACCTTGCCGTCATTGCCGATCTGCAGGAATTCGCCCTCGGCCAGCTTCAGGGCAGATAATTGCGTGCTGGCGGCCCGCAGGATTGCATCGCGCTCCGCACCCGGCGGGACCAGGCCCGGCAAGGCGACCCCGCCACCTGCTGGAGCTTGTTTGGGCGGAGCTTGTTTGGACGGGGCTTGCGCCAGTGCGCGATCGCTGAAGGGGGCCGGAAAGATCAGCGCTGCCGCCGCAAGGAGGAGGGTGATCGCGCAAGCGAGCGCCAAATTCCAGCCAATGGGTTGCCGCCAGGAATCGCTGACGCCAAAATCGCCGGGGACCCAAATTCTGTTCAAGCGCATGATATTCCCTTGAAAGCGGTGCCCGACCCGCTGCACCGGTCATTTCAGCTTACCCCTTAGCGACAAAATTGCGGCAATCCAATGTCACCGGATCCGGGGCACCAGGGCGGAGGGCATTGGCGCTCCCGGCGCTGCGCGGAACAAGCCCATGGCCGACATGACTTTTATCGTAGCAATTGATGGTGCTTTGGATTTAGCTTCCCGTTTCCGGATCACAACAGGAATGACACCCGTACAACAGGGGTAGCAGATTGAAACGTTTTATCGTGCCCGAACCGGGCGTGGCGATCGGGGAATCCGGCCTTGCGGCCAATTTCAGCGATCTCCACCCCCCCCTTACTTCGGTCCAGGCCGCGACGGAGGCTTTTGCCTGCCTGTTCTGCTACGAGGCACCCTGTGTCACCGCCTGCCCGACGGCGATCGATATTCCGGGCTTCATCCATTCGATCCGCCACGGCAATCCGCTGGGGGCGGGCGAGCGCATCCTGTCGGCCAATATTCTGGGGGGGACCTGCGCGCGCGCCTGCCCGACCGAAATCCTGTGCGAGGGGGCCTGTGTCGTCAATGACACGGAGGGACGGGCCGTGAAGATTGGCCAGCTTCAGCGCTTTGCGGTGGATGCCGTCATGGAGCGCGGGGGAGCGCATCCGTTTCCGCGCGCTGCCGACAGCGGCAGACGCATCGCAATCGTCGGCGCCGGGCCTGCCGGGCTCGCTTTTGCCCATTGCGCCGCGATGCTCGGCCACCGGATCGTCGTGTATGATGCGCAGGAAAAGCCGGGCGGGCTCAATGAATATGGCCTCGCCGCCTATAAAATGGCCGATGATTTCGCCCAGCGGGAAGTCGCTTTCCTGCTCGGGATCGGCGGGATCGAATTGCGCCAGGGCCGCCGGCTCGGCAGGGATTTCAGCCTCTCCGACCTTCAGCGCGATTATGACGGCGTGTTCCTCGCCCTTGGCCTTGAACAACCGGCGGGGCTCGGCATTCCGGGCGAGGCTTTGGCCGAGGACGCGCTCGGCTTCATCGCGGCCCTGCGAAGGGGAGGACCGAAAGCGCTTCCTGTCGGCACCCGCATCGCGGTGATCGGCGGCGGCAATACGGCGATCGATGCCGCCGTCCAGGCCCGTGCCATGGGGGCGGGGGCGGTTGACATCCTCTATCGGCGCGGGCGCGATGCCATGGGCGCGACCCCCTGGGAACAGGAATTGGCGGCCAATGCCGGCGTGCATCTCCATTTCTGGACCCGGCCAGTGGAAATCCTCGGGACATCCGGCGCAATCACGCTGCGGCTCACCGATACGCAAATGGTGGATGGTCGGCTGGAATCCACCGGATCGATCCGCGATTTTCCGGTCGATCGGGTGCTGGCGGCGGTCGGGCAAAGGCTGCACGAAGTCATCCCCGAAGGGATCGCCGTGGAAAACGGCCGTATCCGGATCGATGCGGAATTTCGTACCAGCCTGCCCATGGTTTTTGCCGGCGGTGATTGTGTGACATCGGGGGCCGATCTCACCGTGCAGGCGGTGGAGGACGGCAAGCGCGCCGCACGCGCCATGGACCGCGACCTGCGCGCGGCGACGAACGGGACCGGGCGGCAGGGAGACAGCCATGAATAACATTTCTGGACCCGACCTTGCCTGTTCGATCGCCGGGATCGAGAGCGTCAATCCGTTCTGGCTGGCCTCGGCCCCGCCCACCGACAAGAAGATCAATGTCGAGCGCGCTTTCAGGGCGGGCTGGGGCGGCGTGGTCTGGAAGACGCTCGGCGAGGACCCGCCAGTGGTCAATGCCACGTCCCGCTATGGCGTGCATCGGGGGATGAATGGCCGCCCGATCGGCATCAATAATATCGAACTGATTTCCGATCGTCCCCTTGATATCAATCTGCGTGAGATCGAGAAATTGCGTCGCCAATGGCCCGATCGTGTGATCATCGGCTCGATCATGGCGGTGATGGAGGAAGAGGCGTGGAAGAGCCTCGCCATCAAGGTCGCCAATGCCGGAGTGCAGGGGCTCGAACTCAATTTCGGCTGCCCGCATGGCATGTGCGAACGCGGAATGGGCTCGGCGATCGGCCAGGCACCGGCGCTCGCCGAACAGGCCACGCGCTGGGTGGTGGAGGCGGTCGGAACCCTGCCGGTCTTTTCGAAACTCACCCCCAATGTGGCCGATATTCTCATCCCCGCCGAGGCCGCTCTGGCCGGCGGGGCGCGGGGCCTGTCGCTGATCAACACGGTCAATTCGATTGCGGGTGTCGATCTCGATCGCATGGCACCCATGCCGGTGGTGGATGGCCAGGGCAGTCATGGCGGCTATTGCGGCGAAGCGGTGAAGCCCATTGCACTGCATATGGTGGCCGAAATCGCCCGCCATGGGTTGGCCGACCGGATGGCGATTTCGGCCATTGGCGGGATCGGGTCGTGGCGGGACGCCGCGGAATTCATCGCGCTCGGGGCTTCCGGTGTTCAGGTGTGCACCGCTGCCATGCTGTATGGCTTCCGGATCGTCGAGGATATGGCCGATGGCCTCTCGCGCTTCATGCGCGACAGGAATTATCGCGGCATCGCGGATTTTCGCGGGCTTGCAGTCCGGAATGTCGTCGACTGGAACGACCTCAACCTCAATTACGACGTCAAGGCCTTCATCCGCGAGGACAAATGCGTGGAATGCGGGCGCTGTCACATCGCCTGCGAGGATGGCTCCCATCAGGCGATCCGGATCGAGACGAAACCTTCCGGCGGCAAGAGATTCGTGGTGATCGATGACGAATGCGTGGGCTGCAATCTCTGCCAGCATGTCTGCCCGGTGGCCGATTGTATCGAGATGCGCCCGGTCGAAAACGGACTGCCAAAGCTGACCTGGCCTGCCCATCCGAAAAATCCGCGGCGCATGGCCGCCGAATGAGGATGTTTGCGTGGATTCCGGGGCCAGCTCTGCAGTGCGATACGGAAATTCCGGTCTTTCAGGAAGAAATCTCACATTCAAGGAACCACAATGACCAGATTGCGCGGCGGACTGATCCAGATGGGGCTGAAGGCGACGACCGATCACAGCCCGGAATTCATTCGGGAATCCATGATCACGGCCCATATTCCGTTGATCGAGGAAGCCGGCCGTCAGGGAGTGCAGGTCCTGTGCTTCCAGGAAGTGTTCACCCAGCCTTATTTCTGCCCGAGCCAGGACAGCAAATGGTATCAGGCGGCGGAATCCGTTCCCGACGGGCCGAGTGTGCGGCTGATGCAGGAACTGGCCCGCAAGCATTCCATGGTCATCGTGGTCCCCATCTATGAAAAGACCAATGTTGCGGGCGTTTATTACAATACGGCGGCGGTGATCGACGCCGACGGCACCTATCTCGGCAAATATCGCAAGACCCATATCCCGCAAGTCGCCGGCTTTTGGGAGAAATTCTTCTTCAAGCCGGGGGCGTCCGACTGGCCGGTGTTTCAGACCCAATATGTCAAGCTCGGTGTCTATATCTGCTATGATCGCCATTTCCCTGAAGGGTGGCGGGCGCTGGCGCTGAACGGGGCGGAATATATCGTCAATCCCTCGGCGACGGTGGCCGGGCTCTCGGAATATCTGTGGAAGCTCGAACAGCCTGCCTCGGCGGTCGCCAATGGCTGTTACATCGGCGCGATCAACCGGGTCGGGATCGAGGCACCGTGGAATATCGGTGAATTTTATGGCCAGAGCTACTTCGTCAATCCGCGCGGTCAGATCGAGAAAATCGCCAGCCGTGACAAGGACGAGCTGCTCGTCCATGACATGGATATGGACATGGTCAAGGAAGTGCGCGACCTTTGGCAATTCTTCCGCGACCGCAGGCCCGATGTGTATGACCCGCTGATCGCGCTGGAATAGAACGGAAGAAAATGGCCGGGAAGCGGGAACATGGTGCAGAAAAGGTCGGGGGACTGGCCGGGGGAGTGGTGAACCCGATGGACGGAGCCGATCCCGGCCTCTGGAACCGCGACCTCGCACCCGCTTCCCCTGCCGAGCGGCAATGGGACTGGAAGGCCTTTGCCTCGCTGTGGGTGTCGATGGTGATCTGCGTGCCGGCCTATCTGCTGGCTTCGGGGCTGATCGCGCAGGGCATGAACTGGTCCGAGGCGGCTTTGACCATCCTGCTCGGCAATGCCATCATCCTCATTCCGATGCTGCTGATCGGCCATGCCGGGACGAAATATGGCGTGCCCTTTCCCGTATTGCTGCGTTCGGCCTTCGGCACCGAGGGCGCGAAGATCCCGGCGCTGGCCCGGGGCCTCGTCGCCTGCGGCTGGTTCGGGATCAATACCTGGGTCGGCGGACAGGCGATCTATGTGATCCTCAACGTGCTGCTGGGCGATGCTTTACGCGGCGCGCCGCTGCCTGTGCTCGGCATCGATCCCGGGCAATTCGGCTGTTTCATGGCGTTCTGGGCGCTGCATCTCTATTTCATCCATAATGGCACGCAATCGATCCGCTGGTTCGAGCAGGCGGCCGCGCCCTTCCTCATATTGATGTCGGTGGGGCTGGTGATCTGGGCTTATGTCAAGGCTGACGGCTTCGGCCCGATGATGGCGCAGCCTTCGGCTTTCGCGCCGGGTGGGGCCAAAGCGGGCCAGTTCTGGCCGGTCTTTGTGTCGAGCCTCACCGCCATGGTCGGGTTCTGGGCGACCATGGCGCTCAATATCCCCGATTTCACCCGCTATGCCCGAAGCCAGAAGGATCAGATGATCGGTCAGGCGCTCGGCCTGCCGCTGCCCATGGCGGCCTTTGCGCTGGTCGGGATCGTCACCACATCGGCCAGTGTCGTGATTTTCGGCGAGGCGATCTGGGATCCGGTGGTGCTGGCCGGGAAAATGGGCGGCGTTGCGGTGGTTCTGGCGCTGGCGGCGCTGGCGGTGGCGACGCTGACCACCAATCTCGCGGCCAATGTGGTGGCACCGGCCTTCGGCTTCTCCAATCTGGCCCCGCGGCGGATTTCCTTTCGCGCCGGCGGCTATCTCACGGCGGGGCTCGGCATTGCCATGTTTCCATGGAAATTGCTGGAAAGCGCAGGCACCTATCTCTTCACCTGGCTCGTTGGGTATTCGGCGCTGCTGGGACCGATCGCGGGAATTCTCATCGCCGATTATTTCATTCTGCGGCGCATGCGGCTCGACATCGCCGATCTCTACCGGCGCAAGGGGGGCTATTCCGGCATCCGGGGCTGGAATCCGGCCGGGATGCTGGCGCTGATCGCCGGGATCGCGCCCAATCTGCCGGGCTTTCTCCATGCGGCCGGACTGCTGGATTCCGTTCCGGTGATTTTCGATCAGCTGTATTCTTATGCGTGGTTTGTCGGTTTTGTCATTGGCGGTGCGAGCTATCTTGCGCTGCACGGGCTGTTCTCGCCTCCGCGCCGCGCCCAATCTTCAGGAGCCATTTCATGATCCAGTCAGGGAGCCTTTCCGGAAACCTTTCGGGGACCCAATCGGGAAGCCTTCTCATCAGGGGTGCCGAAATCGTCACGGCCGATTTCACCCTGAAAGGCGATATTCTGTGCGCCGGTGACGGGCGGATCGCAGCAATCGGCCCCGGGCTCGAAGCCCCGACGGGGACCGAAATCCTCGATGCCGCCGGCCTGATCGCCATGCCGGGCGGGATCGACCCCCATACCCATATGGAACTGCCCTTTATGGGCACGGTGGCTTCCGAGGATTTTTTCACCGGGACCGCAGCGGGTTTTGCCGGCGGCACGACGATGATCCTCGATTTCGTCATTCCTGATCCCGGCCAGCCATTGATGGAGGCCTGGCGGGCCTGGCGCGGCTGGGCCCGGAAGGCGGCCGGTGATTATTCCTTCCATGTTGCCATCACCTGGTGGGACGACAGCGTCCATCACGACATGGGCGTGCTGGCGCGCGAGGAAGGAGTGAATTCCTTCAAGCATTTCATGGCCTATAAAAACGCGATCATGGCCACGGACGAAATCCTGTTCCATTCCTTCCGCCGCGCGCGGGAATTGGGGGCCATTGTCACGGTACATGCCGAGAATGGCGAGCTGGTCTATCAGCTCCAGAACGAATTGGTGGCGCGGGGGATGATGGGGCCGGAATCCCATCCGTTGTCGCGCCCCGCCGAAGTAGAGGGCGAGGCCGCCCATCGCGTCATCGCCTTTGCCGAATTGCTGGGGGCGCCGGTCTATCTCGTCCATGTCTCGACCGAGCAGGCCTTGTCGCATATTGCCGCCGCCCGCCGGCGTGGCCAGCGTGTGTTCGGCGAAGTGCTGGCCGGCCATTTGCTGGTAGATGACAGTGTCTATCGGGATCCCGACTGGGCCTTCGCGGCGAGCCATGTCATGAGCCCGCCCTTCCGTCCCAAAGCCCATCAGGATGCCCTGTGGCGGGGCCTGATGTCGGGCGATTTGCAGACCACCGCCACCGATCATTGCTGTTTTCGCATCGAGCAGAAAATGATGGGGCGCGAGGATTTCACCCGCATTCCCAATGGCACGGCCGGGATCGAGGACCGGATGGCCGTGTTGTGGACCGAAGGCGTAGGTGCCGGCCGCCTGACGCCGCAGGAATTCGTGGCCGTGACCTCGACCAATAGTGCGAAGATTTTCAATCTCTATCCCCGCAAGGGCGCGATCATGGCGGGCGCGGATGCCGATCTCGTGCTCTGGGATCCGGCGGCGACGAAAGTGATTTCGGCGAAAACCCATCACCAGAACGTGGATTTCAATATTTTCGAAGGCAAAAGGGTGACGGGATTGCCGGCTTTTACCCTGTCGGCAGGCAAGATCGTCTATGCACGCGGGGAGCTGCGGGCCGTGCGTGGTGCGGGGCGCTATGTGAAGCGACCGACTTTTCACCCGATGTTTCAGGCGCTGCATCGCGAGGGCGCACGCCCCCATCCCCTGTTTGCGGAACCGGCAGTATCGGGGCCAGCGATTCACACGCCCGCCGCCGCGGAATGACCCGGGTTCCCTCGGTCGCGCCTCAGATATCGAGATAATCGAGGTCGGGTTCGGGGGCCAGAGCGGCGGGCTCGGCCGGCAGATAGCATTCCACCGTCATGCCTTTTCCCGGCTCGGAATAGATCCGTGTCCAGCCGCCATGCAATTCCACGAAGGAATTGACCAGAGCGAGACCCAGCCCCGCCCCGCGCTTCTGGTCGCCCGATTCGAAGGCATCAAAGGCGGCGGCCTGGCGCTCGGCATCGAGACCCGGGCCCGTATCCTCGACCCACAGACGGATGGAGCCGCCGGTCGATTCCGCGCCGACAATGATGCGGTCTTTGGGGCCCGTAAAGCGCAGCGAGTTTGAAATCAGGTTGAACAGGATCTGGCGAATCCGCTCCCCATCCGCCCGAATGACCGCGGCATTGGGATCGATCCGGATATCGATCGCGACTTCCGTGTCGCGGGCCTTGGTCTGCGACAAGGCGATGGCGTCCCGCACCGCCTCGTCGAGATGGACATCGGACAGGTTCAGTTCGAGACGTCCGGCGTCGATCATGGCGAGATCCAGAATGTTTTGGACGAGCTTGGCAAGATCGGTGCCGCCAGCGAGAATCGCCCCCACATATTCCGACTGCTTTTCATTGAGCGGGCCGGAATATTGTGCCTCCAGCAATTCTGCATATCCCGTCATGGCCGACAAGGGGTTGCGCAATTGATAGGACACATTCTTGATGAACTCGGTCTTCAGCCGGTCGGCGGCGGCAAAGGCCTCGGCGCGGTCATGCAGGGCCGCCTCCACCCGCCGGCTGTCGGTGATGTCGGCAAAGGCGATCAAGGTCGCCCCATTGGGCAGCGGCTGGGTGAGATAGCTCAATATCCGCTTGTCCTTGGGCAGCGGCATCACGCCCTTGAACTCGGCCCGCGCTTCGGGGGAGGGATTGGTCACCCGCCCCTTGATGACGCTCCACACCGCCTGGTCGTGGAAGAATTTGCGGCATTCATCCGTCACCGCATCGAAATCGGGTTTGGCGATCAGAAATTCCGGCGACAGATCCCACATTTTCTGGAAGGCCGCGTTGGAAAGCTGCAAGCGTCCGTCGCTGCCAAACACGGCGACCGCATCGTGCAATTTGTCGAGCGTGGCGCGCTGTACGTCGATCAGGGCATTGAATTTGGTGCGCAGCGACAATTCCTGGGTCATGTCCCGGAACAGCAGCAGCAGGCCCCCCTCCGGATGGCGCTGGCGACCCACCCGGATCGTGCGCCCGCCTTGCATCGTCCAGTCTTCGTCCGGTGTTTCAGCGATTTCCTGATAATGGGCAAGCTCGCGTGCGCGCCAGCCGGCATAATCGGGCCGGGTCGGCAATTTCCGGTGTTCGCGCAAATGATCCAGCCATTCGCCATGGCTTGGGCAGGAAGCGAGCCAGACCCCATCCAGTTCCCAGATCGAAGCGAATGCTTTATTGAAGAATTTCAGACGTTTGTCGGGGCCAAAAATCGCCACCCCGTCGGTGACATGGTCAAGGGTCTGGTCATGGGCGCGGGCATGGCGATCGCGCTCCTTGCGGATATTTTCTTCCTCGGTGAAGTCGAATGCCATCGCCCCGACGCCGCCCGACAGCGGGAACATGACGATTTTCAGGGCGCGCAAATCGCCACCAATCGCGACATGGCGCTCGTCCAGGACTTCCTGCCCGAGTTCGAGCACTTTTTCCGCCTGGGTCAGGCTTTGAGGATCAAGCTGGATCTGGCGGTTGATCGCCTGGTCCAGCGATTTGGCCTCGACCGCCTTGAGATAGGCATTGTTTGCCCATTGCAATTTGGACGCGCCCGAGATCCGCCATGCCGGGAAGGGCGCGCGGCCGAGCATGTCGAGAAAAGCGGCCGGGTCGCGAGCGACGACCTGACGTGCTTCCTCGAGCCGCCCGCGTGCGCCGCCATCATCGAGCCCCTTGATGGTCGAATCGCTCAGCCAGACCACAGCCCGCAAGCCCGCCGTGCGACCATCGGCCTCGATGAAACGCCCATTGGGTCCGATCAGGGTCAGGGAAAAAGCGGTCCCGTTCTCGCGCAGATCCTTCAGCCTTGCGCGCAGGGTTGTGGCTTCGCCGGCCGCGTCGCGCGCCTCGAGATCGGCGAGACCATCGAGGATCCGTGCGCCGGCATCGCTCCGGCCGCTCGATTCCCCAAAGCGCAGCATTGCGGCCAATGCCAGCGGCCCGCCATGAACCCGCGGTTCGCCCCAGGGGGATTTGTCTGTGCCTGCGGGCTCGTCCTCCCAGACCAGGATCACGCCCGGATGGGCGCTGAACACTGAATCGGCGCGGGCGAGGCGCTCTTCAAGGACCGTAATCCGTTCGCGATTGCGCCGCACGATGCCGCGCTCGCCATCCGAGATCCGCAGCGCCCAGGTCATGCCAGCAACGCCAAGCCCCACCGCGCCGGACAGCACGATTAAATTCAATGGGTCGATGATCGCCATGATGTCGCCGCCTGAATTCCGGGCTCCGTGGGAAATACGGAAGCCGCCGGCCGAATCACACCGGCACTCCGGGCATCATGGTGAATGAAAGGTTGCCAAATTCCAACCCTGGCAGCACGGGAGCGTAAAATTCTTCACAGGTCCCTTGCGAGCGTTCAAAACGCGTGGGTCAGGGTTTTGGGAATCAGGGTTTCGGGAATCAGGGTTTTGGGGATGGCTCCCGCCACACGCCCTGTTCCTTCAGGGCTTCGGCGACTTCGCGCGGCATATAGGTTTCGTCATGTTTGGCGAGGACCTCGAGCGCCGAAAGTCGCCCGTCGGGTTCCACCCGGCCCTGCACGACCACCCCCTGGCCCTCGCGAAACAGATCGGGCAGCACGCCTTCAAACGACACTTTGGTCGTCGCGCGCCCGTCCTCGACCACGAAATCGACAATCGAGCGCTCTCCCGACCGGAAGGCGACGGAGCCCGCAGCCACCAGCCCGCCGAGGCGGATAATGTTTTTGGGTGGGGCCGCCAATGCGACCAATTGTGAGGGAGTATAAAAATAGGCGACCGAATTGCCGAGTGCGGTCAACACCAGGCCGGTGGCGAGCGCTGCCACCCCGAGCACTGCGGCGATCAGCGCGGCGCGGGTTTGCTGGCGGGTCATCTGGCGGGTCATGGGGCCACAAGTTCCGACATCACGCGCATTTCGAGGCGCTCCAGCCGGGCGATGCGCCGGCGCATCCATTCATTGCGGATGGCAATGAGCAACAGGGCAAAGAACAGGAATTGATAGGCCAGTGCCATCAGAAACAAGGGGGTGAGCATCGAAGGGTCGATCGAGGGGCCGCCAGCACGAAACACGCTCGCCGGCTGGTGCAGACTATACCACCAATCGACCGAAAATTTTATGATCGGGACATTGATGAAGCCAATGATACACATGATGGCGCAGAGCTTTGCCGCACGGGCCTTGTCCTCGATCGCCTCCCACAGGGCCAAATAGCCGGCATAGAGGAAAAACAGGACGAGGACGGAGGTCAGCCGCGCATCCCACGCCCACCAGGTGTTCCAGATCGGCTTGCCCCAGATCATTCCGGTGCCGAGCGCCAGTCCCGTAAAGACGAGCCCGACCGGTGCGGCGGCTTTGGCGGAAATGTCGGCCAGCGGATGTTTCCAGATGAAGCCCGCCGCCGAAGAAACGGCCATCATCGTATAGCAAAACAGCGCCATCCAGGCGGCCGGCACATGGACATACATGATCCGTACGGAATCGCCCTGCTGATAATCGGCGGGCGATGCGACCAGCCCATACCACAGCCCGGCCGCAAACAGGATGACGGCCAGCGCCGCCATCACCGGAATGAGCCGGCGCGACAGGGCAAAAAACTTTTCGGGATTGGCGAGGTCGAACATGGTGTTCTCTTTGTGTGCTCAATTTTGACCAAAGCGCAAGGCAAAAGCGGCAGCAATGGGTACAATGATCAGCATGAACAGCGTGAAGGCGGCGAGAATGAGCAGGGCCGGCAGAGAGGTATCTCCTGAACCGGGCCCGGAATTGGCGATTTGCGCCCCGAAAATGACCACCGGCGTGTAAAAGGGGGCCACGAGCAGCGAGGCCAGCACGCCGGCGCGTTTCAGGCTGGCCGTGACCGCCGCGCCCAATACCGCCACCAGCGACAGGGCCGGCGTGCCGATCGCCAGCGAAACAACCAGCGGCCCGAACGCCGCCCCTTCGAGCCCGACCAGAAGGCCAAGCGCGCCGGCCGCCAGTGTCAGCGGAAGCCCGACGCTCAGCCAATGGGCGATGGCTTTGGCGAGCACGGTCAGCGCCAGAAATTCGCTGGTGGCGATCAGGATTTCCAGGGACCCGTCCTCGAGATCCGCCTGAAAGATCCGGTCGATCGACACCAGCACGCCGAACAAGGCGCTCCCCCACAGCAAAGGGGCACCGATGCGCGACAACAGGCGGATATCGGGCCCGATCGCCAAAGCAAAATCGAGGATGATCAGCGCGAAAAACACCAGCGACGGCCATGTGCCGCCTCCGGCGCGAAATGCGAGCCTCAGATCGCGCATGATGATCGCAGAAAAGCGCTTCATTGCCGGGCAGCCATCGGCGCGAGCCGTAAAATCCGCGCCTCCGGAAGGGGCAAATCATCATGGGTGGCGATGAGGGCGGTGCCGCCAGCCTCTCCCTTTGCCACATGGGCGCGGATGAGCCCGCACATGCGCGCCACCGATTCGGCGTCGAGCGAGGCCGAGGGTTCGTCCAGCAGCCAGATCGGGCGTCGCGACACCACCACGCGGCAGAAGCCCAGCCGCCGGCGCTGCCCGGCCGACAGGGTGGCGGCCGCGCGGTCGAGCAGGCCGGCGATGCCCAGCAATTCCGCCGCCTCAAGACCCGATTCCGGTGGCACGGCATGGATATCGGTCCAGAAGCGCAGATTTTCACGCAGGCTCATATTGGGTTTCACGCCATCCAGATGACCGAGAAACACCATCTGGCTGCGGGCTTCGGCCTGCCCGCGCCCGCCGACCTGGATCTCGCCGGCATCGACGGGCAATAATCCCGCCAGCGCGCGCAGAAGGCTGGTTTTCCCCGCTCCGTTCGCCCCGGTCAGCAGCACGATCTCGCCGCGCCGAATGGAAAGATCGAGGCCAGCAAACAGCGGAAAGCCGCCGCGCGACAGGCGCAGGCCCTTCACCACCAGATCACGGGCCGGCGCATTCATCGGTTGGATTTCGGTCTGGCCGATTTCACTCTGGCCGATTTCACTCTGGCATCGGTTCGATTTCGATCTGGCCCTGAACTGTCCGCGGACGCGTCCGGCGCGTCGGCTTTGGCCTCGAGCCGGCGCAGTTTTGCCGCGAGCCGTGCCCTCTCCATGACGATAAGCGTCGTCACCCCAACGAGCCCGGCCGCCGAAATTCCGTAAGCCGCCCAGACAAAGGGCGCATATTTGTCCATGTCAGATTTATCCGTGTCAGAATTCCATGTCCCGCCGCGGCGTTCATGGCGCGAGGCGGGTTCCTGTTAGCGTATCCGCGCGTGCGGCTGAAGGGAATTTGCGCTGAACCCATGCGGTACGAGACCCATGCCGTGCGAGGGGTGCCCCCATGCCCGAATTGCGATTGCGCCTCACTTCGTCCGCGATGCGACACCTGGTCTGATGAATGGCATATTGCTCGACGGACGGAGCAATCCATTGTTCTCATGGAAACATTCTCGCGCGCTGACGCAGGGAGTGAAGGATTTGCCGCTTCGCGGCGCGCCTTTGGCGCGTCCTTGACTCCCCGCGTCAGGGCGCTCTTTCGGTCGAATTTTTCCGGTCAAACTTTTTCTTCGCACTCAAAAATTTGACGGATCCAGTTCGACCTGTTGGAACATGTCAGGCTTTTTTCGTCGGGCATGAATCCATTCAGGCACCCGCGGGACCGGCCCGAAAAACGGGGTGCAACCATCGCCGCCACCCAGCCGGAGAAGACAGCCAATGGTCGCGGAACTCGGGCAGATGGCGCTGATCCTTGCGCTGATCGCCGCGCTCTATCAGGGCGTGTTCCCGCTCTGGGCGGGTCTCCGGGGGGATCGCGGCATGGCACAGGCGGCGCGTCCGGCTGCCTTCGCGTCGCTGGCCTTCACGGCTGGGGCTTTCGCGGCCCTCACCTTTGTTCACGCCATCTCCGATTTCAGCGTGCTCAATGTGGTGGAGAATTCCCATTCCGCCAAACCCTTCATCTACAAGCTCAGCGGCGTATGGGGCAATCACGAGGGCTCGATCCTGTTATGGACGCTGATCCTCACCTGTTTCGGGGGCCTCATCGCCATGCAGGCCGGGAAGGAAGACGGCCTCGCCCGGACGGCGCTGGCGATCCAGGGGCTGATCGGCGCCGGCTTTCTGGCGTTCATCCTCCTGACCTCGAACCCGTTTGCACGGGTGTTTCCGGCCCCGCCGGACGGGCGCGACCTCAATCCGCTGTTGCAGGATCCCGGCCTCGCGATCCATCCGCCCTTTCTCTATCTCGGCTATGTCGGCTTTTCCGCACCCTTCGCCTTTGCCATTGCGGGGCTGATCCATGGCCGCGTCGATGCCGCCTGGGCGCGCGCCGTGCGACCATTCGCGCTGGCCGCCTGGGCGTTTCTCACCATCGGCATCGCGCTTGGTGCCTGGTGGGCCTATTATGAGCTGGGCTGGGGCGGTTTCTGGGCCTGGGATCCGGTGGAAAATGCCTCCTTCATGCCCTGGCTTGCGGGGACGGCACTGCTGCACAGCCTGCGGGCGCTCGAAACCCGGGGCGTTTTCCCCGGCTGGGCGCTGTTTCTGGCCATATTGACATTTTCGCTCAGCCTGATCGGCACCTTTCTGGTGCGATCGGGAATTCTGACCTCGGTCCATGCCTTTGCGGTCGATCCCGCCCGCGGAATCTATATTCTGCTCATTCTCGCCATTGTCATCGGGGGCTCGCTCACCCTCTTTGCCATAAGGGCCCCCGGCCTGCGCAGTGCGTCGCGCCTCGCGCCGGTATCGCGCGAGAGCGCCATCCTGCTCAATAATCTGTTTCTGGTGGGCGGATGCGCGGTGGTGTTTATCGGGACCTTTTACCCTCTGTTCGCCGAGATCGCTGCGGGTACGCGGATTTCCGTCGGCGCACCTTTTTTCAACCTCGCTTTTCTTCCATTCATGGGCCTGATCCTGTTGGTGATCGGTCCGGGTTCGGCATTGGCGTGGAAGAAGGGCGATGCGACAGCCAGCCTCGCGCGGCTGCGGATCGCGGGAATTGTGAGCCTCGGCTTTACCCTTATCGCGCTCGCGCTTTATTGGCAGAAGGCGGGAGCGGTGATCGGTGGCGGCCTGGCCGCCTTTGCCGGGCTTTCGACGCTGACGGAATTCCTGCGCCGTATCCGGCCATGGCGGGCTGGTGCGGTCGCGCGGATCACGGCGGCACCCGCCCGCTTCTGGTCGATGAGCCTCGCCCATCTCGGTCTGGCGCTGGCGGCGTTCGGCGTGTTGGGGGCGGGGGCCTTTCCGCTGGAATCCATCCGCTATGTCCAGCCGGGTGCCGGCCTGAAAGTCGGGGCCTATGAGGTGCTGCTGAAAGAGGTTCGCCCCGGCAAGGGCCCGAATTACGATACCGAAACGGCTGTGTTCGCGATTTCCTCCGGCGGGCGCTTTCTGCGTGATTTGCGCGCCGAGCGCCGCTTTTATCCGGTCCGCGGCATGCAGACGACCGAGGCCGGGATCTGGTCGCGGGTGTCGGGGGATCTCTATCTGACCCTTGGCGAGCGTCATCCTGAGCAGGGTTATGTGGTGCGCGCCCATGTCTATCCGCTGGCGGGTCTGATGTGGGCCGGGGCGGCGATCATGGGTTTGGGAGGGCTCGTGGGGCTCGGAGGGATTCCGGGGCTGCGGCGCCAGGCGCGGCGGCCCGCGCAGGCCATGAAGGCCGCGGGAATGCCCGCTTCTCCCGCCCCGGCCGAACAGGGATGAGGGATCCAGAATTCCAATGAAGCGACTGGTTTTCCTTGTACCGCTTGCTCTGTTCGTGATCGCCCTGGGCTATTTCGCCCTGGGCCTGACCCGGGATCCGGCGAAACTGCCCTCGACCCTGATCGACCGGCCCTTGCCGGACTTCGACCTGCCGCCGATCGCGGGGCGAACCACAGGGCTTCGGTCCGCGGATTTTCACGGCGGTCCGAAATTGCTCAATATCTGGGGTTCCTGGTGCACGGCCTGCGTTGTGGAGCACCCGTTTCTGATGGAGCTGGCGCGCGTAAGCGAGGTCCCGATCATGGGGGTCGACTGGAAGGATGCGCCCGGTGCCGGCGAAAAATGGCTCGCCCGTCATGGCGATCCTTTTACGCGGATCGGCGATGATCCTTCCGGGCGTGCGGCGATCGATCTCGGCGTGACCGGAGCACCGGAAACCTTTGTGGTGGATGCGCGGGGCCGGGTCCGGCACAAGATCATCGGCCCGATCGGACCCGCCATCTGGGCCGGTGAGATCGAACCGCTGCTGCGGCAATTGCGGGCGGAAGCCGCCGCTGACACAACGCAGGGGGCGACCGATGTCCGCTGAACGGCATTCGCGCGCAATGCGGGGGCTGGCGCCAGGAAGGATTGCGTTGGCATTATTGGCGCTGGCGTTGTATGCTTTGCCCGCGCGCGCCGTGGAGCCGGATGAAGTCCTCGCCGACCCGCAGCTCGAGGCCCGGGCGCGCGACCTGTCCCGCGATCTGCGCTGCGTGGTGTGCCAGAACCAGAGCATCGATGATTCCGACGCGCCGCTGGCCCGCGATTTGCGTATTCTCGTGCGAGAGCGACTCAAATCCGGCGACAGCGACCGCGAGGTGAAGGAATTTCTGGTCGCGCGCTATGGCGATTATGTTTTGCTGCGGCCGCGTTTCGGGGCGGCAACTTTTCTGCTGTGGGGGGCACCCCTGCTGGTGCTCGCGGGCGGCGGGTTGTGGGTGCTGGGGGTCATTCGCGGCAGAAAGGTCGGAACCGCAAGCGAGGCCCGACAGACTGCATCTCTCCCGCCCGAAGACGAAGCACGGGTGAGAAACCTGCTGGAATCAGGCAAACCCGACCCCGAAACCCGGCCGGATCGCGGATAATCATGGTCCTGTTCCTCCTTTTCTCGGGTCTTGCGCTTGCATTGCTGTTGTTCGTGCTGGCGCGCCCGGCCTTTCGGCGTCCCCGGCCGGAAAGCGCCAATGAACTGGCGGCGGGCCTGCGTGACAGGCTGGCGGAGATCGACATGGCGCAGGCCGGGGCCATTCTCGATGATGAAGAGGCCGATGCCGCGCGTGCTGAAATCAAGCGCGCGGCATTGCACAGGCTTGATCGTGAGCCGGAAGCGACGGTTTCCCGTGCCACCCGCTTTGCGGCACTTCTCTATCTCGGACTCGCACCGCTCGGGGCTGCGGCGCTCTATTGGCAGGTGGGCGCGCCGGCTGCTTTCCGTGAATCCGCGCAAGAGAGTTCTGCCGCCGATCCTGCGGCGCTGGCTGCATTGCCGCCGGCCGAACGCGACGCCCAAATCCGCGCCATGGTCGATGGGCTTGCCGCCCGTCTCAAGGACAATCCGGGGGATATCGAAGGCCTGCGCCGCCTGGCGCGCGCGCAAATGGTGCTCGGCCGGTTCGATGAAGCGCGTGCGGCCTTTGTCACCCTGTTTTCGCAGATCCCCGGTGATGTCGAAGACTGGCGCAATTATGCGGGCCTGTTCGTGGCCGAAGCCGGCGCGGGGGCGTTTCCGACCGCGCCGGAATTTCTGCGCGCGCTTGGCGAGCTGGACAAGCGCGCGCCCGGAGATGGGTTCGTGCTGTTCTTCCGGGGGGGGGCCGCGCACGCAAAGGGGGATATAACGGCGGCGCTCGCTGATTGGCGACGGCTGCTGACCACGATCCCGGAAAACGAGCCCGCGCGCGCGCGGCTCAAGGCACTGATTGCCGAAACCGAACGCGCGACGCCGCCTGGCCGAAGCGGTGGCAAGGGCCAATAATCGGGGACAACCATCCAGAGCATTTTCGAAGAATCCCGAGCCGGATGTCTGAATTGAAAATGCCCGGATTCAATGATTTGGAGCGCGTTCAGGCGAAAAACCGGATTCCACTTTTTTTGAACGCGCTCTAACCAAAACCCTCCGGTGGAGCAGGCCGGCAGGCGCTCGACATTGCGCATCAGGGATTCATTAACCCCTTTTCGACTTGCTCGGGGACAGACTGCAATTCGTGGTATAGGAACGATTCGGCGAGCCCTGATTTCGATGGATCGCCGCTTTGGGGAGCGTTGCAATGGTCACCGGAAAAGCCGCACAACCCATGCCCGCAGCGGCGGAGGAATATGGTGCGAGCGCCATTGAGGTCCTCGAGGGGCTCGAGGCCGTTCGCCGTCACCCGGGCATGTATATTGGCGGCACGGATGAACGGGCGCGCCATCATCTGTTTTCCGAAGTGCTCGACAATGCCATGGACGAAGCGGTGGCCGGCCATGCCGATCGCATCGAAATCCTGTTCGCGGCCGATGGCTTTGTCACCGTCACGGATAATGGCCGCGGCATTCCGGTAGAGCGCCATCCCAGATTTCCCGACAAAAGCGCACTCGAAGTGGTGTTCACGGTCCTTCATTCGGGGGGAAAGTTTTCCAATAAACTTTATCAGACCTCCGGTGGCCTGCATGGCGTGGGTGCGGCCGTTGTCAATGCCCTTTCGGAACTGGTCGAGGTCGAGGTCGCGCGCGGCAGGCAATTATATGGCCAGAGTTTTTCGCGCGGCCGGGTCGTGACGGAATTGCGGCATCTCGGGGCGGCACCCAATCGCCGCGGCACCCTTGTGCGCTTCAAGCCCGATCCGGAGATTTTCGGCCAGGGTGCCGATTTGCGCGCCGATCTGCTGTTCCGGATGGCGCGCTCCAAGGCCTATCTGCATCGCGGCGTGCAGATCCACTGGAAATGCGCGCCCGAATGGCGCGGCGAGCGCAGCGACATTCCGGGCGACGTGGTTCTGCAATATCCCAACGGGCTCACCGATTATCTCAAAAGCCTGATCGAGGGTCGGGTAACAGTGACCAGCGATATGTTTGCGGGAAAGGTCGCGCGCGGGGAGCAGGGATCGGTGGAATGGGCGGTGGCCTGGGGGCGGGACGGCTTCCGGATCGGCCACGGACCCGAAGCCGATGGCTTTGTCCGTTCCTATTGCAATGCGATCCCGACGCCCCAGGGCGGCGCGCATGAACAGGGGCTGCGGCTGGCTTTGTCCAAGGGGCTGAGGGCCTATGCTGAACTGGCGCGCGACAAGAAAATTGGTGCGCTGCTGACGGCCGAGGACGTGCTGGGCGAGGCCGGGGCGCTGGTCTCGCTATTTATTCGCGACCCCGAATTCCAGGGCCAGACCAAGGAGCGCCTGTCCTCGCCCGAAGCGCTGAAACTGGTGGAAAGCGTGGTGCGCGATGCATTTGATCATTGGCTGGCGGCTGCCCCCGCCGAGGCCAACAAATTGCTGGATTGGGCGCTGACACGGGCCGAAGAGCGCCTGAAGCGCCAGAAGGACCGCGAAATCGCCCGCGCTGCACCTGCGCGCAAGACGCGGCTGCCTGGAAAGCTCACCGATTGCGCACGCCAGGCAGCGTCCGGCACCGAATTATTCATTGTGGAGGGTGATTCGGCGGGTGGATCGGCCAAACAGGCGCGCAATCGCGAGACCCAGGCGATCCTGCCCCTGCGCGGCAAGGTGTTGAATGTGGCCTCGGCCACCGACGAAAAAATGCTCGCCAATCAGGAAATTGCCGATCTGTCGCTCGCTTTGGGCTGCGGGCTCGGGAAATCCTTCCGGCTGGAAAATCTGCGCTATGAACGCGTGGTGATCATGACCGATGCCGATGTCGACGGCGCGCATATCGCATCCTTGCTCATCACGTTTTTCTTCCGGCAGATGCCGGGCCTCGTCAAGGCGGGACAATTATTTCTGGCGCGGCCGCCCTTGTTCCGGATCAGCGCGGGCGGCAAATCCGTCTATGCCATGGACGAGGCCATGCGCGACCGCCTGCTGGCCGGGCAATTCGCCGGCAAGAAGGTCGAGATCAGCCGCTTCAAGGGGCTCGGCGAAATGATGCCGGCCCAGCTCAAGGAAACGACGATGGATCCCGCGACCCGCAGCCTTGGCCGGGTCGCCCTGCCGGAGGGAAATTTCGACGGGGCCGAGGCGTTGGTCGAAGCCCTGATGGGCAAGAAACCGGAGCTGCGCTTCAATTTCATTCAGGCCCGTGCCGGATTTGCTGAAGTGGATGT
>JAKFWO010000046.1 GCA_021731815.1 Hyphomonadaceae bacterium | reverse complement strand
CCCTGTTCCCGCCCGCCCGCGCCAAGGCCCAGACCCTCGCCCAGAAACACCACATCATGCTTGAACAGGCCCAATTTGACCTCAGCGGCCTGCGCATTCGGTCCGAAGGCTGCAAAAGCCGCCGCGATGCCGGCAATCCATCGTGTCAAGAAAAACCCCGGACCAGCTGAATCACTTGTCCCCAACAGCCTAACCGATCGTTTCGACACGCGCAAAGGGCACGCCGGCCGTCAACGGCAATGAAATATTCCTGCGTGCAGCAAATACCCGTTAAACATGTTGGGGTTGAATGCGCGCAAGCGCTGTGAGGATCGGGAGAGAATGGCAAAACGCGTTGCAATATTGATGGGCGGATGGAGCTCGGAACGATCCGTGTCCCTCGCCTCCGGCCGCGCCTGTGCGGATGCCGCGCGCGCGCTCGGTCACGAGGTCATCGAAATCGACGCGACGCCGGATATCTGGCTGCAATTGCGCGACGCACGGCCCGATATCGCCCTGAACGCCTTGCACGGCCCCTGGGGCGAAGATGGCCGCATTCAGGCCGTGCTGGAATTGCTCGGCATTCCCTACACGCATTCGGGTGTGCTGGCCTCGGCGCTGGCGCTCGACAAGGCCAGGGCCAAGGCCGTTTTCCGCGATTGCGGCCTGCCGGTGGCCGATCATGTCGTCGCCGATCGCCGCGCCTGCGCCTCGGAGCATTTGCTGCCTCCCCCTTACGTCGTCAAGCCGATCTATGAAGGCTCGAGCGTCGGGATTTTTATGGTGCGGGCCGGTGACAATCGCCCGCCGGCGGCGCTCAATGCACCGGATTGGGAATGGGGCGACCAATTGATGGTCGAGGAATTCATTCCGGGGCGCGAATTTACCGTGGCGGTCATGGGCGACCGCGCGCTTGCCGTGACCGAAATCCTGACCGGGCGCGAATTCTATGATTTCGACGCCAAATATGCGACCGGTGGGTCGAGCCACATCCTGCCTGCGCCCATTCCTTCGGATCTCGCCGACCGCGCGCTGGAATATGCCTTGTCGGCCCATCGCGCGATTGGCTGTCGCGGCGTCAGCCGCTCGGATTTCCGCTTTGATCCGGACACCGGACGCCTGATCATTCTCGAAATCAATACCCAGCCGGGGATGACGCCCACCAGCCTCGTTCCCGAACAGGCGGCTCATATCGGAATGGATATGCAGGCCCTGGTCGAGTGGATGATCGAGGATGCCTCATGCCCCCGGTGAAATCCCGCGCCCCTGCCAGATCCGCACGCCGGCCAGCAACCGGCATGAAGCTCGGCGCGCTCGCCCCGGCATCGGGGCGGCGGGCACAGCGCCGGCCCTCGCAGCTTTCGACCCAATTGGCGGCCTTTGTTCTTGCCGGAGGAGCCTTCATCCTCGCCGCGGCCTGGCTCGGCGGTTCGCTCAATGACACATTGCGCGCCGCAAACAACGGCTTTGACCGCTTTGCAATTGGCTCGGGCTTCGGCGTCCCGCAGATCGAAATCAAAGGCCTCGATGTCGAGGAAGAGGCCCTCTTGCGGGGTGCCCTCCTTTTTGAAGACGGCGAACCAATCTATCGCGCCGACCCCAAAACCCTGCGCGCGCGCGCGCTGGCGCAACCCTTTGTCGCCGACGCGGCGGTTTACCGGCTGTGGCCGGACCGGATCGAGATTCACGTGAAATCCCGCCGGGCCTTTGCCCGATTGATCGGCATGCCACATGGCGCACGGCCGGCGGAATGGGTGATCGCGCCGGATGGCCGCCCCCTGCGGATCGCTGAACCGGAAGACCGCCGGACCCTGCCGCTGATCCTCGGGGCAGGTGCCGAGGATGCCGCAGGGCAATTGGCCGAATTCCTGAGCGGCAACAGTGTTCTGCGCCGGGAGTTCTCGCGCGCCGAATATATTGGCCGCCGCCGCTGGCGGCTGGTCCTGAACGATGGAACCTGGGTCGAACTCCCCGAGCGCGACTTTACTTCGGCACTCGCCAAATTTGAATCCTTCCACGCAAAAACGCCCGTCCTTGGCCTCGGCTTTCGGCGGATCGACCTGCGCAGCCCCGACAAGGCCTATGTCCTGCCATCCCGGCCGGATGCCCGAACGGCAGAACAGGCAGACGAGCGCACAGCCCTGCCGAATAACCCCGATGCACCGGTCCTCGCCGCGACCGCCGACGATGACAAGGGTGGTGCCTGAAATGAAGCGCGCGGCCCTGCCCTGGTCCCGCTGGTCTTTCGCCCTGCCCTGGCCGGGGGCACGGCCCGCCGCGCCCCTTCTGGGAGCGATCGATATTGGCACCTCGCGCATCGCTGTGGCCCTTGGCATCGCTTCGGCACAGGAGGGGATCAAATTGATCGCCCTGCGGGAGCAGAAACGGCAATTGCGATCGCCCGACATGCCCGACGACCTGCAAGAAATGGCGCGGGCCTTGCGGCTCGCACTGGCGGATCGGCCTGATGGCGACCGATTGGCCGACGAGGAGGCATGGCCGCCCTTCGTCGTCACCGGCACGCTTGGGCGAAGCATTCTTCAGACCGGAGAAGCCGGGGCCGACCTGCCGGATGGTCTGGTCACTGCCGCCGCCGCGGCCCGGGCGCTCGCGGCTGCACGCGAGGTTCCACCGGAAACGCGGGTCCTGCATGCCTTTGCCCATGGTTATCGGGTCGACAAGGGCGCGCTTCTGCCGGATCCCCGCGGACATCGGGGTTCGCATTTGCAGGCCAGTGTGCGCCTGATCTGCGCCGACGAAAATGATCTGACGGCGCGAGAGGAATCGCTCGGGCGCGCCGGAATCATGCCCGATGCAACAATCGCCGCGGGCCTTGCCCCGGCGCTGGGAGTCTTGTCCGACGCCGAGCGCCGGCAAGGTGCGATCGTGATCGATATCGGCGCGCTCCAGACCCGGCTTGCGGTCTTCGAGCGCGGTCAGCTTGTGTTCCTCGACAGTTTCGGGCTGGGCGGCGCGCATGTCACAGCTGATCTTGCGGCCTTGTGGGGCGGGAATTTCGCTTCCGCCGAGCGGGTGAAATTGCGCCAGATCGATGTTTCCGAAGCTGCCTGTACTGATCCTTCGACGATCCGGATCGCGCGGGTCAATGCCGATGGCCGGCTGGGCGGCGGCGAGATCGTGCGCGGCATTGCCAATCGGGCCGCCGCTGCGAGGATCGAGGAAATACTGGAAATCGCCCGCGATCGCCTGACCCCCGCCCGCGGGGGGGACGCCTGGCTTCCGATCGCCGCCCTGACCGGCGGCGGCGCGAATCTCCCCGGCATTCGTGAACATGCGCAGGCCATTTTGGGAATGGCGGTGCGTATTGCGCCACCCCTGGCGCTCGCGCCGGACGGGCAGAGGCTTCACCACGGCCTTTCGGGCCTGGTCGGCGCGCTGGCCTGGCAGGCGGGTGCGCTACCCGACCTCACGCGGCGGCGCGAGCGTAGCGAGGCTTCCGGACCGAACCGGTTCTCGGCCACCTGGGACTGGATTTCGGCGACATTCTAGAGTGCGTTCAGAAAACGTGGAATCCGGTTTTCGACTGAACGCGCTCCAGATCATTGAATCCGGGCATTTTCAATTCAGACATCCGGCGCGGATTTCCTTGAAAATGCTCGAGCCAAATCCTGAGCAGATCCGCCCCGATCAAGCTGCGCCTGATGGATCGGATACGACGTCAGATCAGACGAATTTCACTTGCCGGGTTAATGCTGGCTTGCGGGCATACGCACGACAAGGCCGTCCAGTGCCGCCGTGAGCTTGATCTGGCACGACAGCCGGGAATTGGTTTCGACCTCATTGGCGAAATCGAGCATGGATTGTTCCATGGCCCCGGCCTTGTCCAATTGGCCGAGCCAGGCTTCATCCACATAGACATGGCAGGTGGCGCAGGCGCAGGCCCCGCCGCAATCGGCGTCGATGCCGGGGATGTTGTGCTTGACCGCTGCGTCCATGACGCTCGCGCCCAAAGTGGCATCCACCACATGTTCCTTGCCATTGTGCTCGATATAGGTGACTTTCGGCATTGAGACCTCGTTACTGCGATTGCGCGACGGGTGCCGCCGCAAGGCGGAGAATTTCCTTCATCGGGAGCGATGTATCGCGCAGAATTTCCGGCGCAACCCTCAGGCGCTCTTGCACAAGCTTTCGAGCCCCCGGAAAATCGCCCGGCATATTGATGCAATCGGCCGCCAAAACCCGGCCTGACATCAGATAAAACAGTGTGAAACAGGGCCCTTCGCCGCGCAGCACGATCTGGTCATGCCCGGCCGACAGCCCGACTATCTGCAATTTCACGTCATATTGATCCGACCAGAACCACGGCGCTTCCAGCATGGGTGCCTTGTGCGGCGTCTCGGGATCGGCCTCATGCGCGATCACAAACGCTGCGATGCGCGCTGATTCCAGCGCATTATGGACAGATTCCAGTCGCTCCATCCGCCTGTCATAGAGCGGAATCGGACGCCGGCAGCAATCACCGATCGCGAAAATGGCCGGATCGGTGCTCCGCATGGAATCATCAACGACGATGCCATTGTCGCAGGCCAGCCCGGCCGCTTCGGCGAGACCCGATTCGGGAATTCCGCCAATGCCCAAAAGTGCCAGATCGCACGCAAACACGCTGCCATCGGCCCGGCGCAGCCCCGTCACGCGCGTATTTCCCTCGATCCCGGCGATCGCTGCGCTGAATTCGAACCGCACGCCATGTGTCTCGTGCAGGTCGCGGAAGAAGCGGGCCGTCATGGGATGGGCGACGCGCGCCAGAGGCCGGTCGGCGGCCTCGAACACGGTAACGGCAAGGCCCAGTTTGCGCGCAATCGCTGCGACTTCGAGCCCGATATAGCCCGCCCCGATCACGGCAAGACGCGCGCCTGCACGCATTTCCGGACGCAACCGGGCGACATCGGCGATCGAGCGCAGCACATGCAGCCCTTGCAGCTCGCCGCGCGCAAAGCCCGGACGGCGGGCGGACGAACCCGCGGCGAGGATCAGGCGGTCATAGCCCAGCCGCTCGCCAGTGCTGAGCCGGATTTCGCGGGCCGCGCGATCGATGGCTTCCGCCCGGGCTCCGGTGTGGACCATGATGTCCGCCGCCTCGAAGGCGGAGCTTTCGCGCAGAAACAATGCTTCAACCGCCATGTCGCCCAGCAGATGGGCCTTGGACAGAGGCGGGCGCTGATAGGGCAGGAAGGGCTCCTCGCCCAGCAGCGTGATCGCGCCGGAAAAGCCATTGGCCCGCAGCCGGAACGCGGCTTCGCCCCCCGCCTGACCCGCGCCGAGGATCACGACGGAACGCGGCCTTCCCGTTTGGGCAAGGCCGGCATTGGATGCAGCGTGGCCAGGAATGAGGGACATATATGAAAAACAGGGCGAGAAACGGCAGGGAAACCCGGAAGCCGGGACAGATCAGCGCGATTCCCTTGTGGCCGGGCTTTGATCCGCGTGCAAGTGCCGCTTCACGACGCGACCTCATTCCGCCGAAAATTGCAGCGACGCCAACCGTGCATAGAGCCCGTCGCACGCCACGAGCTCGGCATGTCGCCCCTCTTCCACGATCCGCCCATGTTCCATGACAAGGATCCGGTCGGCGCGCAACACGGTGGCAAGCCGGTGGGCGATCACCAAAGTGGTTCGTCCGTCCATCGCTTCCGAAAGCGCCTTTTGCACCAGATGCTCGTTATGGGCATCGAGCGCCGAGGTCGCCTCGTCGAGCAGCAGGATGGGGGCCTCGCGCACCAGGGCGCGCGCGATGACGAGGCGCTGGCGCTCTCCACCCGACAGCGCGCGTGCCCGGTCGCCAAGCGGGGCATGGAGGCCGCCGTCGCGGGCTTCGACAAAGCCGAGAGCCTCGGCCCGGGCGGCGGCGCTGCGGATCGCATCCTCCCCGGCCCCGGCCCGGCCGAACCCGATATTGTCGAAGGCCGAACCCGAAAACAGAGCGGAATCCTGGCTGACATAGGCAAAGCGTCGGCGCCATTCCCGCGGATCGGCGGCCCGGGCATCCACGCCATCGAGCTGTATCCCGCCGGAATCGCAATCGTAAAAACGTAGAAGCAGCTTGAACAAAGTCGATTTTCCCGCCCCCGAGGGCCCGACAATCGCCACCGTCTCGCCGGGTCTGATGCGGAAACTCACGCCGCGCAACGCAGCCATTCGGGTGGCCATCGGGGCGGCTTCCGCCCCCGTCTCATTGGCGTATTCCAGCGCGGGATAGGCAAAATGGACATTTTCAAAGCTGATTTCCCCGGACGGGCCGCCGGACCGGGATAAATCAGGAAGGCTTTGCGGATTGGCCGGGGCCCGGATCGCAGGTTCGGCATCGAGGATCTCGACAAGGCGCCGCGCTGCTCCCGCCGCGCGTTGCACATCGCCCCATACTTCGGTGAGGGCTGCCGTCCCGCTCGCAGCGAGGATCGCCAGAAACACGAATTGGGCGAGCGCGCCGTGGCTCATCGCGCCGTCAACGACCTGCCGGGCACCAAGCCACAACACCCCCGCAACGCCAGAGAAAATCAGCGAAATCAGCAATGCGGTCATGAAAGAGCGCGCCCGGATCCGCTTTTTTGCGGCCGCGAAGGCCGCATCAACGGCACCCGAAAACCGCGCGATGGCGAAATCCTCGCGGCCAAAAGCCTGAACGATTTCGCGCGCCTCGATCGCTTCGGCAGCACTCGCGGCGGCATCCGCCACACGGTCCTGGGCAAGGGTCGAGAGCCGCCTTACCCGCCCGCCCAGTGCGAACAAAGGTACGAGAATCGCCGGGATCATGAGCAACAGCAATCCGGTCAGCAATGGCGAAATCACCGCCAGCAAGACGAGCGCCGCGAGCGTCGTGATGACATTGCGCAGCGCGATCGATGCCGAGGATCCGACCAATGTCTCGATGAGTGCAGCGTCCGTGGTCAGGCGTGAAATGGCCTCACCCACGCGGACCTGCGCGAACCACGAGGCCGACAGGCCGAGCAGATGCGCATAGACATCCTTGCGCAGATCCGCGACCACGCGCTCTCCGATTTTGGTCACGAAATAGAAGCGACATGCCGATGCCACTGCCATCACGCCGGCAATGGCGGCCAGAAGCAGGAAATAGCGATCGAGCCCTTCGGAATTTTCCGAATAGAAGCCATGATCGACCAGAGCACGCGCGCCACCGGTGATCGACAGGGTCGCCGTCGCTGACAGCAGCAGAAAAAACATCGCCGCTGCGAGATCGACCGGGCGACGCCACACATAAGGCCACAACCGCGCCAGGATGCGCAGGTCACCGCCGGGCTCGCGCTTTCCGCCATCGCGATTCCAGGCCTGAACGGCGACGTTCCCGGGGCTGGGTCGGCTGGAGGAGGCAGTGCCTTCCGCTTGGGTCATGGAAACCAAATCAACGCAGTCATGTGAATGCACTCCTTACCCGGGTGGCAAGATCGGGGCTACTGGACCCGGCTGTTAAATCCCCGGAAAAATTTGGCCGGCCATGAGTGCAAGATGCGTGTTCGCTGGTGGCGAGCGCGCGCCGGGCAGGAATTTCAACAAGGTGCTTCGGCTCAGTCAAATTCCTGTGCGAGCATAAAGAGCGCAATACTGAAACATGGCCTCGATGCTTTCGCCTGCAATCGCCTTTCCGGGGCAATCGGTGAAGCGCTCCCGGTCATCGGTTGATGCCCCACGATCAGCGATCGCCATGCAATTGGCCGAGCACGCCATCGACCCAGATCGGCACGGTTTCATCAGCATTGCCCTCGATCGCATGGTCAAACTGTCCCCGAATGGCCGAAGGCTCGAGATTGAGTTCGATGGTCACGGCACCCGCCCGCCGCGCTTCCCGGACAAATCCCGCGGCCGGATAGACATGGCCGCTGGTGCCGATTGCGGCGAAGAGATCGGCATTGGCGAGTCTTTCCTCGATTTCCTCCATGAAATACGGCATTTCCCCGAACCATATGATGTCGGGCCGCACGTCTCCCTTGCGGGCGCAGGCTGGACAGGAATGGGCGGAAGAAAGCAATGGCGGGGCGTCACCGGCCCAGCCGCACGCCGTGCATCGGGCGCGCGTCAATTGGCCATGCATCGGGAAAAGGCGCTCCGAACCCGCGCGCTGATGGAGATCGTCGACATTCTGGGTGACCAGCGTGAAATCGCCGCCATGGGCGATGACGGCGCGTTCAAGGGTAACGAGGGCCGCATGCGCCCGATTGGGGTTGACACGCGAAAGCGCGGCACGCCGCTGGTTGTAGAATTCATGGACGAGCACAGGGTCGCGGGCAAAGCCCTCGGGTGAGGCCACATCCTCGATGTGATGCCCTTCCCATAACCCGTCGGCACCGCGGAATGTGGGTACGCCGGAAGCGGCGGAAATCCCGGCACCGGTGAGAATGAAAATATTGGCCACCATCGCAATTTCCCGGATTCTTCCTTGGCCATGCCGAAAAGGGCAAAGCGAGATCAGACAAGGTCGCTTCGGCCGCGCCGTTTCCATTCCTCGACCACGGCCTTGACTTCCTGGGCTCTGGATTTCGGGATGACAATGATTCCTTCAGGTGTGGCGATGACAGCAAGTCCCTCGACCCCGACCAGGGCCACAGCCGGGCCGGTCGAGTGGATGAGACTGTCGCGCACATCGATGAACACCGCCTCGCCCGTGCCGCCGCCGGCATTGCCGGAATTGTCCTTTGGGCTGGCGTCCCACAGCGCCGCCCAGGAGCCGATATCCGACCAGTCCAATGCCACGGGCACGACCGCTGCATTGGAAATGCGCTCCATGATTTCATAATCGATCGATTGTGCATGGGTGCGTGCAAAGGCTTCCGCATCAAGGCTGACCACATTCTGCGCCGTCCGGGCGCGTGCGAGCGATTCGCGCGCTGCATCGAGCGTCTGGGGTCGCAATCTGGCAAACGCTTCAATCATGGTTCCGGCTCGGAAAACGAAAATTCCGGCATTCCAGAAATAATCGCCGGAAGCGACATAGTGATTCGCGCGCTCCTGATCGGGCTTTTCGACAAAGGCCTCGACCCTGTGCACACCGTCCCCGAAAGCCTCGCCGGCGCGGATATAGCCGAAACCGGTCTCGGGTCCGGTGGGTTTCAGGCCAAGCGTGACAATGCGCTCTGCCCGGGCGGCGATCGCGGCGCGGATGAGGACGGCGCGCAACGCGTCCGCGCCCGGGATCAGGTGATCGGCAGGGAGTACTGCGAGAATTTCGTCCGGATCGCGCGCCGCCAGCGCCGCAACCGCAATCGCTGGTGCCGTATTGCGGGGCTCTGGTTCGAGGATGATGCAATCGGGCGTGACACCATGCGCAGCAAGGCAATCGACGATCCGTCCACCATGCCGGACATTTCCCAGCACGACCGGGGAACTAAATCCTGTATCCTGAACCCGCAAAGCGGTTTCGGCGAGCATCGGGATTGCAGAACCCAATGCGTGAAACTGTTTTGGGGATCGGGCGGTCGAAAGCGGCCAGAGGCGCGTGCCCGCCCCGCCGGACAGGATGACGGGCCGAATCATTGCTTGACTTGCGAGCATCGCTCGGCTTCTCCATGTCCCGCCGCATGTCCCGCCGCGCGGTCGACTTTGCTGATAGACAGGATTTTTGTTGCCGGCAACGTCGCGCATCCGGTTTCGTGACATTTCCGACAGGAATGCTTCCTTGAGCCCGGGAGAAGCCTGAATGCCCGCTGCTGAGCCCCGCAATCGCTTCCATTCATGGATGTTCGACGAGGCCCTTCCCTTCTGGGCACGCAGTGCCCCTGATGCCGAATTCGGCGGCGTAGTGGAGGAACTTGCGCTTGATGGGCGCGATGCCGCGCGGGAGTTCAAACGGACCCGCGTGGCCGGGCGACAAATATATGTGTTTTCACATGCAGCGCTTCTCGGCTGGTCCGAGGGTTCTCGCGTGGTGGACACTGCCGGGTCCTGGCTGATGGAGCAGGCATGGACCGGGCGATCCTTTGTGCGCCGGACAACCCGCGAAGGCCGGATACTCGATCCGACACCCGATCTCTACGATCACGCCTTTTGCCTGTTCGGCTTCGCCTGGGCCTACAAGGCGAGCGGGCAGGCCAAATGGGCAGACCGGGCACAGCTGTGTCTTGAGTCCATCGAAACCCGGTTCGAAACGCGCGCGAACGGGGAGATCCCGCCGCTGCCCAAAGGGCAATGGCGGCTCCAGAACCCCTATATGCATTTGCTCGAAGCCTGTCTCATTGCCTGCGAAGCCGGGCTCGGAAAGCGCTATGCCGACATCGCTGCATCCGTATTGGGCATGTTCGAGCAACGGTTTTTCCAGCCCGTCACGGGTACCCTGTGCGAATATTTCGATACCGACTGGAATCCCGCGCCGGGTCCTGATGGCCGGCTGGTCGAGCCCGGGCATCAATTTGAATGGGCATGGATCCTCGAACGCTGCGATCATGTTCTGGGGGGTGATCGGTCCCGCGCAGCCCGGGCACTGATCGAAACCGCCGAGCAACTGGGCCGATGCCCGGTTTCCGGCGCAGTGCGCAATGTCGTGCGCGATGACGGCGAGATTGTTGATGGTGGCAGCCGCACCTGGCCGAATACTGAACGCATGAAGGCCGGCATTGCCCTGTGCCGCTTCGCCGGCCGGCCGGACGGGAAGCCCGATGATTTTGAGCGCGGACGGGCAATGATCGAACAATCCGGCGCCCTGTTGCTCGATCGCTATCTTTCACCCCGGTCGGGATTTCCGATCCCCGCAGGCACCTGGATCGATGCCTTCGATGCCAATGGGCAGGCATGTGCCACATCGATTCCGGCCTCGACCTTGTATCATGTCTTCCTGGCCTTTGCCGAAGCCTGCGCGCTGCCTGCCGAAAGACCCTGACGAAAGACGGGGACGAAAGACGGGGACGAAAGACCGGGACGAAAGACCGGGACGAAAGGCCGGGACGAAAGGCCGGGACGAAAGGCCGGGACGAAAGGCCTGCCAAAGGTCGCGATGGTCGGGATCGGCGGTGTTTTATTGACATCGGACACTATCCACCCATAGGAGGGCCGTACAAACGACAGGGGGCTTCATGGCGATCGCAAAAAGGGCGTTGATTACCGGGATTACCGGACAGGACGGGGCGTATCTTGCCCGCTTGCTGCTTGAAAAGGGCTATGAGGTCTCGGGGATCGTCCGGCGCTCGAGCACCGCCGAGATCAATGATCTCCGCTTGCGCTGGCTCGGGATCGAGCACGACGTTGCCATGCTGGACGGCGACCTCACGGATCTTGCCGGCCTCATCCGGTCGATCAAGGATGTGCGTCCCGACGAAGTGTATAATCTCGGTGCCCAGTCATTTGTGAAATCGTCCTGGCAGCAGCCCTTGCTGACCGGTCAGGTGACGGCGATCGGCGTCGTTAATATGCTTGAGGCCCTCCGGATCGAGCAGCCAGGTGCCCGCTTCTATCAGGCGTCTTCGTCCGAAATGTATGGCCTCATCCAGCAACCTGAACAGAGTGAAACCACGCCATTCTATCCACGGTCGCCTTATGCGGTCGCCAAGCTGTATGGTCACTGGATCACGGTAAACTATCGCGAAAGTTTCGGTTTGCATGCGTCGAGCGGCATCTTGTTCAACCATGAATCCCCGCTCCGCGGGATCGAATTCGTGACACGAAAGGTCACCGATGCGGTGGCGCGTATCAAGCTGGGGCTCGCCAGCGAATTGCGCCTTGGCAATATCGACGCAAAGCGCGACTGGGGCCATGCCAAGGATTATGTTGGCGCAATGTGGCTGATGCTGCAGCAGGAAGTTCCCGACGATTATGTCATCGCGACCGGTCGCACCACGACCGTGCGCGACATGTGCCGGATTGCCTTTGCCCATGCAGGGCTCGATATGGAGCGCTTCCTGGTGATTGACCCCGCTTTGTTTCGTCCGGCGGAAGTCGATGTGCTGCTGGGCAATTGCGCGAAGGCGAAGGCGAAACTGGGCTGGGAGGCCACCACGACGCTTGAGGAAATGATCATGGAAATGGTTGATGCCGATCTCGCGCGGCTTACTACCCGGTCAGAACGCAGATGACCATTCGCGATCCCGCGGGATCCGCTTCGCGCCGCATCCTTGTTACCGGAGCGAGGGGCTTTGTCGGTCGCCTCGTGTTCCGCGCGCTGGCGGAAGCAGGTGTCGAGCCCGGGGAGATCTTTGAAGGCGTGCATGGGGATGATCGCTCTGCCCCAGAAAATCCGAACAGCGTGCCGATTGATGTGACCGATCGCGCGCGGACCCGTGCCGTGATCGAGTCGGTTCGGCCGACCGGAATCATTCACCTCGCAGCGATTTCCGAACCGGCATTGGCCCGGGAAAACCCGGAAGCCGCCTGGGCCGTCAATTTCGGCGGTGTCCGAAATGTCGTGGATGCGGCGATCGAGCTCGTTCCAGATGTACCGATCGTCTTCTCGGGAAGTTCGGAGGCCTATGGCGCGTCGTTCAGGGGCTCACCAGACCCGGTGCGCGAGGATATTGCCCTGATGCCGATGAATGATTATGCGGCCACCAAGGCGGCATCCGATCTTTACCTCGGGCAAAAATCGCGCGCGGGGGCCAATATCTTCCGCTTTCGTCCCTTCAACCATTCCGGACCCGGGCAAACGACAAAATTTGTCGTGCCGGCCTTTGCCAGCCAAATTGCCCGCATCGACAGGGGATTGCAGGCACCGGTCATCGATGTCGGCAATCTCGATGTCGAGCGCGACTTTCTGGACGGGCGCGATGTGGCGCGCGCTTATGTCGAGGCTGTTCTCTCGGAAAGGCCAGCGGGCGAGGATTCGGCCTTCAATCTCGCCACGGGTGCGCCCGTTCGGATTCGTGCCATTCTTGACGCATTGGTCGCGATGTCGGACAGGAACATCGAAATTCGCATCGATCCCGCGCGGGTGCGGCCGGTTGAGTTTCCGAGAATTTCGGGCGACCCGTCTTTTACCGCACAGCGTCTGGGCTGGCGGCCCCGCATCCCGTTGGCCGAGACATTGGGCAGCGTGCTCAGGGATTGGCACCAGCGTATCCGGGAGTGAATTCCGTGCCCCGGTTCTGCCCAAGGGGGGCCCGGCTCGATTTCATTCGAACAAGCTCTGGCCTGCCGCCAGATAATCGACGATGATTTGCGCCGCTGTTTCCGGCGTCATCGCCATGGTATCGATGCGGATTTCGGGGCACAGAGGCGGTTCATAGGGGCTGTCAATGCCGGTGAAATTGCGCAGCGCCCCGGCGCGCGCCTTTTTATAGAGGCCCTTCACGTCCCGGCTTTCGGCCACTTCAAGCGGGGTATCGACAAAAATCTCCACGAATTCACCGGCCGGCATGCGTTCGCGGATCATGTCGCGCTCGGCGCGGAAGGGCGAGATGAAGGCGGTGAGCACGATGAGCCCGGCATCGGTCATCAGCCGCGCCACTTCGCCGATGCGGCGGATATTTTCGATGCGGTCGGCTTCGGTAAAGCCCAGATCCTTGTTGAGCCCGTGGCGGATATTGTCGCCATCGAGCAGGAAACTGTGCCGGCCCAAAGCGTGGAGTTTCTTCTCCACCAGATTGGCGATGGTGGATTTTCCCGACCCCGACAGGCCGGTGAACCACAAAAGGCGCGGAGACTGGCCCTTCTGGGCGGCATGGGCCTCGCGGCTGATTTCGATGGCCTGCCAGTGAACATTGCTCGCCCGACGCAAGGCGAAATGGATCATGCCGGCTGCCAGCGTCGCATTGGTGATCCGGTCGATCAGCACGAACCCGCCCAGCGCCCGGTTCTGCGCATAGGCCTCGAACGGGATCGGCGCTTCGGTGGTGATCTCGACCACCCCGATCGAATTGAGCGCGAGCGTGCGCGCGGCGGCATGGGTGAGGGTGTTGACGTCGATCTCATATTTCGGGGCGGCAATCCGGGCGGCGATGGTTCGCGTTCCCAGTTTCAGCCAATAGGCACGGCCCGGAACCAGTGATTCACCGGCCATCCAGACGAGGCTCGCCTCGAACTGGTCGGCGGCTTCAGCGGGCGCATCAGCACTGGTCAGCCATTCCCCGCGCGCGCAATCGACCTCGTCCGCGAGGCACAGCGTCACCGATTGGCCGGCCTGCGCCAGCGGCAGATCGCCATCCATGGTGACGATCCGACGGACGCGCGAAGTCCGGCCCGAGGGGACCAGCCGCATTTCATCACCCGGCCTCACTTCGCCCTGGGCGATCTGCCCTGCAAAGCCGCGGAAATCGGAATGGGGACGGTTGACCCATTGCACCGGCATGCGGAAGGGCTGGCGCGCCAGGGCGTCGGCATCGACGGGGACGGTTTCGAGATGATGGATCAGGCTCGGCCCCCGATACCAGTCCATCCGCGCGCTCTGGCTGGCGATATTGTCGCCCCCGAGCCCCGACACCGGAATAGCGGTGAAATGGGTGATCCCGATTTCCGTCGCGAATGCCCGGTAATCGGCGAGGATCGCCTCGAACCGGGCCTCGTCAAAGCCCACAAGATCCATCTTGTTGATCGCCAGCACGATATGGCGGATGCCCAGCAAATGGACGAGGAAGGAATGGCGACGGGTCTGGGTCAGCACCCCCTTGCGCGCATCGATCAGGATGACGGCGAGATCGGCGGTCGAGGCCCCGGTCACCATGTTGCGGGTATATTGTTCGTGGCCCGGCGTATCGGCGACGATGAGTTTGCGCTTGTCGGTGGAAAAGAAGCGATAGGCGACATCGATGGTGATGCCCTGTTCGCGCTCGGCGGCGAGACCATCGACCAGCAAGGCGAAATCGATCCCCTGGCCCTGTGTGCCATGGCGCTTCGAATCGGCTTCGAGGGCGGCGAGCTGGTCTTCGAAAATCATTTTCGAATCATAGAGCAGCCGCCCGATCAGGGTGGATTTCCCGTCATCCACCGACCCGCAGGTGATGAAGCGCAACAGCGATTTGCTCTGCTGCTGGCGCAGATAGAGGTCGATATCCGTCCCGATCAGGTCATGGGGGCGGTAGGCATTGCCCGCGGGAGGGGCGGAAGGAGTGGCACCCGCTTTGGCAAGGGAATCGGCCGGCATCAGAAATAGCCCTCCTGCTTCTTCTTCTCCATGCTGGCGCTCTGGTCGTGGTCGATGGCCCGGCCCTGGCGTTCGGAGGTCGTGGTCAGCAGCATTTCCTGGATGATGGCCGGCAGGGTATCGGCCCGGCTTTCCACCGCCCCGGTCAGCGGATAGCAGCCAAGGGTTCGGAAACGGATCGAGCGCTCGACCACTTCCTCCCCCGGACGGAATTTGAAGCGCGCGTCATCGACCATGAGCATCAGGCCGTCGCGAATAATTGTGGGGCGAAGGGCGGCGAAATAAAGCGGAACGATCTCGATCCCTTCAGCCAGAATATATTGCCAGACATCGAGTTCCGTCCAGTTCGACAGGGGAAACACCCGGATGCTCTCGCCCTTGGCCTTGCGCGCATTATAGAGCGACCATAATTCCGGTCTTTGCTGTTTGGGATCCCAGCGATGGGCGGCGCTGCGGAAGGAAAAGATCCTTTCCTTGGCGCGGGATTTTTCCTCGTCGCGGCGCGCGCCACCAAAAGCGGCATCGAAGCCATGGAGATCGAGCGCCTGTTTCAGCCCCTCCGTCTTCCACAGATCGGTATGCAGGCCGCCATGATCGAAGGGATTGATACCATCACGCAAGGCATCCGGATTGCGATGGACCAGCAATTCCATGCCCGCTGCGCGCGCTGCGCGATCGCGCAATTCGTACATCGCCCTGAATTTCCAGGTGGTGTCGACATGCAGCAAGGGAAAGGGCGGGGTGGCCGGGTAAAATGCCTTGCGGGCCAGATGCAGCATCACCGCCGAATCCTTGCCCACGCTGTAGAGCATGACCGGCTTTTCGGTTTCAGCCACGATTTCGCGCAGGATGTGAATGGATTCAGCCTCGAGCCGCGCCAGATGGGTCAGGCGGGCGGTGGCGGAATTCGCATCGGGGTCGGAAATGACGTTCATGGCGAATGGGCAACCGGCACGCGCGCGCCGAAAGGGCGACGCAATTCATGGAAAATTGAAGGCGCAAGGTCGATCGCGGCACTTTCAATTTGCATCTGCGGCCCTTTGCCCGTTATTTCCAGGGAAATCGAGCCAGATTTCATTGTCGATGCCGCATCGGTGCTAATCGAAAGCACGCGGCGTCATGCGGTTCCATATCCGCCGGGAGGGCTTCATGTCAGACGAAGAAGCAGAATTGCGCCGGATCTGGGCGGTTCGCGCGGCGGCCGAACTCGGCGGCGCTGCTCCTGAAAGCCTCGACTGGACCTCTCCCGAAGGGATCGCCATCAAGGCGCTGTACAATTCTGCCGATGTCGCGGGGATCGCCGAAACCGCCCCCGGCCTGTTTCCGTTCACCCGCGGCGTGCGTGCCACCATGTATGCCAACCGGCCATGGACCCTGCGCCAATATGCCGGCTTTTCCACGGCCGGGGAAAGCAATGCCTTTTATCGCCGCAATCTTGCAGCGGGTCAGATGGGGCTTTCGGTGGCCTTCGATCTGGCCACCCATCGCGGCTATGATTCGGACCATCCCCGTGTGGCGGGCGATGTCGGCAAAGCGGGGGTGGCGATCGATTCCCTCGAGGACATGAAGATCCTGTTTTCGGACATCCCGCTCGACCGGATGTCGGTGTCCATGACCATGAATGGTGCCGTCATCCCGGTGATGGCCTTTTACATCGTCGCGGCCGAGGAAGCGGGTGTCCCGCCCCAACAGCTCTCCGGGACCATCCAGAACGATATTCTCAAGGAATTCATGGTCCGCAACACCTATATCTATCCACCGGATCCATCCATGCGCATCGTGGCCGATATCATCGAATATACGGCGAAATTCATGCCGAAATTCAATTCGGTGTCGATTTCCGGCTATCACATGCACGAGGCCGGCGCCAATGCGGTGCAGGAGCTCGCCTTCACACTTGCCGATGGCAAGGAATATGTGCGTGCAGCGCTGGCGCGCGGACTCGACGTGGATTCCTTTGCCGGTCGCCTCAGCTTCTTCTGGGGCATCGGCATGAATTTCTTCATGGAAATCGCCAAGATGCGCGCCGGGCGCCAGATCTGGGCCGAGATCATGCGCGATTTCGGTGCACAGAAGCCGGGCTCGCAGATGCTGCGCGTCCATTGTCAGACTTCGGGTGTCAGTCTCACCGAAAAAGATCCGTATAACAATGTAATCCGCACGACGATCGAGGCCATGGCCGCGGTGTTGGGCGGAACCCAGAGCCTGCACACCAATGCGCTTGACGAGGCCGTGGCGCTGCCCGGCGAATTTTCGGCGCGCATCGCACGCAACACCCAATTGGTGCTCGCCGAGGAAAGCGGCATCACGCGGGTGGTCGATCCGCTGGGTGGATCCTATTATGTCGAGGCCCTGACCGCGGCGCTGGCCGACAAGGCCCGCGCGCTGATCGCCGAAATGGACGCGCTTGGCGGGATGACCAAAGCCGTCGCCAAAGGGCTCCCGAAATTGCTGATCGAGGAAGCCGCCGCCGCCCGTCAGGCCCGGGTCGACAAGAGCGAGGATGTAGTGGTCGGGGTCAATAAATATCAATTGCCCGCCGAGGATGCGCTCGAAATTCGCGAGGTCGACAATCGCGCCGTGCGCGTGGCCCAGATTGCGCGGCTCGCCGCGATCCGCACGGCGCGGGACGAAGCGCAGGCGCAGGCCGCCCTTGCCGGGCTGCGGGCCGCGGCGCAGGCGAACGACAATCTGCTCGCCGCGGCCATTCCCTGCGCCCGGGCGCGCTGCACGCTCGGCGAGATTTCGCAGGCCATGGAGGATGTGTTCGGCCGCCACTCAGCGACGATCCATATGGTCGAGGGGATCTATGGCGCGGCGCTGGCCGGGGATCCGGGCTTTCAGCGCGTGATCCGCGGCGTGGAGGCCCTGACCAGAAGCAAAGGGCGGGCGCCGCGTGTCTATATCGCAAAACTCGGTCAGGACGGCCATGATCGCGGGGCAAAGATCATCGCCTCCGCCTTCACCGATATGGGCTTCGGGATCACCATGGGCCCGCTGTTCCAGACCCCCGCGGAAGCCGCGGCTGCAGCCATTGCCGGCGAAGCCGATGTCATCGGGGCGTCGTCGCTGGCGGGGGGGCATATGAGTCTGGTGCCCGAGCTGATCGGCCATCTGCGCGAAGCCGGGCGCGCCGATATCAGGGTCATTGTGGGCGGTGTCATTCCCGCGCAGGATTATGACGGCCTCACCCGGGCGGGGATTTCGGCGATCTTCGGGCCCGGCACCCATGTCGTGGAATGCGCGGCGGAAATTCTCCGTCTGCTCGGTCACAATCTGCCGCCGCTCGACGTGGCAGGCGGCGAATGACGGTCCGGGCCCGCCTTTTCCGGGCGCTGGCGATCGCCATGATCGCTCTCGGCCTGCCATTTCATGCGACAGCCGCGGGGCGAAACCAGGCAGGTCAGATCCCCATTCCCGTCCCGGACTCCATTCCCGTCCCGGCCCCGATCCGCGTCGTGTCGGTGGATTTTTGCGCCGATCAATATGTGCTGAGGCTGGCCAGGCGCGGGCAGATCGCGGCGCTCTCACGCGATGCGCACAAGGATTTTTCGTTTCTGCGGGCACAGGCGGTGGGCATCAAGCAGATCCGCCCTGATCTTGAGCGGATCGTCGCCCTCAAGGCGGATCTCGTGGTGCGCGCTTATGGCGGCGGACCCTTGCTGACCCGGCGGCTCGAGCAGCTTGGCATCAGGGTCGTTCAATTGTCCTTTGCCGAGGATTTCACAACGATCGAGGCCGATATCGCGCGGGTCGCCACCGCACTCGGCCGGGAGGCCAGCGGAGCGCAGCGCATCGCGGACATGCGCAAGCGGCTGACACCCGGACCGGCCAAACCGGCCAGGGCAGCGGCACCGGATGGCGGGAAGCCCTCGGCGCTATATCTGTCCTCGGGGGGGGCGGTGGCTGGTCCCGGAACCTTGCCCGACGAAATCCTGCGTGCGGCCGGCTTCCGCAATTCCCGGGCGGCTCCCGGCTGGGGCCAGGCCGATCCTGAGGTCCTGATCCGCCAGCCGCCAGCCGGCTTCATCCTGTCCTTTTTCGATCTGCGCGCCAGTCGCGGCGAGATCTGGTCGCTGACCCGCCATCCCGTGTTGCGCCGTCTGCTGGCGGGGATCCCGCGCGCAGAAATCCCTGGTGCCATGCTGGCCTGTCCGGCCTGGCATTCAGCCGAAGCCGTGGACATCCTGCGCCAGGGCCTCAAATGAAATCGCCCGTTTCCGTCGGGCGGCTGAGCCTCGTCCTTGCGATCCTCTGCATTGGGCTTGCCATGGTCGCGATCGGCGCGGGTGGCGGAATGGGCCCCGGCGATCTCGTGGCCGCGCTCGCGGGCGGCGGATCGGCCACGGATCGTCTGATCCTGTTCGAAATTCGCCTGCCACGACTCGCGGCCGGTTTCGTGGTCGGCGCAAGCCTTGGCCTCGCCGGCGGGGCGTTGCAGGGCTTGCTGCGCAATCCGCTGGCCGAGCCGGGTTTGCTCGGCATTTCCTCCACCGCCGCCTTGTTTGCAGCCTTCGCGCTGCATTGGGGCCTTATCGCGGCCTCGCCCTTGCTGCTGCCGGGCCTTGCCATGGGCGGCGCGCTTGTGGCGATCCTGTTCCTTGCCATGTTTGCCGGGGCATGGACGAATGGCGCGGGGCTCGTCCTTGCCGGGGCGGGCCTCGCCAGTTTCTCGGCAGCATTGACCGCGCTCATGCTCAATTTCGCGCCGAACCCGTTTTCGCTGGCCAATCTGGTTAATTGGCTGATGGGATCGGTCGAGAACCGTTCCTTTGAGGATCTGGCGATTTCCGCCCCGTTTATGGCGATCGGTGCCGCCTGCCTCATCTGGCGGGGGCGGGATCTTTCAGCTCTGGCACTCGGTGCGGAAACAGCCTTCAGCCTTGGCGTGGATGTGCGCCGGTCGCGGCTCATTCTCATTCTGGGGGCCGGGCTGCTGACCGGCGGGGCGGTGGCGCTGGCGGGTGCGGTGGGGTTTGTCGGCCTTGCCGCCCCGTGGCTCGCGCGTGCGCTGACCGGGGGCGATCCCGCCCGCGCATTGCTTCCGGCGGCCCTTTTGGGCGGGACGATGACCATGGCGGCCGATCTGGTGGCGCGCAGCCTGCCCTTTGGCGATGAACTGAAACTCGGCGTGGCCGCCGCCTTGTTCGGCGCGCCCTTGTTTGTCGCCATCGTCGCCATTGAAGCGCGCCGCCATGTGTGGAGCGGGGCCGGGCATGGATGAGCTGGTTTTCGCGGGTGCGCGGCTCGCGCCGGGCCGGGATCGCCGCGGCGCACCGGCGGTGGACGGGCTCGATCTGCGTCTGCGCGCGGGCGAATGTGTGGCGCTGCTCGGGGCCAATGGGGCAGGCAAGAGCACCATTCTGCGTGCCGCGCTCGGCGCATTGCCGCCGCAAGCCGGAAGCGTGACGGTGGACGGCGTTTCAACCCATCGCCTGAGCCGGCCAATGGCGGCGCGGCTTTTTTCCTGGCTGCCACAGGAACGGCCGCTGGCCTTCCCGATCCGGGTCGGGGAATTGGTGAAGCTGGGCCGCTTTGCCCACCCGCCCGGTGCCGAAACGGATCAGGCGGTCGCCGAAGCGCTGGCCCGCACCGGGCTCGATGGCTTTCGCGCGCGGCGGCTCGACAGCCTGTCGGGCGGGGAGCGCGCGCGTGCCCATCTCGCAAGGGCGCTGGCAACGCGCGCACCGGTGCTGCTGGTCGACGAGCCCAACGCCGCCCTCGATCCCGGCTTTGCCTGGGAATTGGGTGCGATCCTGCAGGCCGAGGCCGCGCGCGGCACCCTCGTGCTCGCCGCGCTCCATGACTGGCGGCTGGCGGCGCGGTTCGCGAGCCGGCTGGTGTTTCTCAAGGCGGGGCGGCTGATCGCTGACCGTCCGGGCGGCGGGATCGGGGCGATCGGGGCAGATCTGCTCGCCGACATTTACGGGCCGGGCGGCGAATGGGCGGAATGGGAAATTGATGTTGGCCGGGATCAGCTCCCTTCCTCCGGCCCTGATCGAACGTGAACAGGGACGTCATTCAGGAACTGGTTTCAATGTCCGCGCCGAAATTGCCCCACGGAAAATCCTCAGGCGTTTCAGGATACCGATCGCGCCTGCTTTCGTTTGGCCTGTCGCTTTCGCGTTGCCGCGCCCTCTGGTAACGCAATTTCCCGCAAGACGATCATGGCAGGACCGGCGCCGGCAGGCGCAAGGCCGGGTTCGGGGATTCATTTGTCGGGGGTGGAAGGGGTTATGAGCAGGCATCTGGGTCCCGGCACTTCTTCTCAATTTTCTGCCGACGGGCATCCATGACCTGACCAAGGGCGAAGCCCGGCGCGGCTCCTCTCTTATCCGTCGACCGGTTGCCGACCCGACCCGGTTACCGATTAGCAGCGTAAATGTTGACGAGGATGGCGGGACCGCTAGAACGGCCGTCCTGGCTTGGATCGGGGGCGGTACTGTCCGACGATGCGATACAGCGTTGACGCAGATTGCACCCCCAATCAGGCGAGCACGAAGCCCAGATAGCTCAGTTGGTAGAGCAACGGACTGAAAATCCGTGTGTCGCTGGTTCGATTCCGGCTCTGGGCACCATCGCTTGATGTTGACGGGGTGCACCGGCGATCAGACCGGGTCAAACAGGCTCAAATTGTCTCCAGGCGGCGGAAAACAAAAAAGTCGTTGCCCTGCAAGACCCGACCGGGTCAGGCGTGTGCATGGGATTCAGGAGATGCGCGGGCGTTCGCGCCACCACCAGGGCCGGGATGCGGAGGCTCCGGGAGTGGAGGCCGGTTTCCGTCCCATAACGCGATCCATTGTTGAAACCGTGCGCTTTCAGTGAGAAATGCACCGGGCGCATTTCCGGATCCACAGGTGGGCAATCTACCCGCAAAAGATTGGTCGCAGATTCAATTTGATCATCCGGCTCGAACTTCTTTGAAAATGCTCCGGATCCCAAGGCGTGCGATTGCCGCAGGCTCCCCTTGTCTGAAACAGGGAAAGCGGAATGAACGAGCAAGATATCATTCGCCGCTGGCCAGGAAAGAGCGCGCCATACTCAGGCGGGATCTCTCACCCGGCCGTCTACCACATGCTCGACGTCGCGGCGGTAGCGGAATTGCTGATCGGGCCCCAGGAATTGGAGCCCCGGTTGCGCGACGCGATGATCCTGCTGGTTGGGCTGCATGATCTCGGCAAGATCGGCGCGCCATTCCGCGACATGCTGGAGCGAGGGCAACCCCAATCGGCGGGCACGCATTGGGAGGTGACGGAAGCGTATCTTCATCTGTTCGATCACCATATTCTCGGTCCGCGACTGGGCGGACGCGACACCCGACGCAAGGCGCTCTACGCGGCGGTAGCAGGTCATCACGGGAGGCCGCCATACAAGGATTTTGACGCGTTCGACCGGATGACGAGCCAAGCGACGCCGCAAGGATGCGAGGATGCCAAAGCGATTGTGCGGGCGTTCCTCGATATCTGGGACCGTGCCTCCATCGCGAGCATCACGACAATGCCAGAGGCGCAATGCCTGTCATGGCGCCTGGCGGGCCTGACAACGGCCGCGGATTGGATCGCTTCCAACGTCGCCTGGTTTCCGCCCACGGCTCCGGGCCCGTCGATCGACCAGCACCTCGCCGGCGCGCGAGAGAGAGCTGTTCGCGCAATTACCGAAGCGGGCCTCGACACGCCTGCCATTCGACCTGAACCCCTGTTCGACTTTGCATTACGTCCAATGCAGGCGGCATGTGCCGGGATTCGCCTTCCCGACGGGCCAGCGCTGGCTATTCTGGAGGACGAGACGGGAAGCGGCAAAACCGAAGCCGGGCTGATCCTCGCGCACCGCCTGTTGGCGGCTGGCAAAGGGAGGGGCCTCTATATCGCGCTTCCAACCATGGCCACGGCTGATTCCATGTTCGCGCGCGTCGCGCAAATCCTGCGGAAGCTTTACCAGGGCGCGCCTTCACTCGCTTTGGCGCATGGAAGGGCGGCGCATTCGGAATTGTTCCGCGATCTGAAAGATGCGCATGCGCACAATCCGGATGAACCCGGTCCGCGCGAATGGCTTTCAGACCACCGCCGTCGCGCGCTGCTGGCAGATGTCGGCGTCGGCACTGTGGATCAAGCCCTGCTTGCGGTAGTAAAGGCGAGGCACGCCCCGCTTCGCCAGTTCGGGCTTTCCTCGAAAATTCTGATCGTCGATGAAGTCCATGAACTTGGCGACCCTTATATGGGCGAGCTCATGCAAATGCTGCTCAAGGTGCATGCCTCGCTCGGGGGATCGGCCATCCTGCTGTCGGCTACTATCCCCCTCGATCTGCGCGCGCGGCTGATTGCGGCCTTTGATAAAGGCGCGGGGCGATCGTCGATTGCAGGAAGGGATCCGGCCTATCCGGCATTGACAATGAACAGCGCACAATCGCCCCGCATTGCGCCCCGACAATCGGTGCGTGGGCCCGTCGCTGTGCACCGTGCGGACACGCCGGAAGCGGTGATTGAATATCTCGCGCAAGCTGCTTCCGAAGGCGCAGCTTGCGTGTGGGTACGCAATGCCGTGGACGAAGCGATCGCGGCGACGGAGACATTGCGGGCGCGGGGCGTGACCACCGATCTCTTGCATGCGCGCTTTGCTCTGTGTGATCGCAAAACCCATGAGGCCCATGTTCTTTGCCAGTTCGGCAAGGCCCGGATTGATCGGCCAGGTCGGGTTCTGGTGGCCACCCAGGTCGTGGAAAATTCGCTCGACCTTGATTTCGACGTGATGGCTTCCGACCTCGCCCCCATGGCCGCCTTGATCCAGCGGGCGGGAAGGCTATGGCGGCATATGGACCAGCGGCCTGTGGCGACACGTCCGGTCCCCTTGCCGGTGCTTCACGTGCTCTCGCCGAGCCCGGACGATGTAATTTCCGACCGCTGGCTGGAAGCAACGCTTGGGCGCGGGGCTTTTGTTTATCCCCAGCCACTTCAGTGGCGTACTGCCCGGACCTTGTTCAAAACCGGTGCCATCGATGCGCCACAGGGACTCCGTGCCTTGATCGAGGCCGCCCACGGAGAGACACTCGACCTGCCCGAAGCTCTTCAGACCGCCGGGTTGACGCATGACGCCAAGACTGGTGCCGCGCGGGCCCACGCCCGACATAATCTGATCGATTGGGATAAAGGCTATCGCGAAGGTGCCAGCGGGGCACCGGATGCGGAATACCCGACACGCCTCGGGGAGCCCGCCCGCGCGCTTGTATTGGCCCGCCGTGATGGCGGACGGCTTGTACCCTGGTCGGGCGGCGCATGGAGCGTCGAGACCTGCCAGCTCTCTGAAGTGCAGGCGAGCGCCAGCCGGTTACACGGCCTCCTGCCGGACCAGAACGCCCCGGAGATCGACGCGATTCGCGCAGGCCTTCCGGATTGGCTGCGGACATCAAGGACCATTATCCCGGTGGACCATAAAGGAAGAGGTACCGATGGACTTTGGTATCACGCAAACAATGGATTACAATTTACAACAGAATCGACCTAACCTGACTGTTGCGTAAGGTCTGGCAGCAGACGAAGGTCACAATGTCCCTCAATCTCATCAACGATTCCTGGATTCCGGTCCGGCGCAAGGACGGCTCGCGTGTGACCATTGCGCCATGGCAGATGGCGGATGCGACGCTGGCCTTTCCCGATTGGCCGCGGGTCGATCTGAACATTGCGTGCCTCGAGTTTTTGATCGGGCTTGTGTTCGTCGCCGACCCGCCATCCGACGTTGAGGACTGGCAGGACCGACAGACACCAGACCCGGAACGCCTGCGCGAGCGGCTTTCGCACTTCGCGCGAGCCTTCAACCTTCTCGGCGATGGGCCGCGCTTCATGCAGGACTGTGAGACCTTTGAAGTTGGCGTCAAAGACCCCAAAACACCAGACATGTTATTTATTGACAGCGCCGGTGAACAGACTCAACGCAACAACGCTGATTTGATGGTCAAGTGCGATCGCTACCCGATGCTTGATTATCCGCTCGCGGCCATGGCGCTCTTTACGCTTCAAGCCCATGCGCCATCGGGCGGCAAGGGAAACCGTACGTCCATGCGCGGCGGCGGGCCGCTGATCACCCTTGTCGAGCCCCGCGACGGGCTCTGGCCGCTGATTTGGGCGAACACGCCGGACGGTTCATCGGCCCAGCCCGATGTCTTGCCGTGGATGCGGCCGAGCCGCACATCCGAACGGGACCAAAAAGTGTTTCCTCAGGACGCGCATCCGGCCGAGGCGCTTTTTGGCATGCCGCGCCGATTGCGTCTGGTGGCGGCTGAAGAACAGATCTCCGGCGTGGTACAGCGGCCCTACGGTGCCAATTATGCCGGCTGGGAACATCCGCTCACGCCGCATTATCGAGTGGCGTCGGGAAGCGAGCTCTTTCCGCGGCATCCGCGCGCCGGAACCTTTGGATATCGCAATTGGCTCGGCATAAATGCGAGCCCGCCCCCGGATGCGGACGATCTCGCACGCCGGGCTGAGATTGTGCGCGCATGGGGCGGACGAAGCGGGCGGCGGCCCGACGTCATCATTGCAGGCTGGGCGATGGACAATATGAAGCCGCTGGATTTTCTGTTCTCCCGGGTGCCACTGGTCACGCTGGAGTCAGAGGCTGCCGGCCGCATGGCAGGCCTTGTCAAAGCGGCGGACAGATTCGCCGCGGCCCTGCGCGGGGCACTGTCCACCGCACGGGCAGAAGGCGAAGCGCGGGAAGCCCTGCAAGAGGATTTCTACGCCCGCACGCAATCCGCCTTCGAGGATCGACTTTCGGACCTTCAGAGCGACGCTCCCGACTGGGAGCGCATCGCGCGTCAGTGGCTCAATGACATGCGCAAAGTGGCGCTGAGTATTTTCGACGCTGCCGCGATCGCTGGCCTCGCCGATCGGGATGTCGGAGATCAGGGCAAGATCATCAATGCGCTCAGAGAGCTGAGGGCTGCGTTCGACGGAAAAGGCAAGCCCGGCCGCGAGGCGTTTGTGGCGCTGGATTTGCCGGTTCCGGAACAGGGCAAGAAAAAGGGTATCCCGGCATGAACGAGGCGAATGAAAAAGGCGCGATCATTTCGGGGTGGTGGAAGAGCCATCTCGCCAACCGCGAAAGCGGGCGCGCCCGGGCGCTGGCGGCACGGCTGCGGCGATCCGAAGGGATCGAGGCGCTCCTTGAGCCTGAAATTCACGACCTTGCCGGAAGACTCGGAATCCGGGCCGGGGGTGCCAACCGGCTCGTGCGTCTGGTCCAGGTTCTGGCCGAGGTGCGCGACGGCGGAGCGCGGCTCGCCCAGCGCCTTGGCGGGGCCGATCCCGTGTTGTCGCCCCTGCGGTTTCAACGCCTGATTCGCGCGCGCGGCGAAGACCTGACCGTCGCCTTGCGCCGCGCCCTGCCCATGGCGGAGCGCCGATGCGATGTCGCAGCTCTCGGCAAGGATCTCCTCTACTGGGACGTTCCCGACACGGGCGACAAGATCCGCACCCGATGGGCCTTTGATTATTTCTCGCCTGCGAATTCCACCCCTGAACATTTTCTCATTTCACACGCTTCGGAGCCCGGCGCATGACCATTTTCGTGCAGTACCATCTTCTGACCCCTTATCCGGCATCCAATCCCAACCGTGACGATCAGGGTCGCCCAAAGCAAGCGACGATTGGCGGCCATCCGCGGCTCCGGCTTTCTTCCCAATCGATCAAGCGGGCCGTCCGCGAGACGGCATTCTTCACGCAGGAATTGGCCGGCCATTGCGGTACGCGAACGAAGCAGATCGCGGAGCAAATCGAAAAGCGGCTGACAGCGCGCAATGTAGCGCCTGACAGCGCGCGTGACGCGGCGACCAGGGTTGCTGCGGTGTTCTCCAAACTGGAGCCCGAAAAAGACAATGCGGCGTCTCGGGCCAAAACGCTTGCTTTCGTTTCTCCCGATGAATGGGCGTTTGCCGAAGGGCTTGCGGACCGGATCGTGGCCGGTGAACAGGTTCCCGCCGAGAAAGAGTTGAAAAGGCTGGTGTTGCGGAAAGCCGACGGTGCAGTGGATATCGCGATGTTTGGCCGCATGCTTGCCGATGATCCGGATTTTAACCGCGAAGCCGCCGTTCAGGTGTCGCACGCCTTTACCACGCACCGCGCGCTGGCCGAAGATGATTGGTTTACGGCAGTTGATGACCTGAAGACCCGCGAAGATGACGCCGGGGCGGGCCACCTTGGCGAAAGCGGCTTCGGCTCGGGCGTCTATTACCTTTATGCCTGTGTGAATGTGGACCTGTTAACCCAAAACCTTGCGGGGGATCGCCCGCTTGCCCAGCGTGGCCTCGTCGCATTGACGCACGCGCTCGCCACCGCCACGCCGCGCGGCAAGCAGAACAGCTTTGCGCACCACCCGCGTGCGCATTACATGCGCGTCGAGCGCGGCACCCAGCAACCGCGCGACCTCTCCGGCGCGTTTTTCAAGTCTGTCACGGCCGGGGATGGCGATCTGATCGGTGCTTCCATCACAGCTCTGGAGGATATGGCGGCGAAACTGGACGCTGCCTTCGGCCCCGCCTGCGATGCCGCTCGGGTGTTGAATGTAGCGAAAGGCGAAAACCGCCTTCAGGACCTCGCAGACTTTACCGCAGCCGCCGCGTATGCGTGAGCACCTCATCTTTACGCTCACGGCCGCGATGGGCGCGATGGGTGAGCTGGCCGGCCACGAGCGGCGCGGCACCTGGACATGGCCGGGTCGTTCGGCGATCCTCGGCCTTCTCGCGGCAGCCCGAGGCATCCGTCGCGATGGCGATTTCAGCGCGCTGGACCGATTGTCCATATCCGTTGCGGTCTTCGATGCCGGTACGCCGTTGCGCGACTACCACACGGTGCAGACAATTCCCACGACGAAAGCCAGGCGTCCCCAATCGCGCCCTCTGGCGCTTAAAGAAGCCGGAGACGAGATCAATACCACTATCACGCTCCGCGACTACAGGAGCTGCCCGCTCTTTGGTGTAACGGTCACCGGTGACGGCCTGACTGACCTGCGCGCGGCCCTCGAACACCCGGCTTTCGTCCTTTATCTCGGCCGCAAGAATTGCCCGCTGGGCGCGCCTTTGGCACCTCGCATCGTCACTGCGCCGGATGCAGAATCCGCGCTGAAGCATCTGCGTCTGCCGCCGTGGTGGCCAATAGACAAGGCGGTCGCAAAAGTTCTGATCGGCGATTTCGATGGACAGGATATGGCAATGACGGAAACCCGCCATGATTCCCCCCTTGACCGACGCTTGTGGCATTTTTCAGAGCGCCGGTTTCTGCGTCAGAATGTGTGCATTGCTCCGCTGGAGCAAGAATCATGAGCTTTCTTTCGCGCCTGAAACTCAAGCGCACGCCCTCGGTCGCCGCACTTGATGCGCTGCTGGCCCCATCCGATGAAGGGCGCCGGATCGACGCGCATCATCGCCTGATCTGGTCGGCCTTCGCCGGCGATCCGTCTGCCCCGCGCGATTTCCTGTGGCGCGACGAGGGCGGCGGACGCTTCCTCGTGCTTTCAAGGCAGACACCCCGGCCCTCGGAATTGTTCGAAGAGCACGAGATCAAGCCGTTCGCGCCGGAACTTCGCCCCGGTGATCGCCTTTCCTTCGTGTTGCGGGTCAATGCGACCCGAACCCTGAAATCTGATCGGATCACTGCGAGTGGCAAACGCGAGCGGCAGCACGTCGATATCGTAATGGAGCGTCTCAAGCCGCTGGCGAAAGCAGACAGGGCTGATATGCGGATGATCCTCGCGCAGGAAGCCGCCAGCGTTTGGTTCGATGGCGCAGGAGCGCGCAGCGGATTTCGTCCGATCGAAGCGGCAGCCCGGGGGTATCATGTCATTGAACCACCTGGTCGCGGTACGCGCCGCCCGCGCTTCGGGGTTCTCGACCTTGAAGGCACGATTGTGATCAGCGAGACTGACCCTTTCCTGGCGCGTCTCATCGCAGGATTCGGGCGGGCCAAGGCCTTTGGGTGCGGCCTGATGCTGATCCGGCGTGCGTGATAAATGACCACCGCACCGGGTTTGCCGCCGCCGCGCCCGATCCCGCTGAAGGATCGCTCGGCTTTGGTGTTCATCGAGCGCGCCCAATTGGATGTGGCCGATGGTGCCTTTGTAGCGATCGATGCGCACGGCATGCGGACGCATGTGCCGGTCGGCGGCGTCGCCTGTCTTCTGCTGGAACCGGGAGTGCGCGTTTCGCATGCCGCCATTGCGCTGGCTGCGCGGGCGGGAACATTGCTGGTATGGGTCGGAGAGGGCGCGGTGCGGCTATATTCGGCCGGTCGCCCAGGCGGCGAACGCGCGGACAAACTTCTTTGGCAAGCCCGGATCGCCCTCGATGAAGCCGCAAGGCTGAGGGTGGTCCGCAAAATGTACGAGATGCGCTTTGGTGAAGCGGCACCGCAACGACGCTCGGTCGATCAGCTCCGCGGCATTGAAGGCGTGCGCGTTCGGGAGACATACAAGCTTCTCGCCCGGCAATATGGCGTTGAGTGGAGAGGCCGCGATTATGACGTTTCCGAATGGACTGAGGGTGATCTTCCCAATCGCTGTCTCTCGGCCGCCACTGCTTGCCTGCATGGCCTCTGCGAGGCGGCCGTCCTCGCGGCAGGATATTCCCCGGCGATCGGTTTCCTGCACACCGGAAAGGCGCTTTCCTTCGTCTATGATATCGCCGATCTCTGGAAACTGGATACGGTTGTTCCCGAAGCCTTCAGGGTTGCGGGCCTGGCGCAGAAGGGTCGATTGAGCATGCCTGAGGAACGTGCCGTGCGCCAGGCCTGTCGCGACGCCTTTCGACGTACCGGTTTGCTTTCCAAAATCATTCCGCAAATCGACGAGGTCCTTTCCGCTGGCGAACTGGAGAAGCCGGTGCCTCCGCCCGAAGCGTCCGGGCCAGCATTTGCGGATCCCGAGGAAGGCCCATGATGGTGATCGTGACAACGAATGCGCCGCCACGTTTGCGGGGTCGCCTGGCCGTGTGGCTCCTCGAGATCCGCGCAGGCGTCTATGTGGGTGATTATTCTGCGCGGACGCGGGAACGCATCTGGAATCAGGTCGTGGACTATATCGAAAATGGCGACGCGGTGATGGCGTGGAAAGCGCCGACTGATCAGGGGTTCGACTTTGCGACGATTGGTCAGAACCGAAGAATGCCGGTAGATTTCGACGGTCTGAAACTGGTGAGCTTTGCCCCGCCGGGCGACAAGCCCGAACAACACGAAAAAGATCGGTAACTTCTTTGACCTGAAGATAATTTTGGTGCATCAATTACATGCAGCAAGAGCGTTCCCCGCACACGCGGGGATGAACCGCCCGCTATCTCGCGTTGAAGGAATAGGACATAGCGTTCCCCGCACACGCGGGGATGAACCGGAGCGAGCGGCCAGGGCCCGACTGCGTCATTAGCGTTCCCCGCACACGCGGGGATGAACCGGCCGTACGCCTCAGCGACGCGCTCCATATCCCGCGTTCCCCGCACACGCGGGGATGAACCTTCACGGCTGGAGGACCAGCCGCAACCCGCCGCGCGTTCCCCGCACACGCGGGGATGAACCGGCCGTGATCACTACGACGCCCAGGCCGACCCCGCGTTCCCCGCACACGCGGGGATGAACCGTTGCTGCCGACGCGTATCGGCACTGGCGCGCCGCGTTCCCCGCACACGCGGGGATGAACCGTACGGGGCGGGCGTCGAGTATCTCAAATTCAGGCGTTCCCCGCACACGCGGGGATGAACCGCGCTGATCGGCGCGTATCCGCCCGCCGGATTTGCGTTCCCCGCACACGCGGGGATGAACCGACGCGGGGCCGGTCGTGATCGTGGACGATCTGGCGTTCCCCGCACACGCGGGGATGAACCGCGCCCGAAAGTAAAGAAAAACGCAATCCGGGGGCGTTCCCCGCACACGCGGGGATGAACCGGGGGAGATCTGATTTATATAGCCTGCCGGGGTGCGTTCCCCGCACACGCGGGGATGAACCGCTGCCGGCGTGCACGACGGCGCAAACGGGGTCGCGTTCCCCGCACACGCGGGGATGAACCGTTCGTGCTCGCGAATCGGCGAGTGCCTATGCCGCGTTCCCCGCACACGCGGGGATGAACCGCGTCTCGTCAAAACCGGCCCGAACGAATTGCGGCGTTCCCCGCACACGCGGGGATGAACCGGCGTTATTCTCGCCGCTGACGGGCAGGTGTCCGCGTTCCCCGCACACGCGGGGATGAACCGGGGCCGTGCATTACGGCCTGTTCGAGGCGCGCGCGTTCCCCGCACACGCGGGGATGAACCGGTCGTCCGGCCGCCGTCGTGAGGATCACTGGCGCGCTCCCCGCACACGCGGGGATGAACCGGCGAAAATGGGGTAGCGCTTTCTCGATCCGCAGCGTTCCCCGCGCACGCGGGGATGAACCGCAGCGGTTCAGGGTAAGCTCGACGCATCCCGCGCGTTCCCCGCACACGCGGGGATGAACCGCCCCCAGAATGGCCGACATACCACGCAAATCAGCGTTCCCCGCACACGCGGGGATGAACCGTCTGCGGCCTCCTGCCACGCCAGAATCGCCGCGCGTTCCCCGCACACGCGGGGATGAACCGCCCGCCGGGCGTGCCCGCAGCCTTGCGGAGGCGCGTTCCCCGCACACGCGGGGATGAACCGGAATGGCGCGGGTTTTGGAGCATTTCTCTCGAGCGTTCCCCGCACACGCGGGGATGAACCGCCATCAGCGGACTTCCGCCGATCGCTCGGGGCGCGTTCCCCGCACACGCGGGGATGAACCGGTCGAGGAACACGAGTGCGAGGAATGAGCCCCGCGTTCCCCGCACACGCGGGGATGAACCGACGGGCATACGACCGTACCCAGTCGGCACAAAGCGTTCCCCGCACACGCGGGGATGAACCGGGCGCCCGGTAGCTCCCACGCTATTCGGCGCGGCGTTCCCCGCACACGCGGGGATGAACCGTGGATTCTCATCCGGTTGTTGCCGCGTTTGCTCGCCCTCTGAAGTCAGTGGGATGTGCCGTTTGTTTGCGAATGGCGCGTTCCCTCCACGAACGATAGAGCATTTTCAAAGAAATCGAAACCGATTTCTGAGTAAAAAGTGTTCTCATTCAATAAATTAGAGCGCATTCGGACGGAAAACCGGCCTCCACTTTTCCTGAATGCGCTCTCAATAAATTCGAGCGCATTCGGACGGAAAACCGGCCTCCACTTTTCCTGAATGCGCTCTAGCCAGGCACTCCACGAACGATAGCCAGGTTTCGGCGATGTCCTGGCGGTTTGATCGCGGAGTCGCGCCCGGCTGAGTTGCAAAAAGCGACATGTCGCCGGCCAGACGCGTTTTAACGGCCAGGCCTGCCGGTCGGGGAGCTTGCTTGACGGCTCAGGTCAAAAGCAATAAGCACGGCACCCAATGAAACGAGGTGTCATGTTTCGGGGATTCCGCCACCACCAGAATGGGTTCGCGCATGCGCTGGCAGCGTTCGCGCTGCTGGCGATGGTCGGAAGGGCGCTCGTTCCGGCTGGCTACATGTTCGCGCCGACCCAGGATCATCGCTTCATCACCGTGACCGTATGCTCGGGATATGGGCCCGGCGAGGCAGTGATTGACCTGACCACGGGCACCATCGTCGATCCCGGTTCAACCCATGACAGCGACGCGCCTTCCAGGAAGGCGCCCCACGCCGATGCGCCCTGCCTGTTCGCGCTCGCAACCCTGCTCTCGCCCCCGGAACAACCGGCGAGCTCGCCCTCCTTTTTCCGTCTTCTATCCGCAAAGCCCCCGCGCGCGATCGCGGTGGCTCCCGGCCGTGGCCCTGCCGCGCCGCCGCCCTGGTCCACCGGGCCTCGGCAAATCGCCTGATCCAATCCGCACTGGGCCATCGGCCCAAGTCAGTTTTGCGCGCCCGAACGGGCGCGGATCAGGTGAATATTATGCATTGGAAAGCTCTTCCAGCTGCGCTGCTTGGCGCAGGCTTGCTTATCTCCGCCGCCTCCGCTCATGCCCAAGAGGCGAGCACAGAAGACGAAATCATCGTCACCGCACTCAAGCGTCGCCAGTTCCTGCAGAATGTGCCGGCCAGTATCATCATTTTGTCCGCCGATGTAACGCGTCGCTTCGCTGCGAAGGATTTCTCCCAAGTAGCGGACGTCGTGCCCGGTGTGGCCTAAGCGACGACTGGACTTGGTAATTCGCAATACATCATTCGCGATATCGGCGGCGTCGGCTTCGTGCAGTCGCCAGCGACGGGCGTGTATTTCGGCGAGACCCCGCATCGGGCGTGGAAGGCGGCGATGCTGGCCTGGCTCAATCCGCAGCCCGGCGAAATTTTGGCAGACATTGCCGGCGGCACCGGTGACATCGCGCGAGGTTTTCTGGCCGCAGCACTGCGGGCGGG
>JAKFWO010000047.1 GCA_021731815.1 Hyphomonadaceae bacterium | reverse complement strand
GTGGCGGAGGCGGTGGCGGGGATGGTGACCAGACGGTCGGCGGCCTTGATTTCCGATAGTTCGGCTTTCAGCTCCTGCAATGCGGCTTCGAGCAGCCTGATCCGGGCTTCGAGGTTCTGTGTGGTCTTGTCGGCAGCGCCGTCATCCGTGTTCTTGTCCGCAGCCTGACCCGAAGCGACCATCGGGGCGGATGACAGCAAAGCAGTGATAGCTGCCACGGCAAATAATCTGCTGCGCATTCCGATCCTCCCTCGTGCTTCTGTTTTCCGGACATAATACGATCCGCCACTCATGTCGCGAAAAAACAGGGCAATTGCCAATCAGCCATTGGTCGATTGCGACCCAAATCGCTACATCGATCCGGACGAACCGACGAGAACGCTGCGCGTTGCACGCTGCGTCATAGGCCAGGCGGGAACGCGTCGGCTGCCCGGATTTCCGGCGTGCGCCCCTAAACCGCCGCAGCTGCCGGGTCCGCACATGCCCGATTGCGAGGGTTTTAAGGCATCCTGTCGCTGCCTGCGAAAATTCCGCCGACCGGAGATGGGCACTCCGTCAGGCACGCGCTTAATAGCGGAGCCTGGAGCGCATTCAGAAAAAGTGGAGTCCGGTTTTTCGCCTGAATGCGCTTTCAATTATTGAACCAGAACACTTTTTAAATCAGAAATCGACTTCGTTTTCTTTGAAAATGTTCCAGTAATCTGTATTTTCGACGATTCGATCTTGTTTGATCAACCGGACATGCTGTTCTTTGTCATGCAGGCAGATCCTTTCCAGCCGGGCCCTGGCACCGGGAGAATCGATCGCGTGAATCGCGGATGCCGGAGAGTGCGGGCTGAGCCGTTTGGCTCCGGGCGCGCGCTGGTGGAGCCGCGCGATTGATTTCACAGCGTCACGCCAAATTCTCGCGCTGACGACAAACGCTGACGACCACCAATGATTCTCGGGCACCCGGTGCAGAGCGGCCGGAATCCGGGCATGGGACAAATAACTGCCCTGCCGGATCGATTTGCCCTGCCGGATCGATTTGCCCTGTCGGATCGATTTGCCCTGTCGGATCGTAAAGGATCAGCGGCGCGCGGCGTTTCCGGATTTGGACAGCCGGCCAACCAGTCCATCCCGAACGGGATCCATCAATGGGCGAGCGCCCAATTGCGCGCGGCATGCGCCTCGACCACCAGAGGGATTTCGAGCGCAAGGCAGGGCATGGTGGCCTCGGCCATCACCTTTTTGGCCAGCGCGATCACGGAAGGGGCCTCCGCTTCCGGGGCCTCGAACACCAGTTCGTCATGCACCTGCAACAACATTCTGGCGGTCAGCCCGGCACCCGCCAAAGCCGCGGGCATGCGCATCATGGCGCGGCGGATGATGTCGGCGGCCGAGCCCTGTAAAGGCGCGTTGATGGCCTGACGCTCCGCAAAGCTGCGGCTGGCCGGGGTTTTCGAGCCGATATCACGGATCCACATTCGCCGCCCGAAAATGGATTGCACAAAGCCATTTTCGCGGGCGAAGGCGATGGTGTCGTCCATATAGCGGCGAATGCCGGGGAACCGCTCGAAATATTGGGCGATATAGACGCGTGCCTCGCTTTGAGGGATCGACAATTGATTGGCGAGACCGAAGGCCGAGATGCCGTAAATAATGCCGAAATTGATGGCCTTGGCGCGGCGGCGGGTTTCTGCCGGCATGCCCTCGACGGGCACCCCGAACATTTCCGACGCCGTCATGGCGTGGATGTCGAGCCCGTTCCGGAACGCCTCACGCAAGGCCGGAATATTGGCGACATGGGCAAGCAGCCGCAATTCAATCTGGGAATAATCGGCCGAAATGAGCACCGAGCCCGGTTCGGCGATAAAGGCCTCGCGGATCCGCCGGCCTTCTTTGGTCCGGATCGGAATATTCTGCAGATTGGGCTCGGAGGAAGACAACCGCCCTGTCGTCGTCGAGGCCAGCGAAAACGAGGTATGAACCCGGTGGGTCAGCGGATCCATCGCCTCGCGCAGGGCCTCGGTATAGGTGCTTTTCAGTTTCTGCACCGTGCGCCATTGCAGGAGGATGCGGGGCAATTCATGGCCGGCATTGGCAAGATCCTCGAGCGCATCGGCATCCGTCGACCACGCCCCGGTCTTTGTGCGCTTGCCGCCCGGCAATTTCATGCGGTCGAACAGGATTTCGCCCAATTGCTTCGGGCTGCCGACATTGAAGGACTGACCGGCAACCGCCTGGGCCTCGGCTTCGAGCCGGGCCATCTCTCCCGAAAAGTTCGCCGAAAGCTGCGTGAGCAGATCGGGGTCGATCCTGATCCCGCTGCGCTCCATGGCGCACAGGACGGAAGGCATCGATCGTTCCAGCCGCTCATAGACGGCGAGTTGCTTCTCGGCAACGAGGCGGGGCTTGAGTTTCAGCCAGAGCCGCAGGGTGATGTCAGCATCCTCGGCGGCGTAGCGCGTCGCCTCGGCAAGGCCGACTTCGGCAAAGCTGATCTGCGCCTTGCCCGAGCCCGCCACAGCGCTGAAGGCGATCGGGCGGTGGCCGAGATGGCGTTCCGATAATTCATCCATGCCGTGATTGTGTCGGCCGACATCGAGCGCATAAGAGATCAGCATCACATCATCGATCGGGGTGATTTCCACCCCGTGCCGGGCCATCACGCCCATGTCATATTTGATATTCTGCCCGATCTTGAGCACGCTTTCATCACTGAGAAGCGGGCGGAGAATGGCGAGCGCCTCGGCCATCTCCATCTGGCCGGGCAGGAGATCGCTTGCATCCGGCGCTGCACCGAACAGGTCCCCCGCGCCCGGCTTTGGCTTGCTGCGATGCCCGATCGGCACATAACATGCCTCATTGGGGGCAAGGGCCAGCGAAAAGCCGACCAGCCCCGCTCTATGGGCCGACAGCGCATCGGTTTCGGTGTCGAAAGCCACAAAGCCCTGGTCAATCGCCCGGGCGACAAAGTCCCGGAGCGCGTCCGCTTCCGTAATCATGCGATAGCGCGAATGTTCAACGCCATTGCCCCCTGGGCCGTAGACAGAATCCGGCTTTTCGGATACCTTCAGCGGACTGCCGGCACTGTCGGCCACCCGGCGCAACAGCGAACGAAATTCCATATCCTCGAGAAATTCCTTTAGAATCGCCGGATCGGGCAATCGCACGCCGAGATGTTCGATCGGCACATCGAGCGGCACGTCATCACGCAGGCGCACGAGATCCCGCGACAATCGCGCCTGATCGGCGAAATCGATCAGGCTTTGCCGCCTTTTGTCCTGTTTGATGGTCGACGCCCCGGCCAGCAAACTGTCGAGATCGCCGAATTCGAGGATGAGGCTCGCCGCCGTCTTTTGGCCGATCCCGGGAACCCCGGGCACATTGTCGCTGGAATCGCCCATGAGCGCCTGGACATCAACCACCCGCTCCGGGCCGACACCAAATTTCTCGATCACTTCGGGCGTGCGGATCGGCTTGTTCTTCATCCCGTCGAATAATTCGATCCGGTCAGTGACCAATTGCATCAGATCCTTGTCGGACGAAATGATCGTGACTTTTGCCCCTTGTTCCGCCGCGAGGCGGGCATAGGTGGCGATCAGGTCGTCGGCCTCGAATCCGGGCTTCTCGATCGCCGGTGCCCCGAACGCGCGTGCTGCCACCCGGATCAGCGGGAATTGCGGGATCAGGTCCTCAGGGGCCGGCGGACGCTGGGCCTTGTAGAGGGGGTAAAGATCATTGCGAAAGGTCTTTCCCGAATGATCAAGGATGACGGCAAGATGGGTGGGGCGGTCGCCGTCACGCGCGTCCGACAACAGCTTCCACAGCATGGAGGAAAAGCCGAATACCGCCCCGAGTGGCAGGCCATCCTTCGGGCGACTGAAGCCGGGCAGCGCATGATAGGCGCGGAAAATATAGCCTGACCCGTCGATGAGATAGAGATGCGATCCCGAATCAATCGGAACCGGAACCGGTGGCGGCGTGCCGGTGGAGGGATCGGGGATAAAGATGTTGGACGATTCTGTACCGGGATCGGACATCTGAACGGACATGGGCTCTCACTCCGCCAAAGCTGGGGCTGGAACGCTGGACAAGGGAATTGGGGTTCCGGATCCGCCGCCCCCCGAAACCCGGATATCCTGCTGAATCCCGGCCCGATCCCCCGAAAGCAAAAGGGACCGGTTCAGGACGTACATTCAACCCGCTCGCCGGGATGTGTCCCGGCAATCAGTTTGCGGGCTTCGGCATAATCGCGGTCACCGAGCAAGGCCCGAAGTTCGCACAGATTGAATTCATCGACCGAAAACAGGGACATATTCAGCAGCGCCTGACGCAATATCGCCGCGCGTGCGCCTGCCGGGGCCGCAGCATCGCCCGCCCCCGATGCCGAGAGCGCCCGCAAAATCTCGTTCCACGCGAAAAGACCCGTGCGCTCGATGGCCAAGGAATGGGCGTAGGCCGCGTCGTAATCCTTGTCGCGCAACAGGGCAAAGCCGACATTTTCGGCCGATCCGCTGATCTGGTTGGCGGTCTGGCCAAGCCTTTGGCGCAATTCCATCGCCCGTCCGAGACAGGCAACCGCAAGCCCCATCCGGGGCGAATGGGATGGTGCGGGTGCTCCGCATTGCGCGGTGGCGACCGCCAGTGCCTCACGCAATTCGGGGGTCTCTTCGGACAGCAGCGCGCCAGCCACCAAAGTCGTTCCAAGGCCATGAAACGCATTCATGGCGAGCGTCAGTTCGGCCTCCTCGGGGCGATCTCCGGAGACAAGGACAACGCTTTGAGCGAGCGCCCGGGCATAATCGGCCAGGGCCGCGCCGGTGCGGCCGGTCTTGCGCTCGCATTGGGCGCGCCAATAGAGCGGCAAGGGGGCCGGAGTGCCGGCTGAATCGATGGCGTCATAGACAGAAGCGCAGGCCTGTTCGTCGAAATTATTGCGTGCGGAACTCGCATCCGTGAAGCGGATTCGCGCCAGCCCCGCACCCGCCAGTGGCAGGATCGCCGGATCGGCGAGAGTTGAATTAAAAGCGGCTTCGGCCTGGCGCAGCAATGGCGGCAATTCCGTCGCATCGCGGGCAATCGGCTCATTGCGCCAGAGAAATTCTGTCAGCGCCGCGGTGCCGGCAAACAAGGCGCGCTCGGCCGGAGATGTCTCCGGAATTTCTGTCCCGGCCAAGCGGGTGATCAGCCTCTGCTCGCCCAGATCCGGAATACGACCGATTTCGAGAAAGCGTTTTGCTGCCATGCGGGCTGTGGCAATTGCCGCGGGCTGGGTCGGCCCTGCGACAGCCGGAATGTTGCCGCCATCGCCCCTGATATCGGCATAATAGCCGCGCAAAGTGCGCTCCTGGATCGTGATCTGGTTGCGCTGGCCGTCCATGGCGCGGCGGAGCGTGAAGGCCTGGCCCTGCAATTCGCCGATGGTACGCGAGAGCTTGTCATTGGCGGTATACAAATAGGCACCGAGCGCCGCCGTGACGAGAGTCATGACGAGCAACGCGGCGACCCCCGCCAGCATCGTGCCCCGAAAGCCCTTTTGCTCGCGGATGATCAGCGCGGCCAGCGCCTCGTCATCGGCAGGGCCTTGCCCTTCGCTTCCGTGCCGTTTCTCAGCCATTCGTGCTACCCGCCCCTTTTTCCGCTGCCGGCGGATCGCCCGATATTCCAGAACAATATACCGGCACACTTCTTCTGCCGTTATCTCAGCCCATCACGCCCTTGACGATTTCGAGCCATGCCTTTGTCTTGTTCTTGCCCGCACACTGGATCTGGCCCAGAAATCCCCGGAACAGGTTGAAGCGGCCATTGCGCGCGGCAAACAGGCTGCGCTCGATCCCGGAAAGGCAGTTCTGTGCGCCGCCCCATGCGCCATAGCATAACAGGGTCGCGCCGGCCAAAGGAGCCAGAACCTGAAACAACTGGAACTGGCCACCAAAGTTCGTAAAAGCCGATGCACGGATGTCGAATGCCAGCTGGACGATGACACAGATCAGCGCGAGCACGAGGCTCACAAAGGCCACGACGAACAGTGCAAGCCACAGCCGGCATTTGCTGCGGTGATGGCGCAATTCGCTTTCGAGGATGGCCTCCAGGGTCTGGAGGTCCTCCGGCTCGATCTGTCCAGCGATCATGGATGTGCCTGACATTTCCGGATGGGGATTGGCCCTCGGGTTCGGGACACCGGGTCCTATCAAATGACACTGGCAAAGTCACGGGAAACAATGTTTCACGAGCGCAAGGCACGAATCGCAAATTCAGGAGCGGCTGGCCGTTTGGGGGCCCATTCCGAAATCGCTTCCGTCCCCGGGATTTCTGTATTAGGAAGTTTTAACGACGCGTATCTCGGGGAGTAGGAAATGGGTGGATCACCAAGACGGACGATTGCCATCGTCATGGGCCTGGCAGCCTTGGGGGGGCTGGAGGCCAGCATCGGAACCATGGCACTCGCCCAGCAAAATCTTCCAACCGATCAATGTATTCTGCCTGGCGAAGATGTCACGGGGCCCCGGATCGATTTGACCGTCAGCGATCGGCTCAAGATCGATCGCGGCTCCGTCATTCCCTCCGCCAATGATGATATTCTTGAGTTCGTCCGCACCGAATGCCGGAAGACCGCACCCGACCTCGCGCCACCGGTTGCCGCCACCGGTCGTGGCCAGCGCGGTGGCAAGAAGACACCGGCGGTGGCCCTGAGCGTGCCTGCTTATATGTGTGTCGGCGAGGCCAGCCTGAAGCTCGCCAGATCGCTGGCCCGCGAGAAGAATTATTCGGCGGCCTTGTGCGCGTTCAAACGGGCGGGGGTTCTGGCTGCTCGTGCGGGGGCCGTCGGGCTCGAAGTCGAGGCCCAGGACAAGCGCGCCGCTGCCGCCACCCAATGGAGTGCGTATATTGGCGGGCAATCGGAACAGGCCCAGACCTTGCGGATCGAAGCGGTGTCGGCACTTGAAGCTGCAATTGCCCGTGCGCCGAGTGACGCGCGTAACTCCGCCTTGTTCGACGCCTATATGACCGCCGGGCTGGACAACAAGGCCGAGGAAAAGATCAATGCCCTGCCCCAGCAGGATCCTGCCGTCGCACGTGCGCTGGTCAGGCTGGCGCTGTTCCGGCTGGAGGCGAGGAAATCCCCGGCCAGCGAAATCCTGCCGCTTTTGCCGCGGATTCAGGCCTCTGCGCCGAAATCAGTCTTCGCCAATGCGGCTGTTGGTGAACTCTATCATTTGCTGGGCAATGACGAGGCCGCCTTGCGCGCCTTTGCGGTGGCCAATGCACCGGGAATCATCGATGACGGGGATCTCGCCAGTCCCGGACCGGGCCGGACCTATAATCTCGCTTTTGTGCGCTTTCGGCTGGCGGAATTCGCGGCACGTACAGCGCGGAACTTCGCCGAATGGACGCGGGTTCGCGAGCTTGCCCTCGCATCACTGAAAGCGGGGGGGGAGCAGGCGGATTTCTACGTGCCATTATGTCTTGCGCATATCGCTTTGGGCGGACGGGATGCGCGCGATGGCGTCAATGCCGATTGGTGCGAGAAGAAATCCTCGACATCGGGTCAGGCCGAATTGCTGCGCGGGCTTTATTCACTGAAGCGGGCGCAATGCTTCGCCAATTTCAAATTTGTTGCCGGACGCGATCCCAGCGCCGAGGAAGTCCGCTGGCGGGAATATGTACGCATCGGCCAACAATCCTTCGAAGGTGGGCGCGACATGCTGGAAGAAACGCCGGCCGGCATTTCCGAGTCGGAAAAGCTCGCAAGGGCCGCCCGCCGCCAACAATTGAAGCAGGGAAGCCAGATGGCCCAATGGGTGCTGGGCTATTGTCGCATGGGCGAACGACCAAGCGACCAGAGTCAGGGATCCCTGTTCGAACGGCTGGGGCTTTCGAGCTGCGTGCCCGTGGATCCGGTCGGGGGAACGCCGAGTGCGCTTCCGGGGGGGCCATTATGCTCGGTCGACACCCAACCCTGAAGAACGACATCTGAATCAACGTGCTACGTCTACTCATCGAAAATTGGCAGGGGAATCTCATCATGACACTCGTCACCAGCGAAGACCGGAATTCACCACGGATCATGCCGAAGGTTTTCTCAGATGTTCCGTCCCAGGCGGAGATCGAGAACGCGAAATCCCAGTCGGCGCGTCTGCTCGCCACCACTATTTTTCTGGGCGGGCTTCTGGTCGCGGCCGCACTGGTGAGTATTTTTCTGTTGTTCGACAACAGCCGTTTGCGGGCCGAACCTGCGGGCCTGAAAGCGCAATTGGAAAAATCAGGCGGGGCGGCCAAGGCCCTGGAAGCCCAGCTCGCCACTGAACAAAAGCGCCATGCCGAGGAAATGCTTGCGGTTCAGCGCGAACGCGACGAAGTCTCCCAGGCCTATTTTGAGGTGGAAACGCGTCGGCGCGAGGCTCAGGAGGTACGCGACCGGATTGCGGCTTTGCTCACCGACAGCAAGAAGGGGGCCGAAAATGATCCGCGCGTTCGCCGGGTGCTTGCTGCCTATCTGGGGCAACCAAAATGGGAGCAGGTCAGCCGTGCGGCGATTCCCCAGCTTGAGGCCGAAATCAAGGCCCTGGAAACCGGCGAGAAGGCGGTCAAATCCTGGGTGCGCCCCGTCACCCGTCCGCGGGAGACCGGCGTCAGCCCGTTCCCCCGCTGATAATCGCCGCGTAAATTTTAACGAAACTGGAGTTTTGCCATGATGCAGCGCCCCCCGGGTACCGAACGAACTGTCAATGTTTTCCAGAATTTCGCGGTCGAGGCGAAATCGCCTTTTGATCTCGAGCGCCTGTCGGACAAGTTCCGCCACCGCAATACCGGATGGACCATTCCGGAGGCGATCCTCGCCGTCATGGTCGCGTCGGCAATGTCGGACGGCTCCTTCACGCAGGAAGAAGGCGATCTGATCCAGAAACTGGCCTTGCGGTCGCGTGCGTTGCGTTCGCTGTCGCCCGCCGATCTCGCCAAGGCCAACGATGTGGTCAATCAGCGCCTTGCGCAAAATCCCAATGCCCTAAAGGAAGCCTGCGAGACCCTGCCTTCCGATATGTGCCTGCCCTTCTTTGCCCATTGCGTGGATATCATGCTCGCCGATGGGGAACTCGTGAAGTCAGAGGGCGAATTCCTCGATCGCCTCGCGACCATGCTCGACCTTGATCAGGACCATTCACGGCGGGTCATGGAAGTCTTGTTGCTCAAGGCGCTGTTCTGAAATCAGGGCTGCGGGCGCAGCCGGCAGGCGTTGCGGATCAGCAGATTCGCGCGCCGCTGGCGGCTCCGGGCAGGGGGCGCAGATGGCGGCCGATTTGCGGGGACAATCGACACATGGTCATGGCGCAGCGGCTCCTGACCAGAATCTGACTGCCGGGCAGGATTCAGGCACAGGCCCCGGTTCCGCGCAGGGTTCCGCCCGAGCGGCCCCGCAAGCGGTGCGTGATGTTCTGGCCGGAGCGGAATCTTTCACAAGAAAATGGGGTGTCGAAAAAGCCCTTGCCCGACTGGCATCGCGCATGGCGGATATGCCGGCATTCGCCCGCCGCATCGTCCATAATGACTGGTTCGAGGGCTTCATCATTTTTTGCGTGATCGTCAATGCCGCCATTATCGGCTTTGACGCGCAATTGAGCGATTCCCATCCCTTTCACGGCTCAGCGAGAATGCTCGACCTCCTGTTTCTGCTGATCTTTACAGCGGAGCTCGGGCTCAAGCTGATCGCGTTCGGGATGCGTGGATTTCTGCGCAATGGATGGAATCTTTTCGACCTGATCGTCGTGGCTGCCTCGTGGTCGCAGGCCATTCCCGCTTTGTCCGCCTTGCGGGTCCTGCGCGTGCTGCGGGTGTTGCGGCTTCTTCACGTCGTGCCGCAAATGCGGCGCATCATTGAATCCCTGAGCGGGGCGATCCCTGGCATCGGGGCGACACTCGCGGTCCTGTTCGTGGTTTTCTTCATCGGGTCGGTGATGGCGACCACCTTGTACGGCGATTTGTGGCCTGAACGCTTTGGAACGCTCGGCTCCAGCGCCCTGACGCTTTTCCAGCTCACCTTGTTCGACAATTGGGGCGATGTGGTTTTCACCGTGATGAACGAAAAGGGCGCGCCGAGTGCGTGGATATTCTTCATCATTTTCACCTTTCTGGCGGCTTTTGCCGTGATGAACCTGTTCATCGGGGTGATCGTGGAGGCGGTGCAGCAATCGCAAACCAGGATCGTGACCGAAAAGATCGGGGAGGTCGGTGGCGATCTGCGCGAAGTCGGGGCCGAACTCGGCGCGGTTGAAGCCGATATGGAATCGCTTGCATCGGCCCAGAAGGCGGCTGAGACCAATGCGGCCCGGCGCGAGCAGCTTATGGCCGATGAACTGGCCGCCATCCGGCTCGAACTTGCGGCTTTGCGCGAAGCACTCGGGACAAAGGCGTAGATCCGGGCCAATTGGCCCCCGAACGCGGCTCTGCCTGACAAAATTCACGCATTGCCGCGATTTCACCATGCTTTGCCCTTAACTTTTCCCGCCAAACCGGCTCTTCTGGGCCACACTGGCTCTTATGGGAGCCAGGGCTGTGCATTCACCGAAAACGCGTGAGGAAAGCCCCGATGTCCGAGCATTTTCTTGCCGATAGCCGGCCACTGGAACCAAATGCGCCCGCCGGGGATCTCGCCCGCGACGCCGAAGCCGCGCTCGAGGAGCTGGCGCAGGTCAGCACGGAGATCGGCCGCGTGGTTTTCGGTCAGGACCGGGTGGTGGAACTGGCGCTCACGGCCTTGCTGGCGGGCGGACACGCTTTGCTGGTGGGTGCCCCCGGGCTCGCCAAGACACGCCTTGCCGGGGCGCTCGCCGTGGTCATCGGGCTGGATTGGGGGCGGGTCCAGTTCACACCGGACCTGATGCCCACCGATATTCTCGGGGCCGAAGTACTGGAGGAAGGAACCGACGGTCGCCGGTCATTCCGCTTCATCAAGGGCCCGGTCTTTACCGGCCTGTTGATGGCCGACGAAATCAACCGCGCGTCGCCCCGCACCCAATCGGCGTTGCTCCAGGCAATGCAGGAAGGTCAGGCGACCATCGCGGGGGTTTCCTATGCCCTCCCCCGGCCCTTTCATGTGCTGGCCACCCAGAACCCGATCGAACAGGAGGGCACCTATCCCCTCCCGGAAGCGCAATTGGACCGCTTTCTGTTGCAGATCGATGTCGGCTTTCCCGATCCCGAATCCGAGCGCCGCATTCTGGTCGAAACCACCGGCTTGTCGGAACACGCGCCCCAACCGGTGCTCGCGCCCGGCGCGCTGGCCCGGCTCCAGACCCTCGTCCGGCGGATCCCGGTCTCCGAAAAAGTTCTGGGCGCGATCATCGAGCTCGTCCGTTCAGCGCGACCGGAACCCGATTCGCCCGCGATCACCCGCGACACTGTGCTGTGGGGTCCCTCCCCGCGGGCAGGGCAGGCCCTGATGCTGGCCACGCGGGCGCGGGCACTGTTGCGCGGGCGGCTGACACCGTCGCTCGACGATGTTGCGGCCCTCGCCCGCCCCGCTTTGGGCCATCGCATGGCCCTGTCTTATGCCAGCCTGGCGGAGGGACGCAGCATCGCGGCCCTGATTGACGAGCTCGTCGGGCGGCTCAAGTGAAACACGCGACGGCGACATCAGCGCTCGCACAGGCGGCCGGTGAAGCACGTCTGCTCGCCCGGCGTCTCGGGCCTTTGGTCGCACAGGCACGGTTTGCTGCGGCCGCCCTCGTGCCTGGCAATCATGGCCGGCGGCGGGTCGGAATGGGCGAGAATTTCTGGCAATTCCGCCCCTATCGCCCGGAGGACGGCTCGCGGCGCATCGATTGGCGGCGCTCTGCGCGGGGCGACCGGTTTTTCGTGCGCGAGCGCGAACTGGAAAACGCCCAGAATTTCTTTCTCTGGCTTGACCCCCGCCCCGATTTCGACTGGCATTCCAGCCCCGGCCTCCCTACCAAGCGCGAACGCGGTGCCTTGTTGCTGCTGGCTCTGGCCGGCGCGCTCCATCGGGGTGGCGAGCGCGTGACGCCGCTCCTGTCGGGCAATGCTTCGCCGGGGGGGGCCTTCGCGCTCGATCAATTGGCCATTCATCTGTTTTCGGCACCGCCCGAGCCGCCCTTTCCGCAGAATGGACGCGGTGCCTATATTCTCGTCAGCGATTTCTATGAGGATCCTTCAGTGTGGCGGTCGCGCCTGAAAGCCTTTCAGGCCCGGAACCGGAAGGGGATCCTCGTGGCCATCGCCGATCCGACGGAGGTTGACTTCCCCTTTGCCGGCCGTTTGCGCTTTTCTGCCCCTGGCGGTGGAGAAAAACCTTTGGTTGAGCGCGCCGAGACGCTTGCTCCGGCCTATCGCGCCGCCTTTGCCGAGCGGCGTGCGGCCATCCGGGCGATTGCAGGGGAGACAGGGTTTGAATTTGCCGCCATGCGGGCGGATGAGCCCGCCGCCCCGGCTTTGGCACGGATCGCCGCGCTCGTCCGGGGGCCACGATGAGCGCGCTCGCTGATCTCGCCCGCAGCATCGGACTGGGCTTCGGGGCCCCCTGGGCGCTGCTGCCTTTGTTGGCGCTGCCAATTCTGTGGTTCCTGCTGCGCGCCACGCCGCCAGCGCCGAAACAGGTCGAACTGCCCTCCGCGCGTCTGCTTCTGGGTCTTGAAAGCACCGAGCGCACCCCCTTGCGCGCGCCCTTATGGCTGGTTCTGCTGCGCCTTGCGATCGCTGTGCTTTTGTGCATCGGGCTGGCGCGTCCGACGCTCAATCCGCCGGGCGCGAGTGACGGAAAGGGTGATCTGCTGATCGTGGTGGATGACGGCTTTGCCAGCACGGAATCCTGGGAGCGTTTTCGGGTTCATGCCCTCGCCGCCGCCCAGGAGAGTCTTGCGCGCGGGGGCAAAGTCCATGCCCTGTTCACCGCCTTGCGCGCCGAACAGCGCGACGTGACCGAGGCCCTGTCGGTGGACCGGCTGCGAGCCCTGTTCGCCTCGCGCGCACCGGTGCCATGGCTCCCCGACCGCAAGGCGGCGCTCGTGGCGCTCGAACAGGGAAAGCTGCGTCCGGCACGGATCCTGTGGCTGTCCGACGGTCTGTCCCATGACGATGACGCCTTTGGCCGGGGGCTGACCCGGATTGCCCCGGTCCTGTTGCGGTCGGCCGATCTGGCGGGCGCGGCCTTTGCGCTCGACGTCATCCAGAAACCCGCGGGGCGTGCAATTGTGATTTCGCGACCAATATCCGACGCCGAATTGAATGTCTCCGCGCAGATCGAAGGGCTGGATGGCGTCCCGCTCGCCACGGCGGAGGGTCGCTTTAAATCAGGAGAAGTCCGGCTGGAACTCGACCTGCCAATTCCCGGACCGGGTGCAAAGCCCGTATTGGTGCGACTGGCAGGGCCTGAAAATGCCGGGAGGGTGCGTCTGTTTGCCGAAAGTGGTGCGCGTCCGCGGATCGGGCTTGCGGTTTCGGGCGGCGAGGAAAAACCGCTTTTGTCAGACTTCTTTTACATCGAGCGCGCACTCAACCCCCATGCCGAGATATCACGGGGCAGGATCGCCGCCCTCGCAAAATCGAAGCCCGCCGCCATCATCATCGCCGATGAGGGCGGTCTGCCGGAAGCCGAGCGGGTGGCGCTTGGTGAATTTGTCGAGAAAGGCGGTGTTCTGATCCGCTTTGCCGGCCCCCGACTGGCCGCGCAGGCGGATTCGCTGGTTCCTGCCCGTCTGAGAACGGGTGAGCGGGCCCTTGGCGGGGCGCTGGCCTGGGACAAGCCGCAAATGATTGCCCGCTTTACCGAAGACAGCCCGTTTTTCGGGCTGCGTCCGCCGCCCGATGCGCTGGTGCGTCAGCAGGTTCTGGCCGAGCCCGGCCCGGAACTCACCGCCTCCTCCTGGGCCCGCTTGCAGGATGGAACGCCTTTGGTGACGGGAGCCGCTCGCGGCAAGGGAATTCTGGTGTTGTTTCATGTCACCGCCAGCCCCGAATGGTCGGATTTGCCGCTTTCGGGACTGTTCGTGGATATGTTGCGCCGGGTGATTGCGCTGCGGATCGCGCCGGATGTCGCCGCCAAAAATGGGAGCGCCGGCCGCGAAAATGTCGCGCCCTTTCCGCTGCTTTACGCGCTCGACGGCGAAGGACGCCTCTCGCGCGCCCGGCCGGATGCCCCGGCTTTTCGCCCTGCCGCGTTCGAAGCGCTTTCTGCCGGGCCAATGGCGAGCCCTGGTCTCTATGGGCGGGGCGGGCGCACGGCAGCGATCAATGTGATACCACCGAATGCGCCGCCACGCGCCTTGAAGCCCCCCCCGGAAATGAGCGTCGCCTCCCTGCGCGCGCCGCCACGACGCGATCTCGCCGGATGGGTTCTGGGCGTGGCCATGGTTTTTGCGGCGCTTGATCTTCTTGTCGCGCTTTTGGTGAAAGGCGGGCGACGCATCGTGGGAACGGGCAGCGTTATCAGCAAGGGGCACAACAGGTTCTGGTCGGCAATCCTGACGAAATGGCGTAATTTGGGCCGCGATCTGCGTATCGGTGCCCGGCCCTATCGCCGGCCCGATCGCCGGCCCGATCGCCGGCCCGATCGCCGGAGCGGGACATGGGCGATTTTTGCGCTGCTGGCGGCCGGTTTTGCAATCACGGTCGGTCCCTTCGTGCGTGAAGCGCGCGCCCAGGAAGTGGGGGATCCGGCGGTAGACCGGCTCCAGCCCTCCGTCGCGATGCGTCTGGCATTCGTGCGCACCAATGCGCCGGAGGTGGACAAGGCCGCACGTGCCGGTTTGCTGGGCCTGTCGCGGGAATTGTGGCGGCGCACTTCGGTCGAGCCCGCAAGTCCCGATGGCGTCGACCCGGAAACGGCGGATCTTTCCGTCTATCCCCTGCTCTATTGGGCAATCCCGGACGGAGCCCCCGCATTGTCACCGCGGGCGGCGCAGAATTTGAACGAATTCATGCGCAATGGCGGGGCGCTTCTGATTGATACGCGCGACGGCGGTGGCGTGTCGAGCACGCCCGGACGCCGGCTCGGCGCGATCCTTACCGGGCTCGATGCGCCGCCGCTCGAACGACTGCCCGAGCGCCATGTACTCAACCGCGCCTTCTTTCTGCTGAAGGAAACGCCGGGGCGCTTTCCCTCGCCCGTATGGGTGGAGGTGCAATCGGAAACCCGCGGTCGCGCCCGCGCCAATGACGGCGTGTCGCCCTTGTTCATCGGCGGGGGCGATTGGGCCAGCGCCTGGGCCGTGGATGAACGCGGCCGTTCCGCTTTTCCCGTGGAGGGTGGGGAGCCCGCGCGCGAATTGGCATACCGTTTCGGCATCAATCTCGTGGTCTATGCACTCACCGGAAATTACAAGGATGACCAGGTCCATCTGCCCGCCTTGATCGAGAGGTTGAACCGCTGATGGAGGCACTCTTGCGGGCAGTTTCGGAATGGTGGACGGGAGGCCTTGGTGCAGCGCGGCTGGCCTTCGATCCGCTTGTTCCGGTCTGGACCCTGGCAGCCCTGATCCTTGCGGCGGTGATCCTGTGGGGGATCTATGTCGGCAATCGCGGTCCGGCGCGGCTTTTGCGGGCTGTCGCACTGAGCCTCGTCGCTTTGGCCCTCGCCCAGCCCATTCTGGTCCGCGAGAAGCGCGAGATGCTGAAGGATGTGGTGATCCTCGTCGTCGATCGCAGCCAGAGCCAGCGTCTTGCGAGGCGCGAGGCCGAAACCCTGAAGGCCGCGCAGACGCTGGAAACGCGGCTTGCGGCCCTGGGTGGGCTCGAGGTCAAGCGCGTCGAGGTGGCCGACGATCCCGATGGTACGAAGCTGTTTGCAGCCACCGAAGCCGAGGCGGCGGCGATCGGCGCGCAGCGGCTTGCCGGGACGCTCCTGCTCACCGACGGCCAGGTGCATGATTTGCCGGAAGAGCCGGCCACCGCCAGGCGTTTCGGGCCGATTCATGGCTTGATCGTCGGCGATCCCAGAGCCGGTGACCGACGACTGACCATTTTGCAGGCCCCGCAATTCGGGCTGGTCGGACAGAATACCAGGCTGGAGGTTCAGGTCGACGATCTCCCCGAAAGCAGCAATTCCCGACCCGGCCGGGCGCGGATTCGGATGAGAATCAATGACGGACGCAGCCTCGTCTATACGATCCGCACGGGCGAGCCCCAGATCCTCAGCCTGCGCCTCGACCGCCGCGGACCCAATGTTCTGTCCCTGTCGGCAGAACCGGGCCCTGCCGAACTCACGCTCGCCAATAATGAAGCGGCACTGTCGATCTCTGGCGTGCGCGACCGGCTGCGCGTGTTGCTGGTCACCGGTGCGCCTTATCCGGGCGGGCGGGTGTGGCGCAATCTTTTGCGTTCGGATCCCGCAGTCGACCTTGTCCATTTCACCATTCTGCGTCCGCCCGACAAACAGGATGCGACACCGACCGAGGAATTGTCGCTCATTCCCTTCCCGACCCGTGAATTATTCGAAGAAAAGCTCTCTGGCTTCGATCTGATCATTTTCGATCGCTATACGCGCGATGAGGTGCTCTCACCGCTCTATTTCGAGAATATCAACCGCCATGTGGAGAAAGGTGGCGCATTGCTGGTCGTCGCGGGGCCAAGCTATGCCGGCGAACGCAGCCTTTCGACCACGCCACTCGCCGCCATTCTGCCGACGCGGCCGAATGGCAGGGTGTCGCTGACCCGCTTCCGGCCGGTCACGACGCCCGCCGGCCGAAAACATCCTGTCACCCGGGGCCTTGAGCCGGAACCGGAAGCCCCGGCCTGGGGCCAATGGAACCTGTCGGTCGGTGCCGAAGTGATCTCCGGGCGCAGTCTTCTGGCAACGCCCGAGGGGGCACCATTGCTCGCCCTTGCCGATGTGGAGCGGGGACGGGCGGCGATCCTGCTGTCGGACCAGATCTGGCTGTGGGCGCGCGGCTATGATGGCGGGGGGCCCCATGCCGAGCTGATGCGCCGGGTGTCGCATTGGCTGATGAAGGAACCCGAGCTGGAGGCCGAGCGGCTCAGCGCGAGTTCGGACGGGCAATCGATCCTCGTTGAACGTTTGACGGTCGAGGACCGCGTTCCCGAGCTCACCGCCGAATCGCCTTCGGGGCGAAAAACCCAAATTGCCCTGGGCAAGGGTGATCTGGCGGGATCCGAGGCCGACGGGCGCTACGAGGCCCGCATTCCGGCCGGGGAGCTCGGCCTGTGGCGACTGCGTTCTGGCGCGCTCGCGACGCAAGTGGCCGTGGGCCCGCCCAATCCGCGAGAACTGGCGGCACTCACCCCGGATTCCGAAGCGCTCGCGCCGGCGGTTCGGGCGAGCGGGGGCGGCATTTTTCCGCTGGGTGCGGCCGCCGCTGCTGCTTTGCCCGAACTCCGGCGCGTGGATGCGCGGGCCAATGCGGCGGGCGATGGCTGGCTCGGTCTGCCCCGACGCAACGCCTTTGCCGTGCGCGAGACCGAGGCCATCGCGCTCGTCCCCGGCCCGTTGCTGGCGGTGCTGCTGATCGGGATCCTGCTGTTCGCCTGGCGGCGCGAGGGGCGCTGAGGCCAACGCCGCCCCGGGATCAGATCATCGCCATGCCGCCATTGACGTGCAGGGTCTGGCCGGTGACATAATCGCCCGCGGCGCTTGCAAGATAGATCGCGGCGGCGGCAATGTCGTCCCCGCTGCCAAGGCGTCCCGCCGGAATATTCTCAAGAATCGCTGATTTTTGCGCGTCCGTCAGGGCGTCTGTCATCGGCGAGGCAATGAAGCCAGGCGCGATGCAATTCACATTGATGTTCCGGCTGGCCAGTTCCTGGGCGAGGGATTTGGAAAAGCCGATCATCCCGGCCTTGGAGGCCGCATAATTGACCTGGCCGGGATTCCCCGTCACCCCGACCACCGATGTGATATTGATGATTCGCCCGAAACGGCGTTTCATCATGCCTCGCGCAGCAGCCCGCGACAGGCGAAAACAGGCAGTGAGATTGACGGCGAGAACCTTGTCCCAGTCTTCGTCCTTCATGCGCAGGATAAGCCCATCGCGCGTCAGACCGGCATTGGACACGAGAATGTCGAGCGCGCCCAGCGCCGCTTCCGCGGCACTTGGCAGGGCATCGACCGCCGCACCATCGGAAAGATCGCAGGGAAGGACCGCATGCGCGCCGCTTTCCACCGCCGGAAGGGCTGCAAGGGTCTCGGCCAATGCCTCTGCGCGGGTGCCCGACAAGGCAAGGCGCGCGCCGGCTCTGGCAAAGCCGATGGCAATGGCCCGGCCGATGCCTCCCGAAGCCCCGGTCACCAGAGCACTGCGGCCGATCAGACTGAACATGCAAATGGCTCCGGATTGATTGGAAAGTCCCGGAAACCTACCGGGTGAGGAAGGCTTCGGCAAAGGCCGGAAGATCGGCGGCTTCGGCGATGTTGAAGGTCCGGGCCTCGGGCGCGATGCGCTTGACCATGCCCGACAATGTCTTGCCGGGGCCGATTTCGACAAAGGCATCGATCCCGGCCGCCGCCATGGCCAGCACGGTTTCGCGCCAGCGGACCCGGCCCGCGATCTGGCGCACCAGGAGCTCCCGGATCATCGCCGGATCTGACACCGGGGCCGCGGTGACATTGGCATAGACCGGCACGCAGGGGGCCTGTAGCGCCACGCCAGCCAGTGCCGCTTGCATGGGGCGCTCGGCCGGAACCATCAGCGGCGAATGGAAGGGTGCCGAGACATTCAGCGGAATCGCGCGTGCGCCCTGTGCCTGCGCCCAGGCGATCGCGGCACCAACACCGGCTTTCGCGCCCGAAATCACGATATTGCCGACATTATTGTCATTGGCGACCACGCAGGGCGCGATGGCGTTCCCGGCTTCTGCGGCCGCTTCGGCGAAAGCGATATCGACCTTCGGGCCGACCAGCGAGGCCATTGCCCCTTCGCCTGGCGGGCTCGCCGCCTGCATTGCACTTCCACGCAGATGCAAAAGCCGCGCGCAATCCCCCAATGCCAGCGCACGGGCCGCGGCCAGCGCCGAATATTCACCGAGCGAATGGCCGGCCATGAACGCCGCCTGCCGGGTCTGAAAGCCGAATTCCGTCTCGAGCGCCCGAACCAAAGCAAGCGATGTCGCCATCAGGGCAGGCTGCGCGTTCGAGGTCAACCGCAGCACATCCTCCGGCCCATCGGCGATCAGAGTACTGAGGGAGATCCCGAGCGAATCGCCCAGCGCCTCGTCCACTTCGGCCATCACCGCCCGGGCTGCCGGAAAGGCGGCGAGCACGGAATTAGCCATACCGACGGCCTGCGCTCCCTGCCCGGGAAACATCAATGCGAACATGAAGGTGGAATCTGGTTTTGGAGCTTTGCGCCAGGAACAGCGCGATCTGTGCCGCCAGAGGCGGCACGATCGTCATAGCGCGAACATCGCATTAATCAATGCGCTTTCGCCCGAAATCTCATCGCTGCCGGACGGATCAATCCCGGCCCGATCCCTTCAAACCCCGCTCAGGCCGGGATGAATTTCAGGACCACCCCATTGATGCAATATCGCAGACCCGTGGGTGCAGGCCCGTCTTTGAATACATGGCCCTGATGGGAGCCACAGGTCGCGCAATGCACTTCGGTGCGCGGATAGAGCAATTTGAAATCGGTGGTCGTAGCCACGACTTTCTCGTCGACCGGTTGCCAGAATGACGGCCAGCCAGTCCCCGAATCATATTTATGGGCGCTGCTCCATAGCGGCGTGTTGCATCCGACACAGGCGTAGATGCCCTTTTTCTTGTTGTCATGGAAATTGCCGGGGCTGAAGGGGCGCTCGGTGCCTTCCTGGCGGGCAACGTAGAATTGTTCCGGCGTCAGCAACGCCTTCCATTCGGCAGTGGTCCGGGTGATTTTGGTACGATTGGTCGCGGTCATGACGGGCATTCTCCTGGAGCATTTTCAAAGAAATTCGGCTCGAATTCTTTTGGAAATGCTCAGATTCAATTCAGACATCCGGCTCGGATTTCCATGAAAATGCTCTAGCGCATTTCTGTGCGCGCCGCCGCTCACATTTTCGCGCGCAGCGTGTCATCCTTGTCTGTCACGCGAAAAAAGGCGAAAGCACCTGTACGCAATCGGCCGGCGGACGGATGGCGCGACCGGCGGTATTGATGCAGCACGCCTCGATTTCAGCGCTCACCAGTCTCTCGCTACCTCGCCAGACTTCCTGGCGGATGAACAGCCGCGCACCCCGGATGCATTCATACCAGGTGCGAACGACCAGCCCGTCATCGATGCGGGCAGCCCGGTGAAATTCCAGCGACAGTTTTGTGAGCGCAAACAAAACGGGCTCTTCCCGTGCCAGCAGGGCCTCATGGGCGATGCCGGCCGCCCTCAGAAAGGCCGAACGCCCCCGTTCGCAAAAACGGGCGTAATTGGCGTGATAGACCATGCCCGAAAAATCGGTGTCCTCGTAAAAGACCCGGATGGGCAGCGCATGCATCCGCCCGAAAAACCGGCCATTATCAGGCGGGAGATGCTCGGGTAGCGGCAAATCATTCATGGGCACGCAAGGCTCAGAAGGAAATCAGCAGGCCGGCGATCGTCGCGCTCATGAGATTGGACAGCGAACCCGCCGCCACCGCCCGCATTCCGTAGCGGGCGATCTCGCTCATCCTCTCGGGCATGAGTGAGCCGAGCCCCCCCAGCAGGATCGCGATCGAGCTCAGATTGGCGAAGCCGCACAGGGCAAAGGTCAGAATCGCCACGGTTTTCGGCGACAAATCATTGGCCTCGATCAGTTTGGCGAGGTCGATATAAGCCACGAATTCATTGAGCACCAGCTTTTGGCCAAAGATTGCCCCTGCCTGGCGCGCTTCTTCCCATGGGGCACCGATGACATACATCAAGGGCGCAAAGATGAAGCCCAGAATGGCCTGAAGGCTCAGCCGCTCGCCCGCCAAGGTCAGGCCGGTGAGATCGCCGATCCCGCCCAGAACACCATTGACGAGCGAAATCAGCGCAACAAACGCGATCAGCATGGCCCCGACATTGAGCGCGAGCTTGAGACCATCCTGGGCCCCGACCGCCGCCGACATGACCAGATTGGCATTGGGCGATTTCTCCCGCAGGATCACCGACATGCTGAGACTGTCCTGGGCAGCGCTCCGGTCGTCAGGCACGATGAGCTTGGCCATCAGCAAGCCGCCGGGTGCCGACATGAAGCTCGCCGCCAGCAGGAAATCCGCCGAGACACCCAGCTTGGCATAGGCCGCGAGCACCGAGCCGGCCACCGAGGCGAGGCCCGACACCATGATGGCAAAAAGCTGGGGACCGGTCAGGCGGTCGAGATAAGGCTTGACCGCCAGCGGGGCCTCGGTCTGGCCGAGGAAAATATTGGCGGCGGCATTCAGGCTCTCGATCGGCTTTGTGCCGATCAGCACGCGCAATACCGAACCGACCCCGGCAACAATGACCTGCATGATCCGCAAATAATACAGCACCGCCACGAAAGCCGAGAAGAAAATGATGATCGGCAGAACATGGATCGCAAAGATCAAACCGTAATTATTGCTGTCAGCAAGCGAGCCGAACATCAGCCTTATACCGGCATCGGAATAGGCAATGATCTGCGCGACACCGGCCGACATTGTGCCGATCGCGTCTTTTCCGATATCGGTTTTCAGCACAAGGGCGGCGATCGCCACTTGCAATGCCAGCGCGGAAATCACGATGCGAAGATTGATGCCGCGTCGGTGGCTCGAGATCGCGACCGCCAGCAGGATCAGCGTGGCGATCCCGAAAAACCCGATAAAGCGCGGATCCATGTATTTACTCCTGTGGCGCGCGCGCCGGGTTCTGGTTTATTGAGACGCGAAATCGGTGCGGTCAAGCCGCGGGTGAACAACAGGATTGGGTGCCGGAGGATTGGGTGCCGTGGGACCGGGTGCCGACGCTTCGCCGCCAATCGTCACCGCCGCCTGATATTCCGCAATCGCACGGCTGGCCGCCGAATCATCGGCGGCATGGACGAAAGCCAGCGGCGCGCCGGCTTCCACCGCACTGCCGATCGGCCGAATTCCGCTGAACCCGGTCGAGAGATCAAGCACATCATCGAGTGCGGCCCGCCCGCCTTTGAGGCCGATGATCGCACCGCCGATCGCGCGGCCATTCATGGCCGTGACGAAACCGGATTCCCGCGCGGGCACCGGCACACGGACGGGGGCCCCGGGCAGATAATCCTGCGAACGTTCCAGAAAATCCCCCGGCCCACCGAGTGCAGCGACCATCCGGCCGAAGCATTCCGCGGCCGCCCCGCTGGACAGCGCGCGCTCCGCCTTCTCGCGGCCTTCGGTCGCGCTGGCGGCGAGCCCCGAAATGACCAGCATTTCAGCTGCCAGTGCGAGATTGACTTCGTGCAGACGCGGCTCCCGCCGGTCGCCGCGCAAATAATCGACGCTTTCGGCAATCTCCAGCGCATTGCCGGCCGTTTCACCCAGCACCTCATTCATGTCGGTGACGAGAGCGGTAACCGGTAATCCCGCGGCCTGCGCCGCCCCGATGATCGAGAGCGCCAGCGCCTTGGCATCGGCGAGCCCCGCCATAAAAGCCCCGGACCCGACCTTGACATCCATGACGAGGCCCTGATTGCCCGCCGCGATTTTTTTCGAAAGGATCGAGGCAGTAATCAGCGGAATCGATTCGACAGTCCCGGTCACGTCGCGAATGGCATAAAGCCGCCGGTCGGCAGGGGCAAGGTCGCTGGTCTGGCCGATGATGGCCGCCCCCGTTTCGCGCACCACGCGTTTGAAGACATCGAGGCCAGGAAACGGATCATAGCCCGGAATCGCGGAAGCCTTGTCAAGCGTGCCGCCCGTATGGCCAAGCCCGCGTCCGGAAATCATGGGGACAAAGGCCCCGCAGGCCGCGAGAACCGGGGCAAGGATGAAACTCACCTTGTCGCCCACGCCGCCGGTCGAATGCTTGTCCACGGTCGGGCCGGACAGATTGACCCCCGCCCAGTCGATCATGGTGCCCGATGCCGCCATTGCACGCGTGAGGAGACCGGTCTCGTCGGCGCTCATACCGCGCAAGAGAATCGCCATTGCGAGGGAAGCGATCTGCTCGGCGGGCAGGTCGCCATTGGCGAGCCCGTCCACGAAGACAGAAATCTCCTTCGGCGACAATGTTTTGCCATCGCGCTTGGCGATGATGATGTCCTTGAACAGCAATGTCTCTGTCCCTTCCCCGCGGGCCCCAGCCTTTTCGGGGCCCAGCCTTTTCGGGGCCCAGCCTTTTCGGGGCCCAGCCTCTTGGGAGTGGAGCCAAGAGGCTTATCACATGAATGTCAAATATAAGGCGCAGACCCATCGGGAGGCCAGGGCCAGCGCCGGGGATTTTGCTGCATCGGGCCGGCAGCGCTGTCCCGCCACCGGTCCCGATGATTCCCTGTTGCCCCGGGCGCGGCCGGGCGCTAAGCGGGTCCCCGATGTCCAGGCCCGGTTTGGTGTTCCTGCCCAGATGACTGCAAAGGTTCCGGTGTCCAAGGTGATTACGGCCCCCCTCCCCGCCCGAAATTCCACGGGGCCACGCATCCGGCGGGCGCTGATCAGCGTATCGGACAAGACAGGAATCATCGAACCAGTCCGCGCGCTGGTGAATGCCGGCGCAGAGATCCTCTCGACCGGCGGGACGAGAGCCGAACTCGAACGCGGCGGAATCGCCGTGCGCGATATTGCCGGGATCACCGGCTTCCCCGAAATGCTCGACGGACGGGTGAAAACCCTCCATCCGGCGATCCATGGGGCTCTGCTCGCGCGGCGCAGTGACCCGGCCCATATGGAAGCCCTTGCCGCCCGGGATATCGGGCCGATCGACCTGCTTTATGTCACTCTCTATCCCTTCGAGGCGGCGATGGCGAAAGGGCTAGAAGCCGAAAAAATCTATGAGGAAGTGGACATTGGCGGGCCGGCGCTTTTGCGCGCGGGTGCCAAGAACGCGGATTTCGTGACCGTGTGCAGTGATTTGGCCGATCTTGAGGAAGCGCTCGCCGAAATGGCTGCACATGACGGGGCCACGACATTGAGGCTGCGTCGGCATCTCGCCGCAAAGGCCTTCGCCCGGACTGCGGCCTATGACGGCATCATCGCCGGCTGGATGGCGTCGCAAGCAGGCGCGCGACTTCCCCCGATTGCGGCGATTGGTGGCGAGAAGCGCCTCGATCTCCGTTATGGCGAGAACCCCCACCAGAGCGCCGCGCTTTATTCCCTTGGCCCTGCCCGGCCCGGTGCCGCCACGGCCCGACTTGTTCAGGGAAAGGCATTGTCCTTCAACAATCTCGTGGATGCCGATGCCGCGTTCGGGCTGGTGGCGGAACTCGGGACCATTGGCGAGGCGGCCGCCGTTATCGTCAAACATGCCAATCCGGCGGGGGCGGCGATCGCGCCCGGTCCCTGTGCGGCCTTCGAAAAGGCGTTGGCCGGCGACCCGGTCTCGGCCTTTGGAGGAGTGGCAGCGTTCAACCTGCCCCTCGAGGCCCCGCTCGCTGCGGCGCTGGCTGCGCGCTTCCTCGAAGTGGTGATCGCGCCCGGCGCCTCACCCGACGCCCTTGCCTTGCTCGCGGCGAAACCCAATCTGCGTGTTCTGCTGACGGACGGATTGCCCGATCCGGCCCATTCCGGGCTGGTGGTTCGCAGCATCGCGGGCGGGCTGCTCGTGCAGACTCCCGACCTCTCCCTCGCCCCGCCTTCGGCCTGGAGGGTGGTGACCCGAAGGGCACCGCGAGACGAGGAATTGGCCGACCTCGCTTTCGCCTGGCAGGTCGCCAAACATGTGCGATCCAACGCGATCGTGCTGGCGCGCCACGGGCAGACGATCGGAATTGGTGCCGGCCAGATGAGCCGCGTGGATTCCGTCCGCCTCGCCATCGACAAATTCAGGGCGATTTCGCAGATGGAGCGGCTGGCCGAGGGCAGCGTGCTCGCCTCCGACGCCTTCTTTCCCTTCGCCGACGGATTGATATTGGCCATTGAAGCCGGGATCCGCACCATCGTGCAGCCTGGCGGCTCCATACGCGATGCGGAGGTCATCGCGGCTGCCGATGCGGCGGATGCGGCGATGGTTTTCACGGGCGAGCGTCATTTCCGGCATTGACAGAGCAGGCGGCGCGCGCATGTTGAGCCGGGCCCGCGCGCACCGGACCAGATTTGCGGGACCAGCCCGACGGGGAGACACATGCTCGAAGCCATTGATCCGCAGGATCCCTCCGCGGCCAATTCTCATCCCGCACAATATGAGACGATCCGGCTGCTCGTGGATTCAGGTGGTGCGGCTGAAATCATGCTGGCGCGCCCGGAAAAGCACAATGCGTTCAATGCGCAAATGGTGCTGGAGCTGAGTGATGCCTTTTCGGCGCTCGCCACTGCCGATGGCGTGCGTGTGGTATTTCTGCGCGGCGAGGGACGGGCGTTTTCGGCGGGCGGGGATCTCGTCTGGATGCGCGAACAGGCCGAAAAGCCGTTTGAGGACAATGAAGCAGATGCACTGGCGCTTGCGCAGATGCTACGCGCGCTCTGGCTGATGCCCAAGCTCACTGTGGCGCTGGTCAATGGCGCAGCGATGGGGGGCGGCCTCGGCCTCGTGGCTGCCTGCGACGCGGCGGTGGCCATCGATTCGGCGCGTTTTCAACTCTCGGAAGTGCGGCTGGGCCTCATTCCCGCAGTCATCGGGCCCTATGTGGTGGAAAAGATCGGCCCCGGCGCGGCGCGTGGGCTCTTTGCTTCCGCCGAGAGTTTCGAAGCCGCCCGGGCGCAGAATCTCGGCCTCGTGGACCATGTGCTCGCGCCGGCACCCAGCGGCGGCGGCGATGTCTTCGATCCCTGGGTCGAGCATTATTCCGCCCTTGCGCGGGCCTCGGCCCCGAAAGCGGTTGCCGCCGCCAAGCGGCTCGTGCGCGAAATCGCAGGGCATCCGATCGACGAAGCCATGGCGCGGCTCACCGCGCGCCGGATTGCGGAAATCCGGGCCTCCCCCGAAGCGCGCGAAGGACTGGCCGCTTTTCTCGAAAAGCGCCCCCCCGATTGGACGGGGTGAGAATCTCCCCTCCCTCCTTCGCCGGAAAACCTGCATGCCTTCCGGCCCGCGCCCCGTTCAGCTAATATTTGCGCCTGGTTGAGCAAGATCAGGCAGAGTGAGAAAGTCTTCCATGTTTTCGTCGGTTCTGGTGGCCAATCGCGGTGAAATTGCCTGCCGCATCTTTCGTACCGCCCGAAAGCTCGGGATCAGGACAATTGCGGTCTGTTCCGAGGCCGATCGCGGCGCGCTGTTCACCCGCATGGCCGACGAAACACGCTGCATCGGACCGGCATCCCCGCGCGAAAGCTATCTCAATGGCCAGGCCATTCTGGCCGCCGCGCGCGAAAGTGGGGCGGAAGCCATCCATCCCGGCTATGGGTTCCTGTCGGAAAATCCGGATTTTGCCGATTCCGTCATCGAAGCCGGTCTGATCTGGATCGGCCCCCGCCCCGAAATGATCCGGGCCATGGGACTGAAGGACGAGGCCAAGGCCATTGCCACCCGCGCCGGTGTGCCGGTGGTTCCCGGATTTCAGAGCGCCGATCAGGATCCCCAAATTCTGGCCAAAGCAGCGGAGGAACTGGGCTTCCCCATTTTGATCAAGGCATTGGCGGGCGGCGGTGGGCGGGGAATCCGCGAAGTGGAATCCGCCGATGGCTTTGCCGAGGCCCTGGCCAGCGCACAGCGCGAAGCCAGCGGGGCCTTTGGCGATGCGCGTGTGCTGCTCGAAAAACGCATTGTCCGGCCCCGCCATGTCGAGGTCCAGATCCTTGGCGACCATCACGGCAATGTCGTCCATTTATTCGAGCGCGATTGTTCGCTCCAGCGCCGCCGCCAGAAAGTGATCGAGGAAGCGCCAGCCTTTGGTCTGCCCGAAGCCTTGCGCGCCAATTTGCTCGAATCCGCACTCAGAATTGCCCGCGCCGTCGGCTACCAGAATGCCGGCACGGTGGAATTCGTGGTGGCGGGCGATCCGGTTCCGGAGCGCTACTATTTTCTTGAAATGAATACGCGGCTTCAGGTCGAACATCCGGTGACCGAATGCATAACCGGCATCAATCTCGTGGAATGGCAATTGCGCGTGGCCGCGGGCGAGCCACTCGGCTTCCTCCAGACCGACATCACCTTGCGCGGCCATGCGATCGAAGCGCGCATCTGCGCCGAGGATCCGGATGCGGATTTCCGGCCGCGGATCGGGCGGATCCGGCGGTTCGACATCGATCTCAACCCCGCGGAACCGGGGGCGCGATTACGGCTCGATCACGGCTTCGAGGCGGGCGATGCGGTCCCGGGGGCCTATGATTCACTGGTGGCCAAGCTGATCGCTTTTTCGCCATCGGGGCGGGCGGGCGCGATTTCGGCGCTTTTGGCAGGTCTCGATTCAACCGCGATCAGCGGCATTGGCTCGACGGCGGGATTCCTGCGCAATTGTCTGACATCGCCGGGCTTCACCAGTGGTGCGGTGCATACCGGCCTGATCGGGGAAAGCCTCGCGGTGCTCACCGACCGCTCGCACAAGCGCCGCAAGGCGGCGGCCTGTTGTGCGCTTGATCAATGGGCGCGAATGCGCAACGAGACTGCGGGCTTCCGGGTGAATTTGCCAGCTCAAAATCTCTGGCGCGCGGTCGACGATTCCGGCGAGATTGCCGTGGAAATTCGCCTTGGCGAGGCTTTCATCGATGGCGCGGCGGTGAGCCTTCCGAAAACCCCGCCAATTTTCATGGCTCCGGGCGGGGCTCTCGACATCTGGCTGGAGGGCGAGGGATTTCGCTTCAGCCCCATGGGCGCGCTCGCCGAAATGGATCACGCATTGGCCGGCGATGTGCTCAAGGCCCCCATGCCGGGCAAGGTTGCCGCCTTGCGCACGCATTTGGGCGCAGAGGTCCGCAAGGGCGAGGTCCTGATCGTCTTCGAGGCTATGAAGATGGAATTGCCGCTCTCGGCCCCACGGGATGGGACCGTCGAATTTCTCGATGTCGAAACCGGCATTCAGCGCAAGGAAGGCGATATCCTGTTGCGTCTGGCCGAATTGCCGATGCCCTGAGCCGCATCAGGCGGCGTCGGAGGCCTGCAAAAGCCCCGGCGAGGCCGATTGGGTGAGCGACCAGTTCCAATAGCGCAACACCGTCTGCGCCTTTTGTGTCGACAGGGTTTCATAGGCATAGGAAGTCCGCGCCCAATGGGAGTGGGGATCCTCATCATGAACCGGGCGCTGCATGGCGCGCCACAACAGCCCCAGATAGCGTCGCTTCAGCCCGACCGCCTTGCAGAACACGGCCAGCGGTTCGCCCCCGAAATCGCTGAAAATGCGCGCCCCGGTCGAAGAACGGATGCCGGCCATAGCCGAGAGATCGCGGGTGAAATCGACCGAAAATCCCTGTGCCGCTGCGGCTTCGATTGCAAGTTCGAGGCTGCCATAGCGGCTCGCCTCGGCGGCAGCCCGGTCGCGCTGACGGCGTTCGATGAAATTGAGCGCGCGGGCAACCACCCGATCCGATTGCAGATTATCTCGCGCCAGCGCGAAAATATCGGCCGCCGATTCGAGGAGCAGCGAGCGCTCCACCGCAAAGCGGCGGAAAATCTGCGCCCGCGCTTCCGCCGGGGCCCACCAGAAAGCCACCAGGGCCTGGCTCGTTTTGAGTTCGGGGCGCTTGAGCAAGGGGGCCATCAGCTCCGGGGTGACACGCGACGCGGCGGTGATCCGGTCCATCGCGACATGCGAAATCTGGGCAAAGGGATTCTGCAGGAGAACTTGCGAAATCGCGGGATCGTCGCGCTCGGTGAGCGTATCTGCGACCGCTTCCTGAACGGGATTGCGTTCGGCGATCACCAGGCAATGGGCTATTTGCCCATCGCGGACAATGGCGATCAGATCGGATTGATCCAGCGCCGTCGAATCCGCGAGCACCACATGCGAGATTTCGATCGGGGCGCATGCGAGCCGGCGCAGGACCGGTTTGGGCGCATCCGAGAGCGTTGACACGCGCCGTGCGGCCAGCGACAGCAATTCATCCTCGGATTCCGCCAGCATTTCCAGCAACAGGTCGCCGCACATATTGCGCTCCTGCGGCGAAATACGTGACCCGGGCATGGCGACAATATCGATCAGACGGCGCACCAGAAGCCCGCGGGCCTTCAGGCGGGGATCGCGTCCCGGGGGTGGGTCGGCCGGCCCGGATTCCGGCCCGGGAATGAAAAGGGCGTCCGTCATGGGAAATTTCGAGCCTGTGTCAGCGCATCCTTCATTGTGAATGCCCGCAAAGCAGTTAAACATTCATTAGAATGCATCCGGGGACATTATGGGGCTGGAGCGCGTTCAGAAAAAGTGGAGTCCGGTTTTTCGCCTGAACGCGCTTTAAATCATTGAATCTGAGCATTTTCAATTCAGACATTCGGCTCGGATTTCCTTGAAAATGCTCTGGCCGCGCATCCCCGGTTCGCACCGGAGAGCAAAATGTTTACAGGGCTCCAGAGTGAATGCCATCGCACAGGAACGCGGCGCAAGCAGTGTCGCGGACCAGTCCCGAACTCAGCCCCTCCCAGCCGGAATCCATGCGCCAATGAAATTTGTCTCGACCCGCGGAAAAGCTGACGAATGCGAATTCGTCGATGTGATTTTTGGTGGCCTCGCGGGAGATGGCGGCCTGTGGATTCCCGAAACCATGCCGAAGCCCGGAAAGCTTCCGGCCGGATTCTCTTTTCCTGATCTGGTAGCGGCAATGATCGCTCCCTTCACGGGGAGTGCGTTTGGCCAAAATGCATTGACAACCATCGCCCACAGGGCCTGTTCGCCTGATCGGTATCCCCATCCCGCGATCGCGCCGCTCACGCAGATCGGGCCGGAGACCTGGCTGCTCGAATTGTTCCATGGCCCCAGCCTCGCGTTCAAAGATTTTGCGCTCCAGATGATCGGCGCCGTCTGGGACGAATGGCTTGGAACCCGCGTTCAGCGCGTGACGGCCATTGTCGCCACTTCCGGGGATACCGGCGGCGCGGCGGCGGCCGCACTTGCGGGAAAGCGCAATATCGATCTGGTGATCCTGCACCCGAAGGGGCGGATTTCTGAGGTCCAACGCCGGTTCATGACCGGGCTGGGTGCGGGCAATATCCTCAATCTGGCCATCGAGGCCGATTTCGATGCCTGTCAGGCGCAGGTCAAATCCCTGTTGTCGGACAGCGATGTTGCCGCAGGGGCCGGGCCACACGCTTCTGCCCCAGGTGGAGGCGTTCAGTTTTCAGCGGTCAACTCAATCAATTGGTTGAGGATTGCGACGCAGGCGGCCTATTTTCATTGGGTCGGACATGTTCTGGACCGCCCGTTCGAGGTGATTGTCCCGACCGGCAATTTCGGCAATGCATTGTCGGCATTGCTCGCGAAACATATGGGTGCGCCACTCACGAAAATTGTCGCCGCCTGTAACGAGAATGATTTCGTCTTCCGTTTGCTGGAGACCGGATATTTGCGACGGGAGACATCCCGGGCGACATTCGCGCCAGCCATGGATATCCAGGTCCCGTCAAATTTGGAACGCGCCTTGTATTGGGCCATGGGCGAAGATGCAGCCGAACTGGCTTCCCTTTATTCGACCTTTGAGCAGACCGGGGAAGCAAGGATTCCGACCGCGGCGCAGAACTGGATGCGCACGCATTTCAGTGCGTCGCGGGCGTCGGATGAAGAAATTCTCACCGCCATGGCGGAAATCCATCACTCGGCCGGAATGATGCTGTGTCCGCACAGTGCCGCGGGTCTGGTTGGGGCGCAAAAAACCGGTCGCGACCGGATTTCGGAGGCGCGGGTCGTGCTGGCAACCGCACATCCCGCGAAATTTCCGGATACCGTCGCACGCGCTACCGGTTCGACGCCTCCGGTTCCCGCGCGTGCGGCAGCCATTCTCGGGGCGCAAGAGCACATGATCGTGGTCGACAATGACGCGAAGTCTATCCGCACAGCCATCCGCGCTTTTGTTGGCCGCGAGCGCAGCTGAACATCCTGAAATCGCGGGGTCCCGGATCAGCAGGTCCCGCGGGATCTCCGGCGCTCCAAAATGCTTGTGGAACATTCTCAAAGAAATTCGAGGCGAATTTCAAACTAGAAAGTATTCAGAATCATTAATTTAGAGCGCGTTCGGACGAAAACCAGGACTCCAATTTTTCTGAACGCGACCTAGACCACCGCATAGCCCTTGCTGTTGATATAACGGCGCAGATTTTCAATTCTGGTGGCTTCCGAAGGATGGGTCGAGAGAAATTCCGGGGGCCTTTGCGATCCGGCTTTGGCGGCGGCGGCGGCCATCCGTTCCCACAATTCGATGGATTTCGGAGCCTTGTAGCCGGCGCGAACCATGTAATCCACGCCCAGCCGGTCAGCTTCGGCTTCCTGGTCGCGGGAAAATTTCAGCAACACGACCTGCGAACCGATGCCAAAGGCGGCACCGATCAGGCCGGCTGTCCGGGAATCCGGGCGAATGGCCGCGCCAAGGCTGGCGGCGGTCCCGAGGCCGGAGGCAAAAATCTGCTGGCTCACCCGTTCGCGCACATGCCCGCCAGTGACATGGCCGACTTCATGGCCCAGAACCGCGGCCATGTGGTCGTCCTCGACCGTGATATCCATCAATCCCTTGTAGAAACCGACATGATTGCCCGGCAGAACAAACGCATTGACTGCCGGCGTATCGAACACCACGAATTCCCAGTTTTCATTGCCCCGGCCCGAGGCCTGGGCAATACGCGTCCCTACATTTTGCAGGCGGCGATTGGCGGCGGGATCGCGGCTGATGGGCTCCGCTTTTTTCTGCTCGTCCCACGAGGCCGCGGCCAATTGGGCAACCTGGGAATCACTCGCCAGCGCCAATTGCAGCCGTCCGGTCTCGGGATTGGTCACGCAGCCAGCCGTGGCGACAGCGATCGTCCCCGCCGCGAGGCCTTGAATGATGTCCCGCCGGCTCATCCGGACGATCGACCCGGTTTCATCCGTCTCGATCCTGTGATTACAGATATGCATGTCGCCACCCTGAAACTGCGTCCGCCCCAATCCGGGCCCGATCAGAGCCCAATTCCTAACATTTACCAAAGGGGCTGGCGATTCCAATTTTCAGACCGGGCGGGGCCCCGGTTTCCGTCAGGCCTGTCCCATGAATTATCGCCACGCCTTCCATGCCGGAAATTTTGCCGATGTCGTCAAGCATTGGGTTTTGACCCTGTGCATCGCACGCCTGACGCAGAAACCCGCACCCTTGCGGGTGATCGATCTGTTCGCCGGTCGCGGGCTCTATGATTTCTCGGCCGAGGAGGCCCGCCGCAGCCCGGAATGGCGGGCCGGCATCGGTCGGCTATGGGCGCTTCACGCCGGAGGTTTGGGAAACCCGCTTGCGGAATCCATGAATGACTATCTCGACGCGGTTGCACGCCTCAATCCCGACGGGCAATTGCGCTTTTACCCGGGATCGCCGGCGCTCGCTTTGGCCATGCTCAGGCCCTGCGACCGGCTGACCGCGATCGAGGCCCATCCCGAAGAAATGGCCGCGCTCAAGGCCGCTTTCGGTGGCGATTCCCGGCTCAATGCGCTCGAACAGGATGGCTGGAACGCCGGGCCCAAAATGGTGCCACCGCCGGAACGGCGCGGTCTCGTGCTCATCGACCCGCCCTTTGAGGCCAAGGGCGATGATGAACGCCTGCTGGCTACCGCAAGTGCGATCGCCCGTAAATGGCCCGGCGGGACCCAGATCCTGTGGCGACCGGTGAAAGACCGCCGCGAGGAAGCGGCGCTCGATGCCGAGTGGCGGCTCTCGGGGATCCGGTCGATGTGGCGGGTGACGTTACAGGTCGACCATCTCAAGGAGGGACAGGGATTGAGAGCCGCAGCACTCTACCTTGTGCGACCGCCCTTCGAAGTCATGGCAAGGATCGGCGAAACACTTCCGGCACTGTCCGAATTATTGGGGCAGGGTCCAGGGTTTGGGTCGGAAATTGTGGAAGTCACACCGGAATAAATCAACGGTCAAGCAGGACCGGAAAAACAAGAGGATCAAAATTTTCGAAGACCAGGGTCGATTTTTGTGGCGCCTGAAACGGGACCTTGCTAATATCGTTTTGTTTTCCGGATGGGTTGCATGTGCGATTGCGGGAAAGGCCGGGCGGTTTCCGGTCTTTCGCGGCCGATATTCCGTGCGTGCGAGCCCATATGTCGAATTGAGACGAGGAATCCGGAAAGCGGACGGCATTAAAGTGGACTTCATTCGGGAAGTGCGCACGGCTTCATCCAAACCGGCGCGCGTGGCGTGGGGGTCGATCATCATGAATTTCCGCAAAGGGTCCCGGGCCGCGCTGGCGGGCGGAATGCTGTGTGCGCTGCTGCTTGGGGCATGTCAGGCCAGAAAATCGGACGCCCCGCGCGAGGATAGCCCCGCCGCCGAAGCACCGGGTCCTGAGAGCCTGCCGCCCGAAATCCCGGCTCCGGAATCCGCTGAAGCATCGGTCCCTGACGCCCCGGCATCCGAAATTCCCGCGCCTGAGGCACCGCCTCCAACGGGAGGGGGGCCTGCCGACCCATCGCCACAAGGGGGGGAAGACGGTCCATCCGCCCGGCCTCCCGCCGGGGCCAATGGCGGGTCGGATCACGATGCAGGGGATCAGCCCGGGCAGCCCGCCCAGCCGGGAAGTGGCCCTGATGCCCGACCGGGAGTGGTGCCCCCCGTGGCTGGGCCGTCAGGGGACCCGGCTCCGGCGCGGCCCCGCCGCTCGCCGCCAAGGCGGAGTGAGCCTCCGGCATCTCCGCCGCCCTCGCCTCCGCC
>JAKFWO010000025.1 GCA_021731815.1 Hyphomonadaceae bacterium | reverse complement strand
CGCCGGTTTAGTTATCTTAAGGGTTACGGGTTTGGGTCTCATCTTTTGCTCCTTGATAGCAAGATGAGACCAAACCCTCCTTATCTCAATATCTCAATTTAGTCCCATGTGCGCTGACGCCGGACAGGGCGGCCCTTCCGGGACGACGCCAGCACCTGCGAGATCTTCAGCCATGGGCGTCACGCTCCGTCGCCGTGCGCTGGCGAACGATGCGCACGACACGCTGGCGCCGATCGCCAAGACGCATCTCCGCGCGTTCGAATATGCGATCGACCACATAGAAGCGTCCGCGAACGCGGTAGTTCACGAGTTCGGGGCCGCTTTCGCCGACCACGAACAGCGGCGGCGCTTCATCGTCGGCATGATCCCCAATTCACTCGCAATCTCTGCCTGCGTGCGCCCGCTCGTCTCCCACAAGGCAACCGCCTCGCGCTTGAACTCGCGTGTAAAATACCTCTTCCAAACCTTCGCCATCCTTCACCTCCTGGCTCCAAAAAGCCTATCATCGGTGTCCGCCAAAGCGAGGGATGATCATCCATCCATTTTCAGGCTGGCGCTGCTGTTGCCCTCAAACACCAACGGCGCACACTTCTGGGCAATCTCCGCATGCTCCACTGGATAAAAAGAGCAAACAACGATCTATCGAACTCTGACACAAGTACCATCACGGACATGGCCATTGAGTGCCTCTATTTGACGCGCATCCAAATCTGTCGCGCGGTCACGAACCAGTTCGATAGTTTTCTTGGCGCTCGGTCCTGAATTAAAAATGCGGTCGATCGTATTGCCCCTGCAGATCAGTTCAAAGGATTGCGATGGACACGTGTAAACGGTCTCAGATCCCGTGACAAAAAACGTCTCTGTCTCCAACTCGATACTTCCATCGGAATTTCTTCCAACAGCGCGCTGCCGCTCACGCGGGACAGGTATGCTTCTCTGAGTAAAGCAGCTTGACGAAATAGTCATCGCCCCCAAGCGTGGCAAACCTGCGGTGATTGCAGAAAAACTCTTCCGCCCTTGGCGGCAAGTTTTGTCCAAAAGTATACAGCTAACTTTGCCATCGATTAACTTGACCATTGTCTCAGAATTGCTGGCGTATCCAGCAGAATCGCTCTTGTAATCCATTATAGCGTAAATGATCGCTGGCTCTGTTACTACTTGGAAGAAGGCTGCAGCTTTAACCGTATCTGGCAAAAGCCGATCTATTCGCCAGCTTTCGGAGTCGTCAATCAGGGCTTGTCTTGCTGCAACGCTGTAAGCAGCGACCTCGTCCGCGGGCGGGGTAACTCGCTGGGCGTCCGGTGGAAGTTGGTATTTCCGTATTGCCACCGTGAGAAGCGATTCTGGCTCCGGTGGAAAACTCATCAACGCGAGCGTTTTCGTATTTCCGTTGTCGCTCGGCGTAATCAGGCAAACGACATCCGTTTGCGCCCGGCCAATCATACGTTCGGGCCGCCCGTCGAACCAGATATCGTCGGGAGCCGACCCCCAACCACCCTTAGGTTCTCGCTCCTTGTACTCAAGAATAAAATGAAAAAATTCCCTGTTTCTGAGCGATCGCAACGCAACTGTGGCCAAGAACTGACCCCCATCGACTTCAACGCGGACGCCCTGTCTTGGAATGCTATTAGGTTGTTCCAGAGGCACGAGCTTATCAAGAACATAGAATTCGATCGGTATCGGAGGCTTGGCTTTCGGGGGCCTAATTTCACCCCACGAATATGGTGGTCGGCATTGATACTGCGCGCTGTAAACGCCAGGCTGAATCCAAGGAACCTGGCTGTCCGCTACAGCAACCCAGAATGGAAAAACGAAAAAAAGAAGTGCTGGGAGAAACCTGCGAACCAACATCTGACACCTCCAAAAGCACGACATTATCAACAGTCTCTGATATTGCGTTTCAAGTCAACGCAAGGGACGAACAGTTAATCAAGCATGTTGTCTTTCAAGCCCTGATCCAGCGCAATCCACCAAGCATTCACCGCCCCGCCACGCGGACCGCGCAGCTGCTGGTCTGCGTTCAGCGAGAGGTCCTCGACTTCCAGGAATTGCTGGCGCGACCCATCGATGACCGAACGGTAGAGAATGTCGCCATAATCAAAGCGGTGATTGAAGTCAACGCGCAGCGGGCGCGCCTCGCCATTATCGCAGCGGAAGCGCGTGGCGAAGGTACGGACCTCAGCCATTGGCAGGCCCCTCGCGCTGGCGGGGCGCTGGTACAAATGGAAGACAGAACGCCACAGCGACGAAGACAAGCGGGTAGGCCGTCGTGACATCAAATATGGCAAGGTCGCGCGCTGGTCTTGCCCGGAAAAAGTGGAGAGCGATCCTCCTGAAATTTGCCAGGAGATCGTTTTTGAAAGCTGCAAAGAGACCCGCCACTGGGCGCCATCGCCCGTTCACGCCTGAGTTCAGGGCCGAAGCGGTGCGGCTGGTTTTGAGCACCGGGCGGCCCAATCATGTGGTCGCGGCCGAGCTCGGGATTGGATCGTCGACGCTGGGCAAATGGGTTGCGGCGGCGAAAGCAGCCGATCTATTGTCGGGCCCGCATTCGGACGTGACCAAAGAATTGGCGCGACTTCGCAAGGAAAACGAGGTCCTGCGGATCGAGCGCGACCTGTTAAAAAAAGCCACAGCCTTCTTTGCCAAAGACCAGAAGTAAAGTTCGCGGTCATTGAAGCAGAGAAGGCGTTCGTTCCGATCACCCGCGCTTGCGCCCTTTTACATGTCAGCGAAAGCGGATTTTACGCCTGGAAAGATCGCGGCGGGGGCGGACGGTCGGCCTGCCGCCGATGTGAAAGCGCACCAAGCCACCTCTTGAAAACATTCCAATTACGGAATATACGGTCGCATGAGCTGGAACGTCGAGGTGACAGACGAGTGCAAGGCGTGGCTCGAAGACTTGAGCGAGGCGGATTTTGATTCAGTGGACTTCTCGGTTGATCTCTTGACCGAGCACGGCCCGCAACTGGATCACCCGCACAGTTCAAAGATCAACGGCTCGCGGCATGCGCGTATGCGCGAACTTCGTGTCCAATCGGGCGGTAGGCCGCTGCGTATCTTCTACGCCTTCGATCCACGGCGCAGTGCGATTCTGCTGATCGGAGGCGACAAGACAGGAGACAAGCGCTTCTACGACCGCATGATTCCTGTCGCTGACGATTTGTATGACCTCTATTTGGAAGAACTGCGGCAAGAAGGATTGATCCCATGACCGGACATCGCCCGTTCGCGGATTTGAAGAAGGATTGGAGCGACGATCGCCGGGCTCGTAACCAAGCGCGCAAGGCGGAGATCGCGGTTGAGTACGCCACTCTCGACGAACTGCGTGTTGCGCTTGGCTTGAGCCAGGAAGAGCTGGCCCAACGCCTTGAGGTTCAGCAGCCCGCCGTCTCCAAGCTGACTAGCCGCAGCGACATGCGGATCAGCACGCTTCGCGACCTGATCGCGGCCATGGGTGGCGAACTGCATGTCACTGCGAAGTTTGCCGACCGCTCGGTCGAACTCGCGAATTTTGACTGAAGCTCCGACGGGTATGACGGCGCCTTGCCGGTGAGCGGGGCGCAGCTGGACGCGCATGTCAAAGGCGTCTACGCGCGGCGCATAGACCTCGCTCAGGGCCGCTACGCCCTTCTATGGCAGCGCGAGACGGCGCAGCTTGTGCCCTGGCGGCTAGCGCTGGAGTACTTCGCCGGACGGCACGCGCAAGGCTTGGTGCGCGGGCAGGCCATCTCGTGAGCCTCTGGCGCGGTCGGACGCTGGGCCTGCCGCCGATGTGAATACTATTTGCACAGGAGGCCGGGGCTCTCCCAAGCCGGAGTGGCCGGAAGGGAGCCTATAGCTTCCCTACCCGGCTAAGGTTACGAAACGGGATCATTGGCCCAATCCGGCCGGAGGTCGCGTTCTCGAAACTACTAGGCGAAGTCTATTTTACTGCGCACCCTTGAATGCCGCCAGTTGTGCCTCGAACGCGCGCTTGTAGGCCGGGCGCGCTTCGGCGCGCGCGATGTATGCGGCGAGGTTCGGAAATTCCTCCAGTAACCCGGAACCTTCCAGTCGGCGCAGCACGTGCACCATAATGATATCCGCGGCGCTGAACGCTTCGACCAGCCAATGGGCCTCGCGCATGTGGGCGCTCAGCTGTCTCAGCCTTGTCCGAATGCGCTCATCGACCATGGCAAGCCTCTCCAGTTGCCAGTCTTTGCCCGCTTCTGAGTGCCTGACGACATCGCGATCTACGATTGGGGGCTCGATCGTGCTGAGCGCTGCGAATATCCACATGATGGCCCGCGCCCTCAATTCGGAATCCTGCGGCAATAAGCCTGGAAATCGCTCGGCGATGTGCAGCACGATCGCGCCGGACTCAAAGAGTACGAGATTGCCTTCCTCATAGGTTGGGATCTGGCCGAAAGGATTGCGCGCCAGATGCGCCGCTTCCCTGAACGCCTCCCAGGGGATCGGTTTTACGGCATAGCTCTGGCCAACCTCTTCCAGCGCCCAACGGATCCGCATATCTCGCGCCAGGCCTCGCCCCTTATCGAAGGCGCGTTCGAAAATGGTGATGATGATGTTTGTCATGCGCCCCCCATGGCGGCGATCAAGAAATCAGGCAGGAAAGACAGAAAGTCAAGCTGGCGCCGGTAGCTTGAGGCTACAGGACGCTTGGATATGGCGGCAAACGGCGCGAAGCTTCCTGTGCTGGCGCAGCCCGCCGATGGCGGCTTTAGCTCCGCCTCCTGCCGGTCGCGTCGCTTCTGGACTCAGGATGCAATCCTGGAGTCGACGTCCAAATTTGCAAGGACGTCCTGATTTGCTGAGATACCCTCCAGCCGCGCCTGGTGGAATGTGAAACGAAGTTCGGGACCTCAAACAAGCGCTCAACCCCAGGGATTGATGACGATGATTGGCAGTCCAGAAAAGTCGCTAACGTTTCGTGTTGCCAGGCCGGCCCCGTTCACCATGGCGATGCCGGCAATCATCATGTCCGATGGCGAAGTCCCGAGCCCCAGGCTCTCGCGCTGCGCTCGAAACTCGCCGGCGAGGCGGCCGGCTTGCTCGTCAAGGCCTAGCACGGGCAAAGTCGGCGGCCCCAGGATCAAGGCATCGAACCGCTCCATGAGGTCAGAACGGCGCTTACTCTCGGGAAGTCGGGCGAGGCCGAACACAGCCTCCGCGATGGTTACCGCGCTCGTTGAGACGGGGGTCGCGCCCAAGCCGCCAAGCCAGGAGCGCACCTTGGGATCGGGGGTCGGACGCATCAGCTCCGACACCACATTGGTGTCGAGCAATATCATTCGTCGGCGTCGAAAGCAGGCGGCGTTCGGTCAGAGGCGCGCGACGGGAGGGTGAGGTCGACGCCCTTTGCGCCGGCGAACACGCAAGCGCTCCTTGGTGTCCTCTTCGAGGTTTCGGATCGTCAGGCTGGCCACATCGCTCCTCCAACCCCTACTACATACGCAATGATTGCGTTGATTGCGATGCAATCAAGTGTGCCCTTTTGCGGCAGGGAGTTCCGCTTCGAGTCCGCAAACGGGACTCGAACTCCGCCCGAACGCGGTCTCGAATCTTTCTGTACCGGTATTGCCCCTTGCCCGGGGGAAGCCAGGTCACAAGCTCAAAGTACGAAACCAGGATCGCCTTCCAGAGTAAAGCACAGCGATATCAGTAACCTGAAGAAATCCGCGCCTGGTTTCTTCGTCTGAGCACGAACCCGGCGCATGAACCGGGTGCATGGACAAATTCGCAAACCGCTGCTCTTTCCCGATTGGGTTGAGCAAGGCGGTTTCCGGTCAGAAATCAGACGTGCAAGCCGCGCGCAATCCCGCTGTCGACAGGCAAAATCTTATCGCAGCTTTCAGATAGACACCGACCTGTTATTCCGGTCAGGACATTCTGTCCGATCCGATCGGGCCCCTGAATCATTCCCGGTCTCAGATTTCTTTCCCAGCCATGATTGTCCAGCCATGATTGTCCAGCCATGACGACAGCCATTCCAGTCCTGCGCGAGCTCTATCCCGCGATCGAGGCCTTCGCCACCGATCGGCTGGCAGTTTCGCCATTGCACCGGATCCATGTGGAGCAGAGCGGCAATCCCGATGGCCAGCCGGTGATCGCGCTCCATGGCGGGCCGGGCGGCGGGGCCAATGCCGAAATGCGGCGGTATTTCGATCCGGGCCGCTACCGGGCGATCCTGTTCGACCAGCGTGGCTGCGGCCGTTCCACGCCTTTCTCCGAATTGCGCGAAAACACTACCTGGGACCTCGTGGCCGATATGGAACGGATCCGGGAGGCGCTCGGCATCGAACGCTGGCTGGTGTTTGGCGGTTCCTGGGGCTCGACGCTCGCTTTGGCTTATGCGGTGACCCATCCCGAGCGGGTGGCCGGGCTGATCCTGCGCGGTATCTTTCTGCTCACCCGGCGGGAAATCCTGTGGTTTTATCAGGAGGGTGCCAGCAATATCTTCCCCGATGCGTGGGAGCGTTATTGCGCGCCCATCCCGCCGGCCGAGCGCGGTGATTTCCTTTCGGCTTTTCACCGGCGGCTGAATTCGGAGGACCGGGAAACCCGGCTGACCGCCGCCCGCGCCTGGTCGCGCTGGGAAGGGGAAACGCTCGCGCTCGCCGGCCCGAAAGCCCGCCCGCCGCGCTTCGACGATGATGATTTCGTGGATGCCTTTGCGCGGATCGAATGCCATTATTTCGTCAATCGCGGTTTCTTCGCCCATGATGGCTGGCTGCTCGAACAGGCCCATAAGCTGGCCGAAATTCCGGGTTTCATCATCCATGGCCGCTATGACATGTGCACGCCGTTGAGTTCCGCCTGGGCGCTCGCCAAAGCCTGGCCGCGCGCGGTGCTGGAGATCATTCCCGATTCCGGCCATTCGAGCACCGAACCCGGCATTATCGATGGGCTGATCCGCGCGACGGATCATTTTGTGATGAAGCAGGGTTAGGACGATTTCACGAAACCCCGGCATGGCTTTGCGAAACATGCTATGAGCTCATGAAATTCCCGCTCTGACCCCAACAGGTTCAATGACCGCCCGCGATACCCGAGAAAAAATCGCCGCCGCCCGCGACAGCGGCGACGGCATCCTCGCCGACCATGCCATCAGGGCGCTGATCGCGGGAGGGCAGATTGCGGCGACGCTTCCCGTGGAGGCCGGCCAGATCCAGCCTGCGAGCCTCGACCTCCGGCTCGGGGCAATTGCCTATCGCCTGCGGGCGAGCTTCCTGCCCAATGGCGCACTGGTCGCCGATCGGCTCACCCCCGATATCGTCATGCACCGCATGGATCTGTCGGCTGGCGCGGTGCTGGAAACCGGCTGCGTCTATCTGGTGCCACTTCAGGAGAGCCTCGCTTTGCCGGCCGATCTGGCGGCCGCAGCCAATCCCAAAAGCTCGACCGGGCGGGTGGACCTGTTTGTGCGCATCATTGCCGATAATGCGCGCGCCTTTGACGAAATCCCCGCAGGCTATCAGGGCCCGCTTTATGCCGAGATCAGCCCGCGCACCTTTTCGGTGCTGGCCAAAGCGGGGGAGCGGCTGGCCCAGATCCGGTTTCGCCGTGGCCCCGCTGCCATCCTGCGCCAGGTGAATTTCAGCATCGGACTTGCGGGGATCGGGCCCGTGGGGTTTCGGGCGCGCCATTATTCGGGGGTGCTCGATCTCGCGGGGATCGGTGCCCATGACCCGCGCGAGTTCTGGGAGCCATTATTCGCGCCGAAGGGCCGGCTGGTGCTCGATCCGGGCGCGTTTTACATCCTCGCTTCAAAGGAGCCGGTCGCCATCCCCTTGCATGAAGCCGCCGAAATGGCTCCGATCCGTGCCGAATTTGGCGAGTTCCGCGCCCATTATGCCGGCTTTTTCGATCCCGGTTTCGGATTGGGGGCGGAAGCGCGCGCGGTGCTGGAAGTGCGGGCCCGCGACGTGCCCTTCATGCTCGAGGACGGCCAGAGCATCGGCACGCTGGTCTTTGAGCGCCTGACCGGCGAGCCCGACCGCCCCTATGGCATTGCGGGCTCGAATTACCACGGCCAGGGGCTGAAACTGTCCAAGCATTTTTCGGGCTGGACGGGCTAGATGTGAGCGTTCAGAAAAACCGGAGTCCGGTTTTCGCCTGAACGCGCTCCAGATCATTGAATCCGGGCATTTTCAATGCAGACATTCGGCTCGGATTTCCTTGAAAATGCTCTGGTTTGGAATTTTGGGCGGCTTGTGGTTATCGTCGTCAGATAATTGGACGCGACGAAAATCACTGACGGAACCGTAATCGCGCCGGACTGACCCGACCATGGTTTCAATAAGACTTTGTTTTCATAATAGAACGATAGCGCTCTCGCGGAGGGCGTCAAGGATTTACAGCTTCGCTGCGCGCCTGCGGCGCGTCCTTGACGGCCTCCGCGAGAGCGCAAAAATATTTCCATGACAACAATGGATTGCCCTGTCCGTTGAAAGACAACCAACAGCGTGGCCGAAATTCGGGCAAGCTTGCAACCCGCGATGACCCGCTAACTCCCGCCAGCTCCCGGAATCACGAATTCCCGGAATCACGAATTCCCGGAATCACGAATTCCCCGAATCACGAATTCATCGCCGGGTAATTGGGGGCCTCACGCGTGATCATCACGCCATGGCTGTGGCTCTCGCGCAGGCCGGCTCCGGTGATCCGCACGAAGCGGGCGCGGGCGCGGAATGCCGCAAGGTCGGCGGCGCCCGTATAGCCCATGGCGGCGCGCAGGCCGCCGACCAATTGGTGGATGATCGGTGCGATCGGGCCCTTATAGGGCACCTGACCCTCGATCCCTTCGGGGACCAGCTTGTTGGTTTCCGCGACCTCTTTCTGGAAATAGCGGTCGGCCGAACCGCGCGCCATGGCCCCGAGCGAGCCCATGCCGCGATAGGATTTATAGGATCGGCCCTGATAGAGGAACACTTCGCCTGGCGCTTCGTCGCAGCCCGCAAACAGGGAACCGAGCATGACGCATTCCGCGCCGGCCGCCAGCGCCTTGGCGAGGTCGCCGGAATATTTGATGCCCCCATCGGCGATGACTGGTGTGCCGGAGGCACCGGCCGCGCGCGCGCAATCAAGGATCGCCGTGAGCTGGGGAATGCCGACCCCGGCGACCACCCGCGTCGTGCAGATCGAGCCCGGGCCGATCCCGACCTTGACCCCATCGGCTCCGGCATCGATCAGCGCCATGGTGGCGTCATAGGTCGCGACATTGCCCGCCAGCACCTGCACGCGATTCGAGAGCCGCTTGACGCGGCGGACCTGATCGAGCACCTGAATCGAATGGCCATGTGCCGTGTCGATGACCAGCACATCCACCCCGGCATCGATCAGGGCTTCGGAGCGCGCAAAACCGGCATCGCCGACGGTCGAGGCCGCGCCAACCCGCAGCCTGCCCTTGTCGTCCTTGGCGGCGAGCGGGTGGGAGCTGGCCTTTTCCATATCCTTGACCGTAATCAGCCCGACGCAGCGATAATCCTCGTCCACGACGATGACGCGTTCGATCTTGTGGGTCTGGAGCAATGCGCGGGCCTCGGCTTCCGACGCGCCAGCGCGCACGGTGACGAGGTTCTTCTTCGTCATGAGATCTCGCACCTTCGTGCCGGGATCGCTGGCAAAACGCACATCGCGATTGGTCAGGATCCCCACGAGCCTGCCGGTCTTCTTCTCCACCACCGGAAAGCCCGAAATCCGGCGCTTCGCCTTGATCGCCAGCACCTCGGCGAGGGTGGCGTCGGGATGGATGGTCAGCGGATTGATGACCATGCCGCTTTCATAGCGCTTGACCTCGCGGACCTGCTCGGCCTGTTCTTCGGGCGTGAAATTGCGGTGGATGATGCCCATGCCGCCCGCCTGGGCCATGGCAATCGACAGCCGGCTTTCGGTCACCGTATCCATGGCGGCGGAAAGGAGCGGGATGCTCAGCCGGATTTCACGCGTCAGCCGGGAGGCGACATTGGCGTCGGCAGGAAGGATCCCGGAAGCCGCCGGCTCCAGCAACACATCGTCAAAGGTCAGCGCTTCCCGAATCAACATGCACAAATTCCACGAACAGACCTTCGGCCATTACCTGGCAATGATGGCCCGGAGCTTTTCCGATCAACCGGAGTTTTCTGATCAACCGGAGTTTTCTGATCCAAAGGATTAATCGGGTCGGAAAAAGCCCGTTGTTCAAATATTTAGTGCATCGAACCCCGAACAAACCGACCTTGTTTGAACGAAGATGCTCTAACAGAGCCGCAGCCCTTTGGCGAGGCTTTCGCATGACGGAAAGCCCCTCGCGGCGATCACAGAAAATGTGCAGGAAGAAAATTTCGTCAACGTGGCCATGCTGGCGATTTCGCTTCATGAATTGCACGGATTTATCGAATTCGCAGGAAATTCTTCCGGGAACGGCTTGACGCGCGTTTCCGCTGCACGCACAAGGCGGGTGGGCTATCCGCCCCCAACGGCGGACGTCCATCTGCAAGGATGGGAGATAATGCAGTGACGACAGATCCTCACACAGATCCTCACACAGATCCTCACAGGGAAATTCCGCGCCCGGATCTCCGCCCCGCCGATCCGCGTTTTTCCTCCGGGCCGGCGCGCAAACGGCCCGGCTGGACACCGCAAGCGCTTGCCGGCGCGGTTGTGGGCCGATCGCACCGCTCAGTGCCCGGAAAATCCAGACTCGAAGCCGCGATCACCCGCACGCATCAGCTTCTCGGCATGCCGGCGGAATACCGGCTGGCCATTGTTCCGGCCTCCGATACCGGAGCCGTGGAGATGGCCCTGTGGTCGCTGTTGGGGCCGCGCCCGGTCGATATCTTTGCCTGGGAGAGTTTTGGCGAGGAATGGGTGACCGATGTGGTGACCGAGCTCAGGCTCGATTCCCGGGTCCACAAGGCTCCCTATGGCCAATTGCCGGATTTTTCTGCCCTGCGGCCGGAAGCCGATTTCATTTTTACCCAGAACGGCACGACTTCGGGGGTCAAAATTCCCGATTTCGACTGGATCCCGGCCGATCGCCACGGACTTGCCATCAATGATGCCACAAGCGCTGCCTTCGCCCAGCCCATCGACTGGGGTAAATGCGATGTCGTGACCCTGTCCTGGCAGAAAGCACTGGGCGGTGAAGGCGGACATGGCATGCTGGCGCTCTCGCCGCGCGCCGTCGCCCGGCTCGAAAGCTTTCAGCCCGACCGTCCTTTGCCAAAAATTTTCCGCATGACGAAGAAGGGCAAACTCGACGAGGAATTGTTTCAGGGTGCGACCATCAATACGCCCTCGATGCTGGCGGTCGAGGACTGGCTTGATGCGCTGGGCTGGGCCGAACGCATTGGCGGGCTTCCCGTGCTGATGGCGCGCGCCGATGCCAATGCGGGCGCGCTCCATGAATGGATTGCGCGCACGCCATGGATCGCCAATCTCGCGGAACGGGCGGAGACGGCTTCCAATACCGGCCTGTGCCTCAGGATCGTCGATCCGCGCGTCACCGCCTTGTCCGATTCAGGCCAGACGCAATTTGCGAAGAAATTCGCCGCATTGCTCGAACAGGAAGGGGTGGCGCTCGATGCCGGCTCCTATCGCGCCGCGCCGCCGGGCCTGCGCATCTGGTGTGGGGCAACGGTCGAGCGTTCGGATGTCGAGGCGCTCATTCCATGGCTCGACTGGGCCTTTGCGACACTTGCTTCCGAACTCGCAGCGTTTTGAGCCCGCATTTTAGCTGAATCTTCCCGCGCCTGCGCGCGCCTTTTGTCACAGAGCACCCTTATGTCCGCTGATATGCCGCCCAAAATCCTGATCGCCGATGAATTATCCGCTGCCGCCCTTGCCATCTTCACCCGTCGCGGGCTCATCGCCCATCAAAAGACCGGGCTCGGCAAGGAGGAATTGCTGGCCATTATCGGCGAATATGACGGTCTGGCGGTGCGCAGCGCCACCCGCGCCAACAAGGAGGTGATCGCGGCCGCCAAAAGGCTTCGGGTGATCGGCCGGGCGGGGATCGGGGTCGACAATATCGACATCCCGGCCGCGACCGCCAGGGGAATCGTCGTGATGAACACGCCCTTCGGCAATTCGATCACCACGGCCGAACACGCGATCGCCATGCTGTTTGCTGCTGCCCGGCAATTGGCGGCGGCCGATGCCTCGACGCAAGCCGGCAAATGGGAGAAGAACCGCTTTCTCGGCTTCGAACTCTACGCAAAAACGCTCGGCCTCATCGGATGCGGCAATATTGGCGGCATCGTTGCCGATCGCGCCCAGGGCCTGAAGATGAAGGTGATCGCCTATGATCCTTTTCTGAGCGCGGAGCGGGCGCTCGAACTCGGCGTTGAACGGGTGGAGCTCGAGGAGCTGCTGGCGCGCGCCGATGCCATCTCGCTGCACACGCCGCTGACCGAAAAGACCCGCAATATCCTGTCGGCCGAGGCGCTGGCCAAAACGCGGCCGGGCGTTCTTCTGGTCAATTGCGCGCGTGGCGGGCTGGTGGATGAGACGGCCTTGCGTGCGGCGCTCGACAGCGGCCAGGTGGGGGCGGCGGCGTTCGATGTGTTTTCCACCGAGCCCGCGAAGGACAATCCGTTGTTCGGGGCCCCGAATTTCACGGCCACGCCCCATCTGGGGGCCTCGACCGTGGAGGCCCAGGAAAATGTTGCCCTCCAGGTCGCCGAGCAAATGGCCGATTTCCTGCTGTTCGGGGCGGTGACCAATGCGCTCAACATGCCCTCGATCTCGGCCGAGGAAGCCCCGCGGCTGCGGCCCTTTGTCGGGCTGGCCGAGAAGCTTGGCCTGCTTGCCGGGCAATTGGTCGATGGGCCGATCGAGGGCGTGGAGATCCGCTATGAGGGCGAAGTCGCGCGGCTCAATGTCAGGCCACTGACTGCGGCGGCTTTGGCCGGGCTGCTGCGGCCGATGTTGCAGGATGTCAATATGGTCTCGGCCCCGGCCATGGCGAAGGAACGCGGGCTGACGCTAGCGGAAACCCTTCAGGAGACCTCGGCGACCTATGACAGCCGCGTGCGGCTGGTGGTGACCCAGCAGGGCAAGCGCCGCAGTTTCGCCGGCGTGCTGGTCGGCCAGGAGCCACGAATCGCCGAAATGGACGATATTCCGCTCGAAGCCCCCTTCCAGCCCTTCATGCTGTTCACCCGCAACCGCGACAAGCCGGGCGTGATCGGCGCGCTCGCCACGAATCTGGGCGAATCGGGGGTCAATATCGCGACCTTTCATCTCGGCCGCACCGGGCGGGGCGAGGATGCGCTGGCGGTGATCGGGGTGGATGCGGCGGTTCCGGCGGATGTGGTCGCCCGCGTGGCGGGTCTCGCCCATGTCAAGGAAGTCAAGGCGCTCGGATTTGGCGGCGCGGAGAATGCCTGAGGCTGCCTGAGGCTGCCTGCGCTGCCTGAGCTGCTGCGGAAAGCTGGGGGCGTTGCTTGCGGAAAGGGGCCGCTTTTGCCATTATGGTCCCGAGGGTCCCCGGCGACGGGGTGAAAAGGGAATGCGGCGAAGGGCAGGCGGAAAATTTCCCGTCAATCCCACATCCGCAGCTGTGCCTGCAACCGTAAGCGGGGAGCAGGCGGTCCATCATGCCACTGGCGCAGGGGTTTGGCTCGGATGAGCCCCCAAAGGCCGGGAAGGCGGACCGCCCGCAATGAGCCGCAAGCCGGGAGACCTGCCCTCGCCGTCGCTCCGCTTGCGGTCAGGGTCAATCGCGGGCGCGGAATGAAATCCGGGAAGCGACATCGCAACGCCCCGCGGATGGTCCGCGGCGGCGGCTTCGTCCTGGCCTCAGGGCGCGGAGATGTCCCGTCATGTCTTTTTTCTCCCCTCGCACTCTCGCATCTGTTTCGCTCGCGTTTTGCCTGGTCGCGGCCGGACACGTTCCGGCCCATGCATTGGTGCAGGAAACCGGCACCGACGATTCCATATCGGCCACAGAATCCTCAGGCGATGAGGCGCTGACGGTCACCGCCTTGCGGCTCGCGGCACCCTTGGGCGCGGCGAGCCTTACCCAAATCACGCGCGCCGATATTGAACGCATTCAGGCCGTCACGGCGCTCGATTCCCTTCGCGGCGTTCCCGGCGTGACCGTGTCGGGCAATGGCGGGCCGGGCCAGACATCGGCGGTGTTCCTGCGCGGGGCGGCGGGTTCCAACCAGACCCTGGTGCTGATCGATGGTGCGCCGGTCAATGACCCATCGGCCTTTGGCGGCTTCAATTTTGCCTTTCTCGATGCCTCCGCCGTCGAGCGCATCGAAATCCTGCGCGGGGCGGGCGGTGCCATCTGGGGCAGCGAAGCGATTGGCGGCGTGATATCCATCGTCACGCGCCGGGAAGAGGGGCTGCGCGCGGCCGTGGAGGCGGGCTCATTCGGCACCGCGCAAGGAGAGCTTTCGGGCGGATTCTCGGCCGGGCCGCTGCGGGTATGGGGCTCTGGCGGCATTCGGCGCAGCGGGGGATTTTCGGCCTTCAATGGCGGGAGCGAGCGCGACGGCGCGCGGATCGGCAATTTCCTCGGTCGGCTGCAATGGGAGGCGGGGGCGGGGCTCGTCCTCGATCTCGGCGCACGCTCGACGCAGGGATTTACCGAATTTGACGCATTTGAGGCCGATAGCGACCAGATTTCGCGCACCAGCCAGAATCTGTTCGACGCCGCCTTGCGCTGGCGCTCGGAGGGCGGGGCATTCAGGCTCTCGACGCAAGGTCTCTATGCCCGGACGCGAAGGGAATTTCCCGGCGGGTTCTTCGAGCAATTCTCCGGCGAAAGAGTGCTGGGCCGGTTTGAGGCCGAGGCCCGCCCGGCGGAGGAATTCACGCTCTTGCTCGGGGCGGATATCGAGGGCCTCACCACAAGGGCCGCGCCCGAATTCGGCGGATTTTCCGGCGGTGTCCGCAAGTCGCGGGCGCTGTTTGCGCTCTATCGCGGGGTGTTTTTCGACCGGCTCACGCTGGAAGGCGCGATCCGCCACGAAAACGAGCAGAGCTTTGGCGCGCGCGTGACAGGCGAAGGCGGCGGGCGACTCAGCCTGTGGGCGGGCGCGGCCCTGCGCGGCAATTGGGCGGAAGGGTTCCGCGCGCCTTCGGTCGACGAGATCACCGGCGGCGGCTTTGCCCGACCCAATCCCGCACTCGCCCCCGAACAATCGGCGGGCTGGGAGATCGGCCTTGCCCAGACCATCGGCACAGGCTGGCATTTCGATGCCGTGTGGTTCCGCCGCGATGTGCGCGATCAGATCGTGTTCGACTTCGATCCTGTGACCTTCGATGCCGTCTATGCCAATCTCGCGCGCAACCGGGCCGAGGGTGTGGAAGTGGCCGGCACGAGCCAGTGGCGCGGCCTGCGCGCCGGGCTGAGCTACAGCTTCACCCGCGCTTTCGACCGCGACAGCGGCCAGCAAAATTTCCGCATTCCCCGCCATCAGGGCGTGATCGACCTCGATTTCACCGGCTTTCAGCGCCTGAGTTTTGGGGGCCGTCTGTTTCTCAACGGAAGCGAGCGCGATTTCGCCCGCGAGATCGGTGGCTTTGTGCGGCTCGACCTCCATGCCGCCTTTCAGTTCAGCGAGCGGGTGGAACTGACCTTGCGCGTCGAGAATGCCAGTGATTCCGATTATGAGGATGTCGCCGGTTTCGGCACGCCCGGGCTTTCGGGGTTCCTTGGGCTGAAGGTTCGGGTGTTTTGAGGGGGTGGAGCTTGTTCCGAGGATGGCGCGGTTCTTGACCGAAGACCTTCGTCCTGATACCCACGCAATGAGATAAGATCGTTCCGCTCAGTTCGGTGGCAAAGGACGCCAGTAATGACACAAACATCATTGTCCTACATTACTTGGGACCAGTTTGAGGAAATCAAGACGCGCATTGATTTCAATATCTATGTCTTTGGTGAGTGTCAAAGGAAAGCCGAGGGGTTGGTGCCATTTCAGGCGGCAAGACTGGAAAGCATTGTCAAGACACAATTCAACAAACGTCTCTACCACCGTTTGTGTAAAAATAAAGCACTTCCAATGGACGAGCCAGAACGAAGGATAAGAAACAACCATCTTGCCAGAAAAGTGAACGTTGAGCCTTATTGTCAAGCGTTGGCAGAGGTTCTGGCCACACAGGAACTTGCCAATGAGAGAGCCAGCCGAGGGGTTGCTCCGGACAGAAAGAATAAACGTCTGAAACGTGTTTTGTACAATGGGATCAAAGATATCGTATCAAGTCAATTCCATGTAACGCGGTAGGTTCGTGACCTGGCTGACGTTTTTGTTGTATGGATTTGGCAGTCATTGGCTGATGCGGGGCAGTGGTGATGGGCTGGGCGCGGCTGCGAATTGTGTGCCGGAGCGCTTGGCTTCGGGTTTTGTATCCGGCGGTGCCGGTCACCTACTGGCTGTCTGGCGTCGTGGAGTTTGCTGTTTCGCCGCCGTTTGATGGAAATGTGAAGACGGATATTCTGGTGCTTGCGGTTACAATTCTCGCGACCGGTTTGTTTATTTACGATTGGATGTGCCCGGAAATTATCAGATTACATTCAACGAGATTCGATTTTATCCGATCTCACGCGACCTCGGTAGATCGTTACGTAAAGGCGGTCTCGGCGATTTTTGACAAATTGGACAGGTTTTACGGCCGATTTGAAAAGCGTTATCCGACTGAAAGCGAAATCGTTGCCAAGGCTCAGGTTTTCCGCAAAGAGTTTGATGAGCGGTTGATTATTGAAGTTGAGAGTATCGCACTTCCGGTCCAAAATGGTGGTTCGTCGGATGAACGCGATGCATCAAGGATCTGGTTGTCCTTGGATGAATCCAAGCCTTTCATGAGAGGGGCCTGCGCAGGAGCGATGATTGGAGGGTTCCTGCTTGCCGTGTCAGTCCCATATTTTAGTATCTTGACCTGGTTTCATGAATTGTAGTCCTTTATCATGATCGCGCGGTTGAAAGCGGTTTCGACCACTCCCCATTCTTCTTCGTTCAGCATCTCGCCGTTTGTTAGCCTCTCGTAGAAACCAAGTGCTTTTAATGTCGAGGTCATTGTGTCGAATGTGTCAGCATAGAGTGCACTGACTTCGTCCGCGCGGACTTCTGGTGGTTTCGTTGATAGCTGAGGCAGTTTTCGTTTGGTACCCGCTTGCATGAACTCTCTCCAGTCTCTGGCGTGTCCAGGCGGATGATATTGAGATTCGCCGGCAGTGCGGTTTTATAGCTAATTTTGCACAGGTTTTTGCAATATTCTGGATCTGGCGTCCATGTCAGCCGCCGGCGACCCCCAGCGCCGCATTCATATCCGCGGCAAGGTCGGCCGGGTCCTCGAGCCCGACCGAGAGCCGGATGAGATCCTCGCTCACGCCGATTTCGGCACGGGCTCCGGGGCTCATATTGCGGTGGGTGGTCGTCGCGGGATGGGTGGCGAGGCTTCTGGAATCACCGAGATTATTGGAAATGTCGACGATCCCCAGCGCATTGAGAAACGCAAAGGCCGCCGCCTTGCCGCCTTTCATGCGGAAGGCGATGAGGTTGGAAAAGCCGCTCATCTGGGCCCTCGCGATGGCATGGCCGGGATGGTCGGTTCGGCCGGGATAGAAGACCCGGGCGATACCCGGGGCGTCGGCGAGAAGATCGGCGAGCAGGGCTGCGGTCTCTGATTGGCGCCGCACACGCAGATCCAGCGTCTCCAGCCCCTTGGCCAAAATCCATGCCGAAAAGGGCGACAGGGCCGGGCCGGTATGGCGGCAGATGTCCTTGAGATCGCCATCGATGAATTGCTGGCTCCCGCAGATTACGCCGCCGAGCACGCGGCCCTGGCCGTCAATATGCTTGGTCGCGGAATAGACCACGATATCGGCCCCCAGCAGCAAGGGTTTCTGGAAGATGGGCGTGGCGAACACATTGTCGACAATGAGTTTGGCACCCGCTGCCCGGGCGATTTTGGCGATTGCCGGGATATCCACGATGGCGAGAGTCGGATTGGCCGGGGTTTCGAGGAAAAAGGCCCGCGAATTCTTGCGAACGGCCATTTCCCAGGCGCGTGGGTCGGCCCCGTCCACCAATGTGGATTCGACCCCGAAACGTGGCAGGAAATGCTCGATCACCCAGCGGCAGGACCCGAACAAAGCGCGCGCCGCCACCACATGGTCCCCGGCCCGGAGGAGGGCGAGCAGGCTCGCCGTCACCGCCGCCATGCCCGAGCCGGTGGCACGCGCGGCCTCCGATCCCTCCAGCAGTGCCATCCGCGTCTCAAACATCGAGAGATTGGGATTGGAATAGCGCGAATAGACATGGCCGGGTGCATCACCCGTGAAGCGGCCCTCGGCGATTTCGGCGCTGTCATAGGTGAAGCCGGAATTGAGGAAAATGGCTTCGCTGGTCTCGCCATGCGGCCCGCGTTCAAGCCCGCCCCGCACGGCCTGCGTGGCAGGCCGCCAGGTTGCGGGATCGCCGGGAGAGCGGGGAGGTGGGATTGTCATCGGCAAAAATTCCGGAAATGGCGGTTTTCAGGGGCGAAACCCGTCTCCCATGCCGCAGGAAGGATCCGGGCCGGGCACGCGGTTCGCAAACATGATTGCATATCCTGGCACGAATGCGCCTGCATGAGAAATTGACCGATGTGATGTAATGGCGGAGCTATGGGGACTTCGCTGTGGGTCAGCCGGAAAATCCCGGCGGTCGCTGAGCGCAGGGCACGCATATGCCCAATTGCCGAAAACACTTGCCTCGCGCGCCGAAGGCGGCTTCAACCATTCCGGGCATGAATTGCGCGCGCGGCGAGGGAGTTTCGGCATGGGGCAAGCAAGCGGGGGAGCACCCGAACACGCGGCAGAAATCGTGCGTGGCGGGCTGATGGCGGGCAAAAGGGGCCTCGTGATGGGGGTCGCCAATGACCATTCCATCGCCTGGGGCATTGCGCGCCAATTGGCAGCCCAGGGGGCGGAGCTCGCTTTCACCTATCAGGGCGAGGCGCTGGAGCGCCGCGTGCGGCCGCTGGCCGAGAGCGTGGGCTCTGACCTGCTGGTGCCGGCCGATGTGACGGATGAGGCGCAGATGGATCGCGCCTTTGCCAAAATATCGGAAATGTGGGGCAGGCTTGATTTCCTTGTCCATGCCATTGCCTTTGCCGGCAAGGATGAACTCAAGGGCCGCTTTGTCGATACCACGCGCGGGGGATTCCAGCGTGCGCTCGACATCTCCTGTTTTTCCTTTGTCGATGCCGCCAAACGCGCGGCGGCCCTGATGGCCAAGGGCGGATCCATGATCACGCTGACCTATCTGGGGGCCGAGCGGACCGTTCCCAATTACAATGTCATGGGGGTGGCCAAGGCCGCGCTCGAGGCCGCGACGCGCTATATTGCGCGTGATCTGGGGCCCGCCGGTGTGCGGGTCAATGCGATCTCGGCGGGACCGATCCGCACCCTTGCAATGGCCGGCATTTCCGGCGCGCGCGACATGCTCAACTGGAACCGGACCGCGTCCCCGATGCGCGAGGACACCACGATCGAGCAGGTGGGGAAATCCGCGCTCTATCTGTTGTCAGATCTCGGCGCGGGGGTCACCGGGGAAGTCCTGCATGTCGATGGCGGCTTCCACATCATCGGCATTCCCGAGCCCGATGGCGCCGGGGCCTGAGCCAGATCGCCGGATCAGAAACCAGAGCCACAATCAAAGCGGGGCCTGTTCCGGCCTGCCCGGCTGTGCAAAAAAGGGCGATTGCAGGATATCGAACCAGCCAAGGTGAAAGCCCGCGAGGAAGAGCGCGAAAGCGATCGCGCTCATGATCGTCGCCACCCTGAATTTGGCGATCATGGGTGATTTCACTGGCGCGCCGCGCTCGGTACCCGGGATGTGCAAGCCTTCATCGGCCTGACTGCGTGCGCCGAAGGGCAAGGCGATGAACAGGGCGATCCACCAGAACAGGACATAGATTGCGAGGCCGGTAAACAGATCCATGCGCCGGCCCTAGAGCAAAATGCCGAAGATATGGATCATCTGATTTGCTCTGTTTCCTTGTTGTCGCATCGCTTTTGCCGAAAACCGGTTCCCACTTTTCGGCGCGATGCTCTAATGCGGGGAAGCGGGAGGCACCGGTTCCATCAATTCGATGAGAACGCCGTGGAAATCCCGCGGATGGACAAAGACCATCAGCGTTCCATGCGCCCCGATACGCGGCTGGCCAATGATCGTCGCACCCTTCGCCGCGAGGGCGGCCGAGGCGTCGTGGATATTCGCCACTTCGAAACAGATATGGTGCTGGCCGCCTTTGGGATTGCGTTCAAGGAATTTATGGATGGGGCTGGCGTCGCCCAGCGGTTCGATGAGCTCGATCTGGGTGTTGTCGAGATTGACAAACGCCACCCGCACCCCCTGGTCGGGCAGGTCCCGAACGGGCGTGATGTCGCGCGCATTGTAGAAAAGACGATATTCACCGATCGCCGCCGCAATATCGGGAACCGCAATGCCGATATGGTTGAGCCTGCCGATCACGGATATGTCTCCATTTCGGGCTTTGCCCGGCTGCGTTCGATAATGCCCGAGCGTATGATTTCGTGCCGATCATTTCGCGCCGAATACTTTTTTCAGCAGCGAGGTGGTCTGGCGGGCCGGATTGGCGCGAATGGCGCGCTCCTCTTCCGCCAGATAGAGGAACATGCCATCGAGTGCCGAGCCGATCGCATAATCGGTCAGTCCGGCGCGTGCATTGCCGGCAAGCCCGGTGGCTCCGAACTGGCGGGTGGCGGTGTCCATGGCCTTGAACGCACCGGCACCTTCGAGGCTCTTTTCCACATGGGGGCGGAAGGCGGCGATGAGCTTGTCCTTGGTCCGGCCTTTCATGAAGGTGGTCGCACCATCGGCCGGACCCCGCACGATGCCCAGCGCGTCGGTCACGCTCATGCCCTTGATGGCATCAACGAACAGGGCCTTGGCCTGAGGGGCAGCAGTTTCGGCAGCGCGGTTCATGCGCAATTGCAAATCATCGAGCGCCTTCAGTCCGCCAATTGGACGCAGGCTCGCCTGAATTTTGGCCAGCCGCGGGGGCAGGGGGATCTTGACCTTCGGGTCCTTGAAATAGCCATCGACCTTGCCGAGCCGCGCCACCACGCTTTCGGCACCAAGGGTCAGCGCCTGGCGGAGGCCGGAATCGGCCTCGGAAGCCGAGAAAAGGCTGCCGATTCCGGCGCCGATTCCGGCAATGCCCTGGTCGGATGGAGCTGGCGCAGGATTAGTCTGGCCCGCGGGAGTGATTTGGCCGGTTTGGGCCTGGCCAGAGGGAGTCTGAACCGTCCGGTTGATTACCTCACCGAGAATATCGCCGATTTTTGGCCCGCCCGGCGGTTTTACCGGCGCGGGAGCGGGAGCAGGCACCTGAGGAGGCGCAGCCGGGGGGGGCGCGGATTGGGCGATTGCCACCGGGGCGGAAATCCAGATGCCCAATCCCCCCACGAAGGCGCAAGCGCATGTAAATGCGAGCAAACGTAAACGAAACGCAGACTGCCAATGCCTGTTCCGGTTCATGGCCATTTCTCCCTCACATGCGTGCGCCCGGCCCGGAGATGCCTCGGCCGCTTCCGGGGCATCATGCATCATAGCCAGCTTCGTGCAAGAACGGGAATTTATTCCGCGCCCTGAAATCAGAAAATGCATTCTGACCAAGCGTCAGCGCTTGGCCCGGGATGGCGTGCTTCCCCCTGGCGCAGCGCTTCCGGCGGCCACAATCGCTGCAAGTTTCTGTTCGATCGCTTCAACGATTCCGGCCTCCTGGCGCAGCACGAACCCGGCATAGCGATCGCGGGATCCGGCATCAAGCAGGATATTGGTCAGATTCTGGCGCACGATATGGGTCTTGCCCTCATCGTCCTGATAGACCAGCACGCGCAGGGGAAGATCGATCCCGATCGCCGGATCGGCCAGCATCAATGGCGTTCCGCCCGCCGGATTGCCGAAAATGAGCAGGGTAGAGGGGCCGAGCGGCAGGCCAACCTTTTTCGCGCCGGCGGCATGGTCGATCTCGGCCAGCAGGGTGAAGCCATTTTCAGCCACGGCCTTCTTTACCGAGGCGAGGGTCGAGGCGAAATCACGCGCGCTCTCTGTGCTCACCTGGCGCGTGGCTGCCGACACTTCCTTCAGGGCAAAGGCGCTGTCGGCGGTGTTGCGCCAGACGGTCTCAACCCGCCGGTCCCGCCCGCAGCCATTGCGATAGAGCCCATAGCGCAGCGGGTTTTTGGTATAATAATCCTGATGATAATCCTCGGCCGGATAAAATTTGCCGAGCGGCAGGATCTCGGTCGTCACCGGTCCGGGCAGGGTTCCGGCAGCATCGAGCGATTTCTTCTGCGCTTCGGCCACGGCTTTCTGGGTTGGATCGGCCGCGAAAATCGCCGCCCGATAAGACGGGCCGCGATCGCAGAATTGCCCGCCGGCATCGGTCGGATCGACATGGCGCCAGAAAAAGCGCAGCAGGGTCGGGTAATCGAGCTTCACCGGGTCATAGACGATCCGCAGCGCTTCGTAATGGCCGGTGGTTTCGGTGACCACGTCCTGATAGGACGGATTATCGAGCGTGCCCCCGGTATATCCGGAAATGGTTTCGAGCACGCCATCGAGCTTGTCGAAATCCGCCTCGATGCACCAGAAGCACCCGCCGGCGATGACCATCTCGGCGCGCTGACCCGAAGGCGGCGCGGCGGGCGGAGCCTTTGGCCCGGCATCGGCCTTCCTGTCCGGCCCGCAGGCGGCGAGCAGAAGAGCGAGAACGGAAACCAGAATTCGGCGCGGCATGGGCATTCCCGGGATCAAGCGAGCGGATCAGGACAGATCCGAACGCGCCCGTTGTCGCTTCACGCGCCGCAAAGCGCAATCCGGGACGGCAGGCACCGCCCCGGTTCTCACGACAGTTTGATCGCGTGGCATCGTTTACTCACGCGACGGTCCGGGCAGAAAATCCCTCACCAGCCGCAGCTTCGCCCCTCATTCTGCGTGGCAAGCCACGTTTTCAGGGGGGCGAAATATTCTGCGATGGCGGAGGCATCCATCTGGCGCGTCCCGGTATAGGCTTCGAGCGCATCCGGCCAGGGTTTGGACAGACCGGTCTCAAGCATTGCCTGAAGCTTTGCACCGACTTCCTTGTTTCCATAAAAAGAGCAGCGATGCAGCGGCCCCTTCCAGCCCGCCTGGTCGCAGGCCGCCTTGTAGAACTGGAATTGCAGGATCCGGGCAAGGAAATAGCGGGTATAGGGCGTATTGCCGGGGATGTGATATTTCGCGCCCGGGTCGAAATCGGCCTCGCTGCGGGCAATCGGAGCCGCCACCCCCTGATATTGCGTGCGCAATTTCCACCACGCGTCATTGTAGTTTTCGGTGGCCACCTCGCCCGAAAATACCTGCCAGCGCCATTTGTCGACCAGAAGACCGAAGGGCAGGAAGGCGATCTTGTCCATCGCCTGTTCGAGCAGCAGGCCGATATCCTTTGAAGAATCGGGCTCGGCATCGATCACGCCGATCTGCTTGAGATAAGCAGGCGTGATCGACAATGCGACCATATCGCCGATCGCCTCGTGGAAACCGTCATTGGCTCCGCCGCGGAACAAGGCCGATTGGTCCTTGTAGGCGCGCTGATAATAATTGTGACCAAGCTCGTGATGCACGGTCTGGAAATCTTCCGCCGTCACCCTTGTGCACATCTTGATGCGGATATCGTCCCTGGCATCGATATCCCAGGCCGAGGCATGGCACACCACGTCGCGCCCCTCGGGGCGGGTAATCTGCGAGCGGGTCCAGAAGGTCTCGGGCAAGGGCGCAAAGCCGATCGACGAGAAGAAGGCCTCCCCCGTCTTGACCATTTTCAGCGGATCATAGGCTTTGGCCTTGAGACGGGCCGTGAGATCGATGCCCGAATCCTGTCCCTTGGGCGCGACCAGCGGATAGATCGTGCCCCATTCCTGGGCCCACATATTGCCGAGCAGATCGGCCCGGATCGGTCCGGTTTTGGCCTGAACCGCATCGCCATAGCGGGCATTGAGCGCGCCGCGCACATAACAATGCAGTTCCTGATACAGAGGCTTCACCTGATCCCACAGGCGGTCGGTTTCCTTCGCGAAATCCGCGGCCGGCATGTCATAGCCACCCCGCCACAGATCGCCGACATCGGCAAATCCCAGTTCCTTCGCGCCTTCATTGGCAAGGCCCACGAGCTTCGCATAATTGGCGCGCATGGGGGGCGCAATGGAATGCCAGCCGGTCCACAAGGCCTTCAGCTCTTCGGGATTACGGGAATTGGCCATGATCTCGCTGGCGTCGTCCAGAGTGATCATCTTGCCCTTGAATTCGAATTTCCCTTTGGAATAGGTCGAATCGAGATCGGTCGACAGATCCGCCAATTCCTGCGCTGCCCCCTCCCGGCCCGGTGCGGGGAGTGTCAGGCCGATCTTGAGCAGATGCAATTTGCGCCGGGTCCCGGGATCAAGCCTGTCGGCAATCGCATCGAAACTCGCAGCCTGTTTGGCATATTTGACCGCCAGTTCGGTGATCCGGGAAACCGTCCGCGCTTCGAGCCATTGGGTGTCTTCGGTGATATAGGTCGCGCGGATCCAGGAAGCGCGCGCGGCTTCCTCGCCGAGTCCCGTGAGCTGTTGTTCGACTTCGGCGATGAAGCTTTTGGCGGATTCCGGCGTCACCGCGTCCTTTTGCGCTGTCTGCGGCGCGCAGGCGGCGAGCACCAGAGCCGTTGCGCCGCCTGCGAGCATCAGGCCCTTGCGCAATATCGACCGGGCGTTTGGAATGTTCGTCATGTCTTTCCTCCGGGACGCATATGGGCTTTCCGCCCTACATGTGCTTTTCCTGCATTGAAACAGATTACCCCTGCCACGCAAGGGGCCGGGAGGCCTTCCCCCCGCATTAATTTTTCTGCGCGCCTGCCGGGCGGCCTTTCCACTTCCTGCACCCGCAGTCATATTATCGCCGCGACTTGCGTGTCAGATATGGCCGGCCCGGCTAGTGGTTCGATTCGGGGCAGGAATTTCAAAGGATCACGAGGCCAATGACCATTCCGTGGAAGCAAATCCTGATCGGTGCCGGTGCCGTGTTTGCGGTTATTCTATTGTCGGTGGCCGGATTTCTGGCCTGGCTGGTTCACGATCTGCCGAGCGAGAAACGCCTTGCGGCCTATGAGCCGCCGATCACCACCCGCGTCCATGCCGGCGACGGGGCGCTGATCGGGGAATTTGCCGAGGAAAACCGTGTCTTTGTGCCCTATTCGGATATTCCCGAACATGTGGTCAATGCGTTTCTGTCGGCCGAGGACCGCAATTTCTTTGAGCATGGCGGGCTTGATCTCATGGCCTTTGCCCGCGCCCAGATCACCAATGTCGGGCGTGCCATCAATGGCCGGCGACTGCACGGGGCTTCTACCATCACCCAGCAGGTGGCCGGCAACATGCTGCTTAACCGAGATTATTCCGTGACCCGCAAGGTCAAGGAAGCGGTGATGGCCATGCGGGTGGAAAAGACCTTTTCCAAGGAAAAGATTCTCGAGCTCTATCTCAATCAGATCGAACTGGGGGATCGTTCCTTCGGGGTGGCGGCAGCGGCACTCAATTATTTCAACAAGCCGCTCGCGGAGGTGACATTGGCCGAGGCCGCCTTGCTGGCCGGTCTGCCCAAGGGCCCGACCAAATGGAACCCCAAGCGCAATCCCGATCTGGCGATGCAAAGGCGCAATCTCATCCTCGATCTGATGGCTGACAACAAGAAGCTTTATGTGGTGGGGGTGGACGGTGCACGGGTGGATATCCCGCTCGACAAGGCGAAGGCCGAACCGATCCGCACGGTCAACCGCTTCTCGGGCAGTGAATTTGCCGCTGTGGGCTATTTCACCGAGGAAATCCGTCGGCTCGTCACCCAGAAGCCCGACAATTTTCTGCCCGATGATTTGATCGCCGAACTGAAATCCGAGAGCCGGAAGCGCGGACCGGGCGGTCGCCGCCGTACGGAGGAGGAAGGGATCAATGACTGGTTCAATACTGCGGGCCTGTCCATCCGCTCGACCCTCGACACGCGGTTGCAGCTGATCGCGCGACGCTCGCTGCGCGCCGGGCTCGAGGATTACGACCGTCGCCACGGCTATCGCGGGACCCTCGGAAAAGTTTCGCTCGGTACGAGCTGGCAGGAGGCCTTGCGCGGAATCAAGGTTCCGGCCGATCTCGACCAATGGGAGAAAGCGGTGGTGCTGGGCGTGGCAAAGAGCCGGGTCGAGATCGGCCTCGCCAGTGGTGCCAAGGGCCAATTGCGTGCCCAGGACGTGGAATGGGCCGGCAAGACCTATAAGCGCCCGGAAGATACCAAAAAGCGTGGCCTCGCCGAAGGGGACGCGGTGCTCGTCCAGGCGCTCGACAAAAAGGGCCAATATGCCCTGAAACAGCTGCCAGTGGCCAATGGTGCGCTGGTGGCGCTTGATCCGCATACCGGGCGGGTCTTTGCCATGGTTGGCGGCTATTCGTTTGCACAATCGAGCTTCAATCGCGCCACCCAAGCCCGGCGCCAGCCCGGTTCGACCTTCAAACCCTTCGTCTATGCCGCCGCCCTCGACAAGGGATTTACCCCGGCAAGCCTCATTCTGGATGCGCCGGTCATCGATTGCCAGCCGGGGGCGCCGTGCTATCAGCCGCAGAACTATACCAAGGATTTTTACGGCTTCGCCACAATGCGGCTGGGGCTCGAACAATCGCGCAACGCGATGACGGTGCGGCTCGCCCAGGAAATCGGGCTCGAGCCGGTGCGCGACATGGCCCGCAATCTGGGCGTCGTGGAGGAAATGCCGCTGTTCCTGTCGGCAGCACTGGGGTCGATCGAGGCGACGCCGCTGGCGGTGACGGCGGCCTATGCCAGTTTCGTCAATGGTGGCAAACGGATCGAGCCGGGCTTTGTCGACCGCATCCAGGACCGGCGCGGCCGGTCGATCTATCGTCGTGATCTGCGCGAATGCAGCGGCTGCACGGAAAGCTGGAATGCCGGTGCGCGTGCGCCCCGGCTGCCCGATGATCGCAAACAGGCGCTCGACCCCGTTACAGCCTTCCAGATCGGCTATATGCTCGAAGGTGCGGTCACCCGCGGGACCGGCAAGATCATCGCGGCCCTCAACCGGCCGCTGGCCGGCAAGACCGGGACCACCGATGACTACCGCTCGGCATGGTTTGTCGGCTTCTCACCCGATCTCGTGGTGGGGGTTTATGTCGGCTTCGACGACAACCACACTTTGGGTGACCGGGAGACCGGGGGGCGGGCGGCGGCTCCGGTCTTCAAGGATTTCATGGGGAGCGCGCTCGCCAACCAGCCCCCGCGGCCATTTCGTACGCCGTCGGGCGTGAAATTCGTCAGCATCGATGCGAGAACCGGCCAATTGCCGGGGCCCGACAGCCGTGATGTCATCAGCGAAGCCTTTCGCTTTGGCAGCGAGCCATCGGTTTTCGACCCGGCGGGAGGAATCTGGAATTACGGCGTAACCGGGGGAGACGAGGATCAGCCCTCGGCAATTCTCGCCCCGGGCGAGGCCGTTGCTGAAAAACCGCCGGCAAAGCCCGCCGATCTTGGTGGCGTTTACTGAGGGCCGGTGTTTGCTCGGGCCGAATCAAATCAAATGGCTGGAGCTGGCCGCTCGGGCCTCTCATTGACGGCCGTCCGGTGTTTGCGTTGGTTTCGTGCGCGACTGGCATTAAAGTCGGGGGAATGGATCGCGTGGGACGCAGCCAATTCGATCGCATTCGTCGCTCGCCGACCGTGATCGCAGCGTTCGGGTCCCCATTGGGATCGCTGTTGCTGCGGAGCACGGCCCTTGCGCGGTCAAAGGCAATTGGGTATCGGGTTTCCCCCGGGGCTGGCTGTTCGCCCTCCTGTGCGGTGGACGAAAGATCGCCGATGCAGTCTGACGAACCCGCTTTTGGTCAGGGATTGGACGCGTAGCTCAGCGGGAGAGCACTACGTTGACATCGTAGGGGTCACAGGTTCAATCCCTGTCGCGTCCACCATTCCCCGGTTTCCGCAGGGCTTGACTTACGAACAGGGCATTTGGGGCGATGAGGGCCTGTTTGGGGAGCCAGGTTGGAGAAAGTGATCCCCGATGTGCGGTTCCTGAAGTCAGCTCATTATCGATCGGTGCCAGATCATCACTCGGTGCCAGATCATCACTCGGTGCCAGATTCAGGGAAATGGCCGGGCCATGCGCCCATCTGGCCGCTGATGCTGGCTGCCGTTTCTGTCGTTCTTCCGGCGCATGCGCAAACCGCCGATCCCGCGCAAGCCGGAGAACCAATTGTCGTCACCGCCGAGGGGCGACCGAGCGCTGCTTTCCGCGCGCCGCAAAGCATCGGGCGGGTGGAATCGGATGAACTCGCGCGGATCGGTGCCGACCAGATCTCCGAGGTGGTCAACCGCATCGCCGGCGTCAATGTGCAGCGCGGAAACGGCATCGAGCATCTGACCGCCATCCGCTCGCCCGTGCTGACGGCGGGGGCGGGGGCGGGGTCCTTCCTCTTCCTCGAGGATCATGTGCCTTTGAGGTCGGCCGGCTTTGCCAATGTCAACGGCCTTGCCGATGCCCATGACGAAATCGCCGGGAATATCGAGGTCATCAAGGGCCCGTCCGGCGCTTTATACGGGGCCAATGCCATCCATGGCGTGATTCATGTGCTGAGCCTTGCGCCCGATTCCGACGAAACGGCCTTGTTTCGTTTCAGTGGCGATACGGGCCGGCGCTTCAAATCCTCCCTTCAGGCGACGGGGGGCACCGAAACCCATGCCTTCGGGTTGGGCGTGAGCCTGCAGGACGAGCGGGGCTTTCAGGTTCCATCCGGGCTTGACCAGCAAAAAATCACGCTGCGACATCGCTGGAGCGGCCCGGACAGCGACCTGACCACGACATTGGCAGCGGTCAATATCAATCAGGAAACGGCGGGTTTCATCGAAGGCGACGATTCCTTTGCCGATCCCGTCCTGCGGCGGCGCAATGATTTCCCGCAGGCCTTCAGGGATTTGCGGGCCTTGCGCTGGCAATCGCGCTTCGACTGGCAGGCCGGCGAGGCATGGCGGCTGGTGCTCACGCCCTTTGCGCGCGTCACCGAACAGGAATTCCTTCAGCATTTCCTGCCCTCCCAGGCGCGCGAGACCAATGACCATTGGTCCCTGGGGCTGCAGGGGGCCGTCTATGGCAGCCATTTCGGCGGCGGTCTGACAACGATCACCGGTCTCGATGTCGAACGCACCCGGGGGGTGCTCACCGAATTTCAGGAAATTCCGACCCTTGGCACTTTTACCCAGGGGCTGCATTACGATTTCAGCATCGTGGCGCTGGCGGCATCGCCTTATATCCAGGCCTCGTTTCAGGCCAGTCCACGACTGCGCCTCATCGCGGCGGCGCGGCTGGATTATACGCGCTATGACTATGACAACCGCACATCGAGCACCGATGTCGGGCGCTTTCGCCGTCCCCCGGACCGGGTGGATCAATTCCTGACCGTCAGCCCGAAATTCACCGTGCAATGGGATCTGGCGCCCGGCCTGCTGGCCCATGCCAATTTCGCCCGCGGTGCCCGTCCGCCCCAGACCAGCGATCTCTACCGCCTGCAAACCCTGCAACCGTTCGACGAGGGGATCGCGCCCGAGATTATCGATTCGCTCGATGGCGGAATTCGCGGGGCGTTTCGCGCCTGGTCATTCGATCTCGTCGGTTTCAGGGCCAACAAGCGCAATTTCTTTTTCCGGGATGCGAACGGATTCAATGTGTCCGACGGGCGGACGCGCCATTTGGGGGTGGAAGCCAGCCTCGCATGGGAACCGGTCGACGGACTGGAATTCACCGCTGCCGCGACCTATGCCCGCCACACCTATCGCTTCGATAATGTGGTGCGCGCGGCGAGCGAAACCATCCGCTTCGGCAATGATATTGATACAGCCCCGCGCATCCTCGCCAATCTGCGCCTTGTGTGGACGCCGGTGGAGCGGGTGGAAGTGGAAGCCGAATGGCTTCGCGCCGGGCGCTATTTCACCGATGCGGCCAACAGCAATGCCTATGACGGTCACAATCTCGCCAATCTCCGGCTCCGGCTCAAGGTGACGCAGTCGCTGTCGACCTTTCTCGCGGTTCGCAATCTCCTCAATCGCTTTTATGCCGAGCGCGCCGATTTTGCCTTTGGCAGCGAGCGGTTTTTTCCGGGCGAGGCGCGGGTGTTCAGCGTCGGCCTTGCGGCGTCTTTCGGGCGCTGAGGATTGCCATGGGAATTATTGCCGGTCGGCCCGAGCATTTTCAAAGAAGCCCGAACCGGATGTCTGAATTGAAAATGCCCGGACTCAATGATTTGGAGCGCGTTCGGGCGAAAAACCGGATTCCACTTTTTCTGAACGCGCGCCAGAGCATTTTCAAGGAAATCCGAGCCAAATGTCTGAATTGAAAATGCTCCGATTCAATGATCTGGAGCGCGTTCGGGCGAAAAACCGGATTCCACTTTTTCTGAACGCGCCCCAGAGCATTTTCAAGGAAATCCGAGCCAAATGTCTGAATTGAAAATGCTCCGATTCAATGATCTGGAGCGCGTTCGGGCGAAAAACCGGATTCCACTTTTTCTGAACGCGCGCCAGCGCCGGTTTTGCCGGCTAAATCCGACCGCGAGATCACAAATTCGGGAGCTATGTTCTTGGCACTGGAAATTGAACCGAACGATCAGTACATAGCTTTTGTCGGACACAACACAGCCTGTTCGCACGCGACAAACAGCAATCAAAGGATCAAAAATGTCACGAATTCCAACGCCTGAATCCATCGAAGCCGCGCCGGCCGCCGCAAGGCCGCTTTTGGAAGCGGTCAAGGCGCAACTCGGCAAGGTGCCCAATATGCATCGCCTGATCGCCAATAGCCCGGCCTCGCTCGATGGCTATCTGGCCTTCTCGGGGGCCCTCGGCAAGGGCGAGCTCGCACCCTCGACCCGGCACAAGATCGCGCTCGCAGTAGCGAATGTGAATGGTTGCGATTATTGCGATTCCGCCCACAGCTTCATCTCGTCGGTGATGATGAAGACCCAGGATGACGAGATCGGGCTCAACCGCACCGGCCGCTCGGCCGATCCGAAAGCCGATGCCGCAATCGTGCTGGCCCGCAAGATCACCGTTTCGCGCGGCGCGGTTTCCGTGGCCGACATCGAGGCTGCGCGGGCTGCCGGCCTTTCGGATGGCGTGCTGGTTGAAATCGTTGCCCACATTGCGGCAAATGTGTTCACGAATTACATCAATGAAGTGTTCAAGACTGACATCGACTTCCCGGCCCGCAAGGCGACACGCATTGCAGAAACCGTCTGAGCAGGACAAGGTATTGTGAGGGGCGGGGTCCGCGGCCTCGCCCTTCACGTGCATATTTCCCGGCCATTGATATGGAGGCGGCAATAGGCAATCATCAGATCATGACGGATGAGACACGGATGCGCCGTTCCCGCGACGTCGTCGTTGTGGCCCTGTATGACCTGTTTCGCCGCCGCGGTTTTGAGGGGGCATCGCTCAGCGATATTTCGGAGGCTACGGGTCTCGGGCGCTCGAGCCTCTATCATCATTTCCCGGGCGGCAAGGACGACATGGCGGCTGCCGTTACGGATTTTGCCACGGAATGGATCGGAAAAAAGCTGCTCGCGCCATTGAAAACGGATGCGCCCATCGATGCGCGGATCGCAGAAATGCTGGCCGCGACCCGCAGGATGTATGATGGGGGAGCGACGCCCTGCCTTGTCGCCAGCCTGATCATCTCCCCTGGTCTCGACCAGAAATCGGTGGTGCGGATCCGAAACATCGTGCGCGACTGGATCGCCGGGATCGCTTCGGCGCTCACCGCCAATGGTCTGCCCGGCGATGAAGCCCGGCGCCGGGCGACCTCGGCAATCATCGCCATTCAGGGCGCATTGCTGGTGGCGCGGGCCTGCGGCGAGGACCGGATTTTCGGAGAGACACTTGATCGGCTCCAACAGGAATTGCTGTCATGAAGGATGTCTTCAGCGATATTCTTGAAACCCTGCGGGTTCAGGCAACACTCTATTTTCGCACAGACTTCTCGCCGCCCTGGGCCGTTGAAGTGCCGGCCTTTTCCGCGGCGGCGCGATTTCATCTTGTGGCCCGTGGCACATGCCATATCCGCCTGCCATCGGGCTCTGTCGCGCGGCTGGAAGCCGGCGATCTGGCGGTGATTCCCCGGGGGACGGCGCATATTCTGGCCGACCGGCCAGATCGCCCTGCCGTCAGCCTCGATCGCGCGATCGAGGATTCGGGGTTTTCCGGCCGCGGTGTGTTCGTCTATGGCAAGGGCGATTCCAGCGCGAATGCGCAAATGCTGTGTGGTCATTTCGATTTTCCCAAAGGGGCGGACCATGCAATTTTGCGGGCCTTGCCCGATCTGGTGGTGCTGACCCGTGCCGACCGGGTGGACCGGCCGTTTCTGGATGAGATATTATCCTTGCTGGAACGGCGGGTGTTTACCAGCGGCAATGACGCGCCGGCAGCGGTTTCGAAACTCTCCGAGATCCTCCTCATCGAAATCATTCGTGCCAGCGTGAACCAGAGCCCCGACCTCAGGCGGGTCATCGGGGCATTGACCGACCCCCATATTGGAGATGCACTGGCGCAAATTCACTCGGAATATGCCGCGGAATGGAGCGTCGAGACCCTTGCGACGGCCGTCGGCATGTCGCGCAGCCGGTTTGCCGAGCGGTTTACCGAACTCGTCGGGACGGGACCCATGAAATATCTGGCGGAATGGCGGATGCAGCGTGCCATGTATCTGTTGTCGACCTCGCGCCTGACGGTTCAGGAAATCGCGGCGCAAGTCGGGTATCAATCTGCCGCCGCGTTCTCGCGCGCGTTTGCCCAGCGATTCGGCGGGCCACCGCTGGAATTCAAAAACGCCTCGTGACGCTGCGCCGACGCGGCATCCGGTCCGATGGATGGCGAATTCGGGAGGTCAGGCAGCGGGGCGTCCCAATCAATTTGCCATTCGTCTGTTTCGTTCGACGGAGCCTTGCCTCGCCGCGCCATAATGGTAAAGCGACACTACACCAACAACGAGGAAAGCTATCAAATGATGAACCCGATCGAAGCCGCGGAAACGGCGTCAAATGCGTTGACGAAGCAAGGTAAAATCATCGAATCCATCGATCAATTCTATGCCGATGATTGTGTGTTTATTGAGCCGGATGGGTCTCGCCGTAATTCGCTGAAAGATCAGCGCGCCCACCTCCAGGGGTTTTTCGGCACACTCAAGAGCTTTGATGGCGCGGTGTTCCGTGGTCAAGCGCTTGGCGACAACATGTCGATGAGCGAATGGTCCTTCAACTTCACCGGCGGCGACGGCAAGCCCTTCACCTGGAATGAAGTCTTTGTGCGCCAATGGCAGAACGGAAAGATCATTTCCGAGAAGTATTATACCGCCTGAATTCCTGTTCCAGGCAAAGAAGTCTCGTAATTATCGAAACAACACCGGGAGATAATCTTATGACCGAATCAAATACCAATCGCAGAAACATCCTGACGGGTGCGGCGACATTGTCGGCTGGCGGTCTGTTGGCGCTCGCCGCCTCCGCAACGCCGGCTGCCGCACGCAGCACGCGCAAATCTTCGGCCAAGGCCGCGGGCCAGGATGCCGAGCTGCTCAACGCCGCAATCGCGCTCGAGCATCAGGGAATCGGAGCCTATGATATCGCGCTGGGCAGCGGTCTGGTTCCGGCCAGCGCCACTGACCTCGTGAAGACCATCCAGGGCCACCACAAGCAGCACCGGGACGATCTGGCAGCGGCAGTCACGCGGCTTGGCGGCAAGCCCGTCGAGTCGAAAACCATTGCCGATTATGCGAAGGAACTGAATGCGGCGTCGATCACATCGCTCACCGACATTCAACGCCTTGCGCTCCGGCTCGAAACCGGCGCGGCCAATGCCTATCTTGGCCTGATCGCACCGCTTTCGGATTCGGGTCTGCATCTGCTCGTCGCGCAGATGGCGGCCGATGAAGCGTCGCATGCCGCGATCTTCATTCTGGATCTGAAGGAAGCCTATCCTGCCAAAGCACCGCTCTACGGCTGAGTGTAAACGCCATGGAGAGCAATATCTTTCGCAGCTCCATCGGCATCGTATGCGCGATGATGGCATCCGGAGTACTCGCTCCGGATGCCATCGGGCAGACGATCCCGGTGAAGAAGGGTCCCGTCGCGCAAGCGCAGCCCGTGGGAGATGCAATTGCCGGTGCGAAACTCTACGAGCGAAAATGCACTGGCTGTCATTCCCTCGACGCCAATAGCGTTGGTCCCTCGCATCGTGGAGTGGTCGGACGACGGGCCGGCTCGGTTGCGGGATATTCCTATTCCAAGCCGCTTGGAAAGTCCAAATTAATCTGGACCGAGGCCAATCTCGATCTCTGGCTGAAAAGCCCACCGAAGCTCGTTCCGGGCACGCGCATGGGGCTACAATTGCCTGATGCGACCGAACGCCGGAATGTGATCGCCTTCTTGAGCAAAAACACAGCACCGAAGCCTTGAGCACCGGGCAGATCGGCGCCAACTGCGTCGAAGGAATCGGGCACGGCAGGTGCCCGGGTGGCCGGGGGCGCGGTTGACTTCAGCGATTGATAAACTCTGCGCGGAAATGCGTGCGTGTACGGTCTGCGCCGCGCATCTGCCGCATGGGACGCGACCGATTATCCAGCTCGCGGAGGGTGCCCGGCTGGTCATCATCGGTCAGGCACCGGGCGCACGGGTTCATGCCAGTGGCATTCCCTGGGATGATGACAGCGGCGACCGCCTGCGACAATGGACCGGGCTCGATGCCGCGACCTTTTACAACGCCCGCCGTGTCGCGCTCATGCCGATGGGCTTTTGCTTTCCGGGAACCGCGAAGGGGGCCGATCTGCCGCCGCGGCCCGAATGCGCGCCGCTCTGGCATGACCGTGTGCTTGCCATGCTTCCGCCGCGGCGGGTGACGCTGCTGGTCGGGATGTATGCCCATGGCCGCTATCTGGGTGCACAGCGGGAAAATACGCTGACGGAGACCGTCCGGAATTTCCGTAAATATGGCCCCGAATTTTTTCCGCTTCCTCATCCGAGCTGGCGCAGCACCGGCTGGATGAAGCGCAATCCGTGGTTCGAGGCGGAAGTGGTTCCTGATTTGCGCAGGGCCGTGGCGGAGGCGATTACGGTCTCGCAGAGCTGAATTTGCAAAGGATGTGGAAAAGGATCCCGGTGCCGGCACCATGCAGGTCCGCTCAGCGGAAAAGTCTGCGCGAGATCATTCCGCAGCACAGACCGGTGGGGGGG
>JAKFWO010000027.1 GCA_021731815.1 Hyphomonadaceae bacterium | reverse complement strand
GGGGGGGCGGGAGCTCCCGCTTTTGGATTGATTACGGTGCGGATGCGCCCTCCGGCTCCCGTCGATCCGACAAGATTGGACTTGCCGGTGGTCAGATTGATCATCAGTCGCGCGCCTTCGGCGACATCCTGACCCTGAACCAATTGCACGCGTTTTCCGGGTGCTGCGTCAAGGGTGATAATGTCGGTAGCGGCCAGATAGATCGCGCTGTCGCCGGCCGCCCTCTCGCGAGGGGTAATGTAAAACACTTCCCCTTCAGCGATGGCGCGCTCGAGATCGCCAAAGCTTTGATTGATGTTGGACCCCGATTGCGGCGCGGAGCCGGTGCGGGGGGCGAAATAGAGCGTCAGTTTCCGGCATCTCAGGGTCGCATCGCCCTGGCGCGCGATCACGCCGCCTTCGGCACCCGTATAGGTAACCACCCGCATTTCGGGATCGATATCGCCGGCATCGGCCGAGACATCGACGGGCCCGCCGCCCGTACCGATCTGGGCATGGGCGGGGGTAATCAAAGCGAGTGCCAGCAGGCCCGCCATCGCGATCCATCGCATCATTTTTTCCGTTCCTCACTCGACACTATCGGTGATTGCCGCGCCGCCGGAACCTCGTTTCCGGTGGACAGCGTCGTCTGTGGCGGGGTGTTTGGCCCCTGGTTTTGCAAAGCCTCCGCCGGGCGTTCGGCCTTCGCCCGTTCAAGCACAATCGCGGCGTTTCGTCTTTCGCGTTCGGAATCGGTGGCCACGATTGCGCGCACATTTCCGCGCAATTTTATCAACCGGCCACCATCGATGATTTCGAAACTGTCGGCGGAGACATCGCCAATCGGACCGCTGCCCTTGACCGGTTTGTCGCCACGGGCATAATTGTCGTCGATCCGGAAAATTGCCTCTTCCGTCGAGAAGAGATTGCCCTGGGGGTCTTCCAGTTCAACACCGGATTTGAGCGCCACAAGGCGCTTGTCGAGATCGTACACGCCGGTTCGCGCCCGAATCTGTCCGTCCACACCATTTCCGACCTCAGGGTCCTTCAATTCGATCCGGCTGTCCTCGGCATTGCGCCGGATGGCTTCCTGGGCCGTAACAATGAAGAGCTTGCCGTCGGTCGAGCGACCGGTGAAACGGGGATTGAGCATGCGGATCGTGTCATCCGCCACCAGGCGCTCGCGTGTGGAACCGGTTCGACCGAGCGCCGAAAAGAGCCCGGCGGCCACCAGACCAAGTGCCGCCACGAGGGCGGCGGCGGCAAATAATCGTCGCAACAGGAACACACGCTTTGATCGCCGAAACGCCTGGTCGAGCTGCACCATCCGACGCGGCGACCAGGACATGGCCTCGCCCGCGCGCGGACTGTGCGTTTCCTCCCCGGCAATTCTCGCTCCGTCGGACATTGCTCTCCTCGTACCGGTCGCCGGGAAGCCGGATCCTGCCAGAACTCAGGTTCTGAATGAACCAAATGGCGGAATTGTGCAATTCGAAGAGGTCTGAATCCCCGAAATCCTGCACCTGCCCGGGTGCATTTCTCACATATGTGCAAAAATATCGATTTCCGCCCAGCCGGCGAGGTCGAGCGCAGCCCGGCCCGGAAGAAAACCGAAACAGGCCTGAGCCAGTTCCATGCGCCCCTCACGCTCAAGGATTGCATCGAGCTTGGAGCGCATCGCATGAAGATGGAGCACGTCGGACGCCGCATAGGCCAATTGGGCGTCGCTCAACTGGGGCGCGCCCCAATCGGAACTCTGTTGCTGCTTGGACATATCGACCCCGCATAATTCCTTCAGCGTGTCCTTGAGCCCGTGGCGGTCGGTATAGGTCCGCGCAAGTTTTGATGCGATTTTGGTGCAGTAAATCGGGAAAACCTCGATCCCCAGATCCCGGCGGATCATGGCGATGTCAAAGCGCGCGAAGTGAAAGATCTTTTCGATCGCCGGCTCGACCAGCAGCGCCTTCAAATTGGGGCACTCATATTCGGGGCGAGTGAGCTGCACGACATGGGCGTCCCCGTCGCCGGCAGATAATTGCACGACGCACAAGGCATCGCGCACCAGCGACAATCCCATGGTTTCGCTGTCAACAGCGATGGTCGCCGGCCATGTCAGATCGGGGGGAAGGTCCCCGCGGTGATAATGAATCTTGCTCATTCGTTCCTTTTCAACACACGGACTTCACTCCGGACGGAGCCATTTCGGCGCTCCTCCGGTGGCCGGTGAATCCTCCGGATAGCAGGTTCGCGCATCTCTGTGCCCGGCTTTGGCGGAATTGTCGACGCCCGGATTCCATGTGGCCGACTGCCTTGGTCGGCCGCGGTGAACAGACGCAACGGGCAGATGAAGTTTCGGGTTGCCTTATCGGCTCTCATTCCTATAGTAGGAAAGTTATCCTACAACCGTAAATTTCATCAATGATGCGGATGCGTGCCCATGCGGGTGCGCCACCCAATCATCCAGCGCGGAAACCAGGATGGGTGGGGGAGCAATCATCCGAACGACCACAAAAGCATCAGTGATGGAGGCAAGGATGGACAGTGACGGAAACAGACCCGATCGCGCCGAACGGGCGGAATGGGGATTTCGTGCGGCCTGTGCCCGCGCGGTGGCGGCGTCGGTGCTTGATCTCGCACCGGCCGACCTTGAAACGACGACCCGCGGGGTGGCCCGTGCCGCTTTGGCGCGACAGATCGCCATGTATCTCGCCCATGTCAGCTTTGAAATGAGCCTCGCCAAAGTGGCCGATGCCTTCGGGCGCGACCGCTCGACCGTCGCCCATGCCTGCCATCGCATCGAGGATCTGCGCGAGGAGCCGCGCTTCGATTCCTGGCTGGATGGGCTCGAGGAAGCCTTGCGCGCGATCCATGATCTGCGTCGCCGGGGCAAAGCCGGCGGGGCGTTGAAAGGGTCGGTGATATGAGCACGCCAAAACCCGACCGCGTGGCCGAAGCCCTCGAACGCAATCAAGCGGCGAGCGCGGCGCTTCTCCATCGCAGGCTCGTGAAACTGGCCCGGCCGCATATCGCCTTGCGCCGCGCCGCGGACGGGAGCTGGCGGGCCAGCCAGCACGCCGATGGGCGCCGGCGGGTTCTTGCCGTATTTTCGGAGGTGGAAATTCGCGATCTGCTGGGATCGGGCGCGCTTGCTGTGCGCTCTGCCTTGGCCGGCAAGCCTGAAGGCGGCGCGAAAGCCGAGTGCCCGGATGAGGTTCTGACCCTGACCGAGGCGGGCTTTTCCAGGGTGCGGCGGGGGCCTGCGGGCGATTTCGCCGCCCAATCCGGGCCGCGGATACGCGAAAAGATCGAGAGCCCGGATGGCATTTGGGTGGAAGTCGAACGCCGGGCCGATGCGCGCGCGCGCTTTGATGGCGTACTCGACCGCAGGGAGGCCGAGGCCGCCGCGCGCCTTGCCGCGGATCATTCCCGCGCCGAATCCGGGCCGCGGCTCTGCGCGGCCTGGGACGCGCCGCCCATCTCGCGCGCGGAACGCGGCCCCGGCAATGGCCCGGGCGCGCGGGAGGCCGCCGCCTATGATGCGCGGCGGCGGGTCGAGGCCGCCTTCCGGGCGCTGGGTCCCGATCTCGGGGCGATCGTGCGCGCTTTCGTCCTCGAGGAAGCGGGGCTCGCCGAACTGGAGCGCCGCTTTCACTGGCCACCGCGCAGCGGCCGGCTCGGGGTCCGGCTGGCGCTTCAGGCGCTGGCGCTCCATTATGCGGGCGGCGTCAAAGACTTGCGATCGGATGAAGAAGCGCGATAGATTCGGCGATTGTCCTCACCGGGGGTATCCATGGCCGATTCTTTTCCCGCCAATCGCAGTCTGCTCGACCGGCATCGCGCCGTGATGCCGAAATGGATGGCGCTCTATTATTCCGAGCCGATCGAACTGAAAAAGGGCGAGGGGCGGCGGGTCTGGGACCAGAATGACCGGGTCTATCTCGACTTTTTCGGCGGCATTCTTACCACCATGACCGGGTATAATGTCCCGGAAGTCGTGGCGGCCATTCGCGAGCAGGCGGGGCTGATGCTCCATTCCTCGACGCTTTATCTCATCGAATCCCAGATCGAGCTCGCGGAAATCCTTGCGGAAAAATCGGGTATCCCGGATGCGCGGGTGTTTTTCACGAGTTCCGGGTCCGAGGCCAATGATGCGGCCTTGATGCTGGCAACCGCTTTTCGGCGCAGCAATCAGGTGCTGGCCATGCGCCATTCCTATCACGGGCGGTCCTTCGCGACCGTGCCGGTGACGGGGATCAATTCATGGTCGCCGACCGCATTGTCGCCCTTTGCGGTGCATTATGTCCATGGGTCCTATCGCTTTCGCAGCCCGTTCCGGACGCTCGATGACGCGGCTTATGTCGAAGCCTGCGCTGACGACCTCGCCAATCTGCTCGAGGTCGCAGTGTCGGGCGATCCGGCCTGTCTGATCGCCGAACCGGTGCTCGGGGTCGGGGGCTTTGCCCATGCACCGGACGGATTGTTTGGTCGCTTCAACGAAATCCTCAAGACCCGTGGGGGCCTGTTCATTTCCGATGAGGTCCAAACCGGCTGGGGGCGCACGGGCGATCATTTCTGGGGCTATCAGGCGCATGGCTTCACGCCCGATCTCATCACCTTTGCCAAGGGGGTGGGCAATGGGCTGGCGATTGGCGGCGTGATCGGACGCGCCGAAATCATGGATTGTTTTGACAAAAGCTCGATCTCCACTTTCGGGGGCAATCCGCTCGCCACGCGCGGGGCGCTCGCCAATCTCGCTTACCTCGAAGCCAACGGGCTCCAGGCCAATACGCGGATCCGTGGAGCGCAATTGCGCGCAGGGCTTCAGGCGATCGCTTCCCGTCAGCCCGCGATCGGGGAGATCCGTGGCAAGGGCCTGATGCTGGGGGTGGAGCTGGTGGGCTCTGATGGACGTGTGCCCGACCGGGCGGCGGCGCGCATGGTGCTCGAGGCCGCGAAGGCGAAGGGCCTGCTGATCGGCATGGGCGGGGTTCATGGCAATGTGCTGCGTCTCGCGCCGCCTTTGTCTGTGACCGAGGCCGAATGCGTGGAAGCCCTTGGCATTCTTGGCGATTGCTTTGCCGGGCTTGCCTGAGACCGCTACCAGCTTCCCGGCGGCATCCGCAAACCGCCAAAGGCCACGAAATCCGGATTGGCGAAATGGCGTGCGGGAAGGCCATAGGCAAGCGGCGCGCCGTCGGCGGTCAGCACGATGCCGCCTGCGGCCTCGAGGATACATTGCCCGGCCGCTGTGTCCCATTCCATGGTCGGGCCAAAACGCGCATAGAGATCGGCTTCGCCCGCTGCAATCAGGCCGAATTTCACCGCTGATCCGATGCGCTTTTTGGCGATCCCCGGCAGGCGGGCGAGAAAGGCATCGGTGGCATTGGTGTTGTGGGACGCGCTGGCATAGGCTTCGAGTGCGTCATGGCGGGGCGGCCGCACGCCAATTCGTGCCCATTCGCCCGCCCGGCGTTCATAGGCCCCGGCGGGTCCGCCGACAAAGATCCGGTCCAAAGCGGGCGCGAAGATCACGCCGTAACGGGCAATCCCTTCCTCGACCAGCGCGATATTGACCGAATATCCCGGCCGCCCGGCCACGAAATCGCGCGTCCCGTCCAAAGGGTCGACGAGAAAGAACCGCCCCCGATGTGCGGGCGTGCGGCCGGCGGCGACTTCCTCCTCGGCAATCACCGGAATGTCGGGGGCGAGCGCCCGGAGCCCGGCAAGGATCAGGGCCTCGGCCTGCTGATCGGCGATGGTGACCGGGGTGCGGTCCTCCTTGGTCTGTACCGCAAAGCCGGAGGTTACGATTTCGAGGATCCGCGCCCCCGCATGTTCCGCGATGCCGGCGAGCGCCAGCGCGAAACCATCGGGAGCGGCAGCGCACCGGGATTCGGGCGCGGATTCGGCCATGGTCATTGATTGCGGGCTTTCATCATTGTCTGATCGTCCACGTCTGTTGTCCACGTCTGATCGCCGAAGTCTGATCGCCGAAGGCGGGCCCGGCCGCGGGATTGGTCCCGGCCCGTTTTCCGGAAAGGGAACGAAGGGCGGTCCGGTCCGTGGTGCGGGAATTCTTACTTCCATCACAGGGCAATTGTCCATTGGCCGGCATAGCGCCCCGCAATCATGCGCCGCTGCGCTTCGGCACCCGCAGGCCGCGCGGTTGGCGACGGATATTTCCTCGCCGGGCGTTCAAAGATCAGCATCCATGACAGACGCCTTCCCTCAGTCACAGCATCGGTTTGTAGGCCGGAGAGCAGAAATGGTCGAAATTACCGCCGCATTGGCCCTGACACGTCTGGGGCTTGGTCCCCGGCCCGAGGAATGGGCCGCGGTTGCACCCAATCCCGGGGCGTGGGCACGCGCTGCGATCGGGGTGACGGATGCCGCGACCATCCGCAGCACGGATTTGCCCAATGCGGCAGATTCATATCGCATGCAGCTCGATTATCGGAGCCAGAGGCGCGAGGCTGCGGAAACCGCGCAAAAGGCCCCGCCAATCGTCCCTCCCGGAAGCGTTTCGGGCCTGCGCCCGGCCGATGTCCCGCCCGAGCGCGCGCTGGATTTCGTCACCGGGGGGGCGCTGCTGCTCGGGCCCGAGATTTTGGCCCGCACCCGGGCGGCTGTGGATGCGCCTTATCCCTTTGCCGAACGCTGGGCGCTGTTCTGGGCCAATCATTTCACCGTGGGGGCCGGAAAAGCGGCAAGCCTCGCGCTGGCCGGGCCTTTCGAGCGCGAGGCCATCCGCCCCCATATCTGGGGAAGTTTCGCCAGTCTGCTGACCCATGCGGCGACCCATCAGGGCATGCTGGCCTGGCTCGACCAAATGGGCTCGATCGGACCCAATTCCGCCTTTGGCCAAAGACGCGAGCGCGGGCTCAATGAAAATCTCGCCCGGGAAATCCTCGAATTGCACAGTCTGGGTGTGGATGGCGGCTATAACCAGGCCGATGTCACGGAATTTGCCAAAGCCCTCACCGGCTGGACCGTGATCACGCCGCGCTTGCGCGATGGCTTGCAGCGCTTCGGGATCAGCGGATCAATCGGGGAGGCGCGGTTCCTCGACCCCCTGCACGAGCCGGGCACGCGCGTAATCCTCGGCAGGAATTATGCGCAAGAGGGTGCGGCGCAATCGCGCGCGATCCTCGGCGATCTCGCGGTTCATCCCGCGACTGCGCAATTCATCGCGCGCAAGCTGGCGCGGCATTTCACGGCGGATGATCCGCCCGCATCCCTCGTCGACCGCCTGGCGAAATCCTTTATGGCGACCGGGGGGGATCTGGCGGCGCTCGCTCAGACGCTGATCGCCAGTCCGGAAATCCGTGTTCCGGCGCAGGCCAAATTCAAGCAGCCTTACGAATTCCTGGTGTCGAGCCTGCGGGCGGCCGGAATGAGTGGCGCGGATCTGCGGCTTCCCGAACTGCGCCGTGCGTTCGATTTGCTTGGCCAGCCGCCCTTGCGCGCCCCCAGCCCGCGTGGCTGGGCGGATGAGGCCGCCGCCTGGGCCGGCCCCGACGCTCTGGTCAAGCGGGTGGAATTTTCCCAAATCCTCGCCAAACGAATTGCCGGCAAGGTTGCGCCGATGAAGTTTCTCGAGGATGCGCTCGGCCCGCTGGCCGGGCAGCGCTTGCGGCAGGCGGTATCAGGTGCCGGAGATGCGGCACAGGCCATCGTGCTGGTGCTGATGAGCCCCGAATTCCAGCGGCGTTGACGGTAAACAGGAAATCGCCATGACCTTTTCAAACCCTTCTGTCTCCTCGCGACGCGACTTCGCCCGTCTCGCCGGATTGTCGCTGGTGCTGAGCCTTGGAGGCGCGCGGCTCGCGGCGGCCGCCACGCCGGTGCCCGCCGATCGCAAACTCGTCTTCATCATTTTGCGCGGGGCGCTCGATGGCCTCGCGGCGGCGGCACCCATCGGTGCGCCGGAATATTCGGGGCTGCGCGGCGCGTTGTCGCTGGCCGGCCGGCCCGGCCTGCACCCGATCGGCGAGGGCATGGTGCTCCATCCCGCGCTCGCCGAGAGTGCAAGGCTGTGGAACGCGGGCGAACTCGCGCTGCTGCACGCGGCCGCGACCCCCTGTCGCAGCCGCTCGCATTTCGATGGCCAGGATGTGCTCGAAAGCGGGGCCGACCGGGTCTATGGCGCGAAGGATGGCTGGCTCAACCGCGCCCTTGCGCGCGCATCGGTCGAACAGCCCGACATCGCCCGCCCCGCTTTGGCGGTCGGGCAGAATGTCCCCCTCGTCCTGCGGGGGGCGGCGAAAGCGGGGTCGTGGGCACCTTCGCGGGCGCGGGCCCACGGCGACGATATTCTCGACCGCCTGATGGCGCTTTATGAAGGCGACGACCTGTTATTCGATGCGCTCACCCAGGCCATGGGCACTCAGGAGATCGCAGCGACGGCCGAAGCCGATCTGCGCGCCGACGGTCTTGCGGGGGCGCGGGGTGGCGCGGGCGCGCGCATTGCCGGGCCCGGTGCGGCATATCAGCAGAGCGCCAAAGCAGGCGCTGCCCTGCTCAAGGCCCCCAACGGTCCGGGCCTGATCGTGCTGTCCTTCGATGGCTGGGATTCGCATTTCAACCAGGGCGCGGAAGCCGGGCCGCTGGCGCTTCGGCTCGCGGGGCTCGATGCCGCTTTTGCCACCCTGCGCAGCGAACTCGGCCCGTTATGGCAAAAAACCCTCGTCATCGCGGCCAGTGAATTCGGCCGCACGGCGCGCGCCAATGGCTCGGGCGGAACCGATCATGGCACGGGCGGGCTGGCCTTTCTCGCCGGCGGCGGGGTGAAGGGCGGACGGTTTCTCGGTGATTGGCCGGGCCTTGCGCGGCTCCATGAGGGGCGCGATCTCGCACCGCAAAATGATCTGCGCCGTCTGTTCAAGGGTGCGCTCGCCGCCCATTGGGGCCTGTCGGAGCCGGGTCTGGCCGCAGACATTTTCCCCGATTCGGGCAATGTGAAAGGGTTTTCGGACCTCCTGCGGGCCTGACCACGGGCGGACTTTGCGTCAGGTCGCGAGCGTGGATTCGATCAGCGCGAGCGTTCGTCCGATGCCAAAAATCGCCACAAAGGTTCCGAAGCGCGGCCCCTGGCTTTGACCCAACAGGGTTTCGTAGAGGGCCTGAAACCAAATACGCAGGGGCTCGAAACCATGATCCTTGCCGATGGCGTAAACAAGGTTCTGGATGGTTTCGGAATCCTTTTCCTCCGGATCGAGCACCCGCAGGCCCGCGGCGAGCCCCGCAAGCGCCGCGCGTTCGCGCGCATCGGGCGGGCGGAAATTTTTGGCAGGACGGACAAAATTCTCGTAATATTGCAGCGCATAGCCGACATGCCGGTCCAGCACGGGGGAATTTTCCGGCGTGAGCCCCGGCGAATAGCGGGCGATGAAGCCCCATAATTCGGCCTTGGTCGCGGCATTGGCTGCCGAGACGAGATTGAGCAGCAGCGCGAAGGAAATCGGCAGCACCTCCCCGGGCGGTGTGCCGGCATGGATATGCCACACCGGATTGTCGAGGCGCTGGGCGAGGGTCTGGGCAGGGAAGGAGGCAAGATGCTGGAAATATTCATCGACCGCCCTGGGGATCACGTCGAAATACAGACGCTTGGCCGTTTTCGGCTTCTGCATCATATAGAGCGACAGGCTTTCGGGGCTGGCATGACGCAGCCAGTCCTCCACCGAAATGCCATTGCCCTTCGATTTGGAGATCTTTTCGCCCTTGTCGTCGAGGAAGAGTTCGTAGTTGAAACCCTCGGGCGGGGCCGCACCGAGGATCCGGCAAATCCGGCCTGACACTTTTACGCTGTCGATGAGATCCTTGCCCGACATCTCGTAATCCACGCCGAAGGTCGCCCAGCGCAGGGCCCAATCGGGCTTCCATTGCACCTTGATCCGGCCGCCGGTGACGGGGGTTTCGATGCGCTCGCCATCCTCGTCGGCAAAGACGATGGTCCCGCGGTCGGGAAAGCGCTCGAGCGTGGGGACCTGAAGCACCCTGCCGGTTTTCGGGCTGATCGGCAGAAAGGGCGAATAGCTCGCGCGGCGTTCGGGTCCCAAAGTCGGCAGCATCACCGCCATGATCTCATCAAAGCGCGCGAGCATCCGCAAAAGCGTCGCATCAAAGCCGCCCGCGCGATAGATTTCGGTGGACGAGCGAAACGCGTATTCGAAGCCAAATCCGTCGAGAAAGGCGCGAAGCCGCGCATTGTTGTGATGGGCAAAGCTCTCATGCGTGCCGAAGGGATCGGGAATCGCGGTCAGGGGCTTGCCCAGATGGCCGGCCAGCAATTCCTGATTGGGCAGATTGCCCGGGACCTTGCGCAGGCCGTCCATGTCGTCGGAAAAGGCGATGAGCCGGGTCGGCCAGCGATCATTGCTCAGGGCCCGGAAGGCATTGCGCACCATGGTGGTGCGGACCACTTCGCCAAAGGTGCCGATATGCGGCAGGCCCGAGGGGCCATAGCCGGTTTCGAAGATAACGGCCTCCTCGCCGGCGGCGAGGCGCTCGCAGCGGGCGGGATCACGCCCAAGCCGCGCGATCACGGCGCGCGCTTGCTCGAAGGGCCATTCCCGTGCCTCATTGAGCGCCGATTCCGGCAGCAATGACAGGAATTCCGGATCGGATCGGGAAGGCATGGGGGGTCGGGACCATAGAGATGGAGGGCAGGGCGATCGGGCTCCGCGAAAGCGAAAGGCCGCATGCAAAGCAGGCCGCGGTGGCAAGTGCAAGCGTCCTGACCTGTTCCGTGATGCGGGTTCCGCGGCCTGCATGACATGCAGGCGAGGTCGGTGAAAGCGTCTTTCCCTTTTCCCGGATGCGCCTTATCATCGGCGCCGGACAGAATCATTTCCTGGCGATTCGGTCGGAGCACCGGCTTGCCACCCTTGACCAATATCACATCCGACCACCAAAAGAGAGCAAATTCATGAAGATGACACGCCGTATTCTGGTCTTTGTGTTTGGTGCCATGCTGCTGGTGGCGTGTCAGAATGCCGGGGGCAATGGTAAATCAGCCTCTGCCGAGGGCGGCCGGCGCAGCGCCTATGAAAATGCCGATGATATGGCGCAAGGGTCGGGCACGGCGAAAGTGGTGCTGATCGAATATGCGTCGATCACCTGCGTTCACTGCCGGAGTTTCCATAATGACGTCTATCCCACGCTCAAGTCGAAATTTATCGATACCGGTAAATTGCGCTTCGTGTTCCGTGAATCCCCGACCCCGCCCAATGAAGTCTCGACCGCGGGATTTTTGCTGGCGCGCTGTGCGGGCCCCGGGAAATATTTCGAAGTGATCGAAGCGATGTTCGACAATCAGGGCACTGTGTTTGATGCCCTGCGCGCCGGCAAGCCCGTCGGCAGCATCTATTTCGGCATTGTCGATCGCGTGGCCGGGATCAAGGAAGACAAGGCCAAAGCCTGCCTTGAGGACGAGAAACAGCTTAAAATCATTGCCGACAAGGCCGAAGGGGGCGCGCGGGACTTTAATGTCACGGGCACGCCCGCGCTCATCCTCAATGGCAAGAAGCTGGAATCCCCGGAATATTTCACCGCCGAGGGCATGTCGGCGGCCGTGGACAAGGCGCTGGCCGGCCAGGCGTTTTAGCTTCGGGCACCCGCCGGGGCCCCATGGCGCGATATCCCCGGGCCATGTGGCCAAGGGGGGGGAAGGCCGCGCCATTTTTGAAAGCCGATAGACCGCCGTGTATATTCGCGAACTCCGCCTCGCCGGATTCAAATCCTTTGTGGAGCCGATGAGGCTCCTGATCGAGCCCGGCCTGACCGGGATCGTGGGACCGAATGGCTGCGGCAAGTCCAATCTTCTGGAAGCCATGCGCTGGGTGATGGGGGCAGCCTCCGCCAAAGCCCTGCGCGGCGAGGACATGGACGATGTCATCTTCGCCGGCTCGGGCGGACGTCCGGCCCGCGAACATGCCGAAGTGGCGATCGTGCTCGGCAACGAGGACGGCCGGGCCCCCGAAGCCTGGGCGCAGGCCGAGACGCTCGAAATCCTGCGCCGCATCCGCCGTCAGGCCGGATCGACCTTCCGCATCAACGGCAAGGAAGTGCGCGCGCGCGACGTTCAATTGCTGTTCGCCGATGCCGCGACGGGGGCCAACAGCCCCTCTCTGGTGCGCCAGGGCCAGGTGTCGGAGCTGATCAGCGCCAGGCCGGAAAATCGCCGCCGGATTCTCGAGGATGCCGCCGGCATTGCCGGTTTGCAGGCGCGCCGGCACGAGGCCGAGCTGAAACTGCGGGCGGCGGAGGTCAATCTCGGCCGCGTGGACGAGATCAGCCGTGAAATCGGGGCGGGCCTCGCTGATCTGCGCGAACAGGCCCGCAAGGCCGAACGGTATCGGACCCTGCAGGCGGAGATCCGGGCGCTGGAGGCATTGCTGGCCGCGCTGAAATGGCGCGAACGGCTCAATGTCCTCGAAAACGCCCGGATGATCGCCCGCCAGGCCGAGGAGAAGGGCCGGGTCGCCCTCGCCGATTACGAGGATGCCAGCGCCGCCGAATCCGCTGCCGCCCACAGGCTGAAGCCGCTGGAGGAGGAATCGCTGATCGCCGGCATGGTGGCCACGCGTTATTCCGGCGAGGCGGAGGCGCTTGTCCGCGCCCAGGCGGAGGCCGAGGCTGCCTTGTCGCGCGCCGCCGCCGATCTCACGCGGATCGCCGCCGATTCCGCGCGCGAGCAGGCATTGGAAGATGATTCGAAGGCGGCTTTGGCCCGTCTGGCAGCTGAAGCGCCGCAGGTCGAAGCCGAAACGGGTCCCGGCGAGAGCGCGCTGGCCGAGGCGCGCGAGGCCGCCGACATCGCCGACCGGGCCCGCGAAATGGCCGAACGGGCGCTCGAAGGCGAAGCCGCGCGCCTTGCCGGGGCGAAAGCGAGGGCGGAATCGGCTGCGCGTGAGCATCAGGCAGCGCTGGCGCGTCAGGCGCAGGCCACGGCCAATCTGGAACGCGTGCGCGCGGCCGCGGCCTCCGTCGCCATGGGCCCGGCCGAAGACGCCCTTGTTGCCGCGCGCGCGGCGTTGTCGCTTGCCGAAGCGAGGGACGCCGACGCCACCAGGGCCGCCGAGCAGAAGGAAACTGAATGGCGTGAAGCCGATCAGGCGGAGGCCACAGGCCGCGAATTCGCCAATCGCGCGGAAAACCATCTGCGAACGCTGGAATCCGAGGCCGCCGGTCTGCGCAAGGCACTGGCGCGGCCGGGCACCGTGAAATTCCGCCCGGTCATGGAAGATCTGCGCGCCGAACCCGGATTCGAGCGCGCGCTGGCGGCGGCATTGGGAGATGATCTGGAGGCCGGGCTCGACCAGGAGGCACCATTTCATTGGGCCGGGGCAGGCTTTGAGGGCGCGCTTCCGGAATGGGCGGCGGGGCGTATGTCTCTTGCGACGAAGGTCACGGCACCCGCCGCGCTGCGCCAACGCCTTGCGGCCTGCGCCATCGTCGCGCGCGAGGAGGGGGCGGCCCTCCAGAATTATTTGCAGCCCGGCCAGCGTCTGGTCAGCCGCGAAGGCGATCTGTGGCGCTGGGACGGCTTTGTGCGCCGCGCAGAGGCTCCGGGACCGCAGGCCGCGCGGCTCGAAATGGTGGCGCGGGCCGAAGCGCTCGGGCAGGACATCGCCGACGCCAAAGCGCGCTTTGAACAGGCGGAGATTGCCCAACGCGCCTTGCGTGAGGCGCGGGGTTCAGCCGAAGCCGCGGCGAAACAGGCACGCGCCGCACTTCCCGCCTTGCGCGCGGCTCTTGGAACCGCGCGTGCGGCCGAAAGCACGGCGCTGCGGGAAACGGAGCGCCTGAATTTGCGCGCCGAAAGTCTCAATGCCGAACAAATGCGCGCCGAAGCCGGGCTCACCGAGGCCCGGGCGGCGCTTTCGGCCGCCGAAGCCGCCCTTGCCCGGGCGCCCTTGCCCGAGACGGAAGCCGAATTGTCGCGCGCCCGCGCCACGGCCGAGGCCCAGCGCACAACCGCCGCCGCAGCGCGCGCCGAGATCGCCCGGCTTGCGGGTGAACATGCCCGCGCGGGCGAGCGTCGGGCGGCCCATCGCAGCGAGACCGACGCCTGGACCAGGCGCCTGAATTCGACGGCCCAGCGGCTCAACCAATTGGCGCGGCTCGCTATTGAAGCGGAAAATTCCCGCGATTCACTTCTGGGCAAGCCCGAAGCACTGACCGCCGAGCGCCAGAAACTGGCCGCAGCGCTCAAGGATGCCGACAAGCGCAAGAATGCCGCCGCCGATGCCCTGCGCGAAGGTCAGGCCCAGCTCAAGGCCGCTGAGCGCCGGAAGCGCGAGGCCGAAAAGCTGGCGGGTGAGGCCCGCGAGGCGCGCGCGGCAACCCTCGCGCGGCTGGAAGGCGCGGCCGAGCAATTGCAGGTTTTTGAGGGTGAGATCCGGCAGGCCTTTGGCGCGGGGCCCGACCATCTGGCCGAGGAAGCCGCCATTTTTTTCGGCCCCCGCGCCCGGGACTGGGATATTCCGCGCGGCGAGGAACGCATCCAGCGCCTCAAGCGTGAACACGAGGCGATGGGCGCAGTCAATCTCGCGGCCGATGAGGCCGTGAATGCCCAGCAGGAGCGCTTGTCGCATCTGGCGCGCGAACGCGATGACATTACCGGGGCGATCGCCAAATTGCGTCAATCCGGCCAGGCGCTGGATGCCGAAGGCCGCGAGCGGCTGAAGCGGGCCTTTGATATCGTCAATTCCCATTTCCAGAGCCTGTTTCAGGCCTTGTTTGAAGGCGGGCATGCGGAACTCAAGCTGACCGAAACGGAGGACGCCCTGTCCGCCGGGCTCGAAATCTATGCCTGTCCGCCGGGAAAGCGGCTGGCTTCCATGTCGCTGATGAGTGGCGGAGAGCAGGCATTGACAGCGACCGCACTGATCTTTGCCGTGTTTTTGTCCAATCCCTCGCCCATTTGCGTTCTGGACGAAGTGGATGCGCCGCTCGACGATGCCAATGTGGAACGCTTCTGCCGGATGCTCGACGAGATGCGCAAGCGGACCGATACGCGCTTTCTCATCATCACCCATAATCCGGTCACCATGGCGCGGATGGACCGATTATTTGGCGTGACCATGGCCGAGCAGGGGGTTTCCACGCTGGTCTCGGTCGATCTCAAACAGGCCGAGCAGATGATTGAGGCGGCATAAGGCGCGCGCCATATATTCCGTATCCCGTTTATCCCGGATCAGGGCGGCGCAAGGAAACTTGAAACGAAAATGGCTATGAAATTTGTATAATGATCAGGAATAGACCGCGATCCTGATCGAATGAATCGCCTGATTTCTGATGCCACGGTGCAATTGCAGCAAAATATATTCCCGGCCTTGCCTATAAAATAAAGGTTGAGTTACAACTACACTTCCTGAAAATCTGGTGAAATCGACTGCATTTGTCCTTCGCTCGCGTGTCGTCGCCCAAACGTCAACGTGCCAATTGTCCGTTGTTTCCGAAAGCCGATTGGATGGCGGGATGCCAAGGATCTTTCTCAGTCGAACCCCGACAAAAGCCGGACTTGGGGCACCGATCGCAGTGACCTGGCAGGTCCGGACCTGCGCCCTGGCGTGAACCGAGCCTTTGGCACCTTTGCCGGTCGCATGGACGACCGCGAAACTGGTGCCATCCTCCGCCCCTTCCCAGACCCGGCTGCTTTCGGGTACGATCTGGGGATTGAGGTTGACATTTGCCACGTGAATTTCGCGCCAGTCCGGCACCGGGAATTGCGCGCGCATCTCGACGGGGTCAAGGCACAAGCGCTTGAAAATCGCAAAAGTCGCATCGAAAGGCTGAGTGGTGACTTCGGCGACCTCTTCCGCCTGGTCATCGGCTGATGGATCCCCGCTGTCCGGAGCCTTCGACACCACCGGCCTTTGCGGCGGTGTGGTGATGTCCTGAAACATGTGCGAGACCGCGTCCGCACCGGCTTCCCTGCCTGCCTGCCAGCCTGATCCGGCAAGAAACACGGCCAGCATCAGCAAAGCACGCATCAAAAGAGGCTGAAACAATGTTTTCACCCTGTGTCCGCGACCTCTGGCAAGTCCCCTCCGCCCCCCGTCTCAGGCGGTATGCATTTCCTGTCTGAAAGGCACCGGCAATTGCCCCCAAAGGGGAGTTGGAACAATTGACCATGATTGAGCCCATGTTTCTCTCGATGGGTCAATATCGGCATTGCGCCGACAGCGGTTGTCGGGAGCTTCGGATTTCACAGGAAAGGCCCGGGCGAAGGAACAAGTCGCAAACCAGGAATCCAAATAATACGACAAAGCGGTCGTGCTCAGCCGGTGGATTGTATTTGCTCCGGCAGCGCCACGGGGAGGTCGCCCGTCCCATCAGCGCCCGAGTGGATCCTCTTTGACATTTGCATCCCGTTCGACATCAGGCACGCAAGCAAAGGTCAAACTCAGAAAATTCACTGCAATCAATTACTTGCTGGCGGATCTCATGATTCCGACATTTGCTCGCCGGGAGGTACCAATGGGATGCAAATGTCGGAATCGAACCACTAGCCTTGTGCGCGACATTGAAAAAGGATCGAAACCCGCCCCGTTCATTCTTGCGAATTTTGCATGGGTACTTTGCGTCTGCGGCGGTTTTTCCCGCCGGGTTCCGCAATCAGGATCATGTCGTCGGAAACAGGGCCAGATGGCAAGGGAGCAGACATGGCGCGGATCGGATTTCCGGTGGCCCTGGCCGAGAAGGATTTCGGTTATGCCCGCGCAGCGACACGACGCTCCGGGGCACCGGTCGCGCGCGCGGCGCATGAAATGTTCCGCAGGGCGATGCGCAAAGGCCTGGGCGACCGGAATTTGACCAGTGTTGCCACATTGGTGCGGAGGCAGGCGCAATGAGAACGCCCACATTCGCATTGATTCTGTTGCTTTCGCAGCCCGAGAGCGGGATCGCCAATGCCGCCCCGCCGCAGAGACCTTTCCTGACGCTCGAACTGGCAGAGACCGCGACGAAAGCCTGTCGGACGCTCGCCGAGGCCAAAGGGTGGCGGCTCGCGATTGCAGTGCTCGATTCCGGGGAGACCCCGTCGCATTTTCCCGCATGGACGGGGCGCGTATCAAGCCGATCGATGTGGCAATGCTGAAAGCTTCTACCGCTGCGACGACCGGGCGTTCGACGCCCGATCTGCGTCGTCCGGTGATTGCGGAGGGCGAACAGCCACACGGCATCGAACATTTGCCCGGCATCACGATTGTCGAGGGCGGTGAGCCGATCGTCACGAAATCGGGTGTGTTGATCGGCGGAATCGGTGTTTCGGGTGCGCGTCCGACAGAGGACGGCGAATGTGCGCGGGCGGCGATCGCGGCCATCGCGTCGGCCTTGTAGTGGCGGGTCGCCAAGCCAGACCAGCCTGACCATTGGCCAGAGCATTTTCAAGGAAATCCGAGCCGGATGTCTACATTGAAAATGCTCAGATTCAATGATTTGGAGCGCGTTCAGGCGAAAAACCGGATCCCACTTTTTCTGAACGCGCTCCAGAGCATTTTCAAGGAAATCCGAGCCGGATGTCTGAATTGAAAATGCTCAGATTCAATGATTTGGAGCGCGTTCAGGCGAAAAACCGGATCCCACTTTTTCTGAACGCGCTCCAGAGCATTTTCAAGGAAATCCGAGCCGGATGTCTACATTGAAAATGCTCAGATTCAATGATTTGGAGCGCGTTCAGGCGAAAAACCGGATTCCACTTTTTCTGAACGCGCTCCAGGGCCGAAATTGGCCCGGCCATGCCGGTCGGATGTGGGTTGACCAGTCGAGCTGGCTGACCGGGTTGATCCCGGATTGCCCGATCTTCGCCATCATGTCTGTCGCCACCGTTCCGGGGCTGAGGCCGAGGATTCGGATCCCCCGCGCTGCCGACTTCTTTTTGCTCGCTTTGCTTCACATTGGAGCCCGGCGATGTCATCCTCGCCGATACGCTCCGTGCTGCAATGCGTTCATGACGCCCAAACACGCGCTCCAGCCCGGCGATGTGATCGAGGGGAGGGGTTTGGCAGATTGTCAAATCGCGCCATTGCCGCCTGAATCACGCTATGCGCAGTCTTCCCGGGCGCTGACGAAATGTCTGTGCCTCTGAACCCGGATGCCGCCTCATGCGTCATATCGCCGATCTCGAGGATTTGCGGAAGCTGGCGCGCAAGCGCGTGCCGCGCATGTTTTACGATTATGCTGATTCCGGATCCTGGACGGAATCCACCTACCGCGCCAATGAGGCCGATCTGGCGCGATTGCGCTTCCGGCAGCGTGTCGCGGTCGATATCAGCCGGCGCTCGACCCGCGCGACCATGCTGGGCGAGCCGGTCGCCATGCCGGTTGCCCTTTCTCCGGTCGGGCTGACCGGGATGCAGCATGCCGATGGCGAGATCCTCGCCGCGCGCGCGGCGGCCGCCTTTGGCGTGCCATTCTGCCTGTCGACCATGAGCATCTGCTCGATCGAGGATGTCGCCGCAGCGAGCCCGAAACCCTTCTGGTTCCAGCTTTACATGATGCGCGACCGTGATTTCATGGAAAGGCTGATCGCGCGGGCGCGTGCGGCGGGCTGCACGGCGCTGGTCGTGACGCTCGATCTGCCGGTGCTTGGCATCCGCCACAAGGATGCGCGTAATGGCCTGTCCGCGCCGCCGCGTCTGAAGCTCGCCAATCTCCTCGACATGGCCACGAAGCCGCGCTGGTGCCTCGGCATGCTCGGCACGCGGCGGCGCAGTTTTGGCAATCTCGTCGGCCATGCGGCGAATATCGGTGATGCGGGATCGCTCGCGGCCTGGATTGCCGACCAGTTCGATTCTTCTCTCAATTGGGCGGATCTGGCATGGATCCGTGAACGCTGGCCGGGCAAGCTTGTGCTCAAGGGCATCATGGAGGTCGATGATGCCCGCCGCGCCCGCGATTTCGGGGCCGATGCCATCGTGGTGTCCAATCATGGCGGGCGCCAGCTCGATGGTGCCCCGTCTTCGATTGCTGTGCTTCCCGCAATTGCCCGGGCGTTGGACGAGGATGTCGAGCTGTGGATGGATGGCGGCATCAGAAGCGGGCAGGACGTGCTGCGGGCGATCGCATCGGGGGCGAAGGCGGCCATGATCGGGCGCGCTTTTCTGTACGGATTGGGCGCAATGGGCGAGGAAGGCGTGACGAGGGCGCTGGGGATCATCGCCCGCGAGCTTGACCTGACCATGGGCATGTGCGGCTTGACCGACCTCGCGGGGGCCGATGCCTCGATCCTGTGGCGCGAGGATTGACCGCTTGCAGGGCAAGGCCGGAATGAGCAGGTCGATCATACGGACCGGGGGCGAGGCACGACTTTGGATATTGATTCCCTTCAGTTGTTTGTCGAAGTCGCCCGCCAGGGCAGTTTTTCGGCGGTGGCAAGGCTGCGCGGGGTGGAGGTGTCGTCGGTGTCGCGCGCATTTGCGGCGCTGGAGGCGGAGCTCGGTGCCTTGCTCATGCAGCGCACGACGCGTTCGCTGGTGCTGACCGAGGCCGGCGAGGCCTTTCTCGGCCGGATCATTCCGCTGCTCGACGCGTTCGAGGCCGCACGCGACGGGATCAATCCCCATTCGGGGAGCCCTTCGGGGACATTGCGGCTCACCGCTTCCGTGGCCTTTGGCCAGCGCGTGCTGGTGCCGCTCGTCCCGGCATTTCGCGCGGCCTTTCCGAAGCTCAATCTCGAACTCATATTGCAGGATTCAAATGTCGATCTTATTGCCGACCGGATCGACCTCGCCATTCGGCTGGGTTCGGGCTATGGCGCAGGCGTGATCGGCAGCAAGCTCATGCCGACGCGCTTCCGGGTGGTGGCGAGCCCCGGTTACATTGCCACAACCGGAATGCCGAAAGAGCCTGCCGATCTGGCGGTGCGCTCCTGCCTGTTATTCGCTTTGCCCGACTTCCGGACGCGCTGGCTGTTTCGCTATCAAGGCAAGATCGGGAAGATCCCGGTCCATGGTGCCCTGGTGGCGTCGAATGCGCTGGCTTTGCGCGATTTCGCGCTGTCGGGGCTGGGGCCGGCCTTGCTTGCCGACTGGCTGATCGGCGAGGATCTGGCCGGGGGGGCGCTGGTCGACCTGTTTCCCCGCCACGATGTCACCGCCACGACCTTTGATACCGCCGCTTGGCTTCTTTATCCCAGCCGCAAATATCTGCCGGCAAAAGTGCGCGCCACCATCGACTTCCTGCGCGCAGCGCTCGCACCGGCGCAACGCTGACCCCTGACCACGTACCGGGGGGCAGGCCACGCGACAGGACATGGGCTGGCGGGCCCGATAATGCATTCGACGCGTCAAAAAGATGACAAGGCACCTCGAATATCTTCAAAGAAGTCGGGTCCAGAAATACGAATTAAAATTGTCCGGTTTCAATAAAATAGAGCTTTCAATAGAACAGAGCTTGATATGATCAAAACCCGGGCTCGAATTTCACTGCTCGGGCTTTGGCCAGAGGGGCCTGCACGATGCGCCCCCCTCCATGGAAATTCTGGCCTGCAATCACCCTATTGGCGCAGGGTCAGTTGGAAGCCCGCGCCGCCGCCCGGCGCACCATCGCTGAGGCCCACAGATCCATAGAGTGTCCAGCGTACTTTCTTTCCGACCGGACCCGAGAACGCGCCAAAAATTTCCTGGCTGGCTTCGGCTGAGTCAACGGTTCGCTGTTGGTAATCATAGGTGGCGAGCACGGAAACGCCACTGCCGATCAGGTAGCTCGCGCCGACCGAGGTTGACACCGTATTGTTGAGGTCGGTTCCTTCGGGGTCGCCGCGAAAACGATAACCCACCGACACAAAAGGCGAAAATTTGCCGAAGCTGTAGCCGACATCGCCGGTAAATCCGACATCGACCTCGCCGGTGGAGCGGCCATCCTCGATGTCACTGGTCGGGATCTTTACGCGCGATTGAAACTCGACAAACCAATTGCCCGTCAGCGCGGAAGGGACGGAATAATTCACCCCCAGCGTTACGTCGCCAAGACCGGAATTGGTTTCGACGGTCCCGACTGCATCGGGGTCGATGATAACGCCGTCGGCCACCACGCCGCCCGGACCTTCAATGGAAAGCCACGGCACTGTGACACTGAAGCGAAAATCACCCCAGTTGAGCCGGAGCGACGTGGGAACTGCGATCGTCGTGGTGACGACACCGTTCTCGTCGCCGAAATCGCCGCCGCTGACATCGACACCCGTCGCCAGTGACAGCCGGAGCGAACGGTTTTCCGGGCGTTCACCATCGCCCTGCGACTGGGAGGGTGCTGAATCGGCCGGGGCGGTTTGGGCCAGGGCGGCAGGGGCGGCAATGAGCGCCAAAGTGAAGCCCGCAAACAGGGCACCGGGAAGGGCGCCGGGAAGCGCGCGGTGACGGCCTCGGTTGGCTGTGCGCTTCCGGATCTCAGTGAACGCGAATTTGCTGGTCATGGTTTCCCCCTGGTTTTGCTTCAACAGGATCGCGTCAATATTTGTACGATCCGGATTTGTACGATCCGGCACAAGATACTGATCCGGCGCAGGTTCTTGGCCCACCACTCGCTGCAATGCAGAAAGGGTGAGATAGTCCGGACATTCTGTGTCCGGATCGGGATTTGACGCATCCCGCAGGGGATCTACACAGTTCCCGAACTAATCCCGGCTGCAACGCCCCGTTCCCGGTTCGATTTCGATCAAAAGGTCGCGGTCGCCTCCAACCACAGGAACCGGCCGCGCATGATCAAATCAGCTTCCGCCACCCGTATCCGGGCGCTCGACGCGTTCCACGCGCTCGACCCGTTCAACACGGTCAACGCGTTGAACCCGTTCGACACGCTGCACGCGCTCGGGGCGTTCGACATCGCGCACCGCATCCAGCGCCTCGAGACGCTTGGCGGCCTTGGCTTTGTCGGCTGCAATCGTGCCCGTTGCCGCGGTGGCGGAGGTCGTCGCTGTGGCCCCGGCGATTTCGGACGCCACTTCTTCCGCGGGGGCCGGTGGAACCTGACCCGCCGACGCCCAGGCCGAACCCAGGGCGAAGGTGCCAACGGCTACCAGCAATGCGGCTGCCGGAAGTTTGAACGGGGAGACTGTCATGCGCGCGGAATTCATGGGAATCAATCGCCTTTCAGGCTGGTTGGCTTGCAGGGTGAAAGTGCACTGTCTTCACAGTTCGACGTCCTGGCAGATCGACGAAAGACCTTGCGCATGACGCAACGAGCACACGATTATTCAACAGTAATACGAGGCGAATTCGTGTCGTTGACACGCCCCACGCCGGTGGCGCAAATTTTCCGCGCCGTCAGTCGGGAACCCGCCTCAACAATCGGGATCAGATGTGCCGGATCTGGCCTCCGCTGGGAAATCAATCTGTAATCACTTTTGCGTCAGGCCGCGATCCGAAAGGAATTCCGGGCATGGAATGTCGGGGTCACGGACGGGGCTTGACAAGCGCGGTCCCATGGGCTTTGTGGCGCGCCTCGGTGCGGAAGGGATGGGGAGCTTCGCCGGCTCCCTGCCCGGACCGCGCTCTCCCCGCCCGCCGGGTTTGCGGGCTTTGCGGTGGGCCGAACAGTCCCCCGCGCGCCACAAGAGGGAGTTCTCATGGCGAAGAAAGTTGTGGGGCAGATCAAGCTCCAATTGCCGGCGGCATCCGCCACTCCGGCTCCCCCCGTGGGCCCGATGCTGGGTGGCCGCGGGCTGAATATCATGGAATTCGTGAAGCAGTTCAATGCCCGCTCGGCGGAAGTCGAAAAGGGCACGCCGCTTCCGGTAGTGATCACCTATTATCAGGACAAGAGCTTCACCTTCGAATTGAAAACTCCGCCGGTGTCCTTCTTCCTGATGCGTGCGGCAAAGATCCAGAAGGGCGCGCTCAAGCCGGGGATCGAAACGGTCGGCGCAGTGAGCATGGAACAGTGTCGCGAAATCGCGGTGATCAAGCTCAAGCATTCGAATGCGCGCGAAGTCGATTCGCTGGCGCGCTCGGTGGCGGGGTCGGCCCGCTCCATGGGCCTTGAAGTGACGGGGCATTAACATGGCACAATCCGGAAAAAGAATGAATGCCGCCCGTGTGGGCGTGGATGCCAAATCGCTGGTCGGGCTCGTCCCGGCCGTGAGCATGGTCAAGGCACGCGCCACCGCCAAATTCGATGAATCGATCGAACTTGCGGTCAATCTGGGGATCGATCCCCGCCATGCCGACCAACAGGTGCGCGGCGTGGTCAATCTGCCCAATGGCACCGGTCGCACGGTGCGGGTGGCGGTCTTTGCCCGGGACGCCAAGGCCGACGAAGCCCGCGCTGCGGGGGCCGATGTGGTGGGCGCCGATGATCTGGCCGCCGAAATTCAGGGCGGACGCAGCGATTTCGACGTGGTGATTGCCACACCCGATCTCATGCCGCTGGTGGGACGGCTCGGCAAGGTGCTGGGGCCAAAGGGGCTCATGCCCAATCCCAAGGTTGGTACCGTGACGCCCGAAATCGCGAAAGCGGTGAAGGAGCGCAAGGCGGGCTCGGTCGAGTTTCGCGCCGAAAAGGCGGGGATCATCCACGCTGCAATCGGCAAAGCGAGCTTTTCTGAAGAAGCGCTGCTGCAAAATATCCGCGCTTTGATCGAAGCGCTTCAGAAAGCGAAGCCCGCAGGGGCCAAGGGCGTTTATGTGCGTAAGGTCGCTTTGTCATCGACCATGGGACCGGGTGTCCGGGTGGATGTGGCAAGCGCGCTGACAGCAGGGTGACCGGGAAGGGCTGGTCGCTCTGTCGGATAACAAAATATTAAGCTGTGGATTCACCGGTCGTGGCCTTGCCTCCCGTGGCAGGTGGTGGCATAGACGGCGGTTCGGCGCGGCGACGCGTCGAATGCGAAGCGCTTCGGTGCTTCGTCCTGTCCGAGATTGCTGGCGATTCTTAGGGTCACGCACGGTAATTTGCGCTGTGCGGGTGCTCCTGGGGTCTTAATCACTGAAAGCCGGCATGAGACGGGGAAGGGGTTCACTTTGTTGGGCGTGCAGTTCTCCGCTGCGCGACCTCTTGTGCGCTTTGGCCCTTGGACAGGTCGCGCGGGTCAGCGCAGCGGCCGTTCGGGCGTCGGCAAAGGGGCGGTGGCGTGCCACTGGAACCATTTGGCGGCGTTGACGGGTGTTGGGCAGGCACGCGCTTCCCACACATTCAAATGGGTCGGGCGGAATCGCCGGGCGCTATTCAGGAGAGCGCAATGAACCGAGAAGAGAAGACCAGCCAGGTGGAGGCGCTGAAAGGTGTATTCACCGAATCTGGTGTCGTGGTCATCGCCCGCAATGCCGGGCTTGACGTTGCGCAGATGACCGCCCTGCGCGGACGTCTGGCCAATGTTGGTGCGACGATGAAGGTGGTCAAGAACCGGCTGGCAAAGATTGCTCTGGCGGGAAATCCCGCGGAGGGTGCAGGGGCGTGGTTCACCGGGCCTGTGGCAATCGTCTTCGGGGCGGATGCAGTGGCGGCGGCGAAGACGGCGGCGGAATTCGCCAAGGAAAACGACAAATTCGTTCTTCTTGGTGCGATGTTCGGCCCGCAGGTTCTGGACTCGGCCGGCGTTGCCTCTCTTGCCTCCCTGCCATCGCTCGATGAGCTTCGGGGCAGGATCATCGGCCTGCTCAACGCGCCGGCGACCAAAATCGCGGGTGTGCTGCAAGCGCCCGCCGGTCAATTGGCGCGGGTGCTCAAGGCCTATGCCGAAAAGGACCAGGCTGCCTGACCGGTTCGGGCCCTTCGCGCCTGCGGGCGTGAAGCGGGTCCGGCCATGTCCCCATGAACTCCCGGCTTCCCCCGGATAATGATTGAACATGCCCCTTGATGGGCCAACAGGACGAAATCCATGTCGAAACTGGACAAGATCTATGAAGAACTCTCCGCGCTGACCGTGCTGGAAGCGGCCGAACTGTCGAAGCTGCTCGAGGAAAAATGGGGCGTTTCGGCGGCGGCTCCGGTCGCGATGGCGGCAGCGGCCGGTGCGGCTCCTGCGGCGGCCGTGGAAGTGCAGACCGAATTCACCGTGATCCTCGCGGCCGCGGGCGACAAGAAGATCGAGGTCATCAAGGAAGTTCGGGCGATCGTCCCGGGTCTCGGGCTCAAGGAAGCCAAGGACCTCGTGGAAAGTGCGCCAAAGCCGCTGAAGGAAGGCGTCACCAAGGACGAAGCCGAGAAGATCAAGGCGCAACTGGAAAAGGCCGGCGCGAAGGTCGAACTCAAGTAAACGGAATGCGCGAAGATGCCTGGCGGGCTCCCCGGAGATCGGGGGGCCTGCTTTCCGTTTGATGTCCTGGCTTTTCCGGCAATGAAATCTGACGGATGCGAGCGGGCCTTGTTGAGGGCCCGGTAACGAGAGCGGCGGCTCCCCTCTGGCGGGTGGATCAAATTATGGCTCAGTAAATCAGGTCATCCGGCACTGGGGATGGGTCCCGCGAGACCTTCCAATGCGTCAGGATTGAACAGGGTGTGATTGAACAAGGCACAATTTCGGAACCGTGTCCGAAACCTGTGCCCGCCCGGCGGATCAGCCCTCCCCGCCCGGTGAAGCCCGCGATAAATTTGCGGAAATCAACTGGTTACGGGCGGAATTCGACAGGAGAAGTGCATGGCTCTCTCGTTCACAGGTAAAAAGCGCATTCGCAAATCCTTCGGGCGGATCCCGGAAGCGGTTCGGATGCCAAACCTGATCGAGGTGCAAAAGAGCTCCTACGAACAATTTCTTCAAAAGACCGATCCGGCGACCGGGCGCGCCATGCGCCATGCGGATCGCCGGGTTGACGGGCTCGAGGCCGTGTTCCGTTCGGTCTTCCCGATCCGCGATTTCAATGAGCGCGCGGTGCTCGAATATGTCTCCTATGAATTTGAGGAGCCGAAATTCGATGTCGAGGAATGCCAGCAGCGCGATTTGACCTATGCGGCACCGCTGAAGGTGAAATTGCGTCTGATCGTGTTCGAGGTCGACGAGGAAACCCAGTCGAAATCAGTCAAGGACATCAAGGAACAGGATGTCTTTATTGGCGACATCCCCCTGATGACCGACAAGGGCACATTCATTGTCAATGGCACGGAGCGGGTGATCGTCTCGCAGATGCATCGCTCGCCGGGTGTGTTTTTCGACCATGACAAGGGCAAGACCCATTCGTCGGGCAAATTGCTGTTTGCGGCCCGGGTCATTCCCTATCGCGGGTCCTGGCTTGATTTCGAATTCGACGCCAAGGACATCGTTCATGTCCGCATCGATCGCCGCCGCAAATTGCCGGCCACGACCATGCTCTATGCGCTGGGCATGGACCAGGAGGCGATCCTCGACGCCTTTTATGGCAAGGTGAGCTACCATCTGCACCGCTCGGGCTGGACGACGGAATTCCGCGCCGAACGCTGGCGCGGGGCCAAGCCCGCTTTCGATCTCGTCAATGCTGCCGATGGCAAGGTGGTGGCCCCGGCCGGCAAGAAACTCACGGCAGCGGTCGCCCGCAAACTCGGCGATGGCGGGCTGGAGCAAATCCTCGTGCCGTCGGAAGAGCTGACCGGCAAATTCGCCGCGATCGACATCGTCAATTTCGAGACCGGCGAGATTTATACCGAAGCCGGCGAAGAACTGACAGAAGCCCGCATCGCCGAGATGCGCGAGGCCGGGGTCGATGAGATCAGCGTCCTCGATATCGACAATGTCTCGGTCGGGCCGTGGATTCGCAATACGCTGTCGGCGGACAAGAATGAATCGCGCGAAGGCGCGCTGTCGGATGTCTATCGCGTCATGCGGCCGGGTGAGCCCCCGACGCTCGAAGCCTCCGATGCGCTGTTCCGGCAATTGTTTTTCGACCTCGACCGCTACGATCTTTCGGCGGTTGGCCGGGTGAAGATGAATATGCGTCTGGGGCTCGATGCCTCCGACGAGGAACGCGTGCTGCGCCGCGAGGACGTGATCGCGGTCCTGAAAACCCTTGTGGACCTCAAGGACGGCAAGGGCGAAGTCGATGACATCGACAATCTCGGTAATCGCCGGGTGCGCTCGGTCGGGGAATTGCTGGAAAACCAGTATCGACTCGGCCTGTTGCGCATGGAGCGCACGATCAAGGAACGCATGGGTTCGGTCGATATCGAGACCGTGATGCCCCATGACCTGATCAATGCCAAACCGGCGGCGGCGGCGGTGCGGGAATTTTTCGGCTCATCGCAGCTCTCGCAATTCATGGACCAGACCAATCCCTTGTCCGAAATCACCCACAAAAGGCGCCTGTCGGCGCTGGGTCCGGGCGGTCTGACGCGCGAACGCGCGGGCTTTGAAGTGCGCGACGTGCACACCACGCATTATGGCCGCATCTGTCCGATTGAAACGCCTGAAGGGCCGAATATCGGCCTGATCAATTCGCTCGCCACCTTTGCCCGCGTCAACAAATATGGCTTCATCGAAAGCCCCTATCGCCGGGTGAAAGATGGCGCACTGACCGAACATGTGGATTATCTTTCGGCCAGCCAGGAATCGCGCCACACCATCGCGCAATCCAATGCGAGCGTCGACAAAAAGGGCCGGTTGCTGGACGTCCTGACGCTTGCGCGGGTGGATGGGGAAGCAACCCTCGCCCCGCGCGAACAGGTCGATTATATCGACGTCTCACCCAAGCAGGTGGTGTCGGTGGCGGCCGCGCTGATTCCCTTCCTCGAAAATGACGACGCCAATCGGGCCTTGATGGGCTCCAACATGCAGCGCCAGGCCGTGCCATTGATCAAGGCGGATGCGCCTTTGGTCGGCACCGGCATGGAAGGCGTGGTCGCCCGGGATTCCGGGGCGACGGTGGTGGCGCGGCGCTCGGGCGTGGTCGAGCAGGTCGACGCCACCCGAATCGTGGTGCGCGTGACCGAAGAGGTCGAGGCCGCAAAATCCGGCGTCGACATCTATAATCTCGCGAAATTCCGACGCTCCAACCAGAATACCTGCATCAATCAGCGCCCGATCGTGCGCGTCGGCGATGTGGTGGTGGCGGGCGACATCGTGGCCGATGGCCCTTCGACCGAATTGGGCGAGCTGGCGCTGGGCCGCAATGTGCTGGTCGCCTTCATGCCGTGGAACGGCTATAATTTCGAAGATTCCATCCTGATTTCCGAGCGCATCGTGCGCGATGACGTGTTCACCTCGATCCATATCGAGGAATTCGAGGTCATGGCGCGCGACACCAAGCTCGGGCCCGAGGAAATCACCCGCGACATCCCCAATGTCGGCGAAGAGCAGCTCCGCAATCTCGACGAGGCCGGGATCGTGGCGATCGGTTCGGAATTGCAGCCGGGCGACATTCTGGTCGGCAAGGTCACGCCGAAGGGCGAAAGCCCGATGACGCCGGAAGAAAAGCTGCTGCGCGCCATTTTCGGCGAAAAGGCTTCCGATGTGCGCGACACCAGCCTGCGCCTGCCGCCAGGCGTGCAGGGCACCGTGGTGGAAGTCCGCGTGTTCAACCGCCACGGTGTGGACAAGGATCAGCGCGCCTTGCAGATCGAACGCGAGGAAATCGAGCGTCTGGCCAAGGACCGCGATGCGGAGCTTGAGATCCTCGAACGCAATATCTTTGGCCGGCTGCGGGAAATTCTTTCGGGCAAGGCTGCCATTTCGGGGCCGAAAGGATTCCGCAAGGGCGTGATCACCACCGAGGAAATGGATCGGGTCGGGCGCAGCCAATGGTGGCAGTTCAGCCTCGAGGACGAGAAAGCCACGCGAGAAGCCGAAGCGCTGAAGGCTTTGTTCGATGCTTCGCGCAAACGGCTGGTCGATCGCTTCGAGGACAAGGTCGACAAGCTCCAGCGCGGGGACGAACTGGCACCGGGCGTGATGAAGGTCGTCAAGGTCTTTGTCGCGGTCAAGCGCAAGCTCCAGCCCGGCGACAAGATGGCCGGCCGTCACGGCAACAAGGGCGTGATCTCGCGCATCACGCCGATCGAGGACATGCCCTATCTCGCCGATGGCACGGCGGTGGATGTCGTGCTCAACCCGCTGGGCGTGCCCTCGCGGATGAATGTCGGTCAGATCCTCGAAACCCATCTCGGCTGGGCCTGTGCAGGCCTCGGCACGCAGATCCGCAAGGCGATGGAAACCTATCGCCGGACCGGGGAAATCAAACTGATCGAAGCCCGGCTCAGGGATATTTACGGACCCGATCAGGAATTGCCGGCCGACCGGGAAGGGCTGGAAGAACTCGCCGGCAATCTCGAAAAAGGGGTGCCGATCGCCACGCCGGTATTCGATGGTGCGCGCGAAAGCGACATCGTGGATATGCTGGCCAAGGCCGGCTACGCGGCCTCGGGTCAGGTTCGACTGCATGACGGACGCACGGGCGAATCCTTTCAGCGCGATGTCACCGTCGGCTATATCTACATGCTGAAACTGCACCATCTGGTCGATGACAAGATGCATGCGCGGTCAACGGGGCCCTATAGCCTCGTGACCCAGCAGCCTCTGGGCGGCAAGGCCCAGTTCGGCGGCCAGCGTTTCGGGGAGATGGAGGTGTGGGCACTCGAGGCCTATGGTGCCGCCCATACCCTGCAGGAGATGCTGACGGTCAAATCCGACGATGTTGCAGGCCGCACCAAGGTCTATGAATCGATCGTGCGCGGGGAAGATGCGTTCGAGACGGGCATTCCCGAAAGCTTCAATGTGCTGATCAAGGAAATGCGTTCGCTGGGGCTCGATGTCGATCTCGTCGATCATCGACCGCTGCCCTCGGTGCCGGTATCGCCCTTTGCAACGGCCGGAAGACCGGGGCAGGCGGGTGCCAATTCCAGCCCGCAGGCAGCAGAATGAGGCCTTTCGCATGAAAGCCCGCGCTTGCATTCTCCACTGAAGATCCCCCGGCCGGATATTGTCCGGCCGGGGATTTGGCTTTGGCCGGCATTGTGCCGGCCGCGAAATACAGTCGTCGAAAACTGTCTCTCATACTGCCCCTCAAGGAGCGTCTTTGAATGAACAAGGAAGTCGCCAATTCCCATTTCAGGAACGCTGAGCCCGCGCCAACCTTCGATCTCATCAAGATTTCGATCGCCAGCCCGGAAAAGATCAAATCCTGGTCGTTTGGCGAGATCAAGAAGCCGGAGACCATCAATTACCGCACCTTCAAGCCAGAGCGCGATGGCCTGTTCTGCGCCCGCATTTTCGGCCCGGTAAAGGATTACGAGTGCCTGTGCGGCAAATACAAGCGCATGAAGTTCAAGGGCATTGTGTGCGAGAAATGCGGCGTCGAGGTGACCTTGCAAAAGGTCCGGCGCGAGCGGATGGGCCATATCGAACTGGCAGCGCCGGTCGCCCATATCTGGTTTCTCAAATCCCTGCCCTCGCGCATCGCGCTGATGCTCGACATGCCGCTCAAGGATATCGAGCGGGTGCTGTATTTCGAACAATATATCGTGCTCGAGCCCGGCCTGACCAAGCTCGAGCCGCGCGAATTGCTGACCGAGGAAAATTATCTCAAGGCGCGCGAAGAACTGGGCGATGATTCCTTCAGCGCCTCGATCGGTGCCGAGGCCATTCGCGACCTCCTGACCGCGATCAATCTTGAGGAAGAGGCCCATCGCCTGCGTGAGGAGATCAAGGAGATCTCCGGCGACCTCAAGGCCAAGAAATTGTCCAAGCGCCTCAAGCTGATCGAGGCCTTTATCCGTTCGGGCAACCGGCCGGAATGGCTGATCCTGACCATCATCCCGGTGATTCCGCCGGAATTGCGCCCGCTGGTGCCGCTTGATGGCGGCCGCTTTGCCACTTCCGATCTCAACGACCTCTACCGGCGGGTCATCAACCGCAATAACCGCCTGAAGCGGCTCATTGAATTGCGCGCGCCCGATATCATCATCCGCAATGAAAAGCGGATGTTGCAGGAATCGGTCGATGCCCTGTTCGACAATGGCCGGCGCGGGCGCACGATTACGGGGGCCAACAAGCGGCCGCTCAAATCGCTCGCCGACATGCTCAAGGGCAAGCAGGGCCGGTTCCGGCAAAATCTGCTGGGCAAGCGCGTCGATTATTCCGGCCGCTCGGTCATCGTGGTCGGGCCGGAGCTCAAGCTGCACCAATGCGGGCTGCCCAAGAAGATGGCGCTCGAATTGTTCAAGCCCTTCGTGTTCTCGCGGCTGGAGGCCAAGGGGTTTTCGCAAACCGTCAAGCAGTCCAAGCGCCTCGTGGACAAGGAAAAGCCCGAAGTGTGGGACATCCTTGAGGAGGTGATCCGCGAACATCCGGTCATGCTCAACCGGGCCCCCACCCTGCACCGTCTGGGGATCCAGGCCTTTGAGCCCAAATTGATTGAAGGCAAGGCGATCCAGCTCCATCCGCTCGTCTGTGCGGCATTCAATGCCGATTTCGACGGCGACCAGATGGCCGTCCATGTGCCCTTGTCGCTCGAGGCGCAGCTCGAAGCCCGCGTGCTCATGATGAGCACCAATAATATCCTGTCGCCGGCCAATGGTCGTCCGATCATCGTGCCGAGCCAGGACATCGTGCTCGGGCTCTATTATCTCTCGATCGAGAAGGATGGCGAGCCGGGTGAAGGCCGGGCCTTTGTCGATCTGGGCGAGATCGAGCAGGCGCTGGCCAGCGGTTCGGTCACGCTGCACGCAAAGATCAAGGCGCGCTACCACACGGTCGATGCCGACAACAAGCCGATCCGCACGCTGATCGACACGACGCCCGGGCGGATGATGCTCGCCGATCTGTTGCCGCGCCACCCGCTGGTCAGCCCCGACCTTGTTTCGCGCGCGCTGACCAAGAAGAGCATTGGCGATCTGATCGACGCCGTCTATCGCCATTGCGGGCAGAAGGCGACGGTGATCTTCTGCGACCGGATCATGCAATTGGGCTTCCGCGAGGCCTGCAAGGCCGGCATTTCCTTCGGCAAGGACGATATTGTCGTGCCGGCCAGCAAGGAGCGCCTCGTCGAGGAAACACAGAAAAAGGTCGCGGAATTCGAGAGCCAATATCTCGAAGGCCACATCACCCGCGGCGAGAAATACAACAAGGTGGTGGATGCGTGGTCGAAATGCACCGATCTCGTGGCCGATGCGATGATGGAAGAGGCCGCGCGCCCCCGCAAGGATCCCAAGACCGGGCGCACGGGCGACCTCAATTCCATCTATATGATGGCCCATTCCGGGGCCCGCGGTTCCAAGAACCAGATGAAGCAATTGGGCGGCATGCGCGGCCTGATGGCCAAGCCCTCGGGCGAGATCATCGAGACCCCGATCATCTCCAATTTCAAGGAAGGCCTGACGGTACTCGAATATTTCAACTCGACCCATGGTGCCCGCAAGGGATTGGCCGATACGGCGCTGAAAACCGCCAATTCGGGCTATCTCACGCGCCGTCTGGTCGATGTCGCCCAGGATTCCATCATTACGGAAGAGGATTGCGGTTCGGGCCGCGGCATCGATATGCGTGCGGTGATCGAGGGGGCCGATATCGTGGTCAGCCTCGCCACCCGCATTCTGGGACGCACCGCGGCGCTCGACATCGTCCATCCGCGCACGGGCGAGGTCATCGCCCCGGCCGGGACCTTCCTCGAGGAAGATGACGTGGTCGAGGTCGAGGAAGCAGGCGTCGATTCGGTCAAGGTGCGCTCGGTTCTCACCTGCGACACGGCGGTTGGCGTGTGCGGAGCCTGTTACGGGCGCGATCTGGCGCGCGGAACCCGGGTCAATGTCGGCGAGGCCGTCGGCGTCATCGCCGCGCAATCGATCGGCGAGCCGGGCACACAGCTCACCATGCGGACCTTCCATATCGGCGGCGCGGCCCAGGTCGCGGAAACCAGCTTCATGGAAAGCGCGCATGAAGGCGTGGCCCGTTTCGACAACCGCAATACGGTGACGACGGAATCGGGCGAGATCATCGTCATGGGCCGCAACATGGTCGTGGCGATCGTCGATTCCGAAGGCCGCGAGCGCCAGAGCTTCAAGCCGGCGGTGGGCGCGCGCTTGCGCGTCGATCACGGCGGCAAGGTGGTGCGCGGTCAGCGCGTCGCCGATTGGGATCCCTATTCGACCCCGATCATTTCGGAAGTGGCCGGGCGCGCGCGTTATGAGGATCTGGTGGAAGGCCAGACCTATCGCGAGGATTATGACGACCTGACCGGGATATCCTCCCGCGTCATCATCGACTGGCGCTCGAGTTCGAAGACCGCCTCTATCCGCCCCGGCGTTTCGGTGGTGGACGAGGCCGGCAATCCGCATCGTCTCGCTTCGGGTGCGGAGGCGCGCTATTCCCTGCCAGTCGGGGCGATCCTGTCGGTGCAGGATGGCGAGATGGTCGGGCCGGGCGTGTCGGTGGCGCGGATCGCCACGGGCGGTGCCAAGACCCGTGACATCACCGGCGGTCTGCCGCGGGTGGCGGAATTGTTCGAAGCCCGCCGTCCGAAGGATCACGCCATCATTGCCGAACTCGATGGTCGCATTGAATTTGGCAAGGATTACAAAAACAAGCGCCGCCTGCGTATCCTGCCCGACGATGAAAGCCGGCAACCTGCGGAATATTTGCTGGCCAAGGGCAAGCACATTACCGTGCAAGATGGCGACCGCGTGCGGCGCGGCGATTTCATCATCGATGGCAATCCCGCCCCGCAGGACATTCTGGCGATCCTCGGGGTGGAGGCGCTGGCCGATTACCTCGTCAACGAGATCCAGAAAGTCTATCGCCTGCAAGGCGTGCCGATCAATGACAAGCATATCGAAGTGATCGTGCGCCAGATGTTGCAAAAAGTGGAGATCGTCGAATCCGGCGACACCGAATTCATTCGCGGCGATCAGGTCGATACCGAGGAATTCGAGGAAGAAAACGAGCGCATGCGCGCCAATGGTCTCAAGGAAGCGACCAGCCAGCCGGTGCTGCTCGGCATCACCAAGGCCAGCCTGCAAACCCGGTCCTTCATCTCGGCGGCCTCCTTCCAGGAGACGACGCGGGTGCTGACCGAGGCGGCGGTCAATGGCAAGAGCGATACGCTCGAAGGCCTGAAGGAGAATGTCATTGTCGGCCGGCTGATTCCGGCGGGCACGGGCAATCTCAACCGGCGCTATCGGCGGATCGCTGCCGAACGCGACACCAAATCGCGGGCCATCATCGCCCAGGCCGAACAGGCGCGTCAGGCGGCATTGGCAGAGGCCAACCGCACTGCGGCGCCCCGGCCGGGAACCCCAGTGGAGCCCGGGCCAGATTCGGGGCCAGAATCGGGGCCAGAATCGGGTTTGGAGCCCATGGCCGAATCCGGAGCCCCGGCGGAGTGATTTTCCGGTAACCGGATATGGCGCATTCATTCAAGTTCGGCCAAGCCCGGCCAAGCCCGGCGGAATATTCCGCCGGGCTTGTTTGCGAGAGATGTGATCGCGGCTTGCGCGCCTGAAGCGGTTTCGCAAAGACAGGCCCGGTGCAAGTCGGTTGTCCGGTTTTCGTTCGAAAATGCTCCGGCGAGCGGCGCAAGAGTCCAGGAATCTGTCCATGAGTGTCTTTGATCATTCCTCTTTCGCCGAACATGAGGGCGTGCATTTCTTTTCCGACGCCCAAAGCGGGTTGAAATGCATCATCGCGGTCCATTCCACGGCGCTGGGGCCCGCGGCTGGCGGCTGCCGCATGTGGGCCTATCCGGATTCCGGGGCCGCCTTGCGCGATGTGCTGCGCCTCTCGGAGGGCATGAGCTACAAGAATGCCATGGCCGGGCTCGATCTGGGCGGCGGCAAGGCGGTGGTGATCGGTGATCCGCGAACCATGAAGTCGCCGGCCTTGTTTCGGGCGCTGGGGCGTGCGGTCGAAAGCCTGGGCGGGCATTATTACACGGCCGAGGATGTTGGCGTGTCGACCGATGACATGCGCCATGTCCGGGAGGAGACACGCTTCGTTGCGGGCCTGACAGAGGGCGCGGCAGCGTCGGGCGATCCCTCGCCGGTGACCGCGCGCGGGATCTATCTCGGCATCCGCACCTGTCTCAGGATGGTGTTCGGCTCGGAGGACCCCGCCGGCCGCACGATCGCTGTTCAGGGCATTGGCCATGTCGGCGGGCATCTGGCGCAAATGCTGGCTGCCGATAATGCGCGCCTGTTCATCACTGACATCAATGCCGATGCGCTGAGCAGCGTCGCCGCCGCGACCGGGGCGCAGATCGTTGCGCCGGATTCAATCTATGATCTTCCGGTCGATGTGTTCTCGCCCAACGCGCTCGGTGCCGTGGTCGACGAAAATACGCTTCCCCGCTTCCGGACAAGGATCATTGCGGGCGGTGCCAATAATCAGCTCGCCACGCGGGATATGGGCGAAAAACTGGCCGCGCGCGGCATTCTCTACGCCCCCGATTATGTGATCAATGGCGGCGGCATCATCAATGTGGCGGCCGAGATCCGCGGGGCCTATGACCCGTCCTGGGTGGAGGCGAAACTTCGGAAACTCAATGCCAGCCTTGCCGAAATCCTTGCGGAGGCGGGCGAGACCGGGGAAGCGACCAATCTGATCGCCGACCGCCTCGCCAAAGCGCGGATCGCCGCGCGCATGCGTGCATAATCTATGCTTTCCGCGGGTCGGGGCCCACCGGATTCCGGTGGCACCCTCATTCAGCGTCGGGAAACACGAAACACAGTTCCGGATTGAAGCCCACGGAAATGGTTTCGCCCGGAGCCGGTGCATCCGGCCACGGCACGAGCGCCCGGATCGGCACGGAAAGACCGGGTGCCGCTAGCCCCAATGCCGCCAGCGCCCCCTGCGGACGCCGGGTGAGCACACGCATGGCAATTCCACGGGGGTCGATCATTATCCCTTCCGCGCGGATGCACAGGGTCACTTTTGCGCCTTCGGCCAGCCCCTTATGGATCGTCGCGCAGGGCATCGCAACCCGGCCGAAAGGGCAGGTCACTGCCCCATTTTCGATGCGCCCCGGCCAGAGATTGACCGGCCCGAGTGCCGCGGCGCTTTCGGGACTGGACGGCGCGAAAAACAGGACCCGTGGTTCCCCGATTTGCAGGATGCGCCCGGCATGGAGGATGGCGATTTCGTCGGCAAGGATCTGCGCCTCATCGGCATCATGAGTGACGATCAGCGCGCTTGCCTTGCAGGCGCGCAGGATTTCGGCCGTCCAGTCGCGCAATTCCGCCCGTAATTCCGGCGCAAGCCCGCTAAAGGGCTCGTCAAGCAGGATCGCCTTCGGCTCGGGAGCCAGCGCCCGTGCCAGCGCCACACGTTGCTGTTCGCCGCCCGACAATTCATGGGGAAAGGCATTGGCCCGGCTTCCCAGCCCGACGCGGTCGAGCCAGGCCAGCGCGCGCGCCAGAGCCGCCGGCCTGTCGCGCCGGTCGAGCCCGAAGGCCACATTCTCGCGCGCCCGCAAATGCGGGAACAGGGCGAAGTCCTGAAACACCAGACCGCAGTCGCGCTTTTCCGGGGCAAGGGTGCGGCCGGGGGCGGAAATGATTTCCGCCCCGCGGCGGATTTCGCCCTCATCCACCGGTTCGAGCCCGGCCAACAGGCGCAGTAATGTTGTCTTGCCCGATCCCGAGGGCCCCAGCAACGCGATGATCCGGCCGGGCGCGAGCGTGAGGCTGGCATGACGCAGGGCCCATTTCCCGCCGAGGCGGCGACCGATTCCATAAGCAGAGATGATCCCGGCGGTCATGCGGTTCCGGTTACCCCATGGCCTGCACGGCGCATCCGGCGCGCGAGCAGGAGAACGGGAAGCAGTCCCGCAAAGATGAGCAGCAAGGCCGGGGCGGAGGCCTCGACCAGTCTTTCTTCCCTGGCATAGAAGTAGACCCGCAAGGCAAGCGTTTCCAGCCCGAAGGGCCGCAGCAGCACGGTGGCCGGCAATTCCTTCATCACATCGACAAAGACTGCGAGCCCCGCCGCGAGCGCCGCGGGAACCAGCAGCGGCCAGTCCACTTCAAGGAAGCGGCGCACGGGGCCGGCACCGAGGCCGCGGGCCGCCTCGCGCAGATGGGGGCCCATCCTGGCATAGCCGGCCTCGAACGGGGCGAAGGACGCCGCCGTGAACCGTGCGCCATAGGCCCAGAGCAGGATGAACAGGGCCCCGGTTCCGGTCAGAGCGAGGCTGATACCGTATTCGCGCGCCGCAATGATCGCGCCAAGCCCACCCACCCCCAGCAC
>JAKFWO010000012.1 GCA_021731815.1 Hyphomonadaceae bacterium | reverse complement strand
TCAGGCCCGGGCACCCGGGCCTGACGATGCCCGCTTCTTTGCCACATTTCGCGCGATCGACAGTTTGCGCGCATTGGCAGTGGCCGCCACCCGCGATCCGGTGCGCGGCGAGCGCAGCGAGATCCCGCCCACCCTCCGGACCCGCGCCAATACATTGTTTCAACAGCAGCTCGCCCAATTGCGCAGTTTGGTGGAGGAGCTGGAATTTCGCGACGTCATTGCGGTGTCTGGCGCGATCGAGCCCACCCAACGCAGCGATCGCTTCTTTGCCAATGGCGGCTTCGATTATGTCGGCGCACCGGTCGCCGTTAATTCCACCAGCGCGGAAGTGCCGGCCTTTCAGGGTGCGCTGGCCTTTTCGGCGCGGGTGCAGGTGGGGGAAACTGTCAGCACTGTCGATTTCGACCTGTCGGAAATCAGCGGGCCACGCAGCCTCGATTCGGTGGCGGCCTATATCAATGGGCAATTCGAGGCCGCCGGCGCGGTGACCCGCATCGCGGTGGTGGCCCTTGGGCCGGAAAATGCGAATGGAATCGTGGATTCGGGACGCTTTGGCTTCCGGATCGAAGGGATTGCGCTCGAAAATGTGTCCTTTTCTGCGCCAGCCACCGGGGCGGCAGCCTTCCTGGTCAATCCCCTTGCCGGCGGCGGTGCGCAGGTCAGCCGGGTCGAGGGGCTTTCGGGCACACCCACGGCCAATGCGCTCACCACGCTCGTGGCGCAGGATGGAACCATCACCCCACGCGCCAGTGCGCTCGGGCCGGATGGTTCGCTCTTCGTCATCTCGGAAGCCAGCGGCAGCGTCAGCGGCGAGGCGCTCAAAGGCGATCGCGATGTCATTCTCCAGCGCATCGATTCAACGGGCAGGATCCTGTTCAGCCGCACTCTGGGGGCGGGTGCGGCGGGGCAGGGCTTTTCGCTCGCGGTCGATGCCAGTGGAAATGTGGCGGTGGCGGGCGCGTTGCGCGGGCGGCTCGACCCGCTCACGCCCGTGCCGCGCAATAGTGGTCTCGACGGCTTTGTGGCGCGTTTCGATGCCAGCGGCCGCGAAATCTTCACCCGCCAGCAGACGCGCGCTGGCGACAATTTTTACACTGCGGTAGCATTCGGCCCGGATGGCGGGATCGTGCTGGGCGGGGAGAGCGCTTCAAGTCTTGTCGATGGTCAGACGGCCGATGGTCGGGAAGCCTTTGTCGAGCAGCTCGATGCCAATGGCCAGCAACAATTTCTGCGGCAATTGACGGGCCCGGGCAATGATCGGGTGGATTCCCTCGTGGTGGACGACGCAGGGCGCATCACGCTGGCGCTCAATTCCGGTGGCCGCGGCATCGTGCAGGAAATTGCGGGCGCTGTTGCCGATGGATCCGAACGCCGTATCGATCTCGGGGCGCTGGATGGCGGGCGGATCGCCGGGCTCGCGCTCGATTCCGGCAATGTGGTGATCGCGGGCGATGTTGGTGCCAACGGGCTCGGGGGCGTGCTGGCCGGCGATCGCGGCGGCGCGCGGGATGGCTTCGTCGCCCGCCTCGCGCCCGATGCCAATGGTTTCACGCTGCAATTTGCGCAATCGCTCAGCGCGGCGGCGGCGGGGAATGAACGGGTCGGGGGCCTCGCACTCCGCAATGGCGAGCTTTTCGTAAGCGGCACGAGCGACGCCGCGTTTGGTGGCGCGAATATCGATGGCCCGCGCAATCCCTTTCTGGCACGGGTCGATGCGCTGAGCGGCGCGATCAATGGCGTGACGACCATTCCGGGGTCCTTCGCCGATAATGGTGGCACACTGACGCTGAGCCCCGGGGGCGAAACCGCGCTCAACCGGCTCGGCCTGCCTGCGGGACCGGTGCAATTCGTGGATTCGGATCGCATCAGCGATCGCAGTTCAGCCCGGGCCGGCGATTCCTTCACGCTCCAGATCGGAACTGCGCCACCGCAGCGCATCACCTTGCGCAGCAATGATACGCTGACCAGCCTCGCTTTTCGCATCAATCAGGCGCTGCGGCTCGAGGGGCGGGTAGAATTGCGCCGGGCGACCCTTGAGGCGCGTGATGCGCTGGCCAGCGGGGATGCGCAGGTCGACCGGGTTTCCGGCGACACCCTTGTCGGGCGGCGGCTGGTATTCGAGCCGCGTCCGGGGCGGCAATTGACCTTGTCGGCGGGGCCGGCTGGCGAGGATCTGCTCAAGGCGCTCGGGCTGCGTGGGGGCATCGTTTTTGCCGAGCCGACGCGGCCTGCGACCGACCGCAATGCTCCGACCCCGCGTTTTCTCGAGCTGTCACTCGATGAAGCGCTCACTCTCGACGACCGCGCCAGCGCCCAGCGGGCGGTGAATGTGCTGGTCGCCGCCCAGAGTGCCGTGCGCAATGCGTTTCGCGAGGTCAATGCACCGCCCCCCGCGGCCAGCAATTCGCGCAATGCCAATGGACGCGTGCCGGAATTTCTCAACGCCCAGCTCTCCAATCTGCGCGCGGGCCTCGCGCGGTTGCAGGCTGGCCAGAATGCAGGCGGGGGTAATGCCAATCCGCTGCTCTCGATCTCGACATGATAACGGAATGGGCCGAACGCCGGTTCCCGCTCCCTCAGGCCTTCTGGTTGAGCGCGATGGCGGCCTGGGCATTCGTTCGGGCGGGCGTGTGGGCAGCCCCCGTCCGGCCGCGCGGGCCATAGCCGGCCGGGCCGGCGCGGGCGGCGGCCACTTCTTCGCCGATCGCGCGCACAAGGCCCTCGGTCACGGCACTGATGGCGTCGAGCCCCTGAAGATAGAGTCCGAGCGTGGCCTCAAAGGCCCGGGTGGCGGATTTCAGCGTCTGGCGCAATTTCGGATCGACGGCGGCGACCAGCGTACGATCGGCGCGCACACGCTGGATCTCGGCGCGGTAGAGATTGGCGAGTTTCAACATGTCGTCATGGGCCGCGGGATTGGCCAACGGATTATTGCTGCGAAGGGCTTCCTGGCGCTCGGTGAGCACCGCGGTCAATCTTTGGGTCAGCGTGATGAGGTCTGAGAACCGTTCATCGGCCTCGGCCCGGTCCGGAATGCCGGGACGCGTCTGGGTCATGGGTTGGGCTCCGCAGGATTGCCCGGCGCCGTGGGCGCTGGCGCCTGGTAGCGCAGGATTTCGCGCAGGACCGCATCCGCCACGCCCACTCCGCCCCGTGCCGCAAAGGCCTTGGCATATTCATCGACCAGAAACGGCTTGAAGGCCTGTTCGCCGGCCCCGCCGTCAAACCCCTCGGCTGATTTGACGGTGTCGAAGATGGTGCCGAGATATTGGGAGAGGAATTGCGCCTCGAATTCCTGCGCGGCCTTGCGGGCAGCGGCAGGGGCGGCGTCGAGTTGGGCACGGCTCAGCACAGGCGCGGCCCCATTGCGCGCACGCAGGGCGTCGAGCCCTTGCTGAACTCCGAAATTGGACGAAATCCCCGCGGAATCGGTCATCAGAATGCCTCGATTTCAGCCTGGAGTGCGCCCGCCGCCTTGAGCGCCTGAAGAATCGCGATCAGATCGCGCGGGCTCACACCCAGCGCATTGAGACCTGATACGATCTCGCGCAGCGGTACGCCCCCGCCCTGGCCGAGCAGCGCGAGGCCGCCCTGGCCCTCATCCACCGCGATCGCGGTTTCGGCGACCGGAACGGTTTGCCCCGCCGCCAGCGGATTGGGCTGGGAGACGCCGGTCGATTCACTCACCGCGATGGTCAGCGCGCCCTGGGCGAGTGCGACGCTCGACACCCGGACATTCTCGCCCAGCACGATGATGCCGGACACCTCATCGATGACGATGCGGGCCTGTTGGTCGGGCTCGACCTGGAGATTTTCGATATCGCTGAGCAGACGCACCACTCCGCCCGGATATTCCGGCGGGGGCGTCACGCGCACCGCACCGGGATTGGCGGCCTCGGCGACGGGGGATCCGATAAAGGCGTTGATCTTCGAGGCCATGCGCTGGGCGGTGGTCAGGTCCGGATTGCGCAGCGACAGCCGGAGATTGGTCATCCGGGCAAAATCGAAGCGGATTTCGCGCTCGACCAGCGCGCCCGACGGAATGCGGCCATTGGTCGGCACGCCGCGTGTGACCGAGGATCCCGTCCGCCCGCCGGCCGAAAAGCCGGCGATCGCCACTGGCCCCTGGGCGACGGCATAGACCTGGCCATCGGCCCCGATCAGCGGCGTCACCAATAATTGGCCGCCTTGCAGACTGCGGGAATCGCCGAGCGCCGACACTGTGACATCGATGCGCGAGCCCTGGCTCGAAAAGGCCGGCAGATTGGCGGTGACCGTAACGGCTGCGACATTGGCGGTGTTGATCCCGGCATTGCGGACATTGACGCCGAGCCGTTCGAGCATGGATTCGAGGCTCTGGCGGGTGAAAGGCGCATTGCGCAGGCTGTCGCCCGTGCCCTGAAGACCGACGACCAGTCCGTAGCCGACCAATTGGTTTTCGCGCACACCCTCGATATCGGCGATGTCCTTGATGCGCGAGGAGGCAAACGCCGTCGGCACCATCAGCCCCGTTCCCGCCCCGAGCGCCAGCGTGATTCCGGCCAGTGCGAGAAAAAAGGCGCGCGCATGCTCCCCCCGCAGCGGATCGGGAGCAGGGCCAGTCCCCGAACCGGGTCTGGATTCCGCAAGGCGGTCGGAAACGCTGCGCATGAAGGGCCCGGAACATGGCGGAAATTTCCGCCGGAACTCTGGCATTCACTGTGGCCGCAAGACTTTGCCGAATGGTAAACGCGGCGGAAATGCTTCGCGCGCGCCGCTGTATTTTTGACGCTGCGGAACATAAAATCGCCGTAATCCGGCGCGAGGCTCGGAGCTGCATTCCGGCCGGGTGGCGGGGGAACGCAAGCGGTAGCGCATTTTCAACAAAGGTGTAGTCGCGGTTTCGTGCCGGAAAATGCGCAGATTCAAACATATAGAGTATCGACAAATGTGCGACCGGGCCGGGAGGGGCGCGTGACCGGACAGAAATCGAAGCCGAGGAACCTGACGAAAAAAAGGTCCGGGACCACGGCCATCGGGGCCGGGCTGGCGCTTGTCGTCGCGACGGGACTCGCGATGGGAGCCGTCAGCCCGCCGGCCTTCGCCCAGACGGGGACGGCCGTCGCGCGACCGGCGCTGTCGGTCGACGCCGCCGCCGAAGTCAGCGCGGCCATCTATTACATGGCGGCGGTGGTCGATGCGCTGAAAAAGGAAAATGCGGCCGACATCCGCCAGGCGGGCCGCTGCGGTCGCGCGTGACGACCGCGAGCGCACCGTCGCTTTGAACGAATTGGGCGATATCCGCCTCCGCCGCAATGATCTTCCCGGCGCGCTGGCAGTGTTTGAGGAGGGCCTCGGGCTCGCCCGCGCGCTCTATGAAAAGGACCGGACGAATGCGGAGGCCGCGCGTGATGTCGTGGTATCCCTTGCCAAGATTGGGGTGGTGATCGAGGACAAGGCCTATTTCCGCATGGCCCTGGCGCTGGCCACAGAGATGAAAGCGCGCGGGCAATGGGCGGCTTCCGAGGATGAATTGTTTGCTCTGCTCACCCGCTTCGCCGCCCCATGACCCATGATCTCTTCCTCTCCTATAAAAGCGGGGATGTGCGCCAGGCCGCGCGGCTGGCGCAGGCTTTGGAGCGCGCCGGCTTTTCCGTGTGGTGGGATCGGGCGCTGGTGCCGGCCGAAAGCTGGCGGGAGGCGGTTGCAGAGGCGCTGGCTGCCGCGCGGCTCGTGCTGGTGCTGTGGACGCCGGCCAGCACCGGGCCCGAGGGCAGTTTTGTGCGCGACGAGGCCGCCCACGGGCTAAAGCGCGGGGCGCTGGTGCCGGTGACGATGGCGCGCACGACCCCGCCGCTGGGATTTGGCGAGGTGCACGCGCTCGATCTCGTGGGCTGGCGGGGCTCGCCGCGTGATCCGCGCTTCGAGGATCTGGTGGCTCTGCTGCACGCGCGGCTTAACGGGGCGGAACCGCCGAAAATGCAGGGCCGGATGCGGCTGGCGCTGCAACGGATGCGGCTCGGGGCGGCGGCGCTCGGGGCGAGCGGGGCGATCGCCTTCGCCGCCGATGTCAATTCGATTCAGGTGCAGATCTGTTCACTGCCGCCGCGACCGGTCATCGCCGATGGCTGCGGGGCGCTGGGTCTGGGCGGGCAGCCGACACGGGCCGAGCGTCTGGCCTGGGCCGCGGTCTCGCCACGGAGCTGTCCGGCGCTCGCCGCCCATGTCAGTGCCTTTCCCGACGGGGTTTATCGGGCGCGCGCCGCCGATCTCTATGCCGCCCGAAGGCAGGAAAGGCGGGAATCCTGGATTCCGGCGGAGCGTCGCCTGCCGCTTACGGTCATCGTCAAAGCATCCGCAGATGACGCAGCGCGCAAGGCCGCGCTCGCTGCCGATGCCGCGCGATTGTGTGGCGGATTTGCTGCGACCGGCAATTTGTTCCGCCTCATTGCCGCCCGCGCCGGGACCGGGCCATGGGAATGCGGGTCGGGCGCAGGAGGGGGTGCCGGGGGGGTGCCAGCGGGATTGAATGCAAGGCCTCGGGCGAGGCGATCTGCGCGCTCGAACGACACGAGTTGCAGGAGGTGGAAATCTGCGGGCCGATACCCTGAGCCCCGCCAGATCAGGTCAACTTCACCAGCATCTTGCCGGAATTGGCCCCCGTAAACAGGCTGAGAAAGGCCTCCGGAGTTTTGTCGATCCCCTCGAAGACGGTTTCACGCCAGCTCAATTTGCCCGCCGCGATCCAGGCCCCCATGTCGCGGAGGAAATCGGGCATGAGATCATAATGGTCCGAGACGATGAAACCCTCGATCCGCAGGCGTTTGGGGATGACCATGATGAGATTGGCCGGCCCCGGCGCGGGCGCAGTGTCATTATAGCCCGAAATCATTCCGCAAACCGGGATGCGCCCGAAGGGCCGGATGACATGCAATGCGGCCTCAAGATGCGGGCCGCCCACATTGTCGAAATAAATGTCGATCCCCTTCGGAGCGGCGGCGGCCAGGGCTTTGGTGAGATTGGCCTCCTTCTTGTAATTGATCATGGCATCGGCACCGAGCGAGCGCACCCATTCGCATTTGTCGTCGTCGCCGGCGCTGCCCACCACCTTGCAGCCCTTGGCCTTTGCAATCTGAACGACGATCGAGCCAACCGCGCCCGCCGCCGCGGAGACGAAGACAGTCTCGCTTTCTTTCGGCTGCCCCACGCGCAACAGGCCGGCATAGGCGGTCAGCCCCGGCATACCCAGCGCGCCGAGAAAGGCCTGGGGTGGTGCGATGGCGGGATCGATCGGGGTTAGCCCCATGCCGTTGCTGATAAAGCCCTCGCGCCAGCCATGCATGGACAGGACATGCTGGCCCGGCGTGAAGCCCGGATTCCGGCTTTCCTCCACCACGCCGATGGCACCGCCTTCCATAGCCCGGCCCAGCGCAAAGGGCGGGACATAGCTTTCGCGCTCATACATGCGCCCACGCATATAGGGATCGACCGACAGCCATTGATTGCGCACGCGCAGTTCGCCTTCGGCAAGCGGGGGAAGATCGATCGCGGCCAGTTCGAAATCTTCCACGGAAGGCATGCCCACGGGCCGGCGCAGGAGGTGGATTTCACGGGATTTCTGGAGCGACATTGGATATTCTTCCTTTATGCGGCGGGCGGGAGTGCGGCTGCACCATTACGCCTCATTTTGCGCTTGCGCGAAAGTCCCGGGCTGCGGTGGTGTGAGCCGTTGCCCGCACGGAGGGCGCAGTGCTTTCCCGGTGGCTGTAGTCACCCGATGAGACTGCGGGGAAATATGTCAGAAGTTTCACTTGCACCGACCGGGCATTCAACGCGCCCTTTTGGTTGCGAAGCGCTGCACATCTCCGGCATCGATCATTCCGGACTGCACCGGCGTGAAGGGCAGTGTGCCCTGATATTCGTAATAATAATAAGGAATCAGAGTGCCTTGTTCCAATCTCGCGGGCGTCACCACGGCGCTGCCACGGAAGTCATGGGCACCGAAATCGGTGCGGACCTTTCCGGTACGGTGCCAAAGGACAAGCCCGGAATCGGGGATGAATTTCTTTCCGTCGCGTGCCTGAAAAAAGACTTCCGGGGCGTTGTCAGGAAGGGGCGTCAGAAGCCTTGATTGCTCGGCTTCCGATGTTCGGGGAGCGTAATTTTCCGTGACAAAAGCGGCCGAAATCGGGTTGGTCGCTGCGCCCGCCAAATAAGCATAGGCCGACGAAAAATCGGGAAAGACGCCAAACTTGCCTGTGGCCAAATCGCCTCGCCGCCAGGCGAGGAACGCGCCGGGCACAGGGTTTACCCCCTTGCCCGGAGAATTGGCCCCCTTGATCACGCCAAGCACTGGATCGACCAGAATCCCGCCGCTGTTCTCGTAGATTCCGTGCGTGTCCGATACAATTCTGGCGCGCGCGCCTTCTTGTACCTCAAGCATCGCAAGGGAGACGTCGGAGGGAATTGGAACGCCCCGAAGAAAATGTGACGCATGCACGCGCGTGACCAGGAGATAGTCGATGCCCTGATGCGTCAGACTGCCGACAAGGCCGCAATCATCGGGTCCCGAAAAGATGATTTGCTCCGAAGACAAATTGATATCGGTTCTTACAATCTCACAGGCCGAATGTTTTCCGTCCACACGAGGGAAATAGAATGAAGAATTATCGGACACGAGGCCTGTTCGATTGAACCATCCATCCTTTTGGGGAACAAAGCGGATTGTATGGTGCCCCCCGGCCTCGAGGCCGGACACAATGCCAAGCGCGTATCCTTTAAGGGACCTGCCTTGCCAGGAGCCGACAAACAGCACTGAAGCCTTTGCCATTTGGTTATGGGAACTGACGGTGCTGGTGATCGCCGGGGCATTATTCCTGGCCATGGCAGCGCCCGGTGGCAAGGTGACCGCGGCCAGAAAAACCAAAAGGACTTTGAAAGGATTCATGACGCCGGCCTCGTTGCCCATCCAGGACCACGCGGGCATGGTTATCCGGGCCTGTCAACCATGAGGCTTTGCTGTCCGGAAAGTCGGGCGGCGAAGCGTACCGTCACATCCCGGCCGTGACAGGGTCTCCCACTCCGCCTCTCACTCCGCCTCTCACTCCGCCTCTCACACCATCCATCACACGGCTTCGAGCGGGCCGGGGCCGGTGCCGTGGCCCGGTTCGGCGCGGAAGGCCTTGACCACCCGGCTCGTGCAAATGATGGTTCCGTCAGATGTGCCGTGTCAGAGATTTGCGCGGCCATTCGCGGGCAAGCTGCATGGCGGACCCGGTATGACAAATCCAGAGGGGGGGGGTGGATGCGCTCAGGCCGAAATCGGCTCCTCCGCGCGTCGGTGGAGTTCAGGCTTCTGCCCTGAAGCAATTGGACGCAGGACCGGAAATTCACTGGTCCGGATCGGAATCGCGTTGCGCGGGGAAGGCGGGCGGGTCTCTCCGGTTTCGGTGTCGCGCGCGTCATCGGCGAGGATTCCGTCGGATTCGGCGGCGGCCCGGATGGTCTTGCGCTGGAAGCGCTCGATCTCAACGAGATTTCGAACCGGGTTGTCAAACATCCCCCCCGTTTCTTTCCTTGCCCTGGTTCCGGGGCGCACATTGCCGGCCAGCACTGCGGCCTGGGTACGATTGCTCACGCCGAGCTTGCGGATCACCTGACGGACATGGACCTTGACGGTTGCTTCCGTCATTCCGAGCGCGCGTGCGATATGCTTGTTGCTCTGGCCGCGGCCGAGATATTCCAGAACCTCGGTCTGGCGCCCGGTCAGTGGTGCTTCCAGAGCCTCATCATGGCGGGCGTCGTTAGGGCGGGCCTCATTAAAGGTGGGGCCGTTCATGTCGCTGCGCGGTGCCTTGCGAACGGGCGGGGCTGCGTCGGTTCCGGGGGCGGACTTGTCTGTGGACGGCACCCTCGCGGAAAGCGCGACATCGCTCGCACGGCTGCCCTCGCGCGGCGAGGGCTCCTCGAAATCGGGCATGCCGAACAGGGCGCTGGGCGGGAACACCTGTCCCCCCTTCCGCACAAAGGTGAGCGCGGGGACGATGATTGCCGGGTCCATCAGCGTCGGAAGATAGGCGGAAGCGCCGAAGCGGAAGGCCGCGACGATTTCCGGCGTGTGGCAGACATCGGCGATGATCACCAGCGGCGCATCGCCGGCCATGCCCTTGAGGGTGCGCAGAATATTCATCGGCCCGTCATCGAGCAGCGATAGCCCGCCAATGCTGAGAATGACCAGTGCGGCACGAAACACATTGGCGTCGCCACTCGCCGCGGCCACCGGGTCGGCGGCGGCGTCGATAGTCAACCCTTCCTGCGCGCTCCAGTCGCGCAGAACCGCAGTGAGCCCGGCCCGCCGCAGCGGGCTCGTGTCGATCAGAATGAGAAATTGTTCGTTTGATTGCTCGCGCATCTATGACCCCACATCATGAGAATGCAATCCACAGCAGGATGAACTCAGTACATCGCCGCGAGGAGGTCAAGAAAAATAATTGATGAATCGAGCAGATTTTTTTCTTGCTTTTGTAAAGTCATATGAATCTTCGGGCAGTTTCAGGCGTGGAATTCCCTGCAATCGATTTTTGCCCGCGGTCATTATTGCCTGAGCAGATCGCGGGCGATGATCATGCGCATGACCTGATTGGTGCCTTCGAGGATCTGGTGCACGCGCAGGTCGCGGAGCAACCGCTCGATCGGGTAATCCTGCAAATAGCCGTAGCCACCATGGAGCTGCAAGGCACGGTCCACCACCGCCGAGCCCGCATCGGTGGCAAATCTTTTGGCCATGGCCGCGAATTTGGTCTTGTCGGGTGTATAATTGCTGACCTTGTCGGCGGCGACATAGAGCAATTGCCGGGCGGCTTCGAGATCGGTCGCCATATCGGCCAGCATGAATTGCGTGTTCTGGAATTCCGCGATCGCCTGGCCGAATTGCTTGCGGGTCTTCGTATAGGCCAGCGTTTCATCGAGCGCGCGCTGCGCCCCGCCCAGCGAACAGGCCCCGATATTGAGCCGCCCGCCATCCAGCCCCGACATGGCGATGCGAAAGCCCTCGCCCGCGCCGCCGATGCGGTTTTCGGCCGGCACGCGGACATCGTCGAACATCACGGCCGAGGTCGGCTGTGAGCGCCAGCCCATTTTGCGCTCATTGGCTCCGAAACTGACGCCCTTCATGTCCTTCTCGACCGCGAAGCAGGAAATGCCGCGCGCGCCGGCTTCCCCCGTGCGGGCCATGACCACATAGAGATCATTGGTTCCGCCGCCCGAGATGAAAGCCTTGGCTCCGGAAATGCGGTAATCGCTGCCATCCGCCACGGCTTTGGTGACGAGGCTCGCGGCGTCGGAGCCGGATCCCGGTTCGGTCAGGCAATAGCTCGCCATCCATTCCATGCCTGTGAGACGGGGCAGATATTTGGCCTTGACCGCCGGCGATCCAAAGCGGTCGATCATCCAGGACGCCATATTGTGGATGGAGATGAAGGCGCTGGTCGAAGGGCAGCCATAGGCCATGGCTTCCATGACGAGCGCGGCCTCGAGCCGCCCGAGCCCCGCACCGCCCGCTTCCTCCGATACATAGATCGACGCAAATCCCAAACCGGCGGCGGCGCGCACCACATCGGCCGGAAAGAAATGCGCCTCATCCCACTGGGCGGCATAGGGCGTGATGGATTGGGCGGTGAAGCGCCGCGCGGATTCCTGAATCGCGCGCTGGTCCGGGGTAAGGTCGAATTGGGACATGGGATTTCCTGTATGGTTTCAGCCCGCGCACCCTGCATGCGGATGAAATAATCCCTGCTGGTCTACCCCGGATCCGGCCGACAAATCCAGCCCGTCGCACGGGGAAATGGAACGCACGCCACTGTCCCACCCGGCGCATTCACCCGTGCCCCGACCCGATATTGCCCCGACCCGATATGGTCCCGATGCGATTTCGCCGGATGCGCCTCAGAAAACCGCCTTGAGCGTGAAGCGGGCGGCGCGCGGGCCACCCGTCGAGATATTGTTGTCGGTATGGGCGGTGGGAAAATAGGTGCCGTTGAACAGGTTCTCGATATTGACCTGGCCTTCCAGCCTTGGGTTCAACCGGAAGAACAGGCCGAGATCGGCGCGCGTAAAATCCGGCAGGATGGTGGTGTTGCTGATGGTGGCGAAGGATTGCGACTGGTGGAAAATTCCGATCCCCGCCCCGAAATGCTTCGAGAAATCATAACGGTTCCAGGCGTTGAAAATATGGCGCGGCACCTGCCCCAATCGGCGCCCGGCCGGCGCGGCGAGGGTGGTCGCGGTGATCTCTGCCTCCTGCAACGTATAAGCGGCCGAGATATTCCAATGTGGCAGGATCTGCCCCTCGAGCCCCAATTCGAGGCCGCGGCTGCGCTGGGCACCGGTCAGCGCGATGATTCCGGCCGTGCCGGTCGGTTCGCGCGTATTGGTGCGATTGAGGCGATAGACCGCCGCGCTCAGCCGCAATTCCGGCCGGATCGACCATTTGACCCCCGCTTCGATATTGTCGAAACGCTCGGGTTCGAGGGAAGCGGCGGTGATATCGAGCGACAGGAATTGATCGCCCGACTGGGGCAGAAAACTGCGGCTGAAGGAGGAATACAGCGACAGGGCCTTGACCGGCTTCCAAACCAGCCCGGCGCGCGGGGAAAACAGATCGTCCACCCGGGCAAAGGTCTGGCCCGTGAACAGATTGTCGACCCTGAGGTCGAAACGGTCATAGCGCCCACCCAGGATCAGTTCGAAACGCTCGCCCAGCGAAATCTGATCCTGCACATAGCCGGAAATCAGATCGGCATCGGTCCGCACGTCGCGATTGGCATTGCCGGCCAGAAAAGCGGGTCCGCTTTCGGGGAAGCTGAGCGTCGGGATGGCAAGGCGCGCACCCGAAACCGGGGCGGGGAGGGGGATGAGTGTCCGTCTTCCGCTTTGGGTGGTCGGAACGCCGGAGAAAAATCCGTTGAAGCGGCGATTGGTGGTGAGTTGGTCTCCGGCCTCGAAGCCGAACAACACCTGATGATCGATCCCGAAGGTTCCGAACCGCCACACCAGATTGGTTTGTGACAGGATATTCCGGCGTTTTGTGGGATCGATATAGGCCTCGATCCCCACTTGCTGCACGCCGGCCGCAGTGGTTGTAACGGCTGTCGCCGGGAACAGATTGGCATAGATCTTGTCATAGTCGCCATAGACCAGCACGCTGGTCAGGGTAAGGTCGGGCGTGAAATCATGCTCGATCGTGGCCTTTGCGACATTGCCCGTGAACAGGGAGCGGCTGAAATCCGGCTTTCCGAACAAAACATCGCGGAAACCGCCGATCGGTCGCCCGTTTAGCGAAGGGATGCCGCGGTCGGTGGTGCGGTCGTCGCGCAGATATTCATAAGACAGCCCGATCCGCGTTTTGTCCGTGACCCGCAACGCAAAGGTCGGGTTGAAACCAAACCGCTCGAGCCCATAGAAATCGCGATGTGTCTGCGCGGTTTCGTAGAAGGCATTCAGCCGCAACGCAGCCTGGTCGCCAATCGGGCCATTGGCATCCAGTTCGGCGGCAAATGCGCCAAAACTGTCAGCGGCCAGTCGTGTCGAGACGAATTGGTCGAAAACCGGCGATTTGGTGACCCGGTTGATGACGCCCCCGCCGCCGCCGCGTCCGAAGGCCAGCGCATTGGCCCCGAGCAGGACCTCCACCCGCTCGATATTGTAGAGCGGCCGGAAATATTGAACATCGTCGCGATAGCCGTCGATGAAGAAATTGGCAGTGGTGTTGTTGCCGCGCAGGGTGATCTGGTCGCGATTGCCCTCGCCCTGGCCGATGGTGACACCCGGCGTAAAGCGCGCGACATCGGCGATGGAATTGATCGCCGCGTCCTCGATCAGCTCGCGCGTGATGATGGTGACGATCTGGGGAATGTCCTCGATCGCGGTCGGCGTGCGCGTCGTGCCCGTGCTGGTGATGGCGCGATAGCCCTGCGCCCGGCCGATGACCAGCACGGTTTCGGTGGGCGAATCCGCCTCTGCGGCGAGGTCGGAAGCGGCCACCGCGCCCTGTGCATGTGCCATTCCCGTCGAGAGGAGCAAAGCGCTGCCGAGGAGCCAATACGCGCGGTTTCCCACGGACGGGTGGCGGTCTGACACGGTTCTGCTGTTGGCTGACACTGGCCGGCTCCTTCTTGCAAATCACTCGCAGAAGCAGGCTCTAGTGAGTTTGCGAATGAGTTGCAACTGGAGAAAGGCAGTGTGCACCGCTCCTTCGGACGTCGAAGCCCTGAATGGCGGAGTTGGGGGAGGGGGGAGAAGGAAGTTTGGTCGCTCATCCGAACCAGGCATCTCATGCCCCTCGTCGAACACGCCAAAGGCGTGAATCATCCATTGGGAGGAAAAGCGAGCGGGTTTTTCAACGGCCCGCCAGGCGCTCCAGCGCGGCGTCACGTTCAATCCAACCATTGATATTGATTATGTGTATCAAGATTGATTTGATTGGCAATCGGCCAATAAACTCGCTCACCTGACAAAGAGAGAGAAAGCTATGTCCGACCCTGTCACCCGGTCCATGCTCATGGAGATTTTGGCGGCGCTTGATCTGCCCGAGGGTGCCGCATCACGCATCAGTTTTACCGGGAACGATCATTTGTCGTCCTGTTTTGCGGTGACAGAACTGGCTGCCGCATCGATCGGTGCGGCGGCGTCTGCGATTTCCGAATTGATCGGTTTGAACAACGCTGCTCCGCCTTCCTCCGTATCATCCCGGTTGGCGTCGCTCTGGTTCGGCTGGTCGATCCGGCCGCAGGGCTGGGCCATGCCGAACCCGTGGGATACCATTGCTGGCGACTACAAAGCGTGCGATGGCTGGATCAAACTCCATACAAATGCCCCCCATCATCGCGCAGCGGTGCTCTCGGTACTGGGCTGCGCGGCAAACCGGGAAGCAGTGGCCGCTGTGGTGGCATCATCGGGAGGCGATGCGCTTGAAGATGCGATTGTTGCCGCCGGGGGCTGCGCAGCGCGGTTGCGATCGATCGATGAATGGGCGTCACATCCGCAAGGCAAAATAGTTGCCGGCGAGCCGCTGATTATCTGGGATGGTCCTGGTCAGGTATCAGACCACAAATGGACGTCAGACCCAGCCCGTCCGCTTTCGGGGTTGCGGGTGCTTGATCTCACCCGCGTTATCGCGGGTCCTGTCGCGACGCGCTTCCTTGCTGGATTTGGAGCCGATGTCCTGCGAATCGATCCGCCGTATTGGGATGAACCCGGCGTTGTTCCAGAGGTTACACTGGGCAAGCGTTGCGCGAAACTGGATTTGAAATCGCAATCCGGGCTCGATGCCTTGCGCGCATTGCTCGCCGAAGCGGACATCCTGGTTCATGGCTATCGCAGCGACGCACTCGATTCCATGGGCCTCGACGTCGGCACGCGACAGGCCATTCGCCCTGGTTTGATTGACATTTCTCTCGATGCTTATGGCCATAATGGGCCGTGGCAGCGACGGCGGGGCTTTGACAGCCTCGTCCAGTTTTCATCAGGGATTGCGGCGGAGGGTATGGATTGGCGCAATTCGGACGTCCCTGTCTCACTTCCCGTTCAGGCCCTCGATCATGCCACAGGCTATCTGCTTGCAGCCGCCGCCGTGCGCGGGGTGATCTCACGATCGACAGGTGCAGTCGCTACGACCGGAAGGTTGTCGCTGGCGCGAACGGCAAAGTTGCTGATCGATCACAAAGCCAGTGCGTCAATCGCCGCGTTTGCACCGTCCGCAGATCTTGATTTCGCTGAAGCCGTTGAGCGAACCGATTGGGGTGCAGCCCGACGCTTGTTGCCACCTGCCGACATTGGCGGTGCACCCATGGCCTGGTCCCGGCCCGCTGCCAAACTCGGTTCAGGGGCAGCGGTCTGGCCATGGCGCGAGTAAAGATGTGGAAAATCCAATTTGAAGTTCGGCATGCGGACATCTTGCATGGTCGCATTGTTATCCGGGTCGTTGAGATCTGACGCTCCGTTATGATGGGTGATCGCAAACGCGCCATCATCGGCGCACATGGTCGGCAACAAGCGCCACGCAATGATGAAGCGCGAATAATCGTCCAGGATCGTTGACAGATAATACCAACCCCGGCCGATGATCTTGGGACAGGTGAAATCGGTCTGCCACATCTCGTTCGGCGCATTGGTCTTGTCTTTGAATTCGTCGGCGGCCTTGACGACGATACGGGCGGGGCTGGTGATAAGCCCGCGCGCCTTCAAAAGCCGATTGACGCTGGATTCCGAGACGAATTAGCGCTGCTCGTCGGTGAAGCGCACCGCGAGGTCGCGGGGGCTCAACTCCGGCGCATCCAGCGCCAATTCAACGATTTGAACCTGGACGGCGTCCGGGATTTTATTCCAGAAGCGGTCCGGCTTCGACGGTCGATCCGCCAACGCTTCGCGGTCGTGGGAGGCCGGCCCGGCATGCGCCCGGGAAGGACGCAGGCCCACAATATATTCGTGTTGTCGTCCGCGAACACACCCGAATAGCCTGGAGAATTAGCGGTTGCCGGCGGAATCCAGACCTCGGCGACAGCGCTTTCCGGCGACACGCGATAGATCGTGCGCGAACCATAGCCGTCGATCCCGTAAATGGCCGCATAGACGGCACCGTTACGTGAGGATGTCAGGCTTTCGGTGAAAAGGCGGTCCCCGGGAATGGATATTGCGGCCGGGCGATCAGCCGATCGCAAATCGCTGCACCGTGCAACGAGGTCGATACACAATCCTGCGACGCAAGTGCCTATAGTCAATCGCAAATCCCATGCTTCTTGCGGTTGCGGGAGCGAACGACGATTGAACCCGGATGCTTGCGGCAAGTGCATCGCGCAAGAACTCACACTCAGACCAGCCTGCGGCCGCCGTCAACCCAAACGATCTGGCCGATCGGCACATAAGGGTCAAGCCGGGTTTGTGGACCAGAGTGCAGCGAATGACAGAATTGCCGGGCATCGTAAAAATCGCGCCTGCGATCGAGAATGTTTATAAGGTCCTTGAGGCCAGGGAGAACTCCGAACCTCGACGGTCAGGCGCGGCGCGCCGCATCAGCGGTTCGAGCGCGTCTCGCGTGGCGAAACAATCCTCTCCGTGCCGCGGGTATTGGTCGCGGTGATCGTGGTGCCGCGCGGAACCCGCGAAATCCACGAGCCAGACCAGCTTGGCGCTTTATGTCGCGCCCACATTGGGCAAGATGCTCGAAATCCCGCCCAATGCTGAATCCGCTTCAGTGGTATTTAAATGGTATTGTCAATCGCCATCGGATCGGTTACGAATTCGTGACAATCAGAAAACCGGATGGGGAGTGACGGCATGAGGGACGATCTTTCGAGGAAATTGCTCTGCGGATCCGCAAGTCTGGTCCTTGTCGGGGTATTGCTCGCAACGCCGGCATTCGCCCAGCAGGTGCCCACAGGGGCGCAAGCTGCGGATCAGGCGGAAGACCAGGCCGGGGACGAGGGCGATGTGGTCGTCGTCGGCACGCGCCTGCGCGGGGCGGAAGTCAATGCGATCAGCCCGGTCGTCACCCTCGATGCCGAGGCGATTGCCCTCGACCGCTCAACCTTTGTCGATGAAATTGTCGGTACGCTGCCGCAGGTAGCGGGTGGGATCGGTGGCGGAAGTGCGGGCAATGATGCCTTCGGTGCCTCGGTCCTCGATCTGCGCGGGCTCGGGCAGAACCGCACCCTCGTCCTCATTGATGGCAAGCGTGGGGCGCCCTTTGGCTTCCGCAATTCGGTGGATGTGAGTTCTATTCCGGTCGGGTTGATCGAGCGGGTCGAAGTGCTGACCGGCGGTGCCAGCACTGTCTATGGGGCCGATGCCGTGGTCGGCGTCGTCAATTTCGCCCTCAAGGACGATTTTGAAGGCGTTGAATTGCGCGGCGGGGTCGAGATTTCCGACGAAGGCGATGGCCGCCAATATAATGCGAGTGCCATTGTCGGCGGCAAGATTGGCAATCGCGGCAATGTCACGGCCTATCTCGGCTACACCAACCGGTCGGAAATCCTTGCCGGCGAGCGCGATTTTTCCTCGCCCGAGCGCAATGATGCCGGGATCCTGCGGGTGCGGCCGGCCGGCGGCACCTTTACGCAGGGCGCGTCGGTCTTCTCCTTCACCGATGCCGGGGCCTTTACTCGCACGCCGCAATTGAGCGAGTTTTCGGGAATCAATTCGCTGATCCAGCCGGCGCGGCGAATCGATGGCGGGGTATTGTTCCATTATGAACTCGTTCCGGCCGCGACGATCTATGGCCGGGTCAATGTTTCCAATACCGAGGTCAGCAGCCAGCTCGATCCGGTCGAGCGCACCTTTAATGCGACGATCCGCAGCGACAACCCGTTTTTGACCCCCGCCATCCGCTCGGCCTTGACCTTTGGCCCGACCGGCGAAGCAACGGTCAGCGTGGCGCGGTCCTTTGCCGAATTCGGCCCGACCCTCCGTGATACCAACCGCACCAATGCCCAGGGGCAGATCGGCTTTCGGGGGGAATTGTTCCCCTCGCTCAGCTATGATGCCTATGTCCAATACGGGCGTTCGGATGAAAGCAATCGCATCAGCGGCGATGGCCTGCCGGCGCGGCTCCTCCAGGCGGCCAATGCGACGGTCAATGCCGCGGGCGAGCCGGTCTGCGTTGACCCGAGCAATTCCTGCGCACCGGCCAATCTGTTTGGCCCCAATGCGCTCAGCGCCGCCGCGGTGGGCTTCATCACGGTTCCGGTCAATCGCGACCGGTTGCGCGAACAGACGGTAGCCGGGTTCACGCTCAACGGCACCAGTGCGGGCATTTTCGAATTGCCGGCGGGGCCGATCGAACTCGTTCTCGGCTTCGAATATCGCAATGAACAGGCGCGCGAGGACAATGATGGCCTCGTCGCGACCGGCCAGACCTTCGAGCAGGGCACGCGCCCCTCGATCATTGGCGGTTTCAATGTGAAGGAATTCTTCGTTGAAGGGCGCGTACCGGTGCTCTCAAACCTGCCGCTGGTGCAGCAATTCGATATCGAGGGCGGATACCGCTTTTCCGATTTCTCGACCTCCGGCAATTCCGGGTCCTGGAAGATCGGGGCAAACTGGATCGTCGTCGATGATTTCCGCCTGCGTGGCAGCTATCAGACCTCGATCCGCTCGCCGAATGTCGGGGAATTGTTTGGCCCGATCGCCAGCATCGCGCTCGCGCCCCGGGTGGCCAGCGGCGTGCTGGTCGATCCGTGCAGCAATCCGGCCCTCACGGGTGCCAATGTGGCTCAATGCGCGCGCTTTGGCGCGCCGTCCGCGCCCTTCGTGACCAATGTCGGTTCGGCCTTGTTCATCTTTGGCGGCAATCCCGATCTGCTGCCCGAAGAGGCGACGAGCTACACGATCGGTGCCGTGTTCAATCCGCGCTTCCTCAAGGGTCTGTCGGTCTCGGTCGATTATTTCGACATTGACATCGATGGCGGCCTGTTCGTGATCTTTCCCGAAGCGGCCGCGCGTGATTGTTATGTGACCAATCCCGTGGCTGACAATCCGCTCTGCGCGCTGGTTCCGCGCGGGGCCAATGGACAGATCGCGCTGGCTGACGTTACCGACCGAAATGTGTCGCGCTTTACGGTGGACGGGCTCGACGTCTCAGCGCGCTACCGGCTGGAACTGGGCGGCCATGGTGCCCTGACCGTTCGTTATGCCGGCAGCTTCGTGTTCGGCCAGACCCGCCAGAACAGCCAGTTCACGCCGGTGATCGATTGCGCGGGCACATTCGGAACAGCGTGCGCGATCGATTCCAATGTCCAGGCCGATTATCGCCACCTCATTTCGGGGGCGTGGGATGTCGGCGCGCTGACGCTGCAAGCCAGCTGGCAGCGCATCGGCACGGTCCGCAATAATGGGGCGGTCGCTGCGACCAGCCGGTTGTCGGCGCAGGATTATATCGACATCGCGGCCAGCTATGACCTCGATTTTGGTCTCAGCCTCACTGTCGGCATCGACAATCTCACCGACAAGCAACCGCCGATCGCGGGCTCCAATCAGGAAAACTTCAATACATTCCCCAACACCTATGACGTGATCGGGCGGCGCTTCGGCTTCAGTGCCGCGTATAAATTCTGATCCGGCAGAGGTGCAGGCGATGCATGGCTCCGAAAGTCGGGATCGGGAACGGAAAAAGGTGCATTCGGAGCCCCCATCGCTGATTCCGGCATCGGCGAAGCTGCCTTGACCGGGCCAGTCTTCACGGGGCCAGTTTTCACGGGGCTCGATTGGGCAATCCTTGCGGGCTATGTGGCGATTCTGGCACTGGCCGGGTTTCTTGCCACGCGACGCCGGATCCGGACGGCGGATGATTATTTTCTGGCCAGCCACCGGGCACCCACCTGGCTTGTGGCGGTGTCGGTGTTGTCGACCACCCAATCGGCCGCGACCTTTCTCGGCGTGCCCGATAACAGTTTCCGGGGCAATTACACTTATCTGGCGGGGGTGATCGGCGCGATGCTGGCCGCACTCATCGTCTCCCGGGTGCTCATTCCGCGCTTTTATGCCATGGGGGCGTCGACGGTCTATGAGCTGCTCGAGCAACGCTATGATGTGGTGGCCCGCCGCGCGGCGGGGGCCATGTATCTGGTGGGACGGGTCTTTGCCAGCGGAGCACGGCTCTATCTCGCGGCCATCGCCGTTTCCATGGTGCTGTTCCTCGATATCGAGCCCGGGCACCTCGTGATTGCCTCTCTGGTGCTGCTGGTGTTCGGGATCGCTTTCACCTTCATGGGCGGGCTCAATGCGGTGATCTGGAGCGATCTTGTCCAGGTCATCCTCTATGTCGGGGCGGCGATCGTGGTGCTGGTCTTCCTGCTCGGGAAGATCCCGGCCTCCATCCCCGAGATCATCGGGGCCCTGCAGCTCTCGCCCGCAGCCACCCCAAACGGGGAAACCGTGGACAAGCTTCAGGTCCTCGATTTCTCGCCCGGGTTTGAAAAGACCTTTTCGCTGCTGGCCATCGTCACCGGGATCACCTTGCTCAATGTCGGGAATTCCGGGCTCGATCAGGATACGACGCAGCGCCTTCTGGCCTGTGACAATGCGCGCGACGGATCGCGGGCATTGCTTGTCTCGGTCTGGGCATCGATTCCGGTCATCGTGATCTTCCTGATGATCGGCTCGCTTTTGCATGTATTCTATGAGCGACCCGAGCTGATGGCCCGCGACGATGCGCAAGTGGCGACCAGTTTCGCCGGCGAGAAGATCACCGTCTTCATGCATTTCATCCTGAGTGAAATCCCGCCCGGTCTGCGTGGTCTGGTGACCGTGGGAGTCATCGCGGCGGCGGCGATCAATTCGGGGCTGATCTCGATGTCGGCGGTTCTCGTCAATGATTTCTACCGGCCGCTGAGGGATCGGCGGGCAAAGCGGGCGGAATCGCATTATGTTCTGGCGGGACGTGTCGCAACGGTGCTTATCGGGTTTGTGTTGTTTGCGATGTCAATCCTGTGCTATTACTGGCAGCGATACAGCAATCTGCCATTGCTGGATTTTGTGCTCGGCGTCATGGCATTCGCCTATTCCGGGCTGTTGGGCGTGTATGCGACGGCGGTGTTCACGAAGCGGGGGTCATCGGCCTCGGTGATTGCGGCGCTGATCGGGGGCTTCCTGGTGATCCTGTGTTTTCAGGGCATTGTCGTCGACCAATTGGGGCTGCCCGACATGCTGAAGCGCATCGCGTTTCCATGGCAACTCTGCATCGGTACCGGAATCGCAATGGCGATCTGTATGCTGGGAAAGACGAAGCCTGCGCGCAGTGAAAGCCTTGGCCATGCCCACGACTGAAGATCATGATCCCGATTTCGTCGATCTCGACCGCTGGCCGACGATCAGGGCGGTCGAGGCAATGCTTGACGGGCAGCTGGCGGCACTGGCCGCAGTCCGGGCGACCACCGGGGCGATCGCGGCGGCGGCCGATGCGGCGGCATTGCGGCTCGCGGCGGGCGGGCGGCTCGTTTATTCCGGTGCCGGGACCTCGGGCCGGGTCGCGGTTCAGGACGGGGTGGAGCTCGGCCCGACTTTTGGCTGGCCGGATACGCGCCTCGTCCATCTGCTGGCGGGCGGGATCGCGGCCCTGTCGCACAGCGCGGAAGGGGCCGAAGACGACATGCCGGCCGCGCGAATGGCGGTGGCCGAGGCACAGGTCGGGCATGGGGATGTGGTCATCGGCGTCGCCGCCAGCGGGCGTACCCCCTTCACGCTTGCGGTGATCGATTCCGCGCGCGCGGCCGGCGCGCTGACCATCGCGGTGGCCAATAATCCCGGGGCTCCCATTCTGGCGGCGGCCGAATATGGGCTGCTCGCGGCGACGGGCAGCGAGATCATCGCGGGCTCGACCCGCATGAAGGCGGGAACCGCGCAAAAGGCGATCCTGAACATCCTCTCGACCACGATCATGCTGCGTCTCGGGCGCGTCTATCGCGGGCTGATGGTCGATATGCAGATTTCTAACGAGAAATTGCTGGCGCGCGCGCAGGCCATGGTGGCCTCGTTGGCCGGCTGCCCCGAGGATGTGGCCCGGTGCGCGCTTGAGCAAACGGATGGCAATATCAAGGCGGCGGTGCTGGTCGCCATGGGCAAGAGCCCGGCGGAAGCCAATGCGCGGCTGGCCGCCCATGGCGGCACGCTCCGCGCGGCACTCGACGCGGCACTCGACGCAGATGGGGAGGTGCCCCGATGAATTCGGCCCGCAACAAGCCCCGGGCTGCCCATCGCCATTCGCCAATCTATATGCAGCTTGCCCAGAGCCTGCGGACGCAAATCGTCGAAGGCAAGAATGTCGCGGGCGAGGCCCTGCCCTCGGAGCGCGATTTATGCACCCTGATGGGGGCATCGCGCGTGACGGTGCGCAAGGCGATCGAATTGCTGATCGAGGAGGGGATGCTGACCCGCCGTCAGGGCTCGGGCACCTATGTCACCCCGCGTATTCAGGCCCCGGGTTCCTGGCTCACCGGTTTCAGCGAGGACGCCGAAGCGCGGGGCGAGACAACGACCACCTTATGGGTGTCGAAGACGCAGGGTGTGGCGAGCGAGGAGGAAGCCCGCTTGCTCGAACTGGAGGGGGAGGAAAGCGTATTGCGGCTCAACCGCGTGCGCATGGCGGATGGCGAGCCGCTCGCCATCGAAAATGCGGTGGTTCCGGCCGAAATGCTGCCCGAAATCGGAGCCCTTGGGCACTCGCTTTACAAGGCGCTGGCGGAATTGGGCAATCGGCCGGTCAGCGGCCGGCAGAAAATTCGGGCAGCCCTTGCGGGACCCAATGAGGCGAAGCTGTTGGGCGTCAAGGAAGGCGACGAAATTCTGCGCATCGAGCGCCTGACACGGCGCGCCGATGGCAGGCCGGTTGAACTCACCCGCTCGGCCTATCGTGGCGAGCGCTATGAATTTGTGAGTGAATTGCGTGGGGCTTCGGGGGGATTGTGAGCGGGTTCCGCTGCGGACTTCACCAACGGAGCTTCATTTTGGCAAATGCGTTGCATGGCTTGAATCCGATCGGGATTGAGGCATTCTGTACCTTCATTGGAAAAGGGGCGGATTTGCTCGCTCCTTGAATCCGGCCAATGGGTGGATTTCATGGCACGCACACCACAAGCCAATCCCGGGTTTTCCGTGAATGCGCGGGAAATCCTCCGACGCGAAAACCGGAGCGTCTGGCGAAAGGCGGCCGCAGGCTGCCTTGCGCTGATGATTATCCTCGGGCCTGGCCTGGTGCCAATGGCGCTTGCCGAAGAAAATTCCGGCAAGGCTCCACTCCCCGCAAATGTTTATGGCAAGCTTCCCATGGTTTCCAGTGGTGCGGTCTCTCCCGACGGCAAGCATGTGGCGCTGATCATGGCCACAGGTGAGAACCGGGGAGCCATTTTCCTGTCCATCCCTGATCTGAAGCCGGTTGGTAGCGTTAGAGTGGGACCAGAGGGAGGAAAGGTTCGGAGGGTGGTGTTTCCTGCGAATGATCGGGTTCTGGTTGAAATGAGCGAAGCAGTTAATCCGTTTAAAGGTCAGATTGGAGTCAATTCATCGAATCGAACTGGTTTGAGGGAATATTATCGGTTCATTTCGGTTTCGTTGGATGGAAAAGATCAGGTAATGCTTGGCCATGATTTTGAATCGTCCTGGCTCAATACAGCATTCACAGTTTGGTCGAAACGGATTGACGAAACCCTGAAGTCGACCGAGCGCACGATTCCGATGGCTGCTTTTGAAGTCGAAACCAGCACCAGAGTGTATAATCTTTATGATGTGAATTTGACGACAGGCCGGATGGTGCTTCGCCACCACGGAAACAGCAAGACGCGCGAATATGTTCTTGATGAAAATGGCGAAGTGGTTGCGCGGGTTGATGAATCCGATGCCAACAACACCTTCGAATTCTTTGTCAAGGAAGGATCTAATTGGCGTTCTGCAATCAAACGGCAAGGACTCACAGGTGGAAATCCTTTCTTTTCGCGTTTGATTGATGGAACGGGGGAATTTGTATCTGTCGAAGCAGAGCAAGGTACAGATTTTCCGTCCTTGCTGACCTATGATCGAAAAAACCTTACTCCAAAAAAGCGTTTTGAAATACCTGGGGTGGAGTTTTCTGGCGCAATAATTGATCCAGCGTCTCACACGATTGTCGGCGTATTGCTGAACACCGATGAGGAAAAACAGGTGTTTTTCGACAATGACCTGATCGAAACCCGGAAGGTGATCGGAAAATTTTTTAATGGCGCTTCATTTTCACTTGTGTCCTGGGATAAGGAAAAGTCGAAATTTCTTGTCGAGGGTGAAGCGGATAATGGGGTCCCGGCCTATTATCTGTATGACCGTACCGCTCAGAAATTGATTTTCATTACCTCTCAATATCCAGAACTGATGAATATCGAGTTGGGTGAGCGTCAGGCCATCAAGTACAAGGCGCGCGACAAGGTTGGAATCCCTGCTTATCTTACCTTGCCCGCCGGTGTTCCCGGCAAGAAGCTTCCGATGGTCGTGTTTCCGCATGGTGGTCCGGCAGCGCGCGATCATCTCGAGTTCGATTTCATCGCTGAATTTCTGGCCTCGCGCGGCTATGCTGTTTTGCAACCGAATTTTCGGGGATCCAAGGGATTTGGCCGAACCTGGGAACGCGCTGGCTGGCGGGAATGGGGCGGCGTAATGCAAAATGATGTTACGGACGGGGTGAAAGCGCTCATCCGCGCGGGCATCGCAGATCCGGAACGCATTTGTATCATGGGCGCGAGCTATGGTGGTTATGCCGCACTGGCGGGTGCCACGCTGACGCCCGAATTATATTCCTGCGCGATCAGTATCGCCGGGGTCTCCGATCCACTGGGAATGCTTTCCCGGGCGGTTGAGCGGAACGGCAGAGAATCTTCGACCGTGGATTACTGGAAATTGTCGATTGGTGACCCGGCGGCCGATGCCGACCGGATCAAGGCGATATCGCCCGCCCGGCACGCGGATGCGGCACGGGCACCGATCCTTTTGCTTCATGGCAAGGAAGACACCGTCGTCAATGTCGAGCAATCGCGGCTGATGGAACGACGCCTCAAGGCGGCCGGCAAGCCCGTTACCCTGATCGAGCTGAACGGAGACGACCATTGGTTGTCGATCGGGGAAACGCGGATTGCGCTGCTCGAACATACCGAGCGTTTTCTCGCCCAACATCTTGCCGCCAAAGTGCCTGCTGAGCCGGCTGCCGCAGCATCATCATCGGGACCCCAGCCGGCGACTGCCGGTCGCTGACGCGCGAAACTCCCCCGGAGGCTCGCCCGGCTTATTCCGGCTCATAAGCGAGGATCGGGCGCAGCCATTGCTCGGCGGTCGCCGGCGGCCAGGCCTTGCGCTGCGCATAGTCTGTGACCTGATCGCGCCCGATCCGCCCCACGCCGAAATAAATCGATTCCGGATGGGCGAGGTAGAGGCCCGACACCGAAGCCGCCGGGTGCATGGCGAAGCTTTCGGTCAGCTGCACCCCGATCCGGGCTTCGGCGTCCAGCAGGCGGAACAGGGTCGCCTTTTCCGTGTGGTCGGGCTGGGCGGGATAGCCGGGTGCGGGGCGGATGCCCTGATATTTCCCCGCGATGAGGTCGGATGGCGACAGGGCCTCGTCCGGCGCATGACCCCAGAATTCGCGCCGCACCCTTTGGTGCAGACGCTCGGCGAGAGCCTCCGCCAGCCGGTCGCACAGCGCCTTGCCGAGGATCGCGCCGTAATCGTCATTGGCCGCGATGAGTGCCGAGGATCGGGCATCCTCGCCAATGCCCGCCGTCACGCAAAACCCGCCGACATGATCGGCAATGCCACTTGCCAGCGGTGCGACGAAATCGGCCAGCGCATAAGCGGGTCCCGCCTTGTCGATCTGCTGGCGCAAGGTGTGAAACCGGCCAATCCCGGTGCGGCGCGTATCGTCGGCAAACACCACGATGTCATCGCCCTCGGCAGCGGCCGGCCAGAAGCCGAAAACCGCCCGTGCCTCGATCTGGCCCTCGGCGATCATTTTGGCGAGCATGACCCCGGCGTCGTCGAACAAGGTGCGTGCGGCCGGGCCGACCACATCATCGGTCAGAATGGCGGGATAGGCTCCCGCCAGATCCCAGGAGGAGAAAAAGGGAGTCCAGTCGATACAGGGAACGAGATCCGCGAGCGGCCAGGGCGCGATCGCATGCACGCCGGGACGCGCCGGAATCACCGGCGGGTGGCGCTGCCAGTCCGGAACGAAGCGGCGCTTGCGGGCTTCGGCCAGTGGTAGTCGCGTCCGGGTCTCGCGGCCGCGGGCATAGGCCGCGCGCGCATCCGCCAATTCGGTTTTCGCGGCCTGCCAGAAGCCTTCACGCTCGGCGGGATTCATCAGCGCGCCGACCACGCCGACCGCGCGCGAGGCATCATTCACATGGATCACGGGGCCTGCGGAATAGGCCGGCTCGATCCGGACCGCCGTATGGGTGCGCGAGGTGGTCGCCCCACCGATCAGCAGCGGCAGATCGAGCCCCGCCCGGGTCATGGCGGCGGCGAATTGGGCCATTTCGTCAAGGCTTGGCGTGATCAGACCCGACAGGCCGATCATGTCGGCACCATGTTCGCGCGCGGCCTCGAGGATGCGCTCGCCCGGCACCATCACGCCGAGATCGATAATGTCATAGCCATTGCATTGCAGCACCACGCCGACAATGTTTTTGCCGATGTCATGGACATCACCCTTCACGGTGGCGAGCACGATTTTGCCGCGCGATGACTGCGCCAGTCCGCTTTTTTCCTTTTCCGCTTCGATGAAGGGAATGAGATGGGCGACCGCCTGTTTCATGACGCGCGCCGATTTGACGACCTGGGGCAGGAACATTTTCCCCGCGCCAAACAGGTCGCCGACCTTGTTCATGCCCGCCATCAGCGGGCCTTCGATGACATCGAGCGGGGACCGCGCGAGGAGCCGCACTTCCTCCGTATCCGCCACGACAAACTCATTGAGCCCGTGGACGAGGGCATAAGCGAGACGATCGGCCACCGGCAGGCCGCGCCACACATGATCCTCTGCCTTGTCGGCGGGCTTCTGGCCCTTGAATTTGGGTGCGGCAGCGACAAGGCGTTCGGTGGCACCCGGATCGCGGTTGAGGATGACGTCCTCGGCCAATTGCCGCAATTCGGGATCGATCTCGTCATAGACCGGCAGATCGCCGGCATTGACGATGCCCATATCGAGCCCGGCGCGAATGGCGTGGTAAAGAAAGACCGAATGCATGGCCCGGCGGACCGGCTCGTTGCCGCGAAAGGCGAAGCTGACATTGGACACCCCGCCCGAGGTCCGCGCCACCGGCAAGTGATGCTTGATCAGCCGCACGGCCTCGAAAAATGCCTGGGCGTAGTCATTATGTTCCTCGATTCCGGTCGCGACCGCAAAGATGTTCGGGTCAAAGATGATGTCCTCGGCCGGGAAACGCGCTTTGGTGGTCAGCAGGCGGAAGGCGCGCGCGCAGATGTCGAATTTGCGCTCCACGCTGTCGGCCTGACCCTGTTCGTCAAAGGCCATGATTACGGCGGCCGCCCCGTAACGGCGCACGGCCTTCGCCTGTTCGAGAAAGATCGCCTCGCCTTCCTTCAGCGAGATCGAATTGACGATGGCCTTGCCCTGCACGCATTTCAGGCCGGCCTCGATCACCTCCCATTTCGAGCTGTCGATCATGATCGGCGCCCGCGCGATATCGGGTTCGCTGGCGATCAGCTTCATGAAGGTGGTCATCGCTTTGGTCGAATCGAGCAGACCCTCATCCATATTGACGTCGATGATTTGGGCACCGGCCTCGATCTGGGCGCGCGCGATGCGCAAGGCTTCCGGATAATCGCCGGCCTCGATCAGCTTGCGAAACCGGGCAGAGCCGGTGACATTGGTCCGCTCGCCAATATTGATGAAATTCGCAAATGTCATTCGGGGCGCTTTTTCACAGGCGATATTGGCGGAACGGAGGCAGAGCAAGGCTCACAGGGCTGCAAGCGAGGTAAAGGGCTCAAGGCCCGAAAGTCGCAGCGCCGCCGGCTTGCGGGGAATTTCGCGTGGCGCGATCTGCGCTGCCGCCTTCGCGATATGGGCGATGTGGTGAGGAGTCGTGCCGCAACATCCGCCCAGAATATTCACGAGCCCTTCGCGGGCCCAGCTTGCGAGATGGGCACAGGTTTCGCCGGGTCCCTCGTCATATTCGCCCATGGAATTGGGCAGGCCGGCATTGGGATAGGCCGAGACCAGCGTGTCGGCGATTTGCGCCAGTTCTACGATGAAGGGCCGCATCAGATCGGCCCCGAGCGCGCAATTGAGCCCGACGGCAAAGGGTTCGGCATGGCGGATCGAATGCCAGAAGGCCTCGACCGTCTGTCCCGACAATGTCCGCCCGGAGCGGTCGGTGATCGTGCCGGAGATCCATAGCGGCATGGGATCGAGCGGGCCCTCGAACAGATCGAGCGCGGCCTTGATCGCTGCCTTGGCATTGAGCGTATCGAACACGGTTTCCAGCAGCAGCACATCCGCCCCGCCATCTGCCAGCGCGCGGATCTGTTCGGCATAGGCCGTGTAGACATCGTCGAAATCCACGGCGCGGAATGCCGGGTCATTGACATCGGGCGACAGCGACAGGGTCTTGTTGAGCGGGCCGATCGAGCCGGCGACGAAGCGGGGCTGGGCGGGTGTTTTGCGGCTCCATTCATCGGCCGATTCCCGGGCGATGCGGGCAGCTTCCAGAGCGATGCGGGGCGCAGATCCGGCGAGGCCATATTCGGCCTGGGCGATTGCCGTCGCGCTGAACGTATTGGTGCTGGCAAAATCCGCACCCGCCGCGAAATAGGAATCGTGAAGATTGCGCAGGACATCAGGTCTGGTCAGCGCAAGGATATCGTGATTGCCCTTGAGTGGCGCTTCATGCCCGGCGAGATCGGCATTGCGGTAATCGGCTTCCCCGAGCCCGAGGCGCTGCAATTCGGTACCGAACCCGCCATCGAGGATCAGGATCCGCGACGCAGCGATCGCAGCGAGTCGCTCCGCAATTCCTTCGGTCATCGGTTTCATCCTGTTTGCCGGGTTGCAGGTTTGGCTGTGACGTCCGCCGTCCCGGTCGGTTTCATGCGCCGGCCCAGCAACCGGCAGAGCGCGGCCGCCAGTTCCCGGCGGTTGAGCGTGTAGAAATGGAAATCCGCAAAGCCTTCGGCGCGCAATTTGACTGCGATTTCAGCCGCGATCGTGGCGGCCACCAGCATCCGCGCCTCAGGATCGGCCTCGAGCCCGTGAAACGCCGCCGCGATCTGGTCGGGCATCGTGGCACCACATAATTTCGCCATGCGCGACAGCCCGGCGAAATTGGGCTGGAGCATGATGCCCGGCACGATCGGGATGGTAATCCCCGCCCGGCGCGCGGCATCGACAAAGCGCAGAACCGGCTCGATCGAAAAGAAGAACTGGGTGATGGCGCGCGTCGCGCCCGCATCCTGCTTGGCCTTCAGCACAGCGATGTCATGGGCGAACGAGGGGCTTTCGGGATGGCCCTCCGGATAGCAGGCGACGCTGATTTCAAACGGATGTGCTGCGCATAGTCCCGCTGTGAGTTCGGTGGCATTGGCAAAGCCGTCGGCCGCGCCCACAAAATCTTCCCCCGGCCCACCCGGAGGATCGCCGCGCAGGGCCACGATGTGGCGCACGCCATTCGCCCAATATTGGTCGGCAATGTCGAGGATTTCCGCGCGCCCCGCCCCGATACAGGTGAGATGGGCGGCCGGTTCGAGCCCGGTTTCCTGCCTGATGCGCGTCAGCGTCCGGTGGGTGCGTTCGCGGGTCGAGCCGCCGGCCCCATAGGTCACCGACACAAAGCGCGGGGCAAAGGGTTCGAGCGCAGCAATGGTCCGCCATAATTGGGCCTCCGCTTCCTCGCTTTTCGGCGGAAAGAATTCGAAGGATATGGAAATGTCGGGGGCGGGGGGAAGAGTGCTCATGGCCGCGCTGCCTTGACAATGGTCCAGATCAGCACCGGCGGTGCCCCCGACTGCCCCGCAGGCTCGGCGAGCCGGCAGCGCGTCACCTTGCTGCCACCCGCAGCCCGGGCCCAATTGTCGATTTCCTCGTCATTGAAGCCGAGCCGGCGATGAGCGTGTTCGGTGCGCAGGGCCTCGAATTCATGGCGGCCGAAATCGGCGATGGCGATGGTCGCGCCCGGCTTGGCGATACGCAGCGCCTCGGCCACCGCCCTTTGGGGCTGGTCGAGATAATGCAGCACCTGTTGCATGGTCACGAGGTCCGCGCATTCATCGGCGAGCGGCAGATCGAGGATATCGCCCTTGCGCACCCGCAAACGGGACAGGCCGGCCGCTTCGAGATTGGCGCGCGCGATCTGGAGCATGGGATGGGAGAGGTCGATCCCCTCGGCCGCCTTGACACGGTCGCCAAAGGCCTCGAGCAGCCTGCCGGTGCCGGTGCCCAGATCGACCATGAAATCGAAGGGGCCGGGGCCGACGGCCGCGCGGATCGCTTCTTCCATATCGACGCCCGGATAGAATTCGGCACGGAGGCGGTCCCATTCCCCCGCGGCGTGTTCGAAATAGGCCTGCGCTGCGGCGCGGCGTTGGGCACGGGCTTCGGCAAGCCGCTCCTCATCGCGCGCCAGAATGGAATCGCTTTCCGGGAAAAAGCTGAAAATCGTTTCGGCCATCGCGCGGGTGGAACCATCGGGCGCGAGGCGGTAAAATACCCAGGCACCTTCCGGCAAACGCTCGACCAGCCCTGCCAAAGTCAGCAATTTCATGTGCTGGGACAGGCGCGGCTGGGACAGGCCGAGGATTTGCGTCAGTTCCCCGACGCTGAGTTCCCCGCCGCGCAGCAGCGCGAGGGCACGTAGCCGGGTGGGCTCCGCCGCCGCCTTCAGCACGCCGATCAGGGTTTCAAAGCTGCGCTCCATGTCATCAAGATATACGGATATCTTTATATGTCAAAAATCTTCCTGCGCAGAACCGCCGGATTGCGCAGCAGAAACGCGTCGCCACGGCCCCGGCGGCGGCGCGTAGACGCTTTGCCTCGTCCCGCCACCAGGAACGCGCGCGATCAGGATCACTTCCGGTCCGGAAAAAATGCTGGCCGGAACGGGGTGCGGTTCCGGCGAGGGGCGCAGATCTCGCGGCAGGCCGAGCGCCTCGCGATAATCGGCGAGTGCCCTTCGGTGTCGCGGGCCAGCAAAGGTTTGCGGGCCGTCGGCGGTCCTCAGGGCATAGATTTCGCCATCGGCGCGGAAAATTCCGGTCAGCGCATGGCTGTGCGCCCAGACCAGAGCGGCGAGGCCAATTGGCAGCGCGCCGAGACGCAATCCGCCGCGCCACAGACAGGCCCAATACAGCGACAGCGTCAGCAGCAGAAAGGTCAGCCCCGGAAACACGCCGATCGGCGCAATGGCAAACGGCGCGGACGCCACCGCCCGCCCGACCGCGAGAATGGAATGGAGCCCGGCCCGCAGCACGGCCACAGGCGCAGCCTCGAGCCCGAAGGGGCTGAGCAGCAGGCTCAGCAATGCGGCGGGGGTGATGATGAAGGTCAGAATCGGCGCGGCCGCGATATTGGCGAAAAATCCCCAGCTTGCTGCCTGATGAAAAGTATAGGTGGCGGCGGGTGCGGTGGCGGCCCCGGCCACGAGGCTCGCCCCGAAGCTGAGCGCCACAAAGCGCAGCGCGCTTTCAGCAAAGCCTGGCGGCAGATCGGCCTCTTGCGGGCGGCGGGCCCATTGGCTTTCATAGAGCGCGACGAGCGCTGCCGATGCCGCAAAGGACATGTGAAATCCGGGATCGATCGCCGATTCCGGGCGCAGGAACAGCACGATCAGAGCCGCGATCGCAAGGCCGCGCATGGAGATTGCCCGCCGGCCGATCAGGATGGCGATCAGCGCAATCGCCGCCATCACAAACGCCCGCAACGTGGCCGCCGAGGGGCCGCAGATCGCCAGATAGGCGGTGCAGGCCAGAAGCGCGCCGAAGGCCGCCGTTTTCTGCGCGGGAATATGGCGCGCGAGGATCGGCCAGCCGCCGATCCCCCAGCGCAACAGGAACATGACGGCACCGCCCAGCAGCCACATATTCATGCCCGACACCGCGAGCAGATGGGCGAGCCCGGAGGCGCGGAACATTTCGGCGTCTTCATGCGTGAGCAAAGAGCGATCGCCGACCAGCAGACCGGCGGCGAAGGCACCCTCCGCCCCGCCGATCCGCGCCGCCACCGCCCGGGCAAGATCGCCCTTGATCTTTGCGAGCGTGATTTCGACCCGCGCGGCGAAGCCCTCGGGCGGCGCATAGCCCCCCGGCGAGCAGCGACCGAGTGCAAAGCCCGCCGCGCCGATGCCGCGGAAAAAGCCGAAACGGGCCTCATCGAAATCGCCGGGCAGGCGGGGATCGCGAAGGGGCCGCAGGATGACGCGACAGCGCAGGGCCGCACCCGGCCTGATGAGGTCTATATTATTGGCCGACAGGCTCAGCGTGGCATAAGGCCGGCCGGGAAAGGGGGCTTCCAGCCGCGCAGTCACCCGGAAGCCGCGGGCATTGCGGGCCGCGTCAACCACATGGAAGCGGAGTGTCCGGGGGGCGGCATCGATGTGGGGTGCTGGGGCCATCAGCGCCTCCACCCGCAACAGGATCAGACCCAGCCCCAGCAGGAACCAGAAGCCGCAATGAAACAGGGCCGAAAGCGGCGGGAGCCAGCGCGCAAGGGTGGAATTGCGGGCCGCGAAAATGGCGAGTCCGGCGCAGAGACCGGCACCCATGATCGCCAGCTTCCAGCCGGGCATGGCATCCGGTGCCGCGAAAAAGGCAGCGGCACCCAGCCCGAACAGTACCGGCACCCAATTGCCCGAGCGTCCGCGCTGGTGGCGCAGGATCCCGACCCACAGCGCGCGCCCGGTGGCCAGACCCGATTTCGGTCTTCCCGGGCTGGTCGGTCTGTGACCTGTCGGGAACGGAAATAATGGCATGGTCGCTGTTTATTGGTCAGATTCGAAGGGATGGGCGCATCTTCGTAAAACGGGTCGCGTCCTGCTTTGCTGCCGCTGGCCATCAACAGATCAGACCATTACCACATCGGAGCGGCGTGATAAGTCCGGGACCGGATCCACCCGTCCACCCCGCCCCCGCGAAGCCGGCCTTGGCCGGAAGAGGGGAGCTTCCTTGTGGCAATCGCAGGAACGAAAATGAACATTGTCACCCGTTTTGCGCCATCGCCGACCGGATTTCTGCATATTGGCGGTGCCCGAACTGCCTTGTTCAACTGGTTGTTTGCGCGCCGGCATGGCGGGCAGTTCCTGCTGCGCATCGAGGACACCGACCGCGAGCGCTCGACGCAAGCGGCGGTGGACGCCATCCTCGACGGGCTGGGCTGGCTCGCGCTCGATTCCGATGCGCCGCCGCTGTTCCAGAGCACGCGCGCCGAACGCCATCGCGAGATCGCGCTGGAAATGGTGGCGCGGGGGGCGGCGTTTCGCTGCTATGTTCCGGCCGCGGAACTGGAATTCCGCCGCCAGCGCGGGCGGGATTTGCTCGATGACGCAAGGACTGCCGATCTCGCCGGCGACGGGTCCCGGGCGCAGGCCCTGCGGGCGGAAGCGGAGCCGTTTATGGCGGCCTTCCGGTCGCCCTGGCGCAATGGCGGCACGCCGCCCGATACCGGTGCGCCTTTCGTCATCCGGCTCCGCGTGCCCGAAAGCGGCGAGACACGGATCGCCGACAAGGTGCAGGGCGATGTGGTGTTCGAGCATTCGGAACTCGACGACATGGTCTTGCTGCGCAGCGATGGCGCGCCAACCTATATGCTCGCGGTGGTGGTCGATGACCATGACATGGGGGTCACCCATGTCATTCGCGGCGTCGATCACCTGACCAATGCCGGGCGTCAGGTGCAGATCATCACCGGAATGGGCTGGAGCCGGCCGGTCTATGCGCATGTGCCGCTTATTCACGGGGCAGATGGCGCGAAACTGTCCAAGCGGCATGGCGCGCTGGGGGTGGAGGCATGGCGCGACATGGGCTATCTGCCCGAGGCCATGGGCAATTATCTGTTGCGGCTGGGCTGGGCGGAGGGGGATCACGAATTCCTGACCCGCGCAGAGGCGGTGAAGCTGTTCTCGCTGGAAGGTATCGGGCGCTCGCCCGCACGGCTCGACGCCGACAAGATCGGGGCGGTGAACGCCCATTATCTCAAGGCCGCCGATGATGCGCGGCTTGCCGATCTGGCAATCGGCTTCATGGAGAATGTTGACCCGGCCGACCGTCCCCGATTGCGCGCGGGGCTCGTGAAAGCCATGCCGTCCCTGAAGCTTCGCGCGCGGACCTTGCGGGAACTGGCGGCGCAGGCCGCGTTTCTTGCTCTCAGACGGCCCGTGCCACTGACGGACAAGGCGCGGGAATTGCTGGCAAATCCTGAGACGCAATTGCGGCTCGGCCGCTACGTGGAATTTCTCGGAGCGCCCGAAACATTCCCCGATGCGTGGCGAATGGATGCGATCGAGCGCGGGCTCAAGGAATTTGTGGCGCAGGAGGGAATCGGCTTTGGTGCCTTCGGCCCGGCCTTACGCGCCGCGCTGACAGGGGGAATCGCCTCGCCGGACCTTGCGGCAATGCTCTATGCGCTGGGAATCGATGAAAGTCGCGCGCGGATTCTGGATCACGTCTGCGCCCCGCCGGCTTGCCCCGGCCAAGGGTGAGGATTAAGAACGGTGCCAACAACGGAATCAGGCGCGATCGGGCGCAGGGAATTCTGCCAAGGAGCTGCGATATGGACGCATCAGCCACCGCGAAACCCCCCGTGCGCCTGATCCAGGGCGAACGGGAAATTCACTTGCCGGTATTCGGCGGCTCGGTCGGCCCCGATGTCATCGATGTCCGCAAGCTTTACGCCGAAACCGGGGCCTTCACCTATGATCCGGGCTTCACTTCGACTGCCAGTTGCGAATCGCGCATCACCTTTATCGACGGAGATGAGGGCATCCTCCTTTATCGCGGCTATCCGATCGAGCAATTGGCCGACCATTCCAACTTCCTCGAAACCTGCTTCCTGCTGCTGCATGGCGAATTGCCCAATGCCGCCCAAAGCGCCAAATTTGCGCGCGACATCACGCTGCACACTATGGTGCACGAGCAATTGCATAATTTCTTCCGCGGCTTCCGGCGCGACGCCCATCCAATGGCGATTATGGTCGGCGTCGTGGGCGCGCTGTCGGCATTTTATCACGACTCGACCGACATCAATGACCCCCATCAGCGTCTGGTCGCGAGCCATCGCCTGATTGCCAAGATGCCGACCATTGCGGCCATGGCCTATAAATATTCAATCGGGCAACCCTTCGTCTATCCGCGCAATGATCTGGATTATTCCGCGAATTTCCTGCGCATGTGCTTTGCGGTACCGGCGGAAGATTATGTCCCCAATCCGGTGCTTGCGCGCGCCATGGACCGCATCTTCATCCTCCATGCCGATCATGAGCAGAATGCTTCGACCTCGACCGTGCGGCTGGCGGGATCTTCGGGGGCCAATCCCTTTGCCTGTATCGCGGCGGGCATTGCCTGTCTGTGGGGACCGGCGCATGGCGGGGCCAATGAAGCCGCGCTCACGATGCTGCGCGAGATCGGGACGGTCGATCGCATTCCCGAATTCATCGATGGCGTGAAGCGGCAGGAACGGCGGCTGATGGGCTTCGGACATCGCGTCTACAAGAATTACGACCCCCGCGCCCGGGTGATGCAGCAAAGCTGTCATGAAGTGCTGGGCCAGATGGGGCGCAGGGACGATCCCTTGTTCGAGGTCGCGGTCGAACTCGAACGCATTGCGCTCAGCGACGATTATTTCGTCCGGCGCAAGCTTTATCCCAATATCGATTTCTATTCCGGGATCACGCTGGCGGCGATGGGCTTCCCGGTCTCCATGTTCACGGTGCTGTTTGCGCTGGCTCGCACGGTGGGCTGGATCGCGCAATGGACCGAGATGATGGAGGATCCCTCCCAGAAGATCGGCCGGCCGCGTCAGCTTTATACGGGCGCACCGAAGCGGGATTTCGTCGCGTTGGCCGCGCGGGGATAGCGCATCGGACCCCGATCAAACAGGTCCGGTTTGATCGGGGCGGATGCGCCGGATGCCAAGTCTCGACACATTGTTGAGGCTTCACAGTGGTGGCAATGGAACCCCGTTGTAGTGGAACCCCGTTGTGTCGGGTAAAAACTCCCTTGCCCGCGTCGGGCAGGAAAGCCCGAACCAGAATGCACCCCGCAAGGATTTCCTGCGTAAGCGGTGCACTGCACGAGAACTTCGTTTCGCGGAACAGGGCTTCAAAATGACAGCGGGCGAGATGGCCGTTTTGGGCTGGATGGCCTGGGGAATGGGCCCGGAATCAGAGGTCGAGATATTCGCGGATCAATCGCGGGGCGGGCGTCCGGCCTTGCGCATCGAGGAGGGGCAAGGATCCCCGGACAAGGCGATTCCCCGGTCCCGGTCCATAAGTCGGCGCGCGGTCATGGGGCGGCGCGCCTGAGCTTCCGTAAAAGCGGGTGAGCCATCGGATAATCATCGGGCTTCCTCCTGTATTCGGCCGGGCTGGTTCCGGAATCTGTTCGGGATTCCATTCCGTCCGGTCTTGTAGGCGTTGCCGGTCTTGTAGGCGTTGCCGGTCTTGTAAGCGTTGCCGGTCTTGTAATCGTTGGCTGCGGCCCATTTCTGTGTGGTCGCCCGCGGGTCCTCGAATGAGTCGCACGCGCCGGTGAAAATCGGCACGACCAGGGAACCAGTATTCACCGAATACATTAAATTCCTGACTACATCGCTTCGCTGAATATGTCTTGTCCAGCAAAGCGCCTTCGCACTGTGAAGGGTAAGATGAGGTTCAACGATTCGCAATTGGCTCGAGGCCCCAAACTCTTCACGATTGTCGTGATGCTGTCACATTCCGGGCATCCCCGCATCCCGGCATCCCGGCATCCCGGCGATCTTGGCGCTTTCGGACACACCGGTTTCGGGCGCTTGCTTTTCGGGGATAGCGGATTTATCGAGCACGCCTCATGTTGACCCCCGCTCTGGAACATCGCCTCGCTTTGGTGCTCGATCGCTTTGAAGCGGTCGAGGCCCGCATGGGTGCCGCCGCTGACGGGGCCGAAATCGTCCGGCTGGCGCGCGAACATGCCGAATTGTCGGCCGTCGCCCAATTGGTGCGGGCGCTTGATGCCGCACGGAGGGACGCGGAATCGGCTGAAGCACTGTTTGCCGAAGCCGTGGGCGATTCCGGGATGCAGGGTCTGGCTGCCGAGGAACGCCAGGATGCCCGGACCCGGATCGCAGGGATCTCGGCCCAATTGCGCCTTGCTCTGGTGCCAAAGGACAAGGACGACAATGCCAATGCGATGCTCGAGATCCGCGCCGGCACGGGGGGCGAGGAAGCGGCCCTGTTTGCGGGCGATCTCCTGCGCATGTATGGCCGCTATGCCGCCGCCCGCGGCTGGCGGTTCGAACTGGTCGGGGTCAATGACAGTGATCTCGGCGGAATTCGGGAAGCTGTAGCGGAAGTGTCGGGCGAAGGCGTCTTTGCGCGGCTGAAATTCGAATCGGGTGTTCACCGGGTGCAGCGTGTGCCCGAGACCGAGGCCGGCGGGCGCGTCCATACCTCGGCAGCCACCGTCGCCGTGCTGCCCGAGCCCGAGGAGGTCGAGGTCGAGATCAATGACAAGGATATTCGTATCGATACCATGCGCGCCTCGGGCGCCGGCGGCCAGCATGTCAACAAGACCGATTCGGCCGTGCGCATGACCCATCTGCCGACCGGCATTGTCGTGATCGCGCAGGAGAAATCCCAGCACCAGAACCGCGCCCAGGCGATGAAGGTGATGCGCGCCCGCCTCTATGATCTTGAGCGCGACAAGCGCGATGCGGCACGCGCTGCCGAGCGCAAGGGGCAGGTGGGCGGCGGCGACCGTTCCGAACGCATACGCACCTATAATTTCCCCCAGGGCCGGGTGACCGATCACCGGATCGGGCTCACGCTTTATAATCTGCCGGAGGTCATGGAAGGCCCGGCGCTCGACCAGGTGATCGAGGCCCTGATACGCGAGGATCAGGCAGGACGCCTGGCGGCTTTGGGCGAGGATCCGGCATGAACCGGCTGACCGAAGGCGTGGCAGACGGGCTTCCCGATCCCTGGACCGATGAGCGCGCGGGCGAAATGACGCTGGTCTCCGCCTGGAAGGCGCTGCGGCGGCGGTTTGAAGAACGCGGGATTGCAACGCCCATCCTTGATGCGCGCCTCCTCCTTGAGGCAGCGACCGGTGTAACCCGGCTGGACATCATCACTGATCCCCATCGGCCACTTGACGGGAACGACGTCCGGCGGCTCGGGGAATTCGCCGCCCGCCGCGAGGCCTTCGAGCCGGTCGCCTATATTCTGGGCCGAACGGAGTTTTTCGGTCTTGATCTCATGGTGAGCCCGGCGACCCTGATTCCGCGCGCCGACAGCGAAGCGCTGGTCTATGCGGGAATTTCCCTGCTCAAGGAGCACGCGGCCCCGCGTATTCTCGACCTCGGTACCGGAAGCGGCGCGCTTCTGCTCGCCTTGCTCCATGCGCGGCCAGATGCGACGGGTGTTGGCGTGGATATTTGCCCGGCAGCACTCGGGATAGCGCAGGCCAATGCACGGCGCTGCGATCTGGCGGCGCGGGCCTGCTTTTGCGTTGGCGATTTCGGCCATGACCTTGCCCAGGGCTTCGATCTGGTCATCTCCAATCCACCCTATATTCCGCGCACCGGGATCGCGACGCTGGCTCCCGATGTGCGCGACCATGAACCCCATCTCGCGCTCGATGGGGGGCCGGACGGTCTCGATTTCTACCGCCGCCTTACACAAAACCTTCCAAAGGTGTTGAGTCAAAAAGGTAATTTTATCGTGGAGATCGGTGCCGGCATGCAGGAATCCGTCACCCGGACCCTTGAATCGAGGGGCGAACTGGTTCTGTTTGCCTCATGGCCGGATCTGGCGGGCCATGTGCGCGCTTTGGCGGGACGCAGGATTTCCTGAAGGCCTTGCAGTTTGCAGCGAAGCTCTTTTCCTTTGCGGGGTGACTCGCTATGGTGGCCTTATCACTGAGCTGTTGGGCTGATTCGCTGTTTGTGGCGTCGGAAGACGTAAAGCCGGCGTATGTGATCAGGAAGCAGCGGGCGTCAGCGATCTGGCATTGCCGGCAAGGATGATCAAATCCCGGAAAGGGAGCCTTGCGGGGCCAGGCCCTGGACGCACAACGCACCGGTCTTACAACGCACTGGTCTTACAACGCACCGGTCTTACAACGCACCGGTCTTACAACGCCCGGGACGCACAACGCCCGGGACGCACAATGTCCGGGACGCACAATGTCCGGGACGCACAATGTCCGGGTTCCGGTGTGGTGAAGTTCCGTACCTTGGAGACCCGTTCTGACGGTCATACTCTTTCACGGAAGATTTACGACAATTCCCTGCTTTGCTGTGCGGGATGATTGATCCGGACGGAAACACCACAGGTGTTCGGCCAAAACGGTTTGCAAGCGCGCGCGCGGACGCTTGAACCGGTTGCACAACGCGCTAACAGGATGACCAATGAAGCGGCAACGCGGACGGGGGCGCAAACCCGTTCATAATTCGAACAGAGCCTTTGAATCGTCGGGGCCTGAAATCAAAATTCGTGGTTCTGCGCAGCATATATACGAAAAATATCAGCAATTGGCACGCGATTCGGCTTCGGGCGGCGATCGGGTCATGGCCGAGAATTATCTTCAGCATGCGGAACATTATTTCCGCATTCTCGCAGCTTCCATGCCGCAGGGGGTGAACCCCGCCCTTCGTGATCGCAATGACGGAATGGTGCGAGGGTCTTCCGGGGACGATGAGCGCGCCGAAGACGATTCCGATATCGATGGCGAGGACGGGGACGACGAATTTCCCACGGGCTCTGTCGATTCCATGGACCAGCCTTATGTTCATTCCGCGGGGAGCGCGAATGGTCATGGCG
>JAKFWO010000021.1 GCA_021731815.1 Hyphomonadaceae bacterium | reverse complement strand
GATGCCCAGATATCGCCTGTGGATCGAATATGACGGCGGCCCCTTTGCAGGCTGGCAGCGTCAGGGGCAATTGCCCAGCGTTCAGGCGAGCCTCGAACGCGCCGCACTGGCCCTGTGCGGGATGCCTTGCGAGGTGATTGGTGCCGGGCGGACCGATTCGGGCGTCCATGCGCTCGGCCAATGCGCGCATCTCGATCTCCCGAAATCCTATGTGCCTGCGAAAATTCGCGACGCACTCAATGCCTTTCTGCGCCCCGACCCGGTGGCGGTTCTCCACGCCGAGGAAGTCAGCGCGGATTTCCACGCCCGGTTCAGCGCAATCGCGCGCCATTACCGCTATCGCATCATCAATCGCCGGTCACCCTTGACCCTCGAAACCAACCGCGCCTGGCGGCTGGCACGGCCGCTTGACCTCGCCGCCATGCGCGAAGCGGCTGCCGATCTGCGCGGGCGCCATGATTTCTCGACCTTTCGCGATTCCCAATGTCAGGCGGACAGCCCGATCCGCACCCTCGACCGGGTCGAGATCCATGCGGAAGGAAACGAAATCCATCTCTGTTTCTCGGCCCGCTCCTTTTTGCATCGACAGGTGCGGTCCATGGTGGGGAGTCTGGCTGAGATCGGGCTCGGTCGCTGGCCACCCGAGGCGCTCCGCGAGGCGCTCGAGGCACGCGATCGTACCCGCTGCGGGCAGGTCGCGCCGGCCTGCGGGCTCTATCTCATCAGCGTCGATTATCCCGACATTGTCCGATAGTCGCGCAGGATATCACGATAGAGCGACTTGAGGGCCCACAGATCCGCGACGGACACCCGTTCGTCCGCCTTGTGGGCGAGGCTGTTGCTGAGCCCCAGTTCCGCGCAGGGCCGAAACCCGGAAATGAAGCGGGCGTCGGAAGTGCCGCCAGTGGTCGACAATTTTCCGCCACCCGCCGCCAGCAACAGATCGGTGAATGGGCCAGGCGGGGTCTGGAATGCTTCGCCTGTCACGCGGAGTTCCGGCACGATCTCCGTTCCCGTCCGGCGCGCGTGTTCGGCGCAGATCCGTTCGATCCAGTCAATGAGATCAACACCGCGATGGGCAATATTGAAGCGGATATTGAACCGCGCCGAAGCCTTTCCCGGAATGACATTATGCGTGGGGTTCCCGACATCCACCGAGGTGATCCCGAGATTGGACGAATCGAAGCCCGGTGCCCCGTCATCGAGCCGCCGCGCCCGTAATTCGGTGAGCAGGTCCAGAAGGACAGGAACCGGATTGCGCGCGAGCTTCGGATAAGCGACATGACCACCCTGACCGGTCACCGTCAGCACGCCATTGAGCGACCCGCGGCGGCCATTTTTCACCACATCGCCGATTCGCATTTCCGAAGTCGGCTCGCCCACGAGATAATGATCGGCCAGGCGGCCGGATTTTTCCAGTACCGGCAGGACCCGGACGGTGCCATCGACACCGGGCCCCTCCTCATCGCTGGTGAGAAGAAATGACAGGGTCGGCATCCTCGCCCCGCCATTCACCAGCTCGGCTAATGCGGCCATGAAGGCGGCGATCGCCCCCTTCATGTCCACCGCCCCGCGCCCCCAGACGCAATCATCGGCCAATGCACCGCCAAAGGGTGGATGGGTCCAGGCAGCGATATCGCCGGCCGGAACCACATCGACATGGCCCGCAAAGCCGAGATGCCCCCGGGCACCGCTTCCCGGACGCCGCATCGAAAGATTGTTGACCGGCCCGAATGGCAGAAATTGCGCGTCAAAGCCAAGCATTGCCCCCCAGGACGCCAGCTTCCGCAGCGAGCCGCCATCCTCCGGGGTGACACTCTCGCAGCGCAACAGCGCCCGGGTCAGCAGAACCGGGTCCTCGAGCTGTGGCTTTGCAATCTCATCCATCGGCAGTCCCGCCTCCAACCTATTGACCCGCCGGCGGCTCGCACGCCCATGATGCCGGTGCGGCTGCGCATTGGGCAGGAGTCCCGCGATAGACTTTGCCTGCTTTCATCACAAAGGCCATGCGCTCGAGCGCGCTGATATCGGCCAGGGGATCAGTGGCGACCGCAATCACATCGGCCGCATGACCGGGCGCAAGCAGGCCGGGCCCGGCATTGGGTCCGAGCGATTCGGCACCCACCAGGGTCGCCGCCTGAATGGCTTGCATCGGGCTCATCCCATAGCGGGTCATCACTGCCAATTGCCGCGCATTGTCGCCATGGGGAAAGATCCCCGCATCGGTGCCAAAGGACAATTTAACCCCGGCCAGATGGGCTTTCCGGAAATTCTGGCGCTGTATTTCGCCGATATCCCGATCCTTTTGCAGAAATTCCTCCGGCACGCCGTTTTTCTTGCCTTCGGCCTGGGTGTAATCGGTGTTGTAGATATCCATCGACAGAATCGTTCCGGCGGCTTTCGCCATCCGGATTCCCTCATCATCGATCAGGCTGGCATGTTCGACCGTGTCAACGCCGGCCTCGATCCCGATCCTGATCCCGGCGGCACCATGGGCATGGACCGCAACCTTGCGGCCCTGGGAATGGGCTTCGGTGACGAGCGCGCGGGCTTCCTCCGGGCTGTATTGCGGCGCTCCCACGAGCGTCCCCTTCGAAAACACGCCCCCGGTGCCGCAATATTTGATGAGATCGGCGCCGAATTTGATATTCCGCCGTACCGCCTTGCGCACCCCATCCACGCCATCCGCTACACCGGGTGCCGACCAGCCATATTCCGGCGCGAGATTGTTCTCGTCACAATGTCCGCCCGTGATTCCAATCGAGGCCCCCGCGCCGAAAATGCGTGGCCCCGGGATCTCCCCCCGGGCAATCCCGTCGCGGAGCGCAATATCGGAATAACCTCCAGCGCCAAGATTGCGCACGGTAGTTACCCCTGCGAGCAGGGTTTTCCGGGCATTGGCCGCCCCGATCACGGCCTCACGCGCGGCAGAGACGTTATAGCTCTCATATGGCGAAAGCGTGGGCTCGCTGGTGAGATGGACATGGGTGTCGATCAGGCCGGGCGAAACCCAATAGCCGGAAAGGTCGATGAGCTTTTCCGGTTTTCGGGATTTATGCTTCGCCCAGGACATCACAGCAATGATCTTCTCGCCCTCGATGACCAGTGCCTGATCCTTCAATACCCGCCCGCTTTCGACATCCAGCATCTGTCCGGCCCGGATGACCAGATTTTCGGCGAATGCCGTGCCCGGCAATATGGACAACACTGCCGCGGCCATGATGGCAGCTCCGGGCGCAAGGGCTTTCGGGAGCTCAGGAGCGCCCTTGCACAGGGATTTACGGCGGGCTGCAATCATGACGAAATCCTCGCAATTGCCGGGGCTACCGGCCGTGTTCCGAAGCGTTTTCTGAATTGAAGGATATTTCTGGCGGGAGGGTGCTTTCGATCCGGAAATTTCCGATTCCATCTCCGACCTTGCCCTGATATCGCATCCGGAGCAAACATCCCGAATGGTCACTTCCTGGCCGCATCCTTTCCCGGGCATGGATAGCCAAATCTGCAATGACTTCGCACGCCTCGGCCGATCCTGCACCTGTCGCCCTGCGCGCGCCGGCCTTCATCCTCGTTCGCCCGCAATTGGGCGAAAATATCGGCGCGGCCGCCCGCGCGATGGTCAATTTCGGGCTCGACGACCTGCGCATCGTCGCCCCGCGCGATGGCTGGCCCAATGAGCGCGCCATTGCCGCCGCCTCCCGGGCTTTCGATTTCATCACTCCCCGGATTTTTCCGACCCTGGATGATGCCATGGCCGACCTCGCACTGGTCTATGCCACGACCGGCCGACGCCGCGAATTTGTCAAGGAAGTGCTGGGGCCGCGCCCGGCGATTTCGAGGCTTGAGGGCGCCTCGCGATCCGGGATCGCAGCCGGCATCCTGTTCGGGCCCGAGCGCGCAGGGCTTGAAACCGACGAAATCGCATCCTGCCAGGCGCTGCTTACCTTGCCGGTCAATCCGGAATTCCCGAGTCTCAACCTTGGTCAAATTGTCGTGATTTTGGCCTATGAGTGGGCGCAAACCGGAGGAAGATTTTCGCTCGGTGACGTGGCATTTCCGCAAATTCTTGCGAATCAGGCCGAGCTGGCCGGCCTCTTCGACCATTTAGAGGCTGAACTCAACGAATCAGGGTTTTTTCATCCTCCCGAGAAAACGCCGGCCATGATTCGAAATATCCGGGCCAGTCTCGCCCGTCCCGGATTTACGGAACAGGAAGTGCGAACGTGGCGAGGGATCATCAAGGCGCTGGCGCATGGCCGAGGCAGGAAGAATTCCTGAAACCTCCGAGTTAATTCTTGGCTAATACTTGAAAATTGATAAAATACAGTGATTTTTATTTTTTTGGATCACGTTTTGATGCGATTTTATGTTTCCAATTCTCTCCTCAAAACCTCGGAGCTCTCATGCTGTACCTTTTCGCATATGCAGCATTACGCCCCTTGTGGAATTGAGAATCTTCGCCTATCTGGCGCGTATCTTAACAGATTCGCCGGTCACCCCGACCGGTCGACAGGAGCCCCCAATGAACTTCAATAAAGCATTCCTCATTGCCGGATTTTCGGCTCTGGCACTGGTTGCCGCCTGCACTCCCGCCAAAAAGGCCGAGGACGCAACAGCCCCGGTGGCAGAAGCCCCTGCTCCGGTCGCCGAAGCCCCGGCACCCGTTGCTGCACCGGCAAGCGTCTATGTCGACGCCGACCGCGTTGCCATCAATGGCTATGACCCGGTGGCCTATTTCACCGTCGGCAAGCCGACAGTGGGCCTCGCCGAAATCACTTCGGAAGTTGACGGTGCGATCTACCGCTTTGCCTCGGCCGAAAACAAGGCCCTGTTCGATGCGGACAACGCCAAATACACCCCGGTTTTCGGTGGTTTCTGCGCCTATGGAGCGACGCTCGCGAAGAAATTCCCGACCGATCCGCAAGCCTTTAAGATTGTTGACGGCAAGCTCTATCTGAACAAGAATCTCGACGTTGCCAAGAAGTGGAACGAAGACGTCCCCGGCCACATCACCAAGGCCAATGAAGCCTGGACGACCATCAAGGACACCCCGAAGGAATCGCTCTGATTTCCTTTTAAGGCAAGTCTGACGACGCCCCGCAGCCTGGCTGCGGGGCGTTTTCTTTTGCATGGGGCACAGATCAACCCGACATGCAGGTCGGCTGTTATCAGGGAGTCCAGAATTTCATCCCGCCATATTCCCAGCCCCACGGCATTCCGGTTTCACCCAGAATGGCCCCAAACAAGGCCGGAAATGCGGGCTCGGCACGCACATCATTGGCCAGAACCACGACGCAACGCTGCCCGGTCTCAAGGCACACCATCATATTGGCCGTGCTGTCATTATGGCCACCCTTGAAAAAGCCACGCCCCATGGGACCTTCAAAGGTAATGATTCCCACCCCCGCAGCGAGGCCAGGAAAGGCCGCCTGCGCTGGCGGCGGCTGAAGGCCCGGGAACTGGCCCGGGGACAGGATTGCCAGCTGCGGACTCACGAAAGCACGCCGGGCGGCTTTGCTCAGGCCGAATCCGCGCGCCATGGCCGCCGCGAGCCGGCCCATATCACTGATCGTCGTGTCCATGGAGCCCGCCGCCCGCACGCGGGAACGCTCGTCATGGGGCTCGACCGAGCCATCGGCCCGAAATCCGTCGGCCAGATTGGTCACGAAGTCAGGCCGCCAGATCAGGCTGGTGCGCGTCATGCCGAGCGGATCGAAAAATCGCTGCTTCATCTCCGCGCCGACCCTGAGGCCAGTCCCCCGCTCGAGGCCGAATTGCAGCAACATGATTCCTTCGCCCGAATAGGAATAATACGCCCCGGGATCGAAATGGAATCTCAGCTTCCCGTCGGGTTCGAGGAAGGAAAAATTGGCAAAGCCGGTGCTGTGGGTCAGGACATGTCGGGGAGTGACGTCCCGCCAGCGGCGATCATCCGCAAGATCACCCCAATTGCCATAGGCATCGTGATCGGCTTGGGTTGAATATTCCGGCAATGGCCGCGGCAGAAGTGCGGCGATCGGCTGGTCCAGAGCGAGCTTTCCTTCGTCCACCAATTGCAGCGCGAAATAGCCAAAGGCGGCCTTGGTGAGCGAGGCTCCATACATGATCGTGTCGGTGGTCAGGGGCTCGCCCGCTTCATTGCGCACGCCATAGCTCCGGGCGGAGACCATTCGCCCCGCCTCGATCACGGCGATGGCAAGGCCGCGTGCACCCGTCGCTGTCATGGCCTGGGCCGCCAGCACATCCAGCCGCGATGTATCGATCGGGGCTCTTGCCGGTGGCCTGGTCGCGTGCGCACAGCCCATCAGGGCAAGGAATGCGAGCGTGACGAAGCAATGTCCGAATTTCGGTCCGGGTCGGGATGCCATTCCTTTTGCCTTCTGTACCGATGGCCCGCCAGGGGAATCCGGTGGGCTACCACCAACACCCCTATCGATGAATCCGGACATGGGCAATTTCCGGGTTTTATTGTCGCCGCAATCGACCGGAATTACATGGGCGTAACCCTGGGGATTGGACTTTCCTGCCGGAAAAGTGCATGATGAACCGGGTCAAATCGGAAACATCCGAAATCTGTGGTTGACGGGGCAAAAATGGCGCAACCCATTCTCATTGCGGCACCGGAAAACATGCATGAGCATGATCAAGTGCGCGAGCGACTGGCGCAATTTTCCGATGCCGGCCGCGAGGCCGTCCTGATCTGGACGCCAGAGGCCGAGACCAGTGCTGCACGCGGTGCGCTGCTCGAGGCAGCCGCACAACATGCCGAACGAGGCAAACTGGCCATTCTGCTGTCGAGCGAAGTGACGGTGCCGCCCTCGCTCTTGTCCGCACAGATCCTTCACCGCCATGAGTTTTTTGGTGCGATTCCCGCGATCTCGCCCACCGCCCCGGAAATGACCGAATATAACACCCTGTCGGCCGATGTCGCGCCGCCGCCCCTGTCTTCCGAAAAAACGATCCCGGCGACATCTGAATTCATCTCGGCATTCATGGCGGAAGAGAATCCGGTGACCGAAGCGCTGGCTGAAGCGGTGCTTTCTGTCGATCCAGCCCCCGCAGAGCCGGACTTTGCCGCGGAAACCGCTATCCCGGCAACCGCAATAGACGATCGCGGAGATATTCAACGACTGGCGGAACGCAATCTCGGCGATCTGGTTGCGGATTCCATGCCCGATACGATTCCGACGGCGAATGCGCCCGGGACGCAAGAAGTGCCCGCATCGAGCATTGCGGCAGCCTCCAGCCCGAAACAGGCCGGCCATTTTCTTTCACCGGACTCCGGAATGAACCTGTCACAGCCGGATCATCCGCCGAAAACCGAATCTACGCGGGTAGACACTCCAACGCCCGTGACAGCACCGAACGCGGCAGCAGCATCGACCTGGCCCAATCTCGCTGCGTCTGTGACGGCACACTCCACGGGTTCCGGCGCGCGCCCGATGGAAGCCCCGATGCTTCCGCCGCGCGCGAGCACAGACGGGAATGCGAAGCCGGGCCTTGCGGCCAGCAAGATGCAAAATGCGCGGTCAGCGCGTGGCTGGGAACCGCTGCGTATTGGTGTGGCTCTGGTGGCGATTATCGGGAGCGGTGCATTGTTGTTCAATGCCATGCAACGCGGCACCCCGGGCAACGATACTGCGCTTGCTGAGGCAGGTTCCCTTCCGCCGCCTCCTGCCGGGATCACTGCCGTTCCGGCATTGACCCCGGATGCCGTCTCGCTGCCGGCAGCGGCGCTGGAGATCATTCCCGAGGCGGAACCAGAGAATTCCGGCTCGGTTTCGGCCGAATTCTCCTCTTCCCCAATTGCGCCGGATTCCGGGCCCAGGCCGGCGGCCACGGCACCCGGAGCCCCGCCCGCAAACAATTCGTTCAACACCACATTCGCCGAAAATGGGTCTGTGCCGCTGGTGAATGCTGGTCCGCCATCCTCTGCGGCGCGTATTTCGCCCGATGGCGTGGTGCTTTCCGGCGAAGGCCCCGGGCGTGGTGCAATCCGTATCGCTTCAGTCCCGGCGGCTGCGGCGCCTGACGCATCGGCACTTGACGCTGCAATCACCGAGGCCGAGCAAACACTGGCGGTTCTTGAGCAACAATTCTGGCCCCCGCCAGAGGTTCTCGATGCGGAGGCGCAAACCTTGCTGGCGCGCCGCTGGGAGCTCAAGCAGCGCATTGGCGATTTGCAGGAACAGCGCCGGCGCTGGAATTCCTTCGGCCGGGGACGGTTGTGAGCTCGACGCAATTGCGAACGCGACGCAATTACGCAGGACGACACTTGAAATTGCAATTCATTCGCAATACCTTATGCCTATCGAATGGCTTCGACAGGCGTTATTTCGCATGTATATATGCAATTGCAATGGGTTGCGACCGGCAGATGTCGAATCGGCCCTGGCCGCGGGCGCCCGCCGGCCGCAGGATGTTTTCCGGCACCATCACTGTCAGGCGCAATGCGCGCGCTGCGTGCCCGAAATGGTGGACCGCATTCGTGCCGCTCGCCCGGCGGATGCGGCAAATTGCGTGAAACTTCGCCCCGCCAAAGCCGGATAGGCTTCACCCGGCGGCTTGACCCGATCCCCGACTTCGCAGAATGATGCGCGCTGGCCCGGGCGATGCGCCATAGGGCCACGTGATTTTTTCACCTGCAAAGGAAACCCGATGAAGGGTGATGCCGCGATCATCAAAATTCTGAATTCCGTGCTTACCAACGAGCTGACAGCAATCAACCAGTATTTTCTGCATGCCCGTATCTATCAGGACCGGGGATTTGAGCGGCTGGGCGAGAAGACCTATGCCGAATCGATCGGTGAGATGAAACATGCCGATCTGCTGATCAAGCGGATCCTGTTTCTGGAGGGCCTGCCCAATATGCAGGACATGCACAAGCTCGCGATAGGCGAAAATGTGGCCGAGTCGCTGGCCGCGGATCTCGCGCTGGAAGTGCGCGGGCGGACGACCCTGATCGAGGGCGTGGCCTTGTGCGAAAAGATGAAGGATTATGTTTCGCGCGAAGTGCTGGAAACAATCCTGTCAGATACAGAAGAACATATCGATTTTCTTGAGACCCAATTATCGGTTCTGGGCGATATTGGGCTCCAGAATTATCTTCAGTCGCAATATAAGCCTCGGGTCGATGGGCACTGAGGGGGGAACCAGCGGGCGGGAACATTCCCTGTTCCGGTGCCCCATGCTTGCGCAAGCGCGGACCATCTCGCATGAATATCAATATGCCAGTGGCGGTGATTCGCCATCGGCCCATTGAAACGGTGCCATACCCCGCCCGGGCGGTGCGCCGAAGGAGCCGGATGTGGAAAGCGTCTATTGGGCGGTGACCTGGGCCTGTCACCGGGCTTGCGCGCATTGCAATGATGACCGCTTCCGCCCCTATGCGGGCGAGGAACTGACCCGTCTGGTCGAAGAAGGCGTGCGCACCAATCGCAAGGTAATTGCGAGCCTGCCGGAGACCTTTCTTTATCTCGATCCCGCGCGTCCTGGGCCCGATGGCAAGCCGGGCGAAAGAATCGGTCGCATCATCATTGGTGGCGGCGAGGTCCTGATCGATCCCGTGCGCGAGCAATTATTCTACCCCATTCTCGATGAAATTCAGGCCAAATATTGGGGGCTTGAAGCTCGTTTGGCGGTGGAAACCACGGGCGACCTGCTTCAGCCCCGCTTCATTCGGGAAATGACCGAACGCGGCGTGTGGATGATCATGATCGCCGGCAATTCCGATTTCCATCAGGGGATTTCCGGCGAAGCACGCGAAGGATTCCGGGCCGGGATTCGGCAGATGATGCGGGAATGCAACGTGAGCGAGGTTTCGCCCGGCGAAAGCGAACGCGATTACATCCTGGAAGAGGGACCGTTTTTTCTCTTCTACGACGCCATCCCGAAATCCCATATCGGCGAGATCTGGCCTCGCGGCCGGGCTTTGGCCAATGGGCTGGCGGACGGAAATTACGCGCATAATCTTTGCGCCGGGCCTTTCGGCGCACGTAATTTCCTCAATGTCGGATTTGCGGGGGCCGAAGTGGCGATCGAGCCGAATGGCGATCTTTTTCCCTGCCGGATCAAGACGAAGACGCGGCTTGGCAATCTCACCGAGGAACGTTTGCTCGATATTCTCGACAGTCTGCGCGGCCATCCGGTGTTTGAAGCGCTTAATCGCGGCGATCCCGAAGCCATGGGGCTCGAAAAAGGCCTGTCTCGCGAGGCGTTTTTTGAGGCTGCATCACTTACCGACCCGAAGGGGCGATTCCTCTCCAGCCCGTGCCTTGGCTGCGACCATTTCTTTGAGAAAAAAGTGGCCGGAATTCTGGATGATATCCGGGCCGAGCGGATCATGAAGCGCGATGAGGACATCGCCGCACGCCTCGTGCGGGCCGATCCCACAGCCGGATTGTTCGACTGAAACCGGTGCCTGGCGGTTTCGCCGCTGCTGGCACGAGGCTTGATCAAACGCTGACCTGGGTGCCCAGTTCGACCGCCCGATTGGTCGGGATATGGAAGAACTCGCTGGCCGTGGTCGCATTCTTGGCCAGATAGATGAACAAACGATCCTGCCACAGGGGCATCCCGGATTTGGGATCGGGCACGATTGTCCGCCGGCCGAGGAAAAACGACGTCGACATGATGTCGAATTTCAGGCCCTGCTTGCGGCACACGCCCAGCGCCTTGGGGATGTTGGGCTCTTCCATGAAACCAAACCGCAGGGTCAAGCGGGTGAAATCCTTGTTGACCATCAGGATTTCGAACCGGTCCTGTTCATCGATGCGTGGGACCTCGAGGGTCTGAACCGTCAGGATAACGTTGGATTCGTGCAGGATTTTGTTGTGTTTGAGATTATGCAGCAAAGCGGGGGGGGCGAGATCGGGCTCGCTGGTCAGAAAGATCGCCGTCCCGCGAACGCGGGGTGGTTCCTTGAACGCAAGATCCTGAATCAGCGTCAAAAGCGGAATGGAATCGCGCTTGACCTTTCTCGCGACGATTGAGGTTCCCTGCCGCCAGGTCGCCATCATCACAATGAGCACAGCCGCAAACAGCAATGGAACCCAGGCACCATTGAAGAATTTCAGCAAATTGCCGGACAGAAACACGATATCAAGCAGCAGAAGCGGGATGGTGAGCAGCAGCGATCGCAGCAGACCCCATTTCCAGATCTGCCGGAACACCACCCAGGCGATCAGGGTGTCCACCAGCATCGTGCCGGTCACGGCAACCCCATAGGCCGAAGCAAGCCCCGAGGATGTCTGAAAGACCACCACGAGAACAAGAACCCCGATCAGCAGAAAAGTGTTGACCTGCGGAACATAGACCTGGCCCGAATGGGCGGCAGATGTCTTGCGTATCTCCATGCGCGGCAGCAAGCCCAATTGCACCGCCTGCTGGGTCATGGAGAATGCGCCGGTAATGACGGCCTGGCTGGCGATGATCGCCGCGACCGTCGCCAATAGCAGCATGGGCCAATAGATGATCTCGGGAACCATCATGAAAAACAGATTGGCGATTTGGGTATGCCCTGCTTCCGAAGACAGGATGATCCGGGACTGGTTCGACAGCGCGAATGCGCCCTGTCCCAGATAATTCAGGACAAGACATGGCAGGACGAAGCACCACCATGACATGCGGATGGGCCAGCGGCCAAAATGACCCATATCGGCATAAAGCGCCTCCGCCCCCGTCACCGCGAGGAAGACGGAGCCCAGAATGACCAGCGCCTGGACCTTGTTCTCGCCCAGAAACAGCACTGCATAATGGGGCGACATCGCCTGGAAAATCCGGAAATCGCCAAAAATATGGATGAGCCCCAATGCGCCGATCGTCAGGAACCAGACAACGGTAATGGGCCCGAACCAGCGCGCCATGGAATGGGTGCCGCGCGATTGCACGAGGAACAGGGCAATCAGAATGACGACCGCCGTCTGCGTGACATAGGGGGTCGCCAGCGCACTGACATCCACGCCGAACAAAGGCGGCGCGTCTTTGAACCCTTCAATCGCTCCCAGCACCGTAATTGCCGGCGTGATCATGCCATCGCCATAGAACAAAGCGGCACCACAGACGCCGAGGAACAGAACAATGACCGAGCGCTTGGCGAGAGCATTTTGCGCCAGCGCCATCAGCGCCAGGGTTCCGCCCTCCCCCTTATTATCGGCGCGCATGAGAAAAATGGTGTATTTGACGGTCACCACCAGAATCAGCGCCCAGAACATCAGTGAAACGACGCCGAACACGGCAGTTTCATTGACGGTTTTGGAATGGGCGAGGGCTTCGCGAAAGGCGTAAAGCGGGCTCGTGCCAATATCGCCGAACACCACGCCAATCGAGCCGATGGCCAGCGCCATGAAACCCGGCTTTACGGCGGAATGACCGTTCGAAGCAGCGTGACCGTTGGAACCACCGTTCTGGCCGCCATTATGACCACCAGCCTTGTCGCTGCCTGTCTTGTCCGACGCCATGCGGACGTTCCTTCTTCAGGTCGCTCCGGGCTGGTTCCAGAGATGGAGGTGCCGGCGACAATTGGCGCAAACCGGTACCCGATACGAGACGACCCGGATGGCGCGCCGGCGGCGTTACGCCTTTTCCCCCGCCTTGGCAACTCGCGGGCGCAACGGCGTAGAAATCCGGTACGATTTCCGGGATCCGGCCTGCCCGGTAGCCCGATTGCCCGGTAGCTCGATTGCCGGGTAGCCTGCGAGCTCTGTTGCAATGGCTGGCGCAGATCACAGGAATGGCCCTTTATGATTTGCCGGGTATGATTTGCCGGAATATTTTGGTCAGGGGGAATTTTCAGATGCGCAGGCTCATTCTCATCACCGGCGCCTCGGCGGGGATCGGCACCGCTTTTGCGCGTGCCTATGCCGCCAAAGGCTATGACCTTGCCTTGACCGCCCGGCGCGGCGACCGGCTCAACAGCCTCGCGCGCGAACTTGAAGCCGCCCATTCGATCAGCACGCTGGTCATCGAGGCCGATCTCGCCCTTCCCGGTGCCGTGGACATGATCGTTGACCGGCTTGCCGCGGCCGGCCGGCATGTGGATGGGCTTGTCAACAATGCCGGCTATGGCCTGCCGGGTGTTTATGCACGGACCACATGGGCCGATCAGGCCGCCTTTGTTCAGGTGCTGGCGACCGCCCCGGCCGAGCTTGCCCACCGGCTGTTGCCCGGAATGATCGCGCGTGGCCATGGGCGGATCATCAATGTCGCGTCCATTGCCGGGATCCTGCCCGGTGGGCCGGGCCACACGCTGTATGCCGCCGTCAAAGCGTTTCTCATCCGCTTCAGCCAGTCGCTGTGGCATGAATGCGCCGGTACCGGTGTTCACGTCACGGCGCTGTGTCCGGGCTTTACCTATTCGGAATTCCACGATTCCAATGGCACGCGTGCAGGGGTCTCGAAAATGCCGAAATGGTTATGGATGGCTGCCGGGCCGGTGGTTGAACAGGCGATCGCGGCGGTCGAGCGCAATCGCCCGATCCTGGTCACCGGGGCAGGATCCAAATTTCTGGTGTTTCTGGACTGGCTGTTGCCGAGTGCCGCGAAAAATCACCTGCTGCGCAAGACGGCCGCCAATATAAGACGAATGGATTAGATTTTATTTCTCCATTTTTACCCGCGAAGGTCAGAATTCCATGACCCATTATCTCTATGGCGCTCCTTTGTCGCTCTATACCGGCAAAGCGCGGGCTTTTCTCAACTGGAAAAATGTCGATTATGAGGAGATCCTCGCAAGTCCAGACATTTATCGCACCATCATTCTTCCCAAAGTCGGGATCCCGATAATCCCGGTGGTCGGGACGGAATGCGGCGAGATCATTCAGGACACCACAGAGATCATCGATCACTTCGAGGCGCTGGAACCAGTGCCTTCCATTTACCCCGCAGGCGCCGTGCAAAAGCTCGCTGCCCTGCTGCTCGAGCTCTATGGCGATGAATGGCTGCTCATTCCCGCCATGCATTATCGCTGGAATCATAATGAGGAATGGGTTTACGGCGAATTCGGGGCGGTGGTCGCGCCCGGTGCCTCACCCGAAATCCGGTTGGCGGCCGGTCGCGAGGCGGGTGCACGTTTCCGGCAATTCGTTCCGGTACTCGGCATCGATGCGAACACTATCCCGGCCATCGAGGCCTCTTACGAGGCATTTCTGGGCGAGTTCGACCGTCACCTTGCCGATCATCCATTCCTGTTCGGCACTCGGCCATCGATCGGGGATTATGGGCTGATCGGGCCGCTTTACGCCCATCTCTGGCGCGACCCGCGTTCGGGGGATCTGATGCGCCGCCTTGCGCCGCGCGTGGCGGAATGGGTTGAGCGGGTGGAGTTTCCCGCAACCCGGGGCAGTGGCGAATTCCTTTCGGAAGACCAGATCCCGGACACCCTTCTCCCCATCCTGCGGCGTCAGGCACGCGAGCAATTGCCGGTTCTCGTGCAGACCATGAAGCTCCTCAGTCAATGGATGGGGGAAAATCCGGGCAAGGATTCGCCGCCGCGCATGCTCGGCCTCATGGATTTCACGCTGGCTGGTCCCCATGGTGCGGAGGTCAAAAGTCAGCGCGCGGCAATGCCCTATCCATTGTGGATGCTCCAGCGCGCGCTCGACCATCTGGCAGGGCTGACGGGCGAGGATCGCGAGCGCGCTCTCGCATTCCTGCACGCGATCGGTGCCGGGAATCTGGTTGAAGGTCACATGCCCTTCCGGTTGCGGCGCGAAAATTACCGGCTGAAAATCAGTGCCTGAACCTGTCGCCCGAAGGCGGTCGGCATTCAGACAGGACTTGTGGAATCTTCAGTGTCCAGAAACGCCCGAACGGACGAAAACACCGATTCGAACATTGCGGCCGTCAGAATTCCGGTATTGGTGTTGTAGCGCGAGCAATGATAGCTCGAAACAACGCGCAATTTCCGCTGACCTGATACGAGATCGGCCGACGCCCCATGAGCGAATGGGGCCAGACGCGCTTTGAGGTCGAGTGCGCGCAGACAGGCTTCATGCGCGATCCCTCCGAGTGTCACGATAACGCGCAGATGAGGAAGCGATGCGATCCTTTCGCGCAGGAAGCGTCCGCAAGTCCGGATTTCCGCGGGATTCGGCTTGTTTTCGGGTGGTGCACAGCGAACCGCATTCGAGATCATGGTGTGGCGTAAAACGAGGCTGTCGCCTGGATCGGCGCTGTATTCCCCCTCCGCAAAGCCGAATTTCAGCAAGGTCGCAAAAAGCAAATTCCCCGCATGATCGCCGGTGAACACCCGCCCGGTGCGATTGGCACCATTGCGGCCAGGCGCTAGTCCGAGCACCAGCAGGCGCGCGCTGGCGCTGCCGAAAGAGGGCGCAGGCCCGTTCCACCAACCGGGTTCAGCATTCCGGTTGGCCGCGCGATATTCGACCAGCCGCGGACATAGCGGGCAATCCCGGCCGGGCTCGGCCGAAATTTCTTTATCGCCGGCGACGTTCAGTTCTCGTCCTCGAACGCCGATTCGCTCTGAGCCGGGCGGGGCGGGCGTCCGATCCGGGCGACAAGGTCGGCCAGATCGATAAAATTATCGGCCTGCCGGCGTAAATCATCCGCGACCATGGGCGGATTGGATTTCATGGTCGAAATCACCGTGACCCTTGTGCCGCGCCGCTGCACGCCTTCCACGAGGCGGCGAAAATCGCCGTCTCCGGAAAACAGGATCACATGGTCGACATGGGAGGCGAGCTCGAGCATGTCGACCGCAATTTCCACATCCATATCCCCTTTGACGCGCCGCCGGCCCTGGGAATCGGTGTATTCGCGCGCGGTTTTGGTGACAACATAATAGCCATTATAGTCCAGCCAGTCTATCAATGGCCGGAGCGGGCTGTATTCCTGATCCTCAACCAGGGCCGTGTAATAATAGGCCCGAATGAGTTTGCCCTTTGAGCGAAATTCATCCAGCAATTTGCGATAGTCGATTTCACATCCCAGCGCCTTGGTCGCGGCATATAAATTCGCACCGTCGATAAACAATACAATTTTCTCGCCGTGATAAAAACTCATTGATTTATCCTCGAATATGGGAGGCACCGCTCTAATCACAAAAATTGTGATTGGCCAGAGGATCAGATCAAAAAGTGCATTGGATCAGATCTTGCGCCGACATGCACGGGAACCGATATTGAAGCCCCGGCCTTTGCCGGAATCGGGGTATGAAACACATTCCCCGGACCGGTTCCCGGAACCCGGATAAATGACACAGCCAGGCAAGATTTATCTCGGGATTGGCGGCACCATTCGTCTCCTGTCGGATTCGAAGCCGCTTGTCCGGGTCGAGGCGCTTCTGGGAGGGAAGGGAATCACGGTTCGGGATCGTTCCCGGCTGTGGCGGACACCCGCTTGGACGTTTCCGGCCGCGCGGGATCCCAAACAGCCTGCCCCCCACGACGAAGATTACTGGAATGCGGTGGTGGAAATCACCCCGCCCGATTTTTGCGCGTCGGATCCGCACGGGTTTCTGGCGCTTCTCCACGAAGTGGAACAGGACGCCGGGCGCAATCGCGCAAGCGAAGCCAAATGGGGCGAGCGTGTGCTTGACCTCGACATCCTCGACTGGCGGGGCGAAATCCATGTGGCGGATGTGGCGGAGGGACTGCATTTGCCACATCTGTTTCTCGACAGCCGGCATTTCGTGCTCGGACCGCTCGCCGACCTCGCGCCCGATTGGCATCATCCGATTCTCGGGCTAAGGGCGGTGGAACTGGCGGCGCTCCTGCCGCCGGATGGTGGATATCCGCTGTCCTCGCCAGAGATTTCTGCCTTATGATCCTGTCATTGCCTTCCCTGAGACGGAACCCCGGGCGAAAGCCGGACCATCACGGCGGAAATTTTGCGGCGATCGGCCTCCGGCGTGATGCGCCCGGCTTTGCCATATGGCTGGCAATATTATGCGCACTGATTGCGGCGACGCTTGTTCTCGGCGGGATCACACGCCTGACCGATTCAGGGTTGTCGATTACCGAATGGCGTCCGATCAGCGGTGCGCTGCCGCCTTTATCCGCCGAGGACTGGCAAAGAGAATTCAGCAAATATCAACAAATCCCGCAATTTGCGATCGTCAATCCCGATATGACGCTTGGGGAGTTTCGACAGATCTGGTTCTGGGAATGGACGCATCGCAATCTCGCACGCGCGCTCGGTCTGGTCTTTCTGCTGCCATTTCTGGTGTTCTGGATGCGTGGCGCGTTCAATTTGCGGCTGTGGACGACATTGTTTGTGCTACTGCTGTTTGGTGGAATGCAGGGTCTCGTCGGCTGGTGGATGGTCCAAAGCGGGCTGACCAGTGACCGCGTGCATGTGGTGCCCTGGCGGTTGATGGTGCATCTCCTCATTCCGGTCGCCCTTCTGGGCGTGCTGTTCGCGGTGCTTCTGACCGGCCTGAGCGCAAGCGTGAATCAGGTGAAATCTGACCCTGGAAAAGCAAGGCCGCTCTCCTTGATGGCCTATGGCCTGTGCGGGCTGACATTCCTGCAAATGATGCTGGGGGCGCTGACCGCAGGCAATCGCGCGGGCCGCATCTACACCGATTGGCCACTGATGGGCGGCGCGTTGGTGCCGGAATCCTATGCCGATCTTACACCATTCTGGCATAATCTCATCGAAAACCCGGCCGCAGTGCAATTCAACCACCGCATTCTGGCCTATTTGCTATTGGCTGCCGCCTGGCTGGCATTTGCTCTTCAGGCGAAGAAGGCCCGGACCGGGGCATGGCGCCATCCGTTCTTTCTCTTCGCAGTGCTCGTCACCGCCCAGGCCGCGCTTGGAATCGTGACCCTGATCGGGGCATCGCCAATCGGGCTTGCGCTCGCCCACCAAATCCTCGGCGTCGTGACCTGGCTCGGAGCAATCACCCTCCTCTGTCGGACGTCAGCCGTTCTCCCGGTACGCCGGACAGACGATCGGGATTCGTCGCAGGAATATCTGCGGTAATATAATACCTCATAATCAAGTAGCTGTAGAACTTCAGTAATTTATCGATACTTGACACGGAAAAATTCGCCGCTACAAACCGCGCCTTCCTTGCACGCCAGCTCGGCGTCGCCATCACTCCGGAGCCCACAGGCATCCCATGTATAGTCCCATGGCCAAAGCGGCCAATATAGAGCCCAAATGGATCGTGCTCGACGCGGAAAACGCGGTTGTCGGGCGCCTTGCGGCCTTCATTGCCATGCGCTTGCGCGGCAAATATCGCCCCGATTTCACCCCGCATGCCGATTGCGGCGATCATGTCATCGTCATCAATGCCGAAAAGGTCGCCTTTACCGGCAACAAGCTGTCCGACAAGCTTTATCACTGGCACACCGGCTATCCGGGCGGGATCAAGGAACGGACGGCTGGCAAGATCCTTGGCGGAAAATATCCCGAACGCGTGATCGAGAAAGCGGTGCAGCGCATGCTGCCGAAAGAAAGCCCGCTGGCGCGCCACCAGTTTGCCAAGCTCCGCGTCTATGCCGGACCTGAACACCCCCATGCCGCCCAGACGCCGGAAGCCGTGGCGTTCAAATCCCGCAATCGCAAAAACGCCCGAGGCTGATGATGAGTGACATTGTACAAGGAATGGAGGGCCTCGGGGCCCTGACCAATGCGCCGAAACCGAATGCGCCAGAGCCAATGCCCGAACGCAAGCCGGTTCTCGATGCCTTTGGTCGGGCCTATGCCACGGGCAAGCGCAAGACCGCCATCGCCCGCGTGTGGCTCAAGGCCGGTTCGGGGAAGATCGTGGTCAATGACCGCGTCCAGGAAATCTATTTCGCGCGCCCGGTTCTGCGCATGCTGATCCAGCAGCCATTGCTGGCGGCTGCGCGGGCCAGCGAAGTCGACGTGATGTGCACTGTGACCGGTTCGGGCCTGTCGGGTCAGGCTGGTGCCGTGCGCCATGGCATTGCCAAGGCGCTGTGCCTCTATGATCCCACGGTGCGTGGTGCGCTCAAGGCCGGTGGCTTTCTCACCCGCGACAGCCGTGTGGTGGAACGGAAGAAATATGGCAAGGCGAAAGCCCGCCGCTCCTTCCAGTTCTCCAAGCGCTGATCTGTTTGGCCACGGATTGGAACCAATACGGATCAACGGCAATACAAACAAAGGGGTGCCCAGAAGGCACCCCTTTTTCGTTACGCGCGTCAGGCAGCAGGGTGGCGATGACCATCAACCGCGCCGGCAACAAAGAAGGGGCCAAAACGAAGAAGGGGCCAAAATCAGGAAGGGGCCAAAATCAGGAAGGGGGAGGGTTTCCCCTCCCCCTTCCCGATTTCCGAATTCATCCGACCGAACACAGGTGTTCGATCAAATGGGTCCTCACCCGCAGCAGGACATGAAACTGCAGCAGACGCCGATCAGCGCGCAGCAATCGGCAAGCGCCGAACGCACGGATTCGGGTGCTGCGGCATAAGCGGCCGTGCCGACACTGGCCAGACCGATAGCAATGATCGCAGCCTTGCGCAGGGCTTTGGCATTACGGGACTTCTTCATTGGATTCTCCTGAATCTCAGATTTGGTTTGGTGACCGACAAAATCGCCGGATACAACACGAAAAAATCCGGGAATCAGGCGCGTGGGGGCCGCGGCTCTGGCGCAAAAAGGGCATTGATATGTCCAATCCGTTCCCGCGGGAAGCGGATAGAAAGAAATTCGGCGAGATTCGTCTTCGCCTCGGCGGCCGGAACCAGCCCCATGTCGATGACACTGCAATAGATCGCGCAATCGCGCAGATCCCCGCAGCTCCCATTGTCGCTGCCAGAGCCGCAATCAACAGTATTCGCGTCACCGCCTGAGTCCGAATACGCATGCCCGGCCTGTTCGGGACAGCAGGCGTGGCTCTCCGCCGAAATGCCCGAAAAAACCGCCGAAGCGGTCATCTCGGCCCTGCTACCTTGATAAGCATTGCCGTGAGAAATGTGGAGGTCTTGTCGGGAAGTCCGGCCTGCGCTGTCTACTGCATGATCACAGGAAATGCGGGCCGAATTGCTCTCCGCAGATTGTGCCATGACCAGCATGCGCGCCTGACCAACAGGGCCAACAAGCCCGGCAAGCGTCACAAACAGCAGGAACAGCATCCTTGCTCGCACCGATATACGCAAGGATGTTCGCACAGACATCATCCCACAAGATAGCTTTTGGTCCAAGGTCTGTCAAGTTCAGCATTTTTTGTAGCCGACTCCCGTCAAAGCGGTTTATGGGTGGCGTCCCCTGATGAATCATGCCCCTGATCGGCGAAACGACGGTAAGCGCGGGACATTTCAATGGGCGTGGGGTATGAGAGCGTCGAACCGGCGGACGCGATCTGTGTCGGGAAGAGGGAATTTGACGGCGATGGCTGCTGTGGGCAAAATATCTGGTATTGATCCGGGTCTCGTGCGCGAGCTCGCCCAGATCCTGAGAGACACTGATCTTACCGAAATCGAGGTTGAGCACGCGGATCTCAAATTGCGGATCAGCCGCGGGGGAGGCGCAATTCACTACGCACCTGCCCCCGTCTATCACGCACCAATGCCGGGCCAGATTCAAGGTTCTGTACCGGGCGCATCATCCGGATATGCTCCCACATCATCGCCTGCGGAAACTCCGTCCGGCGGGACAAAGCGGGGCACGGTGCCTTCCCCCATGGTGGGGACGGTCTATCTCGCGCCAGAGCCCGAAGCCGCACCCTTCTGCAAGGTGGGCGACATGGTGAGCGAGGGACAAACCCTGCTGATCGTCGAAGCAATGAAGACCATGAACCCGATTCCGGCACCCAAAGCGGGCAAGGTGCTGGAGATCTGTGTGCAGGACGCCCAGCCGGTCGAATTTGGCCAGGCGCTGATCGTGATCGAATGAACGCCATGAGGGCAGACACGCGAGCATCCGCAGGTCTCAGGGCGGAATCAATGGCGAAAAAAACACCCATCGGCCATGTTTGAAAAAATTCTGATCGCCAATCGTGGCGAGATCGCGCTTCGCATCCATCGGGCCTGCAAGGAGATGGGAATCGCCACCGTGGCCGTGCATTCGACTGCGGATGCCAAGGCCATGCATGTAAGGCTGGCCGATGAAAGCGTGTGTATCGGACCGCCGCCCTCGGCCAAATCCTATCTGCATATTCCCTCGATCATTTCGGCGGCCGAGATCACCCACGCCCAGGCTGTGCATCCCGGCTATGGCTTTCTTTCGGAAAATGCCCGCTTTGCCGAAATCGTCGAGGCCCATGGGCTGACCTTTATCGGGCCAAGGCCCGCCCATATCCGCCTGATGGGCGACAAGATCGCCGCCAAAAAGGCAGTGTTGAGTGCCGGCATTCCTTGCGTACCGGGTTCGGATGGCTCGATCGCCACGGTCCAGGAAGCGCGGCGTGTGGCCGGCGAGATCGGTTATCCGGTTCTGGTCAAGGCCGCCGCCGGCGGGGGTGGACGCGGCATGAAGGTCGCCCGCAGCCCGGAACAATTGGCCGAGGCCTTTTCCACGGCGCGCTCGGAAGCCCGAACCGCCTTTGGTGATGACAGCGTCTATCTTGAAAAATATCTCGACAAGCCGCGCCATATTGAAATTCAGGTCATTGCCGACAGCCATGGCAATGTCGTCCATCTGGGCGAGCGCGATTGTTCGCTCCAGCGTCGCCACCAAAAGGTTCTGGAAGAAGCGCCCTCGCCGGCGCTCAATGCCCAAGAACGCGCAAAGATTGGCGAAATCGTCGCCGCCGCCATCCGCAAGCTCGGCTATCTCGGGGTCGGCACGATCGAGTTTCTCTGGGCCGAGGGAAAATTCTATTTCATCGAGATGAATACCCGGCTCCAGGTCGAGCATCCGGTGACCGAAATGATCACGGGCGTCGACCTTGTGCGCGAACAGATCCGCATCGCCAATGGTGCCCGCCTGTCCTTTACCCAGGACGAGGTGCAGTTCAATGGCTGGGCCATGGAATGCCGGGTGAATGCCGAAGACCCGCAGACCTTTGCCCCCTCACCCGGCCGGATCACCGAGTTTCATGCCCCTGGCGGGCTCGGCGTGCGGCTCGATTCCGCGATCTATACCGGCTACGACATCCCGCCTTATTATGACAGCCTGATCGGAAAACTCATCGTTTCCGGCCGCTCGCGGGAGGAATGCATTCTGCGCATGCGCCGTGCGCTGGGCGAAATGGTGGTGGGCGGAGTGAAAACGACGATCCCGCTGTTCCAGCGCCTGCTGAAGGAACCTGACATTCTCGATGGCAATTACAATATTCACTGGCTGGAAGAATATCTGAAGCGCTGATTCCGGACATGGAGGATCCTGTCATTCCATGACCACGCTGACGCCGGAGGAAGCTCTTTTCCATTATCGGCGTGGCCAGTTTTTCATGGCCGACAGCCGCCATGACCCGCGTCTGTTCCTGCTCGATCCCCAAAAACGGGGCATATTGCCGCTCGACGGGTTTCATGTCCCGCGACGGCTGGCGAAATTCATTCGTACCGATCCCTTCGATATTCGCGTGGACAGCGCCTTTGCCGAGGTCCTTGCCGCCTGTGCGGCACCCAGTTCCGATCGCAGCGAAACCTGGATCAATTCGCCCATTGCCGAATGTTATCAGGGCCTGTTCCATGCTGGTCACGCCCATAGCGTGGAATGCTGGCAGGGCGAGCAAATGGTTGGCGGGCTTTATGGCGTGGCGGTCGGTGCCGCCTTTTTCGGCGAAAGCATGTTTTCCCGTGCCCGCGATGCCTCAAAGATTGCGCTGGTCTTTCTGGTCGCCCGGTTGATAGCCGGCGGGTTTCAGCTTCTCGATACGCAATTCTTGACGCAGCATCTGATCCAATTCGGGGCGATTGAAGTAGAGCGCGCGCTGTTCCGGCAGAAACTGGCCGCTGCGATTGTCGGCATCGGGGATTTCCAGGCGTTACCTGGCGATTTGCGCGGTGCTCAAATCCTGCAATCAATCGCCCAGACGTCATAGACCGGGTGTTCGATAGCAGAAAGGCCGGGGCTCGAGGCAAACAGCCATCCCGAGAAAATCCGGTTGATGCTGATTTCCGGTTGCGCCGCGACTGAATTTGCTCCCTTGCGCACATGCGGGCGGGCGATCTGGCGGGCGGCCTCGTCAACCTCGACATAGATCGACACTTCAGGCAGGCTTTCAGGGGCAGCTTTCTCGCAGCCTTTTGCTTCTAAAATCAGCGATTTGAACCGCACCTTTTGTCCGATCGGGGCCCGGAAATCCACGGTCCGGCCCGTAACCTTGTCGAGCCCACGCAGGATGGCAAGCCGCCCGATGATGGGCTCGGCGGCGATCACCGGCGGTGGAAGCGGTTCGCCTTCCACCACGCCCGGGGGGATTTCGGTTGAATCGACCCCCGGAAGCGTTTCGGGCGTGGCAGGCTGGGCCAGCGGAGGCGCGGCTGTCGGGGGTTCGGCCGCCGGCGCGGCAGGGGGGAGCGAAGGGGGTGCCGATTGCGCAAAAGCCGCACCGAGGAGGAACAGCACCCCCGCCAGCGACGCCATACCAATCCCCACAATATTCCGGAGAGCCGCCATATTTGGTTTTCCCGACATCAGACGCCCTGCCATGTTCCGCCCACCCGATTTATTCCGGTACATTTTCCGTTCCTGCATCGGCAGGATCGGGCGCGGGCGAACTGCCCGATTGTATAAAAGTCGACAAAAGCGTCAAAAGATCGACAGAGCCGCGCGCATATTCGAAACTCTGCCCGGCCTTGAGATTGACATCCGATGCCCCCGGATCAATCGCGATATAAGGCGCGCCCAGCAGCCCGTCCGCAGTGACCTTGACCACGGAATCGTCAGGAACCGGGATGGATGAGGCAATGGCAAGACTGACTTCGGCCTGGTAGGTCTTTGTATTGAGCGTGATTGCCGAGACGGAGCCGACCTTGACGCCCGACAGCCGGACATCTGCACCCGGCGCGATTCCGCTGGCCTGATTGAACCGCGCAGACAGCGTATAGGCACCCGCCGGGACGCCCGCACCGGCTCCGTTTTGCAGCGCGAAGGCGAGGAATCCGAAAGCACCGGCGATCACGGCAGCACCAACAATGGTTTCAAGGCTTTGTTTTGTCATCCCACCACCTTAACCGCACGATTTCATTTCGAGTGACCATTTTGCCTGACTGTTCTGCAATTCCGGAGAATTGCTGTTGCGCCGTCTGCCGGCCAACAGGCCCCGCCGGAGAGCCGGCCTATTGTGGCGGGGTCCCGGGATCGGTCTCCGGCTGCCACGCCTCGTAATCGGAAGCACTGGCCGCGCGCTTGCCCGTCCCTGCGAGGCTGCCCTGCGGTCGATACGCCCACAAGGTGCCGGTCAAATTCGGGGAATGCGGCTTTTCCCACGCCTTCGCCTTCAAAGGGGCGTAGGTGGGCGGGTCGTCGAAAGTGTAATGCAGCCAGCCATGCCAGTCCGGCGGCACGCGTGAGGCATCCGTATAGCCGCGATAGGTCACCCAACGCCGCTTGCGACCCTCGAGACTTGCCTCGCGATCCTCGAAATAGCGATTGCCATAATCATCGTCGCCAATGAATTGCCCGCGCCGGCCGATATCGAACAGGGCCCCGATGGTCGCATCGTTCCACCACAAAAAGATTTTCCTGAGCACGCATAGCCTTTCGCGGGAGGAGAACATTACCCAAGCGGGGAATATCCCGAAATTTCCCGAATCACTCCCCGAATCCGGACACGGGGCAGCATTCGCAGACTCCCTTAGCCCATTCGGCGTGCGGTGCCAATAAGGCGGTCCATTCACGGCGCGTCACAAGCGATCGAAATCCACGACGATCCACTAGATATAGACGATTCTGTGGAAAAACATCCATATTTATTGCGTCGAGTATAAAAACTGCCTAACCTTCCCCGCGTCGCGGCATGGGCGATCACAACCGGATTCGTCCGGAGATCGGCGAAGGGAGCACCAGGTGAACATCATCCGTCAGTGGAGCCAGCAATCAGGGCACATCTGGGGGCCTTTGTCTGTCCGCCGGGTCCAGTCCGAAGAGGCGTTTTCCGGGCCAATTCCCGACGAAATGCCGATCGAGGTGCTATGTCCGCCCGATTGGCCGGGCGAGGTGGTCGACAGCGCCCTGAATTTTCTGATGTCGTCACAATCACTGGCCGACCCGGCGGTCATCATGGCGGCTCCAAAAAAATTGCGCGAAACGGTCCGCCAATGCGAGACACGGGATCCGGCAGCGCCCTTTGATCTTCCGGCTGCATATGACACCATGGCAGCGGAGATTATTGCAACGGCGCTTCATCGGGGCATCATCGGCACACCGCGCCTTGCGACCCTTGCTTTCGATGAATTGCGGGCCCTCTTTGCCCGGCGGGTCATCGGTTTCGTTCAGGACACGCCTGGCAGCGCCCGGTTCTCTGCCAATGCGCCAGATTTCGTCGCGCGGCTGAATGCCCGGACCGCCGATCGCGCCAGATCTTCGGCACTTGCGGCAGGCCTTGCAATGTTTGACGGGCATCTGCGCGGCATTCGTGAGGCTGCCCATGCCGGAACCGATTTTTCGGGACCAGGCGTGTTGCGGCAGCGAATCGGACAGGCGATGCTCGCCGGCGTCCCCGCCGATGCCATTGCCGAATGTCTGGCCAGAGCCAAAGCGGGCCTGCCCTCGCCTTCACTGACCCGGGGCGGCGCAGCCCTTGCCGACGCGCATCGCGATGCCTGTGATCCGCTCGACATTTTCTGTCCCGAAACCCTGTTTGCAGGGGCCCAGCAAGGCATCCGGGCGGACGGAGCCAAAATTGACCAGATGCTGGCCAGCCTGTGGGAGGATGGTGCCGGTTCCGTGCGTTTCCGCACCCGCGGGGATGCCGCTGAATGTGCGTTGGCGCTCGATCTCGCGGCATGTATCGATGACGATGGACGCCTGAACAGCGAAGCGCTGGGGACAGCAGCGAAGCTTGCAGCTTTTGCCGCCGAATCCGGTGCCAGAACATCGCCGGAAAAGTCGACGCAAGGCGTGGTGATCCTCACCGGCTTTGCCGCCTTTATCATGCGCCAGGGATTGGCTTTTGCGGCACCGCAGGCACGGGAAAGTGCTGGCAATGCTGTGCGCCTCGTCCGAAAGGCTGTCGAGGAAACGGTTCCGGGCCTGTTTTGTGCGGTGCGGGACCCTGGTTTGACCTGCCCGGTGCTGGCTTGCGACAGCATCGGCGTGCAGAGCCAATTCCCGCTCATCGTCGCGGGTCCGTCCGGACGACGCCGCGCCAGCCCTTCCGTGGAGATCGCACTCGATGCTATGGGAACATCGCCGGGAACCCGGCAGGCTGCGCTCGATTGGGCACTGGGGTCCGGCAGCCTGCGGGCGTCGCCGGGAATTGATCTCGAGTGCCTGCGCGCGCGCGGGCTTCCGACCCCGATTTTGGTGGCTCTTGAGTCCGCCGCGGCAGCGGCTCCCGATTTTTCGCAATTATTTGGTGTCGTGACACTCGGCAATGGCCCGTTTCGGACGCTCGAGCTCGACCCCGAACGCGCCGATGGGCGGGATTTTCTCGTTGCGCTCGGCTATGGGAAGGAAACGATCGACGCCGCCGAGGCCTTTGTCTGCGGCGCGGGCGCCTTTTCGGATTGCGCGGCACTGCCGCCGGCCGCGCGCCGGGTCTTTGCCGCGGCCGAGCGCGATGAGCCCGGCCCGTCTTCCATCCATGACCAATTGTCCTTGGCTGCTGCCATTTCCGCGGCGCTCGATGGCGAGGTCGAGGTCAGGCTGGAATTTGCCAATGATGCCGCCCCATCGGAGCTTCGCGCTGCACTGGAACTGGCCGTGCGTTCCGGAATCACCCGGCTGCGACTGCGCCGCCGCGGGGCGGGTGCGGCGTCATCCCTGCTGGCCGCGCGGCTCGAGGATGCGCATGACGAGGCGCGGGTCACCGATCGATTGATCTCGCGCAAGGCCCCGGCCCCGGCATTTCCCGAAAAAATCATCGAACGCGTGGTCGAGCGGGAAATAGAGCGTCCGATCGAACGCCGCCGCCTTCCCGATCGTCGCAAAGGCTATATCCAGAAGGCCGCGATCGGTGGCCACAAGGTCTATCTCCATACCGGCGAATTCGATGATGGCGGCCTCGGAGAAATTTTTATCGACATGCACAAGGAAGGTGCCGCCTTCCGCTCGCTGATGAATAATTTTGCCATCGCGATCTCCATCGGCCTCCAATATGGCGTTCCGCTGGAAGAATTTGTGGATGCCTTTGTGTTCACACGCTTCGAGCCATCAGGGACGGTCAGCGGCAATGATTCCATCCGCCAGGCGACGTCGATCCTCGATTATATCTTCCGGGAACTGGCGGTGAGCTATCTCGACCGTCAGGATCTCGCCAATATGGACCCACAGGAATTGCATGGCGATGGCCTGTCGCGCCGTCCCTTGCTGCTACCCGACGACGACCCGGCGGAAACGGCGCGGCGGCTGATCTCCAAGGGCTTCAGCCGGGGAACCCTGCCCGACAATATCGTGCGCTTCAAACCCCGCGAAGGCGATATACGCCCGAAATCGGGAGAGGCACGACCGGATGCCGGGGCCGAATTCTCCGCTGCCAGCGGCCCCTTTGGCGCATTTTCGGGGGAGCCTTGCTCCCGTTGCGGTCATTTCACCCTGGCAAGCTCCGGCGATGGTGCGCGCTGTGCAACTTGTGGCTTTGAGACCCGCGCGGCGCAATCGGCTGATCCTGGCGCGTAATTTGCGTGGTCTGGCGGGAGAATGGCAGAGTGACCCGTTCTCCGGAGCATTTTCAAAGCACCAGAGCGGGTTTCTGCTGTGAGAAGGCATTGGTTCCAGCCGTCAGGGAGCGCCAAAATGACACGCCTTGCATCCTCTTTGTCTTGCGTCCTGTCCCGGGCCCTCCGATTTGTGGCTCTGGCCGGTGCGATGCCTGGAATCCTGGCCGCAATTGCAACGCCCGCTCATGCCCAGGATGCGCTTGAAGTCGCGCGTGTTCAGCGGGGATCGGCCTGCCCGGGCTGCAACCTCTTTCAGGCCGATCTCAATTACAAGGTGCTGTCGGGACGTTCGTTCGCGCGTGCACGATTGCGGCAGGCCGAAATGGTGGCGATTACGCTCGACAAGGCCAATTTGCGCGGGGCAGATCTGTCTTTCGTCAATGCCTTTGCGGGGCGCTTCCTGCATGCCGATTTTTCCGGTGCCGATCTCTCGGATGCAACCTTCACAGGCTCCTATTTCGGGCGGGCCGATTTTACCGGCGCGATTCTCGCCCGCGCCAATTTTTCGGGTGCCGATCTCGATGCCGTGCGTGGTCTGACACAATCCCGGCTCGACACCGCCTGCGGTGACAATGAAACCCATCTGCCTGCCGGCCTGTCCATCCCCCGTTGCAAGTGAGTCAAGACGACCGCCGCGGCCACATTTCTTACGATTCAGCACTTGACACGCATCCCGCGGGTTAAAATGATTTAAGTCGTATCGGTCTGAAGAAAGTGGCTAGTTTGTCGCCTATGATTATCCGGAAACTGGTTCAGTTGTGCGTTTTGGGTCCAATGGCCGTCACGGCCAGTGCGACGGCGCATGCACAGATCACCTTTCGCGTGCCTGACGGCCAGGCAAATGGCGATTCCGTTGTGGTCGTGCTGGACAAGCGATATTCAGGCTCCTGTACCAAATGCGATTTTCGCGGGCGGCGCTTTTCTGGCGTTCACTTTGTCCGATCGGATTTCAGCGATTCGGATTTCACGGGGGCGGATCTCAGCTTTGCGCAATTGGCGCGGGTCGTATTCACCGGAGCTGATCTGACCCGCGCGAGTCTGGCGGGCGCACGGTTTTCCGGCGTCAGTTTTCGTGGCGTCAAAGCCCATGGGGCGACCTTTGCCGGGGCATCCGGAACCAGTGCCGATTTTGCGGGAGCCGATCTCAGCGTCACCAATTTCAACGGTGCCAATCTGGTCGGATCGAATTTCACCGGTGCGGTGATGATTCGCTTCAGTGGGCTCAAGGCTGATTTCTCGGGCGCAGTGCTGGCGGGGGCAAATTTGGGCGAAGCGGTAGCCGCGGAGGCCAATTTCTCACGCACCAATCTCACCGCCGCCAATCTGGGTGGTGCCGATTTGCGGGGTGCGGTCTTCGCGGAAGCAGTGCTAACGGGAACGCGCTTTGCACGCGCTGATCTGCGGGAGGCCGATTTTGAGGGTGCCATCCTGACGGGGGTGGATTTTCGCACCGCCCAGGGATTGACGCGCGCGCAATTGGCCAAGGCCTGCGGCGATGCGGCCACCCGGTTACCCAACGGTGTGGAAATCAGGGAATGTGGGCGGGTGAATGTCCGGCCACCGGTTCGAGGGACCCCGGACACGGCAGTGCGGCCCGGGCTTGCGCCCCAACGTCCGGTTCCGGGAACCATTTCGCCTGGCCAGGTCGTCACCGCACTCCAGCCGAAATAGTGGTTCGACGAGGAGCGGCCATGGGTCGTCGCCCGTCAGAAGACTCTCCATTTGTCGCCATGACCGAGGTTTCGCCATTACAGGAATGGCGCTGGACAGAATTGGCCCGGGGCGGAGACCGCTTCTGCCCGGTTGGTTCCTCGTGGCCTCGCCTCAGCGAAAGCTGAAGACGATCGCAAAGGCCATGACCAGCAATCCTGCGCCCTGAACCCGGTAATCCAGCCAGAATGGCGGCTTTGCGCCATTGATCGGGTCGGGATCCGAAAGCGATTTCTTCCATAACAGGGTTTCGATCTGGTCGCGCGAGGGCGCGGGCGCAGTCAGGCTCGCCAGAACCAGAACAAGCCCCGACACCACAAACAGGATCGGTGCCACATACAGGAAATGCAGATCGATCAGGCCAAGGATCTCATTGGCGACGAACAGGGCTGCCCCCAGCAACAGGCCCACAATGATCGCCTGGAATGCACCACGGGCATTGGCCCGCGGCCAGAAGCTGCCAATCACGAACAAGGCAACAAACGGCCCCACCGTATAAGACAGCACTTGCTGGAGATATTTGAACAGCGAATCGAAGCGCGCGATCTGGGGGGCCCATAACACGGCGAGCACCATCAGGATGAAGGTCGCGATCCGCCCCACCCGAACCAGCGCCGCACTCGATAATTCCGGACGGGCCAGACGTACAAAATCCATGGTGACGAGGGTCGAGGCTGAATTGAGGGTCGAAGCGATGGTCGACATCAGCGCTGCGATAAATCCTGCCAGAACCAGGCCCAGAATGCCGATTGGCAACAGATCGAACATCAGGGTCGGAAAGACGAGATCCGGCTTCGCGAGATCGGGATAAAGCAGGATCGCCGCACTTCCGGGCAGGACCATGATGAAGATGACCGGCAGCTTCAGGAACCCGGCGAGGATCGCGCCCCAGCGGCCCTCATTGAGGGTCTTGGCCGCAAGCATACGCTGCGCCATGAACTGGTTGGCACCCCAGAAATAAAGGCCGAGCAAGGGCACCCCGGTCAGCAGGCCCAGCCACGGAACGCCATTATCATCGAGCGGCCGGATCAGGCTGAGTTTCTCCGCCGGAACCTGGGCGAAAATCGCCGACCAGCCGCCATCCAGCTTCTGAAAAGCGAAAATGGTGATGAGAAGCGAGCCGATGAGCAGCAGGATCGCCTGGATCACCTCGGTAATCATCACCGCCGAGAGGCCGCCAATGATCGTGTAAATGCCGGTCAATACCGCGAGCCCGGCCACGATCTGCCAGGTCGGCGCGTCGGGAAAGACCAGCGCCAGCAACAATGCCCCCGCATAGAGGCTTGCCGCTGTATCGACCACGATATTGAGGAAGAGCGTCAGCCCCGCAAAGGCCGTCCGGGCGCGCCGGTCATAGCGCCGTTCGAGATATTCGGGGATCGTGTAGACTTGGCTGTTGAGCACCATGGGCAAAAAGAAAACGATATAGATGATCAGCACGACGGCGGCCATCCATTCGTAATTATAAACCGAAATGCCCGTGGAATAGGCGTCGCCCGCCAGTCCGACGAGGGTCGTGCTCGAAATATTGGAGGCAAACAGCGCAAAACCGATCATGAACCAGTTCATGCTTCGGCCCGCGAGGAAATAATCGCTGGCGTTTTTGGCTCCCCGTGATGCCCACAGGCCGATCATGGTGACAATAATCGCGTAAATGGCAACGACCGCGACGTCGATCCAATGCAAATTGGCCACGATTTTTCCTTCCCCGGTTGCGCATTCGCGCCGGCCTTCCTCATCGGAACTTCCGGTGGGAGGCTCACATTATTCGTATTGTCCTGAGGGCACCGACAGGTTTCGGCCACTCTCACACATATCCGGCAAACTATCGCACCGATTTTCTGCAGGCACCAGTGCGTCACACAATCCGATGATTCCGTTCGATCGGAAAATTCATTGGCCGGCCGTCTGGGTCCGAAACCCCGCCCGGAAATCCGGACGCCATTCAGCAGGACCACTGCAATCGTTTGCCTAACATTCCAAATCCAATCTTGCAATCGATTGTGAAATCCGTAAATGTGAAATTATGGACCCTTCTGAGGGTGTCGGGTCCTGGCAAATCAGATCGGCGCGCCGCCGACAAAGGGGAGGAAGATATGAACAGCTCGAAACTGAGACGTGCCTTGCTGGCTGCCGCCGCCTTTGGAGCGCTGTTCTCGGCCTCCGCCCGGGCGCAGGAAACGACACCGCCAGCCAATCCTTCAGAACAAACCGAAACGGAAGACGCCGCCGATGGCGTGGGCTTCGACGAGATCGTGGTGACTGCCGCAGTGGGTTCCGGGATCAGCAAGTTCCAGTCTTCGGTATCGGTCAGCGATCTCTCGGCCGCAGAAATCATCAATGTTGCGCCGCGCTCCACCTCCGAAATCTTCCGCAATATTCCGGGTATCCGTTCGGAAAGTTCGGGCGGCGAAAACAACGCCAATATCCAGGTCCGGGGCATTCCCGTGACTACTGGCGGGGCGAAATTCGTACAATTGCAGGAAGATGGACTGCCAGTCCTGTCCTTTGGCGACATCACATTCGGCAATTCCGACAATTTCCTGCGCTATGACACCACCGTTGCCCGGGTAGAGGCGGTTCGGGGTGGTTCCTCCTCGACACTGGCTTCCAACGCGCCCGGTGCGGTCATCAATCTCATTTCGAAGACCGGACGCAATGAAGGCGGCTCATTCGGGGTGACGCGCGGCATCGGTTATGGCCATACGCGGGTGGATTTCGAATATGGTGCCCCGATCGCCGATGGCCTGCATTTCCATGTCGGCGGCTTTTACCGCACGGGTGAAGGCGCACGCGAGGCAGGTTTCAATGCCGAGGAAGGCGGGCAGATCAAGTTCAATATCACCAAGAAATTCGAGAAAGGTTATGTTCGGCTCTATTTCAAACATCTGAATGACCGGACAATTCCATACCTGCCCGCGCCCGTATCGCTGGCCGGTGGCAATGCAGCACCCATTCCCGGCTTTGATTTCCGCGACCAGACACTTTCGACGCCTTTCCTGTTGCAGAATACCCGCGTGGATTCCGGCGCGCTTAATGTCACCGATATTCGCGACGGCGTGCGCGCCCTGTCGACCGCGATCGGGGCGGAGTTCAATTTCGAGGTCCTTGGCGGCTGGCAGATCACAGACAAGATCCGCTATTCTGACAATCGCGGCGGCTTTGTCGGCACCTTTACCGGTGGCGTACTCAATGCGGCCAATGTGGCGGCGAGCTTTGGCGGCAACCAATTGCGTTTTGCCAATGGTCCCAATGCCGGGCAGGTCATCACCAATCCGGCCACGCTCAATGGCAATGGCCTTGTGATCGACAATCTGTTGTTCGATGTCGCGGTGGACGATCTCAGCCAGTTCGTCAATGATCTCAAGATCGAGCGCAGCTTCGCCTTTGCTGGCGGCGAACTTTCAGCCAGCGCCGGCTATTACAAGGCGATCGAGCAGGTCGAGACCCGGTGGTCTTTCAACTTCTTCCTCCAGGAAGCGCTGGGGTCCAATGCCGCCCTGATCGACGTCTTCAACACGACAGGCCCCAGCCCGGTCGCGCAGACAGTCAATGGCGTGCGGGCATTTGGAATCTTTGACCCGACCTTCGATCTCTCCTTCGACCGCGACGCGCTTTATTGGGCGTTGCAATGGAAGAATGACCGGCTGAATCTGGATGCCTCCTTCCGGTTTGACAATCTGGCCGGCACCGGAACCAGCAATCTCGCCAGCCCCAATCCCAATGTCGGCGGATTCCTTCCGCGCACCATCGATGTCAATGGCGACGGAAATATCACCCCGGCCGAAACCAATATCGGGACAGTTGATCCGACCAATCTCTTCACCATTGATTATTCGGTGGACTATTTCTCCTATTCCTTTGGCGCGAATTATACGCTGTTGGATAATCTGGCCCTGTTTGCCCGCTACAGCCGCGGCGGGGTCGGCAATGGCGATCGCCTGGTGCTCGGTGGATCGGGTTTCAATGCCAGCGGGGGCCTGATCGATGACGGGATCGGCGTCGATATCGTCAAACAGGCAGAAATCGGATTAAAATATCGCTCCCGCGATGCGATTCCGGGGAATCTCAATGCATTTCTCACCGGCTTCTATGCCGATAGCGAGGAAAGCAATTTTGAGATCACTTCGGGGCTGGCGATCGACCGGACGACCCGGGCCTTCGGTATCGAAGCCGAAGCCGATTATTCGCTGGGCGGCTTCAGCCTTACGGGCGGCGTGACCTGGACGGATTCGGAAATCCGCCGGGATGCACAAAATCCGCTCAATATCGGCAACCGGCCCCGTCGTCAGGCCAAGCTCACTTATCTGATCACGCCGTCCTATACTTTCAGGGGGCATTCGGTCGGTGCCAATATCGTGGGAACCACATCGTCTTTCGCCCAGGATAATAATGTTCTCGAATTGCCGGGCTTTGCCCAGGTCAATTTCTTCCTGAATTTCGAACTGGCCAAGGGCCTTCTGGCGTCGCTCAATGTCAATAATGCCGGCAATGCCTTCGGCCTGACCGAAGCCGAAGAAGGCGTGTTGCCAGCCAATGGCATCGTGCGGGCACGGCCGATCAATGGACGCACCATCTCGGCTTCCTTGCGCTACTCGTTCTGAGCGCCATTCGTCCTGAAAATGGAGCGGCGGTTGCGGAGCCTTCGGGGTCATGCAGCCGCCGCCTCTATTGCGACACCACGCGCCCCGCCACGCCAAGGCCTTCGCCCAATTGGGCGACCCGGCGCTCGATCGATTCCGACACCAGATCCCTTTGCGTGTCCGGCAGGACCAGCAGGATGGCATCGGGTTGGGCCCGCAAAGCACAATGGCCGAGAATTGCAGCCGAGCGGCCCGACAATTCCGCCCCCAGTCTCAACGCGGCACCGAGCGCCTCAGCCCGCACGGCCTGGCTGTCATCGAGCAGGCTGCGGGCGCTGAGAGCGGCAGGTCCCAAAGCACGCTGATGGCGGCGCAACAAAGCGAGCGCCAGAAATGCCCGCTCCGCATGGGTGGCTCCCGAAAAAGCCCCGCGCAGGGTCAGGTTGAAGACGATTTCGCCGCGGTGATCGGGGTGCAGCCCGGAGCCCAGATCGGCAAGATTGGCCGCCGCCGCCGTGAGCACCCGGTCTCGCGCCACACCAAAAGCCGGCGGTACCAGCGACAGGGCGGGCGCGACCCAGATTTCGAGCGCCTGACAAAATCGCAGCGAGCGCGCGTCGGAATGCGCCATGGCCGCAATGCCCGACAACAAGGGATCGAGTCCACGATCGGCCGGGCTCATCTCGTCAAACAACACGCCTTCGCGAAGTCCATAGGCCGAGATCAGAAGGCGGGAGAATCCGCCTTTCTTCAACACGCCTTCCAGCGCCAGCGCCGCATAAGGCAGGGTTTCGGCCCGCCTTCCGGCAATTGCCTGAAGGAGCTGGAGGATCTTGCGATTGGGCTTCAGGATCTGTTCGACCCGTTCGATCACGCGTTCGGCGGGAATCTCGTAATTCTGGAGGACATGCAGGGGATAGTCCGAGAGCTCCATGTCGAATTTGGCCAGCGCGCGCCAGGCACCGCCTACCGCATAGAACACCTGGCCCGGGGCCGGAAGCACTGTGCTGTCGCGCAAGCGTTCATCGATTTCCGCGCGGAGTTTCGCCGCATCCGCAAGCGCGTTGCGTGTCAGCCCCATCAGCGCCAGCGGTCCGACCGCCATCGTCTCGCCCTGACCCGGTTCTCCACCGGAGACGGGAACCAGCTCAAGGCTCGATCCACCCAGATCACCAACGATGCCATGGGCTTCAGGGGCACCCGCCAACACGCCCAGGGCCGAAAAACGCGCTTCCTCGGCCCCGGTCAGTACGCGCAGGATGAGCCCCGTCTCCTCGCGCACGCGCGCCACAAAGGCGGCACCATCGCTGGCCTCGCGCACGGCGGCGGTTGCCACCGCGCGCACCACCTTGACATCGAGCGCCTGAAGCACCGCACGGAAGCGTTTGAGGACCACGAGCGCAGCCTCCACTCCCGGTGCCGACAAACGCCCGCTGCGGCTGAGATCGCGCCCGAGACCGGCGAGCGTCTTTTCGTTGAGGATCGGCGTTAGCGAGCGGCCCTCTACCCGGTACAGCACAAGGCGCACCGAATTCGACCCGACATCGATCACTGCGATTTCGCGACGCGTTGCCGGCGACAGGATCAGCCCCTTCTCTCTTTCCGGTCTTTCCGGCGAATGGCGATCGAGCAAATCATCGAGGAAATTCACGATTTTGGCCTCTCTTGCGGCTTGCCGGCGGCACCCGCGAGCGCCTTGCCACGTCCTGACAAAGACGGATTGGTCATGAAATAGGAATGGGCGGCGAAGGAATCCTCTTCCGACGCCGGCACGCGACGATATCCGCCTTCCGGGCCAAGAATCCAGGATTGGGATTCATCATTGAGATTGGCCATCATGATCTGCGAAAGTACCTGCTGATGCACGGTCGGGTTGAGGATCGGACACATCACCTCAACCCGCCGGTCCAGATTGCGCGGCATCCAGTCGGCCGACGAGATATAGACCTTTGCCCCCGGATGGGGCAGTGCGGCACCCGCGCCGAACACCACGACCCGGGCATGTTCGAGAAATCGCCCGACAATGCTCTTGACCCGGATATTGTCCGACAATCCCGGAAGGCCCGGCCGCAGGCAGCAGATGCCACGGATCACGAGGTCGACCTGCACACCGGCCTGGCTTGCGCGATACAGGGCATCGATAATTTCGGGGTGAACCAGCGCATTCATCTTGGCCCAGATCGCGCCCGGCTTCCCGGCGCGGACATGGGCGATCTCGTCCTCGATCAATTCCAGCAGCGATTGCCTGAGATTGATGGGGGCAAGGGTGATGCGCTCGAGCTCGGCAGGCCGCGCATAGCCGGTAATGAAATTGAACACGCGATTGGCGTCCCGGCCCAGGGCCGGATCGGCCGTGAACAAGGACAGATCCGTATAGACCCGCGCGGTGATCGGATGATAATTGCCGGTGCCGAAATGGGCATAGCTGCGCAATTGCTCGGCCTCGCGCCGCACAACCAGGCTGACCTTTGCATGGGTCTTGTATTCGACAAACCCATAAACGACCTGCGCGCCCGCGCGTTCAAGGTCGCGGGCCCAGCGCAGATTGGCTTCCTCATCGAAACGGGCCTTGAGCTCCACCAAAGCCGTGACGCTTTTTCCGGCCTCGGCAGCTTCGATAAGCGCGGCCACGATCGGTGAATTATGGGAGGTCCGGTAGAGGGTCTGCTTGATCGCCACGACATCAGGATCGCGCGCAGCCTGACGCAGAAATTCGACCACGACGTCAAAGGATTCGTAGGGATGGTGAACGATGAGGTCCTTGGCACGGATCGCTGCAAAACAATCGCCACCGAAATCCCGCACGCGCTCGGGATAACGCGGTTCAAAGGGGGGGAACACCAGTTCGGGCCGCCCACTGACGATCAGTTCCTTGAGACGCTCCAGCCCCAGAATACCCTCCACGGGCACCATGTCCTGGGGCTCGGCCCGCAATTCGGTCAGGAGGAACGCTTGCAGGCTCTCGGGCATCGCGGCTTCGAATTTGAGCCGCACGATCTCGCCCAGCCGGCGCTGTTTGAGCATGGTTTCGAACTGACGAACCAGATCCTCGGCTTCTTCAAGGATTTCAACGTCGCTGTCGCGGATGATGCGAAAGCAGCCATGGGCGACACGGCTATAACCTGGAAATAATTGCTGCAGAAAAGTGAGCACGAGGGTTTCGATCGGAATGAACCGGCGAAGATGCCGGTCATTCTTTTTCGCCGCCCGGGTCCGGAGTTCATAAAATCGCGGCAAATGGAGCGGCAATGGTGCCAGCGCATTCATCAATTTGCCGTCTGCCAAGCGTTTGAGACGCAAGAGAATCGCAAAGCCCAGATTGGGGATGAACGGAAAGGGATGGGCCGGATCAATGGCGAGGGGGGTGAGGACCGGCAGCACCTGTTCAGCAAATACGACACCGAGATGCTCGAGATCATCCTTGTCGAGATCCCCGGATTCGAGGACAAGGAGCCCCGTCTCCCGCATCTCCTCGCGCAGATCCAGCCAGATCCGCTGCTGCGCCTGCAACAGCGCACCCGCCCGCGCATTGATCGCCAGCAATTGTTCGCTGACACTCAGTCCATCGAGCGAGCGGGCGACGATTCCGGCTTTGAATTGCTCGCGCAGGCCCGATACACGAACCATATAGAATTCATCGAGATTGCCGGCCGAAATTGACAGAAACCGCAGCCTTTCAAGCAGCGGGTGCCGGGAATTTCCTGCCTCCTCCAAAACGCGCGTATTGAAAGCGAGCCAGGAAAGCTCACGGTTGAAGAACCGCCCCGGCGAGGCAAAAAATGCGGTCGGGTCGGTTGTCTCGAGGATTCCCGGCGTGGCCGCCTTGCGCATGGTTGCAGGTAAAACGTCGCTGGATGGAACAGCGGCATGGGATTTCCCACCCCTGGGTGCCCTGGCGCGCGGCATATCATTCTCCGTCATCGTCAAAGCCTTCTATCAGGCTGCTGCGCGCCTGTGGCAAGCCTACATTCGGCTCGGCGAGAGCTTGTAACCGGGCAACCCATTCATGCGCGCGCGCATAGGTCCGCCCGAGTACCCGCGCGCCATATTGGGCGGCCGTGGGGCTCAGCACAAAGCCCGACTGCGCCGCAAGCGCCAGGAGAAGTCGCGGGGCCATATCCTCGTCCGGCTCGAGAAGGGTTGCCACCGGCATTGCCGACAGCCGCGAGGCAAGATCGGGGTGATTGCGTACCAGTTCGGCTGGCCCAAGCCGCGAAACGAGAAGAAGCTGTCCGGATGCCTCACGCGCCAGATTGAGAAAATCAAACAGGCGTTCGGTGGGAACAGTCTCGGCATTGTCCACGACCCAGGCCTTTCCCGGCCCTTCGATCAGGGAGATCAGGCTGACTTCGGCCATTCCTTGCCCGCACAGCAAACGCGCGTCATTTTCCTCCGCCCATATTTTCGCCAGACGGGATTTGCCGGCACCTGCCGGCCCGGTCAACCACAATGTCCCCGACGGCCAATAGGCAGCCTTCGACAGGAGCGCCAAAACAGCGGCATTCGAGCTGCCGACGACAAATCCGTCGCGCCCGTCTGCCGAAAAGGAAAAAAGCGGGAGATCCGAGGCCAATCCGGGAATGCTCCTTGCCGGCGGCCCATCGGAAACGATCAGGGCGCTTTCAATCGTAATACAGGGCCAATATCGCCTGATTCGAGAACAATTCCCTGTTTGGCGAGATCCGCTTTCAGGAGATCCTCAGCGCCGGCAAAGGACAATCGCAACAGGGCACCCTCCACGCTGATCGCTTGTTGACGGACACCGGTCAGAAGCCGGGATCGTTCAAGTGCAGCGCGAAGGCGGTTCCATTCCGAATGCGAAGAATAAAGCGCAGTTACCGACAGCCCGGTGCCGCTGCCGGCGCGCCCGAAGGCCTGGCGCTTCCACTCCTCGGTGGCGCGCTCGACAATATCGCGTGCCGCGCGGTCAAGAAGGGCCTGCACCGCTGCCACATCGCCGGCCGGCCCGGAAAGCGAGACCATGCCGAGGTCAATCTCGCCGGCGACCGAAGACTGACGCGCTTTTGCGATCACCCGGGCACCGGATGGCCCAATTGCCACCGAAAGACGCGTGAAAATGACAGAATCCGCGAGTACTGCTCCGGCCACCGGTGCCGCATTTGCCCAATCCTCGCGCAGAACAGAGCCCTTGGGCGCAATCTCGAACGGTCGCAATTCATTCCGGAACCCGCCGACCAGCCAGGAACGCCGCCAGAAATCGGCATAGGTCGCAGAATCGGCCTCGACAACCGGAACGACCAGAATTGGCGCGCCACGATATTCGGTGAATTGCAGATTTCTGGTTCGCAGATAATTGCGGACCTCGCCCGGATCAAAGGTGAATTTCAGGCTCGCGAGATAACGGGTCGCACTTTGGCGTTCCTGCTCGACCTCGAGCCCCACGATCATGCGCCGGGCCGAAGCGCTGTCCAGCGTTATCGCTCCGCGGCTGGCGCGTTCGGCCGCCAGCGTCACGCGCGCAATCATCCGACTCGCGGCCTCGATCTGGCCGGCATCGATGGCCAAAGCACGGGCATCGCGGGCATTGGCTACCTGGGCATCCACCTGAACGCCGGCAACGACGTAAAGATCCCCGCGCTGGGCGGATGCAGCAGGAGCCAAAGACAGCGAGATCACGGCCCACAGGACGCCGAAAACGGGAAGCCGTCGCACCAATCCCGCCAGAACCGCCATCCCCGCTTCTCCCCTTCGTGCCAGCGCCCTCTGCCGGAATTCGGTTCCCGCGTGCATTTCAGGACGAGGCAAGTCCCCGGACACCGCCCGTCATACCAAGCCTGCGCGGGAATAAAAAGCCTTGCTTTGCGGCCAATGTGGTGAAAGTCGCACCAAGGCTGGCCCGACGACGCCGGTTTCAGTCGCGCAAGGGGGAAATCGCAGCCCGGGACCCCGGCTGTTTCGTTATTTTGTGGCGCTCTTCAGATAGGCATAAAGCGTCGCGCGGTCCTCTGGTTTCCTGATCCCGACAAAGGCCATGGTGGTGCCAGGCACTTTCTTGCGCGGATCGGCGATATAATCCAGAAACGCCGCCTCGTTCCAGACAATCGCCGATTTTTTCATCGCCGTCGAATATTTGAAATTGGGCGCGGAGCCTGCCTTGCGGGTGAAAACGCCGTGCAAGGACGGCCCGATCAGATGCTGTCCCGCCACCACGGAATGACAGGCGGCACATTGGCGGAAAATTTTCTTCCCGGCATCGGCCGGGGCCACTGACGGCGCTGCTGGCACGGGAGCCTTTGCGGGAGCTGCTGCCGGCTTATTGACCTGGGTCGCAACCCGGATTGGCCGCAGCCCCTGCGCCGCGGCCATGGGGGCAGTGAAAATGGAAATGCCGAGTACGGCCGCCAGCGTCAGAATCCCCATTCCCGGACGCGACATGCGGAGTGGTGAAATCAAATTGGCCATACACTGTTCCTGTCAATCGAGCGACCGGGGCCGGATTGCTTCCCGCTACGGTCATTCACGCGAGATGTTCCCCTTATAAAGACAAGCCACTGCCCGGTAAATCCTGTGTTACCGCATCGGCGGCATTGACCGGCCGGGGGCCTCCGCCGCAGTCACTTCCGGATCCGGCTCATCTGCTCAAGCCGGTACATCGCCCAAATTCCCGCCATCGGCCCGACACTTAACCCCGCGAGGGCCGCGGGCCAGCCCCATGCGCCCGCCACCGCCGGCAAAAGCTGGACGGTGAGCGACGTCAGGCCAAAGCCCAGCGCCGTCTGGAATGCCAACAGGCTTCCCGCGCGTCCCGGCGGCGCATATTCCGACACCAGGGCAGAAAACTGTGCTGAATCAGGGATGATCGTGATCCCCCACAGGATGAAGGTCGCCATCAGCCAGAATGGGGCGTGGCCAAACGCCGCAGCCGAGCATAATCCGGCACCCAGCGAGCCGATCATCGCCCAGCGAGCCACGCGGGCCTTGCCCAGGCGGTCGGCGAGCAGGCCGGCACCGACACAGGCGACCGCACCAGAACCGACCGCAAGAAAGGCGGTCAGGCTCGCGAGAAATTGCGTGCGCTCCCCGCCCATGCCTGCGATCCGGAACGAGGTCCCCGCCGCAAAGCCCGCCCACGCCCAAAAGGCATATAATTCCCACATATGCCCGAGATAGCCGGCAAAACTCAGGCGCAGCCGCCGGTCGCTCCACACGATTCCCAGCGCACGCCAGTCGAAACCGGTGCCCGCCGGTGCCGGGGAAACCGTCGCGGGTCCCGGCCGCAACGGGATCATCAGCACCGCCGCAAGGACCGCCGCGATCGACCCCGCGC
>JAKFWO010000037.1 GCA_021731815.1 Hyphomonadaceae bacterium | reverse complement strand
CCCTTTTCCGCCCCCCGCTCCGTTGAATCCGGATAGAATTCGTCGATCATCGCAAAGGCCTTGCGCAAGGCGGTCAGCATGCCCAGCGCAAGGATATCGACCTTGAGGATATTCAGTTCCCGGAGGTCATCCTTGTCCCATTCGATCACCGTGCGGTCGGCCATGGCCGCGTTCTGGATGACGGCCATTGTGTCCAGCCGGTCGGCGGTGATGACAAAGCCCCCGACATGCTGGGACAAATGGCGTGGAAAGCCGCGCAATTCCTCGCACAGCGCAAGGCAGGCCCGCAAGGCCGGATCATTCATGTCGAGGCCCGGTGGCGGCTCACTGGCCATTCCTCCCTGCCAATGATGCCCGGCCTTTGCGAGGGCCGCGATACAATCCTCCGAAAAGCCGAAGACTTTTCCGACATCGCGCAGCGCGCTTTTGCGGCGATAACAGATCAGCGATCCCGCAAGGGCCGCGCGATTGCGGCCATATTTTTCATAGACATACTGGATGACTTCCTCGCGTCTTTCATGTTCGAAATCGACATCGATATCGGGCGGCTCGTTGCGCTCGGTGGAGATGAAGCGGTCGAACAACAGCGTGCTGGCCTCCGGATCCACCGAAGTCACCCCGAGGCAATAGCAAATGGCCGAATTGGCCGCCGATCCGCGCCCCTGGCAGAGAATGCCGCGCTCCTCGCGCGCAAAGCGCACAATATCGGCGACTGTCAGGAAATAGGGCGCGAATTTAAGCTGCGCGACGATATCGAGTTCGCGATCGAGGCTTTCGCGTACCTTTTCGGGTATCCCCGCGGGATAACGCCGGGCCGCACCCGCCCAGGTGAGGGCGGCAAGCGCGCTGTGCGGGTCGGCATGATCGGCCATCATTTCAGTTGGATAATGATGGCTGAGTTCATCGAGTGAAAAATGCAGCCCGGCGAGAAAACGTCGCGTCTCGGCCACGGCTTCGGGCGCGGCCGCATAAAGCCGTGCCATTTCGGCCGGGGCTTTCAGATGGCGCTCGGCATTGGGGGCGAGCCGGCGCCCGGCATCCGCGAGGGTGGTTTTCTCCCGCACACAGGTCAGCACATCCAGCAGCGGGCGGCGGGCGGGAATATGGTGCAGGGGCTCGGTGGTGGCGATGAGGCGCGCGCCCTTGGCGGCGGCGAGCCCCGCCAGAAGCCGCAGCCGGCGCTTGTCCTCGCCATCGAAAACCTGGCGCGCGGCGAGCCAGATTCTGCCTCCGCAAGCGGCTTTGGCGGCGCGCAGGCATTCGGCCAAACGCTGATCGGGCAGCGCACCGGGTGCGAGCACCGGCGCGACAATCGCCTGCATACCAGCGGCATGCGCCAGCCAATCCTCGAAACGGAGATCGCATTCGCCCTTGGCGGCGCGGCGATTGCCAAGTGTCAGCAGCTGCGCCAACCGTCCGTAGGCCGCACGGTCTGTGGGGAAAGCGAGAATGTCAGGCGTATCGTCGCTGAACTCCAGCCGCGCCCCGATGCCGAGCCTCAGCCCTTCGGTTTTGGCGCAGGCATGGGCACGCACTATTCCCGCCAGCGTGTTGCGATCGGCAATGCCCAGCCCGTCGAACCCGAGCGCCTTTGCCTCGCGGACCATTTCCTCAGGATGGGAGGAAGCGCGCAGAAAGGAGAAATTGCTGGCCGCCGCAAGTTCCGCAAAGCCGCTCATGCAAATAATCCGTGTACGAACCATTTGGGTGCGGTGGTCCCGGGCCCGCTTGCCGGCGCATCATAGCGACCCTCGCGAAACACCCAGAACCGCCGACCCTCCTTGTCCTCGATGCGATAATAATCGCGGGTTCGGGAATCAGGCGCGCGCAGCCAGAAGGGTGTGATGCGTTCAGGCCCTTCGGCGCGCGCAATCCGGTACAAAACACGCCGCCAGCGGAAATGCGCCGGCGGGCCATCGGGCAAAGCGGCCATGACCTCGATCGGCAAAGGGCGCGGAAACAGGGTCAAAGGCCGCCGCATCACGCCGTCTGCGGGCGGAGCGATGGAGGGGGCACCAGGCGCGGAGTTTCGCCCTGTTTCCGGTGCCCAGTGATTGACGCGTTCGGGGGCGTGAACCGCGCAGACGGAAAGCCGGCCGACCCGCCCGGCACCCAGCCGCGCGGTGAGGAGATTGACGAGATCACCCGCAGCTTCCGCCCCGTCGGGATCACCTGTGAATCCAATGAAGCCCGCGGCACCTGCACCAGAATCCGGCCCCGAATTAATCCTGGCAATCCCCCTGGTATCCGGGCTGCTTTCCCCGGTGCCCAGCGCCATTTGCCGCATCTCCCGGCGATCGGGAATGGCGTCGAGTCGCAGCGTCTCAAAGCCGGTTTCGGTTGAAAATTCATCGGCGCGGGCCCGGATATATTCGCCCAGGAGCCGCATCATCGCCGATGCCCGATATTCGGGCCGGGCAAGGCGCAGGCTGACGCGCCGCGTCCGGCCCGGGTGCCCCGGGTGATCGGGGGGGAACAGCGTCAATTCCAGCCGCATCGCCCCGGCATTGCGCGCGGCAAGGTCGGTGGCGAGATCGGCGCAGAGCCCGTCAATGGCGTGGAACAGGGCCCCGGTCGTCATCAGGGGATCGGCATAACGGCGCAGGGCAAAGCAAGGCGGCGGCGGCCGGAAGGGGGTCAGGGGTTCGGGCACGCGGCCCATTGCCTGATCGAGCCGGTGCAGCGCCGCCTGACCGGCCCGCGCGGCCAAAGGTGCCCGCGGGGCGTTGAAAATTTGCCCGATGCGCGTGAGCCCCAGCCTGCGCAGCAAAGCCGCCGGGGCCGGTGCCAGCCGCAACGCCGCAACAGGCAGGGGGGCGAGGATCATTGCCGGATCCGGAAAGGCATCCGGATTCCGGATGTCGTGTTGCAATGCCTCCTCGTCCCCGAAACGCGCCAGCGCCCAGGCGGCCCCTGGACAGGGCGCAATCGCGGCGCGCGCTTTAAAGCCCCGGGCATTGAGCCGCGAAAGGAGATCGCGCCGCAACGCTCCCTCACCGCCGAACAAATGCGCGACCCCTGTGAGGTCGAGAAACAGGCCGTCCCTGCCATCCAGTGCCACAAAGGGTGAAAAGCGCTCGCACCAGGCCGCGAGCCCTGCAAGCACTGCGCGATCGGCGGCCTCATCGGCCTCGAACAGGACCAGATCGGGGCGAATGGCGCGCGCATCGGCGACGCTCATGCCGGACGACAAGCCGCAATTCGGCCCTGCATGTCGATCGATGGCCGCGATCCGGAAGCCATTGGCGCTTTTGGCATAGACCGCGAAAGGTGCCGGCTGTTCAGTTCCGGCGCGTTCGGTTCGGGCGCGTTCGGTTCCGGCGCGTTCGGTTCCGGCGCGTTCGGTTCCGGCGCGTTCAGGGCGGGGCTTTTCCGGCTCTGGCGGCACCCGCCCGCTGCGCCGCAACCGGTCCGTGGGCAGAAAAGGCAGCCATAGTGACATCCAGCGCGCTGTGACCGGTATTCTCACCGGCGCGCGGATTTCCGGGGATATTTTCGGCGGAAAAACAGCGTTCATGGGCATTCCATTCGAGCCTCCAGACCAGATTGCCCGGGCCTCTGCGGTTATGGGTGAGCCGGGCAAGCGCACAGGGCGGACCAAGTTCGTGATCTGTTCCTGAGCCTTTTTCCGCCATTGGCGCAGCGCGGAGGCCCCAGCGTGTCCAGGCTGCGCTCGGCCCCCCACAGGGTGTGCGCAACAACAGACAGGCAGAGCCCCGGTCTTCGGCGCGCAGCAAGAGCCGTCGCGTAACCGCCAAATCGAGTCCGGCCCCGAAGGCCCCGACTTCGCACAATATCCGGGCTCCGGGCACGCCAAGCGCCTGTTCGGCTGCCCATAATGCGTCTTTCGCCTTCGGAGCGCGCGCCAGGATTATTTGGTCGAGCCGGACGCCGAATTGCCAGAGCCCCTCGGCAAAAGGCACGCCATCCTCGCTGAAGGCGGCCTCTGTCACGATCCAGACGCGTGGGCCTTTCGCATCCATCGCACCCGACAGCCAGGCGAGCGCAAAGCCCAGCGCCGCCGCCCGATCAGCCGGCGCTTCAGGCCCGGCCTCGGTGAGGGGGGCGGCGAGGGCCGCCGCAAAACAGGCATCAAACGTCCTGCCCGTGATGGGAAAAGGAGCCGCGGACGAAAGCGCCGAATGCATATCAGGGCGATGCGCCGAACGGGGGACGGGATTTAACATATATCGACTCTAGAACAAAAGAAGAACCAAAGCAAGCCCACGGGCTGCGAACCCACGGGCTGCGAACCCACGGGCTGCGAACCCACAGGAGCGACATTTCCGAACGGGCGATTGCAGTGACTGCGCCAGCATATTCTCAAGGCGTCGAAGCAGGGAGCCGCCGGAACGGGGCCGCGCATTTTCCTGGCAATCTGGCAGCCGGCACCAGATCCGGATGCCATCAAAATGCCCCAGTGTCCTGCGTATCATGTTTGGCCGAAATGTTTCGGCTCCATCGCGCGGCGGTTTCGCCATGCGCGGTGATTGCGTTTGGCAAGCCCATCCTTTATCAGCCGCAACCATGAGATATCGGTCGAATCGCTGCCGGAAATTGGCGTGGGGCACTTGCAGAACGGGTCGTTCGGTACTGGTTTTTCCTTTCAGCTCCCCCCGTTTATGCTCCGAACCCGGATTGTGAACCTGACAGGCACATGAAAATGCTCCAGAAATCCTCCCTTGTGCTCATGGCTTTTCTCGGTTTGGCGGCTGTGGTTTTCGTCGCAGATCCGGCACTGGCAAAGAGAAAACCGAAAATCGGGCTTCCGCTCGCGCCCTGTGCGCCCCTCGAACCGGGATCGGCCACTCCGGCGACAACAGCCCCCGGAACGGCCGCCGCCCCGGCCGTAAATCCCAATTGCGGACCTTTTGCGGTTGATCCGGAACTGGTGGCATTGCGCGAGCGGGTCATCGGGCTCGAGGCCTCGAACCGGTCGCTGACCAGTGCGCTTGAGGACGGCAAATTCCAGCTGACCCAGGCCCGGAACGCCCGGACCGAAGACCGGCGCGTGATTGCCGATCTCTCGGCCCGAAATGTCTCATTGCAGAATGAGTTTGCGGCAGCCCAGGCCGAGATTGTCCGGTTGCAGCAATTGCTCGAGACTTCGGGCGTGGCCGCAGATGCGGCTCCGGCCGCCGCGATCGCTCCTGAAACAGAACCTGCTTCCCGTGCGGGCCCTGAAACCGCCGGCGCAAGCAGAAGCGGCCCACGCGCGCTGGCATCTCCTCCGGCAGAACCGGCCGCGAGCGCTCCTGCTGCCGCAACACCAAAGGATGCGGGTGAGGCCGCTTTGACGCGGGCGCGGAATCTGCTGGTCAATGAAGATTATGCCGGGGCCGAAAAAGTGCTGGGCGAGTTTCTGGGCAGCAACGGCACCCATGTGCTGGCCGCGGATGCGCAATATTATCTCGGTGAGGCGCGCTATTTACGGGGCGGTGCCTTTGTCGAGGCGGCAGAAGCCTATCTGAAAGTTGTGAAGTCCTATCCCAAAAGCGCGCGCGCGCCGGACAGTTTCGTCAAGCTTGCGGCCTCCTTGCGGCAATTGGGGGAAAAGCAGCGCGCCTGTGACACGCTGGTGGAATTCGCGAAACGCTATCCCAAGGCTCCGGCGGCGGTACGGACCCGGGCGGCGTCCGAAGGACGGGCCGCCGGGTGCACGCAGTAACCGAAGCCGACCCGCTCGCAGGATTGGCATTCACGCTTGCCGCGGCGTTGAACGACATGGCCGCGCGGATTGGCCCTCGCGCTGCCGGCGTCGCTTTATCGGGCGGGGCAGATTCGTTGGCGCTGGCGCTCGCTGCCCGTCGACTTGACCCACAAATTCCCCTTGCCATTGTCGATCACGGATTACGCCCGGAAAGCGGGGCGGAAGCCTGTCGCGTTGCGCAAGGTTTTTGGCCGCCGCCCGAGATTTTGTTGGCCGGTACGGAGGCCAGAATTCGCGGGGGCGTCGAAGAACGCGCCCGCAATGCCCGCTATGGTGCGCTGGCGGCCTGGGCGCGGATGCGTGGGCTTGGGCTGGTGCTCACCGGCCACCATGCCGATGACGCGGTGGAGACCCTTGCCATGCGGTTGCAGCGGCGGCCGGGTCTGCTCGGGCTCGCCGGGTTACGGCCGCTTGCGCCCTTTCCCAATTGGCCGGAGGGGGCAGGGCTGTTTTTGGGGCGGCCTTTTCTCGGTCTGCGCCGCGCGCAATTACGGGCCGTATTGCGGGGGGCAGGGCGCGATTGGGTGGAAGACCCGATGAATGCCGATTCGCTCTTCGAGCGGGCGCGTTTACGGGCGTTGTGGGCGGATGCGGATGCAGAGGCCGATGCCCGGCGCTTTCAGCGAATGTTCGGCCTCTATGAAAGGCTGCGGGCGCGCCGCGCGCGGGCGGCGGCAACCGCATGCAAGGCACTGGCGAGGGTCAGTTTCGACGAAGGATCCGAAAAGCTTGCTCTGCCCGGCGAGATATATTCAGAATTGCCGGTGTCCGCGCAGGCGTTGCTCGCCCAGGCCCTGGTTGCCGCGATCGCGGACCGGCCGCTTTTGCCCGCGGCCGGGGCTGCGCGGCGTCATTTTCTGGCCGCGATTACCGGGGCAAAGGTCACGAGTTTTCACCTGACCCTGGTTTCAGCGCGTTCGGGGCAATTACAGGTGGCGCGCGCACCCGCACGACGCCGGGCCCCGCCTGCGATTCATGGGCCACGTCCCTCGCCTGGGCCACGTCCCTCGGCCGCGGCCCGGGCCCGGGACCTGTTGGTGTCCTGAAGCCGGCATTCGCCAGGCGCAGGGCCGGGCTCCGGGCCAGGCTTTCTTCCCTCAAACGATCGTCGCGCCGCCATCGATGACAAAGGTCTGGCCGGTCGTGAAGGCCCCGGCTTTGGCTGCAAGGAAGACCGCCATGCCGGCGATCTCATCGGGCTCGCCGATCCGTTTCAGGCAGGATTGGGCGGTGGAGATTTTGAGGATTTCCGGGTTCTCCCATAGGGCGCGGGCGAAATCGGTCTTGACCAGACCCGGTGCGATGCAATTGACGCGCACATTGTCGGGCCCGAATTCGGCCGCCAGATTGCGCGCGAGCTGCATGTCGGCGGCTTTCGAGACATTATAGGCCCCGATCATGGTCGAGGCCTTGAGCCCGCCGATCGAGGAAATGATGGTGATCGAGCCCGCCTGACGCGCGCGCATGGCCGGTGCCGTCAGCTGGATCAGCCAATGATTGGAAATGATGTTGTTGTGCAGGATCTTGGTGAATTGATCGTCGGAAATGCCGGCCTGGGGGCCGAAATAGGGGTTGGAGGCGGCGTTGCATACGACATGGTCGATCTGGCCGAAAGCGGCCTGCGTTTCCTCGACGAGGCGCGCAAGGTCGTCTTTCGAGGCGATATTGGCGGCGATCGCGATTGCGCGCCCCGCGCCATGCCGGGCATTGATCGCTTCGGCTACCTCGCGGCAGGCATCGATCTTGCGCGAGGACACCGCTACGCGCGCGCCGTGCTCGGCCATGCGCTCCACGATCGCGCGGCCGATCCCGCGTGAGGAACCGGTGACGAGCGCCGTCTGGCCGGAAAGGTCGAACAGGGTCATGGCAGGCTCCGGAACAAAGGCGGGGGAGAAGTGACGGCCGGCTTGCGGGACGCGTGCCGGATGGAAATATTCCGGATTCTCAGGTCTTACCGGCGTTAACGCAAGCCCCGATGGCTGTCGGGCGCATCGGATGATTCCGTTCGATCGGACAAGGCGCTTGCATGCTTCTTGCAGCAGGCTGCTTCATACCGTCTTGCGCAGGGAATTTACCCGCAGGACCGGATCGTTGCGGGACAATGCATGATCTTTTCGGTCCTGGTCGGGATTGAACGCGGAATACGCTCGCTGGTCTGGGTCTGGCTCGCGACAGGGTTTGTGCGGCTTGCCATATTTGCAAATGCGGGCCCTTCCGGGCTTCCGTTTCCTGGCGGCACCGCCGCGCCCGAAAATTCGCACCTGGCATCCGGACCGGCGGTGATCGTTCACATTGCGTCCGGCTGAAGCCCCCGGCAGCGGTGCCGCTTCATTCAGCCTGGCGTCATTCAGCCTGGCGTCATTCAGCTTGGCGTCATTCAGGGCATTCTTTCCATTCCCAATAGAGCGCTGTGCCATCACCCTGCACGATGACGCCTCTTGGAGCGGCTGACGCGGGACTTCGGCAACCGGAATCGGATTGCAAGCCGGTGCTGTAGCTCGCCCGTCGGTCGGCTTTGAATTCGGTGTATTCCGGATTGGTGGTCACGAGGGCGAAATCATATTTGTGTTTTCCATGCTCGAGCACAGTCCCGACCCGGTTATTCTCGTACAGCAACACGGCCTGAAGCCGGTCGATTCCGCGTGATTGCATGTAGGATTTTACTGCGCCGAAGCAAAGATTGCCGCCGACCAGGCGATCGGCCGGATCGCAATTGCCCGGGCGCGCCACCGGATAGGCATAGCCGTAGAATTCCACAACCGACAAACCTTTCGGTGCCGGAGGCGGGCCCCCGCAGGCCGCGGTCTGGACCGCATGGACCTGGAACTTTCCGGTCTCACCCTCGACCAGATATTCGGGCTCTCCCGACAATGTGCAATCGGGTGGGGTCGGCATCTCGTAGCCGGAAAAATATTTCCGGCTGGCGGAAAGACCCTTTTTCTTTTGTTTCAGTTCATATTTCTCAATTGCTTTCAACTGCGTTCCCGCAGCCAGCGATTGGGCCGAGCCAAAGATGGTGATCGCGGTCATTTTGGGGTTTGCGGCAATTTGCGCAGCAAGCATTTCGGCCGGCCGCCGGAAACACAAACCGTCCTTGAGCAGCCATTGTGTTGGACATCCTGGCTCGATGCCGATGATGTCAAGACGTGGGCCCTCGACAATCGGATAATGCGCGGCAGGCCAGATCGGCCAGGCCGGAGGTCCCGCCGGGCCGATCAGCGGCGCTCTGGCGGGGATCGTTTCCCCCTGAGGGATCCAGGGCGCGCCTTTGGAAGGAGCGGGCCCATTGCAAACCACGATCTGGCTTTCCCGGATGACGTCGATCCGGTCCTCATAGCCGCGGGTGTAACGAATACCTTCCCCGGGAAGGGCCGCACATTGCTTTGGCACATAGACCCCGATGGCTCCCTCGAGCCGCCATTGTGCCGACCATCCCGAAGCCTCCAGAACAATATCAACGATCTCGCCCCTGACGGCACCGTCATAGGTCTCGCTTGAGGGCAGGAATCCCGACGCGCGGGAAAGCCGCAATTGCCGCATCTGTTCAATTGCCGTGGAAAGACAGGTCGTCTCCCACACCAGATCGCGCGGGCATTGCGCGGTCCCCGGCTTCAGCGCGATCAGCGTTTGCCCATGAACGTGGCGGATCTGTCCATATTCGGGCGGGCGCACGAGACGGCTGCGATTTTGCGCAAAAGCCGAACCGGTATCCGAAATGCCGATGATAATTCCGATCGTGATGGCGAAAAATACCAGCGCGCGCGTCAAGGAAATTCGTTGCATCGATCTGTCCCCCCGGATCAGTTTTCAGGGCGGGGCCCTGGGTGGTGCCGAAAAGGCGGAGCGCCAGAGGCGGAGCCCCAGAGGCGGAGCTCAAGAGGCGGAGCCCTTTCCACCATGCGTACCGCCTTTTGTCCCTCACCCATCCAAAACCTATCACATGGCGATCCGATCGCAATATTGGCAGGCAGATTTCCGCGCGGAATCCGGAGAAATGCCCCGGCCGTGAAGGCGAGGGCGCGGGACCGGAAGTTCAGGAATCCCTGATCACATTTGGCCAATCATCCTGCGAGCGACGCATTGGTCCTCGAAATGATCACGGCCGTCTGCGATGCCCGCTTGCTTGCGGTGAGGACCGCTTCGATAACGCACGGATCCGCGAGCGGGAGAGAGCATAAGGTGACCGAAATATTCCTTGATTCCGGGGCCGGTGATGCCCTGTCCGGCGGAATGGCGCGGGCGGTCTCCCAGGACTGGCTCGCTTTCCTGCTCGGGCTCATCGAGGGGATCACCGAATTTCTGCCGGTGTCCTCCACGGCCCATCTCATCCTTCTGGGCCGGGCATTGGGTTTTGACGATCCGACCGGCTCCTTCAAGGTGATGATCCAGTTCGGGGCGATTCTTGCGATCATCGTCATGTTTTCGGGCAAGATTTTCGCCACGACCCGCGATTTGCCAACCCGGCCCGAAGCCCGGCGCTTTGCGCTGGCGATTTTCATCGGCTTCCTTCCGGCCGTGTTTTTCGGGATAATGCTCGGCGATCTGATCGAGCGTGTGTTTCTCGAGGGCGAAGCCAGCCCCGCGGCGGCGCGCATCATTGCGTCAACATTGATCCTTGGCGGGTTGGTGATGCTGGCAGTGGAGCGTTTTCGCCCGGTGCCGAATGTCGACCGGCTGGAAGCGATTCCGCTGTGGAAGAGCCTCGCCATCGGGTTTTTTCAATGTCTCGCGCTGGTTCCGGGCGTATCGCGCTCCGGCGCGACGATCGTGGGCGCGATGCTGATGAAGGTCGAGCGCAGTACGGCCGCCGAATTCTCCTTCTTCCTCGCAATGCCGACCATGCTCGGGGCGTTTTCTTATTCGTTCTGGAAAAACCGGGATGCGCTGGATTTTTCCCGATTGGGCACGATCGGGCTCGGCTTTGCCGGGGCCTTTCTGGCGGGATTGGTAGTGGTGAAGCTGTTTCTGGCCATTGTCGGGCGCTATGGCTTTGCGCCCTTTGCCTGGTACCGCATCGCGCTGGGGGCTTTGGTGCTGGTAACGCTCGGGGAAGTGAGTTGGGCGAAGTGACTTTGGGCAATTGAGGCGCGCCCGATATCAGGCAAGGCTGGCCTTCGGAAAGGCCGCACCCAGCAGGTCCGCATAATCGCTGACCTTCGCTTCGGCCAGCGCCCAGCGCGGCGGGAGGCCATGGGTCAGGCGCCAGTAATCCTCGGCAATCGCGGCCTGCTGCTCATAGCCAAAGCCCAGAAACCCGCGCCCGGGTGAAAGGCGGTAATGGTAGCGCAAGGGCGCGAGTGTGGCAGCATAGGCCAGCACCGAAAAGCGGCCGCTCTGATATTGCCACAGATGCACGAGCTCGTGGACGAACAAGGCCGTGAGCGCAGGCCGGGCATCCGGCGCGCAATCGCATGGCGCAGGCACCGGCCAGAAAATCTCCGCACCCCGCACCATGATGAGCGGCCTCATCGACCATCGGGTCAGCGGATGGGCCGCGGCCCGAATCCGACAGGGACCGGGATCGAAATGCGGGCCGAGCACGGAATCGGCGATCGCCCGCTCGCCCGAAGTGAACGCGCGCCTTTCGCCCGGCCGCATGGATGCATAAGAGTGCCGGTTTTCCGTGTCAGTGATTTTGCCCAAAACAGCCCTTCCCAAAACAGCCTTTCCCAAAATTCAGGCCGAAAAAGCCGAACGCCGCGGAATGGCCGCCCAATAATCGAAATCGAGCACGACTTCCGGCGCATAAGGCGCATCGGGCGCAGTGCCGGTCCTCAGCGTGAAATCGGCCGCAGGGCGGTTTTTCAGCGCCACGAGCCGCAGGCGCAGGGCCCCGATAGTTTCCGAAAGCTCAGCCCGGTCAAGCACTTCCGACCAGGCATAGAGCGTGTCGCCGGCCAGCAGCGGATTGACATGACGCCCGCCATTGATGGCCAGCATCAGCGAGGCCCCGCCAAGCCCACTGCAGGACAAAGCGCGTGCCAGCGAGATCGCCACGCCGCCATAGATCAGCCTGGCCCCGAGCTTCGTCGCCTTCTGGCCATGCAGGTCGAAATGCAGGCGCGCATTGTTCTGATAGAGCCGGGTGGCGATCTGGTGTTCGGCTTCCTCGACCGCCATGGCTTCGGCGTGGTCGATGCGCTCGCCGATCGCGTAATCCTCATAGGCATGGGGCCCACCGAAGCGGATGCGATCGAGATTTTCAAAGCGCAGGCCGTGGGGAAGAACGAGGTCACAAGCCGCAACAATTGGGCTGAGCACGGGAATTTGCGGTACCGGCGCGGCCCGGTTGCGGTCGCGTTTCCTGACCATCACCCAGCGTGCATAGGTCAGAACGCAATGATCATACTGGTTGAAGCCCTCACTGCGGACATAAACCACACCATTTTCGCCGCTCGAATTCTCCTTGATTCCCAGAATGGTCGAACGCGCACGCAGAGTGTCGCCGATCACCACCGGGGCGAGGAAACGCCCCTCCGCATAGCCGAGATTGGCGATCGCATTGAGCGAAATATCGCCGACCGTCTTGCCAAAGACCAGATGGAACACCAGCATGGGGTCCACCATCCCCGGGTCAAGACCGCAGGAAAAGGCGAGCGTCCGGTCGGAAAACAATGCATGTCGGGATCCCGTGAGCGCGAGATTGAGCGCGTGATCGCCATCGGTCAATGTGCGCGCGATCGGGTGGTCAATGATCTCGCCAGGACAGAAATCCTCGAAGAAGCGGCCATTATTGGTTTTCGGGGAGGCGGGGAGGGTCATGATCGCCGGAATTTCCAAATGTCGTCGAGGAATGTGTCGGAGGGTGAGGGTCAGGAACCGGGCGCTGGCGGGGTATCGGGTGATGTCTCCCAATTCTTCTCCCGCAACGCAATGGCCTTCATCCCGCGGGCGGCAAAACGCGGAGCAAGGAAGCAATAAAACAGCCAATCCTTCCGCCCGAAGGGTGTGAAATGGTAGAACAGGCGCTCGACCAGCGTCCAGTCGACCTTTTTCCGGTCGGCGCGGCGGTCGGAGGGACGGCACCAATGGTCAAAGCCATAGCCGAGCCGCCCACCATTCCGCGTCAGGCAATGCATAATTTCGTGATCTTCCAGCACGAAGGGCCAGCGTTCGGCGGAAAACCCGCCCGCGCGGCGCAAGGCTTCCGTGCGAAAACTCTGGCCGAAGCCGCCGGAATGGCATTGGCGCGGCATCAGCGCCGCCGCCGCCATGCCCTTGGTGCGTTTCAGCCGGTTGCGCAGGCTTTCGGGATCACCCGACAGGCCAAAGGCCAGAGCAGCATCCGCGGGATTCGCGCCCATCAGGATTTGCGCGGCCTTCGCCAGATAATCGGGCGGATAAAAAGTGTCGGCGTCGCACATGGCCACGAATTCGCTGGTCACAGCGGCAAGGCCGGCCATAAGCGCCCGGGTCTTTCCCGGTTGCGCTTCGGTGAGGTGGAGAATTTCGATGTCCCGAACGCTGCCGGCGATTCGCCGGGCGATCGCGGGGGATGAATCGGTCGAGGCATTATCGACAAGGATGAGCGCGAGCGGCCGCGTTTTCTGCGCAAACAGGGCCCGCAGGGTGGGCTCGAGGAATTTTTCCTCGTTGAAATAAGGGACGATGACGCTCCAGCCCGGGCGCAGATCGGGTTTGGGTCCTTCGGGTGGAAAGGGCAGCGCTGCGTCAGGTTCCCCGGTCATCGCATCCCCTCGGCGGAACGGCCGGTCCATGCTTCAGATGCCGGCGCGCGCCAGCAGCCGGTCGAAGCCGGCCCAAAACGCAATGCGGGCATCGTCGGTTTCCTGAAGGATTTCATGGCGCGCCTCGGGCAAATCGAGGATTTCGGCACCCTGCCAGCGGCGGGCGATCGCCGCGATCGCCACATTGTCGATCAATGCATCCTGGCCCGCGCGGGCGATGAAAGCGGGAATGGTCAGCGATTCGATGGCCCCGGCCGTTGCCATGGCCCGGTGCGCTTTCAGGAATTCATGCACCCAGCCAAAACTGGGCCCGCCCAGCCGGAGTGCAGGATGTTCGATCAGAATGCGCTCATTGCGGGAAAAGCGGGTGGGGTCGCGGGTGAAGATATTGCCTTCGAAAGCCGTCGGGCTCCAGACCAGAGGCTGGCCGGGAGCCGGGGCCGTGCCAAAACCGAGGGCCGATGCCACCGCCGCCAGTTGAAAGGCCCCTGGCGGCAGGTTCTTTATCCCCCACATTGGCGCGCTGAAGGCGGCGGCGGCGAATTTCGCGCGCCCTGACAACAGGATATGCAGTCCGATCGCACCGCCCATGGAATGGCAGAGCAGGATTTGCGGCCCCGACACGCGGTTCCCCAACGCCGTCCGCGCGGCGAGAAGATCCGCGACACAATGGTCGAGCCGGTCGAGATGGCCGCGCTCGGGCGCAGAGGCGAGGCGATCCGACAGGCCCTGCCCGCGCCAGTCCATGACCAGAACCGCAAAGCCCCGGGCGCGCAGATAACTGACTGTCTCGAAATATTTCTCGACGCATTCGATGCGGCCGGGCGACAGGGTAATTGTACCGCGCGGGCCGGATTCCCCATGCGCGACCGGATCCGCCGGGACCCATAGCACCCGTACGCGCTTTCCCGCTGCCCCGGCCAGCCAGAAGGCCTGCGCGTCCGGAGGAGCGCGATTGTCGGCAGTCAGGTGGAGAGGTGCTTCGGTCCATCCGGCACCCTCCACCATATGCATTTGCATTACTTCACGATTTTCGAGAAAAGGGCCGTCAGCTTGCCTTGCAATTGCATGGCGAGCATCGGATTATTGACCTGAAGCTTGCCCTGGGTGAAGGCCGACATCGCATCCAATTGGCCCTGAAACAGCTTCATTCCGTCCTCAAGGCTCAGCTTGAGGTCAAGATCGGCCGGCTTGTTCTCATTGGTGACATCGCCGCCATCGATATGGATGAAATTGCCATCCTTGAAATCGAAACGGACCGTCTTGCCGAGGCCGGAATCGCTGCCGACGGCGTTCTTGATCATAGTGGTGATGGTGGCCAGATCCATGTTTGTCTCCCTGAAAAATGTTGCGGCCTTTACACCACGAAGCCTCTGTGAGCGCAATGGTGTCACGCGCGGATTGTGACGAAAATGACGGTTGCGTCAGGAAAAATTGCGCCCGGGAAAGACCGCGCCCGCTCAGGGCGGGGTTGGAATCTCGGGCGGCAGAGGTTTACGGAATTTCAGTGTCATACGGTCGGATTCACCGATCGCGACATAAGGGGCGCTGTCGAAATCGGGATCGGGCGGTGCGCCGAATGGGGCCGTGCGCAACACAGGCGGCAGAGTCCACACCCCGAAGGGATAATCCCTGGTTGCGTCGGCGGGATTGGCATTGATTTCTGAGGATTCCAGATATTCAAATCCGGCCTCCGTCGCCAATTGGCGCACAAAAGCCACCTGGACATAGCCCGAGAGCGCTCGCGGATCCTGTTCACCCAACGGATCGCCCCGATGTTCGACCACGCCCAGAATCCCGCCCGGCTTCAGGCAGCGATATAATTCCAAGAACGACTCTTCCGCCCATTCATTGGCCATCCAATTGTGGACATTGCGAAAGGTGAGTGCGAGATCGGCTTCATTGGCATTGCAGGCGCGGCCACCAGCGGCATCGAATATGGTGAAACGGACATTTCCATAGACATCCGGCCGCAATCCGAAGCGCTTGCGATAGGCCGCAAGCGCTGCCTGTTGAGCGGGATTAGGCGATTGCGGGTCGAAACCCGCCGCGATCAGCTCGCCGCCACCCTCTTTCAGATAAGGCGCGAGAATGGCGCTGTACCAGCCGGCACCGGGCTGGGCCTCCACCACCACCGAATTGGGCTTTATTCCGAAGAAACGCAGGGTTTCGAGCGGGTGGCGCCATTGGTCGCGGGCCTTTTCTTCTGGCAGGCGCCATTCGCCGGCGATCGCCCAGTCGAGCGACCCCCTGCTCGGCCCTGGCTCGACCGCGATCCGGGCAGAAGGTGCCGGATCTTCCGGAGCCCGACACGCGGCCAGCGCCATCACCGCGCACAGCAGCACGCCCGCCCTGAGACCAGGCTTTCGACCGGCCGACAGGGCGGGCGCGGGCGCGCCAACAGGATATTGCGGACCCAATCAGTTCGCCGGTTTGCGGAAGCGCAGGGTCGCGCGGTCGGATTCGCCGATCGCGTCATATTTGGCGCGGTCGAAGGACGGGTCCGGCTTGTCGGCGGGCGCGCCATTGCGCACCGGCGGCAGGGTCCACACGCCATAAGGATGGTCGCGCGTGTCCTTCGGGTTGAAATTGACGTCGGATTCCGCCTCGAACACCAGACCGGCCTTCTCGGCAAAGGCTTTCATTGTGGAAACCTTGATATAGCCGCTCGAACCCTTGGGGTCGAATTCGGATTCCTCAAAGGCCCGGTGTTCCACAAGGCCAAGCACGCCGCCCGGCTTCAGGCATTTGGCCATGTCCGCAAACGCCTTTTCGGCCCATCCGCCGGTCATCCAATTATGCACATTACGGAAAGTCAGCACCACATCGGCGGTGCCAGCGGGGCAGGCACCGTCTTCCTGGGGGCCGAATTTCGAGAATTGCAGCGTGCCGAACACCGTGCTGTCCGCATAGCGGCCCTTGAACGCCTCGAAATTGGCGCGGCCGCGCTCGCTCATTTTCGCCGGATCGGCGGTGCCCACCACATAGGTTCCGCCGCCTTTGGCAAGCCATGGCGCGAGAATGGCCGAATACCAGCCGCCGCCCGGCGTTATTTCCACCACAACCTGATCGGGCTTCACCCCGAAAAAGGTGAGCGTCTCATAGGGATGGCGAAACACATCGCGGGCACGATCCGCCTCACTCCGCCAGGGGCCGGCAATCGCGGTGGCCAGTGAATCGGCGGCGGGCGCGGGCCTGGCAGCGGGTTTTGCACTGGCAACGGGTTTTGCACTGGCAGCGGGTGCCGACACCGCGGCATCCTGCGTCGTTCCCGCACAGCCGGCGAGCGCCAGGCCCGTGAGCGTGACCGCAGCAAGCCTGCCGATTGTTCGCATATTGAAGATCCCGAATTTCATGTCGCTTCATCTCCCAAAGCGCGCCCGGCGAATGCGGGACGTCTGCCGAATGATTCTGCTCTCCACGGCGATAATCGGGACGGACGACAAGCGCAAGGGGCGTTCCGGGGGGAGGGGGAGCCAGGGGCTCAATTTCGCGTGACCGATGGAGCCGGTCCGGGCTTCATCCCGCCAAAGACTGTCCGGTGAATGGAATCTGCCAAAGGATTGCCAATTGTGCCCGCGGGGGCTTGATCCTTGCTTTGTAATTCCCAGATCATGGTCATCGGGATCGGCGACTGTCCCGATAATGTATCGCCCGGCAGGGGATACATTTTTGGAAATGAAGTGCGATTTCGGAATGAAGTGCAATTGTATTCAAGGGTCTTTCCTCCTTTATTGCAGGATGTCCGGAGGACTGCACTGTGCTTTGTCTGAAATTGTTGTCGTTATAGTCTGTTTCGCTCACTGGAGGAACCAATGTCTGCCTATGACTTCACCCCGCTTTACCGTACCCTCGTTGGGTTTGACCGGATTGCCGGGCTTCTCGATCAGGCGTCGCGCCTCGACGCGACCCCCGGCTACCCGCCGTTCAACATCGAACAAACCTCTGAAAACACCTGGCATATCGAACTGGCGGTCGCTGGCTTCAGCCAAAGCGAGATCTCGATCGAAGTGAAAGAGAATTTGCTGACCATTTCGGGCAAGCGCGCCGAACCCTCCGAGGGTGTGACGCGCAAATTCGTCCATCGTGGCATTGCCGAGCGCAGTTTCGAGCGTCGCTTCCAGCTGGCCGACCATGTGCGGGTCGAAGGTGCCCGGCTGGAAAACGGGCTGCTTTGCGTCGATCTGGTGCGCGAAATTCCTGAAGCGGCGAAGCCGCGCAAGATCGCGATTACCGGCGCATCCGATGCCAAATCAGTGGATTCCGGGCCAGTGGATAGCGGGGCGATCCCGGCCCGTAATTCCGGAGCCAGAGCCATCGATGGCGCGAAAAAGGGGGACACCAAAGCCGCCTGACAGGCTACCCGACAGATTGTTTGAGGAAATCCCTTCTCCCTGACCCTTCCCCGTCAGGGAGCGGACGGTGCCGGTCCTTCCCCCCGGCCGGCATCGTCCGGATTTTCACAATTTACCGGGTTTTCACGATATAATTGAAAATATTTGACATTTCAGGTTTGGTGATTTCAGCCCGGCCGTGATGCCAGCCCGCGCCCGAGCAATTGCGCCGCCAATGCCGAACCCGGCACCACACAGATCCGCGTCAGCCCTGCTTTCCCCATTCGGTTCAATGCGTCCTCAAAGCTCTCAAGGGGGGCGAGGGTAAAGGGTGCGTCATAGAGTTCGGCGCGGGAATCCACGGCCACATGGGGACGACCGGTCCGAAGATGTGTGAGAAAGCCGATATTGAGGGCCAGGGCTTCCGTTTCGAGCACGCCGGTTTCGACCCTGACGCCCGCTTCCTCCAGCAAGACAAGCGCCGGACGTCGGGCGGGGAGCCCGGTCGCGTCAGAAGTCGCGTCAGAAGTCGGGTCAAAATGGGGATCGAGTGCCGCGATCACCACCCGGCCGGGGGCGAGCGCTGCGATACGTGCGGCGCAGGACAGATGCCCCGTCTGGCTGCGTGCGGCGCAGGGTTCGAGTGTCACATAGACCGTCAGGCCGGCTTTGGAAAATTCCGCTCCGGCCAGCATGGAAACAGCCTGCTCTTCGGCATGGGGGCGGCCGCCGGCACCGGTCGCGGCCTCGGCAAGGACGGTTTCGCCCTCTGGCCCGCCAAAGGTGATGACGCATCCCACCGCCGGATTGGGCGCGGTCCTGCCGAGCATTGCGCCCGCAAGTTCCAGCGCGCGCGCCATGAATTTGCGGTCGCTGGCGTCCCGATCGGCGGGATTCATGGGATCGGCTCGTCCCCGACCAATGGCCCGAGCCATTGGTCGATCCGCGCCGTCAGGGCTTCGGTGCGGGTTTCGGCCCGCCGCAGCGCCTCAAAAGCGGCTTGAGCAGATTCATGGGCCAGATTGGCCTCATCCTGAAGCTGCAAGGCGGCGAGCGCCAGCACCGTGAAGGGATCGGAACCGGCTACGGCCGTCAGTTCGGCAAGCCGCGCATCGAGCTGGCGATTGAGCGCTTCGATCTGAGGCTTTGCTTCCGCCGCGCAGATCAGGCGAAAATTGCGGTTGAGCAGGGTCAGCGTTGCCTCTCCCGAATGCGCATTGGTCGTGGATGGTGTGACGTCTGACGCCGGCATTTCCGGCGAATGAGAATCCATTCAGTGCTCCTCCGGAAATTCAGGGCGGGGCTCGAACAATTTCAGCTGGTTGGGATCATCTTCGGACGGCGGCTGCGCAAGGACTTCGCTTTCATTGTCCTCGCCGAAGGGCAGATCGGGCTGCGGGCCATAACCGAGTGCCGCGCGGACTTCCTCGATAGCGGCGGCGACCGATTGCGATGCCTGCTCGGCGAGGTCGGCCAATTCCGCCTCGCGTTCGCGCATCCGGGCGAGGGTTTCATCGAGGTCGAGCGCGAGCCTCGCCCGATCTTCGTTCATGGCGTGAAAGGCCGCTGTTTGGGGCGTAGAAAAGCGGGTTTTGCGATCGTCGCACAATGTCCCGATCCGGATTTCGAGCCGATCCAGCGCCCGGTCGAGCGCATATCCAGGCGACCCTTCCGGCAGATGTGAACGGGAATTTGGCATTGGAATTTGCTCTGTTGCCAATTGGCGATTGGATTGCGGGGAAAGTCAGGGACAATGTCCGCATTTGCAGCCAGGCCATCTGCGCCAGGCCGGGTGTTATCGTCAAGTCGCACCGGGATGAAAGCGCGGGCGGAAAATTGCAGCGAAGTCCCGGTTTTGTCAGGGTCGGGACCGGACTTTGGCTTGATTGCCGCGGCGCTTCGTCTGATATGGCGGCTTGCATGGAATTGAAAAGCAGATCGGTAAAAGGAGTACGGGCATGACCCTTCGGATCGCCATCAACGGTTTTGGTCGCATCGGCCGTCTCGTCTTGCGCTCGATCGTGGAACATGGCCGGACCGATATCCAGGTGGTGGCGATCAATGATCTCGGGCCAACCAAAACCAATGCCCATCTGCTGAAATATGACAGTGCCCATGGCCGCTTCCCTGCCGAAGTCGGGGTGGAGGGCGATGACCTGATCGTTGCAGGCGAGCGCATCCGGGTCTCGGCGGTCCGTGACCCCGCGCAATTGCCGTGGAAGGAACTCGGCATCGACATCGCCATGGAATGTACCGGAATTTTTGCCAGCCGCGACAAGGCTTCCGCCCATCTCGCGGCGGGCGCAAAACGCGTGCTGGTTTCCGCCCCGGCCGATGGTGCCGACAAGACGGTGGTGTTCGGGGTGAATGAACAGGTGCTGACCGCCGATGACCTTGTGGTTTCCAACGGGTCCTGCACCACCAATTGCCTCGCACCTGTCGCGAAAATGCTCAATGACAGCGTGGGCATCGTGCGCGGTTACATGACGACCGTGCATTCCTATACCAATGACCAGCCGACCCTCGACCAGATGCACAAGGATCTTTACCGCGCCCGCGCGGCAGCCACCTCCATGATCCCGACCTCGACCGGGGCGGCCAAGGCGCTGGGTCTCGTCGTGCCGGAACTGAAGGGCCGACTCGACGGCTCCTCGATCCGGGTTCCCACGCCGAATGTCTCGGTGGTGGATCTGGTCTTCGTGCCGGGCCGGCGCACCAGCGTGGAGGAAATCAATGGGTTTGCCCGGGCGGCGGCCGAAGGGCCGATGAAGGGCGTGCTCGCGGTGACGGACGAACCGCTGGTGTCCTCGGATTTCAATCATGACCCGGCATCGGGCACCTTTGCCCTGGCCCAGACCCAGACCATCGATGATGGCGAGCTGGTCCGCGTGCTGGCCTGGTATGACAATGAATGGGGCTTTGCCACCCGCATGGCCGATGTGGCGCTCGTCATGGGCCGGTTTCTCTGATGCAGGGAGGAACCGGATCATGATTGCAGTCATCGCCTTTGATGCCGACGACACCCTTTGGCACAATGAGCGCTTCTTTCAGCTGACCAAAGAGCGCTTCGTCGAATGGCTGGCCGATTATGCCGCGCCCGAGGATCTCGGCGCGCGGCTTTATGAGGCGGAAAAGCGCAATCTCGACCGCTATGGCTTCGGGGTGAAGGGCTTTACCCTGTCCATGATCGAAACCGCGATCGAGGTCTCAAACGCCAATCTTCCGGCCAGCGTCATCCGGAAAATCCTTGATGAGGGGCGCGAAATGCTCGCCCATCCGGTGGAATTGCTGCCCGGTGCCGGGGAAGCCGTCGACGCGCTGGCGCGCACGCACAAGCTTGTCATCGTGACCAAGGGCGATCTGTTTCACCAGGAACGCAAGATCGCGGCTTCGGGCCTTGCCGATTATTTTGCGGGCCTCGAAATCGTCTCCGACAAAACCCCTGACACCTATCGCGATGTCTTTGCCCGCTACGGCCCTGCACCCGAGGCCTGCGCGATGGTCGGCAATTCCTTGCGGTCGGATATCAGCCCGGCGATCGAGGCCGGGGGCTGGGGCGTCTATGTACCGCATGATCTGTCCTGGGCCTATGAACATGCCGAAGCCCCGAGCGCCCATCCCCGCTTTCGTGAAATTCCGGAATTGTCGCAATTGCCGAACCTGATTTCGGAGCTTGAACCGCCGGCCTCCTGAGAGCCGGGTCCCGGAAGACCGGCAATCGGAATGATTGTACACCCTGTTTTGCCCGATGCCGGCGGTTGAACCGCCAGCCGAAAAAGAGAGATTCCTCATGATCGAGGCCGATCCGGCACCATCTGCGCGTTTTTTGCGGCTGTCTGACGCTCTGGCCGGCGCTCTGGCCATTGACCCGCGTGGTCTGCGGGGCAAGCGGGCTCTGCTGCGCGTGGATTTCAATGCGCCGGTCGAAAATGGCGAGGTGCGCGACTTCACGCGCCTCGATGCGGCAATCGACAGCGTCAAATTTCTCCAGCGGGCCGGGGCGCGCACAATCCTTATGGCGCATTTCGAACGCCCCAAAGGCCGGGTGGTTCTCGAATATTCCCTGAAGCCGATTGCGGCGGCCTTTGCCCGGCGTCTCGGTGCCCCGGTGGCCTTTGCCGATGATTGCATCGGCGAGCCCGCGCGCGCGGCAATCGCGCGCCTGCCCGAAGGTGGCGTGCTGCTGCTGGAAAATCTGCGCTTCCATGCCGGGGAAGAAGCCAATGACCCGGAATTTGTCGCAGCACTCGCCGAACCCGGCGATCTTTATGTCAATGACGCATTTTCAGCGGCCCATCGCGCCCATGCCTCGACCGAGGGACTGGCCCATGTCCTGCCCGCCTTTGCGGGTGAAGCGATGGCGCGCGAGCTCGATCATCTCGAGCGCGCCTTGACGGCACCAGCGCGTCCGGCGCTGGCGATTGTGGGGGGGGCCAAGATTTCCTCCAAGATCGATGTGCTGCGCCATTTGCTCGACAAGGTCGATATGCTCGCAATCGCTGGTGGCATGGCCAACACCTTCCTCGCCGCGCAAGGCATGGACGTGGGCAAAAGCCTGTGCGAGCCCGATAAATTCGAAAATGCCCGCGCCATTCTGGCGCGGGCGGCCGGGCGCGGTTGCCGCATCCTGCTTCCAGTCGATGTTGTGGCCGCCAGTGCCTTCGCCGCCCATGCCCCCCATCGGATCTGCGATGCCGATCAGGTCGGGGCCGATGAAATGATCCTCGATTGCGGTCCCCGAAGCGTCGATGACCTGGTCGCGGCGATGCAAGGCGCGCGCACCATTCTGTGGAACGGACCGCTGGGCGCGTTCGAATTGCCGCCCTTCGACCGCAGCACCATTGCTGCGGCGCGAGCCGCCGCTGAATGTGCGAAATCGGGTGCCGCAATGGTCGTGGCCGGCGGCGGTGACACGATGGCCGCACTTGCCCATGCCGGAGTGGCCGGGGATTTCACCTTTGTTTCGACGGCGGGCGGGGCGTTTCTGGAATGGCTGGAGGGCAGGGTCTTGCCCGGAATCGCCGCACTCGCGCCGGGAGGGCGCGATCGGGGCGCGCATGAGAGCATCGTCTGATCGGGTGAATCCGTTCAATCGGAAATCGCACTGGACCGAAAGGGAGGACAGGACATGGACCTGGAAGCGTTAAAGGCAATTGCCGCAGCATTGATGGCACCGGGCAAGGGGATTCTGGCGGCCGATGAGAGCGCCACCACCATCAAGCGGCGCTTCGATCTGATCGGTGTCGAATGCACGGCCGAAAGCCGCCGCGATTATCGCGAGATCATTTTCCGCTCGCCCGCAATGGCGGATTTTATTTCCGGTGTCATTCTTTATGACGAGACGATCTGGCAGGAAGCGGCGGACGGAACCCCCTTGTCGTCGATCCTCGGGGCGGCGGGCGTCATTCCGGGCATCAAGGTGGATGAGGGCACGGAAGCCCTGCCCAATGGCAATGGCGATGTGATCACCAAGGGGCTCGATCATCTGTCGCGGCGGCTGCCGAAATATCATGCCCGGGGCGCGCGCTTCGCCAAATGGCGGGCGGTCTATGAAATCGGTGCGGGCCTGCCCTCGCATAATGCGATCCACGCCAATGCCCATGCGCTGGCCCGCTATGCGGCTTTGTGTCAGGCCCATGGGATCGTGCCGATCGTCGAGCCCGAAATTCTCATGGATGGCGGCCATTCGGTCGAGGCCTGTCAGGAAGTGTCCGCCTGGGCGCTCGATGAAGTGTTTCGCGAGCTCTATTTCGCCGGAGTCGCGCTCGAGGGCATGATTCTCAAGCCCAATATGGTGGTTTCGGGGCGGAAACACGGGGTGCAGGCAGGCCGTGCCGAGGTCGCCGAACGCACGCTGGCGGTGCTGCGCGCCCATGCGCCGGCGGCGGTCGCGGGCGTCGCCTTTCTCTCGGGCGGGCAGAGCGATGAGGATGCCACCGCCCATCTCGATGCCATGGCGCGCCTGAAAACCGCCCCCTGGCCGCTGACCTTCAGCTATAGCCGCGCCTTGCAAGCGGCACCGCAACGCGCCTGGGCTGGCCGCCCGGAAAATGCGGCGGCGGCGTCGGCCGCTTTCGCCCATCGGGCGCGCATGAATTCGCTGGCCAGTCTCGGTCAATGGTCGCCGGAACTCGAAGCCGGATAGAGCTTTTTCCGATCGAATGGAAGCATTCGACCGGAACAAAAAGCTCTTGATTTAAATATTCAGAGCATCGGTCGATCAAACTGAACCTGTTTGATCGGACGATGCTCCAGCCGGGCCTGGTCCTCGACCGGAGGAGGTTCCATTGCCTCATTTTCAGGGAGCCACGCCCTGACGCGCGATGTCGATGCCCGCAAGACGCGCAAGGCCCTGCGCAAGCTGGCGCGCGTGACCGAGGCGGCCGCTGAGCACGGGGCGGATCTCTCGGCGTGGGAGACGGATTTCGTCGAGGGCGTCAGTGCGCGCCTGTCAACTTTTGGATCCGCGTTTCGTGACGGTGCCAAGGGCGCGCTTGAGGAACCCCTGTCGGCACTTCAGGGGCAAAAGCTCAGGGAATTGCTGAAAAAGACCCGAGCGAATCCGGAAACAAAATCCGGGCAGGAACCACAGATCATTGGCGGGCGGGAATCCCCCGTCATGCGCAAAAAGGGTCTGTCGCGGCAATCATTCGGGCGATCGAAAAAGGCACGACGCACATCGCCGGAAAATTCTGACGAAGAGACGGGGTAAAAGGTCGGGACGTGTCGCCCGCGCTCAGCCCGCACTCAAATCGAATCGTCATCGGGGATGACCGGCGGATTCTTCTCCAGCCGCTTGCGTAATTCGTCCTCGAGGATCCCGACAGAATCGCCGCCGCCAAAACTGAAGACGCCGGAAGTGAAGGTCGAACCAAAGGTCTTGACCAGGGTCACGGTCTGGGAAATTCCCGACACGATCTGATCCTCGGTCAGCGGGCTCAGGGGATGGATATAGACCGACCACAAAAAGCCCTGCGCCAGCGCGTAGCGAGCATCAAGCGCGGTATCGAAATTGGCCTGCAGGAGCCGCGTGAGCAGATCGGGGCCGATCGCGGCTTCGGGTGTTACCATCGTGAAAATCCGCATGCGGTCGGCCTCCGGGTCGGTTACGACATTGAGCGGAATCCCGTCGATCGTGAAGGCAAAACTGTTATTGACGCGCTGAGCCTTGGGATCGAGCGCCAGTATGATCGCCGCCAGCCGGGCAAAAGCCGCGCGTGAAGCCTCGATGCGGCGGAGGGCCTGTTCCTCGTCACTGAGGGGCGGCGATTCAGGCTTCTCCGCGCCGGAACCGGGGGGAGGGGAAGGCACCTCCTGCTGGATCCGGATCAGACGCTTTTCGGCTCCGGCCGGCGCGATCCCTGGCCCCGCAAAAGCAAACACCCCGACAATTGCCGAAAGCGCCACCGGCACCAGCCAGCGCCAGACCGGAATTGCTCCGGTGGAGGATCGCTTCCAAAGTGCCTGCCAGATCTGTCGCGCGTGCTTCCTCGCCATGGCCGCTCCGATCCCTGAGGCTGTCCGGACCGGCAGCGTGCGGCCGAAATCGCGTGGCGTAAAGCCGCTTCAGGGGAAATCATGCAGCTGTGATCGGGCCACGCCGCATCGCGCGATTTTCCGGTAACCCGGGCATCCCCGGCGATTACGGAAGGACGGGCCCCCGCAAACCCGCCCCAGCCGGATCGCGCAAATCAGGGGCCGCGAGACCAATGGGAAAAATGGCGGTGACGGAGGGATTCGAACCCTCGATACGCCTTGACAGCGTATAACGGTTTAGCAAACCGCCGCCTTCAGCCGCTCGGCCACGTCACCACACAATGCCCACGCACACCAGCGCACGAAACCGAAATTTCGCGTGCAGATCGGGTTGCGGCACCTCTCTCTCCACCATGGGCGCGGAATTTGGTCAAGGACCAATCGCGCCGATCTTTCCCGATGCCAGCCAGTGCATGTGGCAAAAACTGCCCGGTGCCCGGCGATTTCTGCCGTAAGCCCGATGCCATGCACCCGCCGCCATTTTCTCAACGCATTGTCCTGTAACGAAAATAATTTCCCCCGCGGCATTACCAGGCTGGAACGCGCCTTGCTTTTGACTAATGCGCAAATTCCATTTCATGGTCCGGGGAAGCTGGTCGCGATATGAGCCGGGTTGACACTACTGCCGCCTTCGCCCCCCGGATCGGGGACAATTCCAATGCATCGGGGCGCAACAGAAACGATTCTGTGCAAGACGGGCCTTCTTTCGCCGAGTTCCTTCCGCGGTCTCCTGGCGCGTCCGGATCCCAGGTGCCGGCGCGCGCGGCCTCTGCCGGGCCGGGGTTCCGCGAGGATGCAATCTATGCCGGGGCCGACGGAGTGCGCGGGGCTGAGGCTGACTCATATTCATCTTCCGAATCCGGCTTTGTCGACGATATTTCCTACGCCTCTGAAGCGGGCGGTGCGGAGGCAAAGTCACGCACCAATTCCCCGGGCACGGTAAAGCTTGAAGAATCAGGCTTCGATCCTGAAACCGGAGATCCCGAAACGGGGGAGGCGGCCACGGCCGCGAGTTCCACACCGACGCAAGGCGCAGGCGCGCCGAATGCTGGCCCCACGGCCAATCCAGTGGGAGGGGTTTTTGGCCAGAGCGCCGGCGCAACCGCCCAGAACCTGATTGCCCAGACACTTATTGCCCAGACCGGGCTTTCCCTGACTGCCGCGCAATTGCTCGCCGCGGAAGCGCCGGCCGGAGATGGGGCCGGGCCGGAGTCGTCCGGCGCGCCCGAACAGCCCGCAGAGCTTTCGCCTGCATCGGCGCTGCTCGCGCTTGCTTTTCTGCAAACCGGAACGCCCGCAAGCCGGACGCCGGGCGGATCTGCGGGTCTCGCAGCGGGGGGCGGTGCGGCAAAGCCAGGCCCTGCCGGGCCTGAAACACGCGCGGCACCGTCGACGGAGCCGGGCAGCGGTGGGGGCGCAGAGCCGCTTCAGGCACCATTACCCAATCCGCTGGCGAATCCCGGTGCCAATCCCTTGCCGGGTGAAATTTCGCTCGAAGGCTTTACGCCCGTCACCGATGGCCCGCGCGAGGACAATTCCCTTCTGTCCGGGCTTGATCCTGCCGCCACTACGCGCGGAGGTGCTGGTGCCGAAGCAGCCCGTGACGCGGCAGGTGCCACGAGCCAGCCACGCATCAATGTCGATTCCCTCGCGGGTCTCGCTGCACGGATCGCAAAGCGCCACGAGGCCGGCAATTCGGTGTTCGATCTGCGCCTCGATCCGGCCGAACTGGGGCGCATTTCGGTTCGCATCGAGATCGATGCCGACAATCGTGCCCAGGCGGTGATCGCGGCCGAGCGTCCCGAAGCGCTGGCCGAGCTGACCAGGAATGCGCGGGCGCTCGAAACATCCTTGCGCCAGAGCGGCCTGACGCTTGGCGATGATGGATTGCGCTTCGAGCTGGCCGGTCAGGACCCGAATGCCAATCCCGGTGCAGGTCAGGGCTTCCCGGGCGACGCGGATTCCCGGGGGGCGGCAGGCGCGGCCAATCGCGGCCGGGCGGGCAATGATTTTCAGTTTTCCGGGCCCGATGAGGGGCTCAAAGCGGCGGTACGGCGAGTCATTTCCGGCCGCCTCGATCTGGTCGCCTGATCCATAGAGCCAAAGGAACCACCCGATGCCCGAGATCACCACGAACCCGACGGTCAGCCCGCAGGCCCCCATCGTTCCGGCCGCACGCCAGTCGCTGACCCAGGATTTTGATACGTTTCTTACCCTGCTGACCACGCAATTGCAGAACCAGGACCCGCTGAGTCCGCTCGATACCAATGAATTCACCGGGCAATTGGTGCAATTTTCGGGGGTGGAGCAGCAGATCCGTACCAATGAGACCCTGGAGAGTCTCGTTTCGGTCAGCCGGCTGTCACAGGCCTCGGCCGCGAGCGTCTATCTTGGCCGCGACGCGCTGATCGACAGCCCGATCACCCGGGCCGAAAATGGCGTCGCGCGCTTTGAATACAGCCTTGCAGGGGCTGCCGATTCCTCCGTCCTGAGAGTGCGCGACAGCCTCGGGCGGGTCGTTTTCGAAGGGGCCGGCGCAACCGGAAGCGGGAATACGGGTTTCAGCTTCGACACCAGCCGGGCCATTGGCGGGACAGGCGATCCCAATGGACTCTACACGCTGGAAGTCGCGGCGCTACGCGGCAATGAGGCGGTGGGAACCGATGTCAATGCGCGGGTACGCGTGACCGGCATCGATCTGTCCGCGACCGAGCCGACGGTGATCACCGCCCTCGGACCGGTGCCCCTCGCCGAAATCCTCCGCGTGGACGAACCTGACACCGCCCGCCGAAATTGACCGGCCAGGATGCAGCCATCCTGACCCTGACCTAACCATCCATCTCCCGTGCCGGGCACGGGCCCCAATCAGGAGAAGACAATGAGCCTTTACAGCGCACTTTTATCGGGAGCCTCCGGCATCACCGCCCAGGCCTCGGCGATCGCCGCGATCTCCGACAATATTTCGAACGTCAACACGACCGGCTTCAAGCGGCTGCGCAATGATTTTTCGGCGTTGGTTTCTACCCAGAGCGCCCGGACCACCTATAATGCCGCCGGTGTGTCGGTTGCCCAGCGCAGCCTTATTTCAGCGCAGGGACCCATCGTCTCGGCGACCCAGGGCGATCTCGCCATCCAGGGCAACGGCTTTTTCGTCGTCTCGGCCGGCCGCGACGACAACACCACCAATCAGACCTTTGTCACAAGGGCCGGTGATTTTGCCCCCGATGAGGAAGGCTTTCTGCGCAACAGTTCCGGTTTCTACCTGCGCGGAATTCCCCTTGCGCCCGACGGCACCGGTGGCACGGTCGCCAATGGGGACATCACCCAATTGGAACCACTCAATGTCGTCAATATCACGGGTGCGGCACAGCCCACGGAAAACATCACCCTGAATGGTAATATCAGCGCGGGAATCCTGCCCTCGGCGGCGGCGGCGGCCTATGCCCCCGGCCAATTGGCCAATCCGGCCAGCGGTGTCACCGCCGATTTTGCGCGCGATTTCCAATATTTCGACAGTCTGGGTCAGGCCCGCACCCTGACGGTGAGTTTCCTGCGCAGCCCCACGCCCAATCAATATTTCGTGGAAATCTTCGATCCGGCCTCGCCGCCCGCCATTGCGGGGCCGAACGGGCTGGTGACTTCGGGGACGCTGATCTTCGACGGCAATGGCGTCACTGATCTCACCGCGACGACGCCCGCACTTCTTGCCCCGCTCAGCCTGAATTTCAATCCGGCAGTGTCGGCTGCAACCACGCCGCAGATCATCAATCTCGACCTCGACAGTTCGGATGGTCAGGGCGGCTTCACGCAATTCGGTGGTGATTCTACGCTCGAATCGGTGGCGGCGGACGGACGGCCCTTCGGCGCGCTGCAATCGGTGAGCGTCGATGAGGAAGGCTTTGTCTCGGCCTTGTTCACCAATGGCCAGACCGAGCGCGTGGCGCGGATCCCGCTTGCGACCTTCGTCAATCCCGACGGATTGAACGCCCGCCCGGGTTCGGTGTTCCAGATTTCGGTTGATTCGGGTGCGCCGACGCTGGCCTTTGCCACCGAGGGCGGGGCCGGGAGCATTCAGGCGGGGGCATTGGAAAATTCCAATGTCGATCTCGGCACCGAATTCACCAATCTCATCGTTTCACAGCGCGCTTATTCCGCAGCAACCCGGGTGATCAACGCCGCCGACGAATTGCTGACCGAATTGATCCAGGTCGCCGGCTAGTGGAGCGGACCAAACATTCGCTACCCACTTGCGCGCCAACCTCCGACGCGAATGTTTGGTCCATAAGCTCCACTAAGCTCATGTTTACAGAGTGGTTTTTATGAATCTGACATTTGCAATCGCGCACGGCCAAAATGGGATGCAAATGTAAGATTCCAACCACCAGGTCGATCGGCCGGGACCCTGATTACGGACCAGGTGTTTTGGCTCAGCAAATTGTCCTTGGCTAAATAATGTATTGAATTTGCGGAATAAACCTTTGCAGTCGCCGCAAGCCAGCGCGTCAGCGCAAACAATGGATTGCTCTGTCCGCTGGATGAAATCAACTGCGCGCGGATGCGCGGCCTGTTGGGGAAGCGCCAAAAATTTGTTGAGATTCTCCTTCCGGAGCGTCGTCCGATCAAACAGTTTCAGTTCAATCTGAAAATGCCCGGATTCAATGATTTAGAGCGCGTTCAGGCGAAAACCGGATTCCACTTTTTCTGAACGCACTCTAGCGCCGACGTCCCCTGATCGGAGCCCGGCGCTTGCCGCGCCGCGGAGGTGCGGCCTTTGCCTTGGCGGCAACGGGATTTGGCAGCCCACATTGGCGCGCCGCTGCCGCGAGGCTGTCGGTCACACCCGCCAGCGAGAAGCGGTAGAACAGGCGCTCGCCGTTTTCGTGCTGGGCCTCAACGCGCAGATCGGCCCCCTTGCGCATGGCGCTGACCAGCTTCTTCTCATCCGAACCAAGGCGCAAAAATGCCTCGCGATCATCCACGAACAGGGAAAGCCGGACATCGCCGGTGATCGCGCGCGCAGACCCCGCCCGGTTGAGCGGCGCATCGCCCGAAAATCCGGGCTGTTCGATCGCTTTGCGGTTGGCGAAACTAGCGACGGTAAAATAGACCTCGCCATGATCTATATCGCGCGGGGAATATTCATTGGCTTCGGAGGCGGCATAACAGACGCGCCCGTCCGGCCCTTCGCCCTCATAGACGATCCAGTCCTTGTAGCGGGCGACCATTCGGTCCGCCGCCTGGGCCGGGATGGTCCAGACGATTCCGAACAGGAGACCAACAAACACCGCCGCGTGCTTCCATAGGTCGAGCCCCGATCTACAAAATGTAACAGGCTTCCGGAATCGGTTCATCGGCTGAAACCTGTTCTTCTGGTGCAGACAAGGTGAGGGGAAGATCGTGTGGAAAGGATCATGCGGGCGGCTTCAGTTCCGGCGGTGACCGGCACTCCGCCCGGACCGAACGCAAGCCAGAGACAAATCCGCCGCAAATCAGTCGGAAGATTTTCTCATGGCTTGTGCGGGCGGGTCAATCATTCTTTGCCCTGAGGGCGCTGGGCAATCCAGACACCAAACAAGACCAGCCCGGCTCCGAGAAAGTCGAGCGCCCCGAAGGCCTCGCCGAACAGCACATAGCCCAGAAGCGATGCCATGACCGGCTGCACCAGCACGACCACCGCAGCCAGAGCCGCCGGCGCGCGGCCCAGTGCAAAGACGATCGCCCCTTGCCCCAGTGCATGGACGAGTGCGCCGAGCCCCACCAGAACTGCCCAGCCCTGGATGGTCTCGGGGAAGAACCGGTCCTCGAACCACAATGTGGTCAAAAGACATACGCAGAGCGCACAGATGCTCGCCCACAGGCTGGCCACGAACGGACCGGAAGTCAGGCGGCCCTGACGGATGAACACGAAATAGAGGCCGTACCAGAAAGCGGTGAAGATCGCGAGCCCATCACCTGGCAAACGCCCGGGGGCGGAAGAAAAGCTCGCTCCGGCCAGGCAGGCCGCGCCCACCATGCCCAGCGCCCCGCCCATCACGACATTCCGGCCAATCCTCTCCCGAAAGAACAGCAGGCTGATCACGCCCACCACGATCGGCGTGAGATTGGACAAGAGCGTGGCATTGGCAACCGAAGTCAGGGTGATCGAGGCGTGCCAGAACGCGATGTCGACGCCAAAACACATGCCTGCGGCGATCAGGAAACCGCGGGCAGAAGCTGGTGCCATCAGGCTGCTGTCAAACCGGCGGGCGAGCAGCATGATGATCGGCAGCGCGAAGGCAAAGCGCCAGAAGGCGGTCGCTTGCGGCCCGACTTCCGACAAGCGCACCGCGATCGGCGCAAAGCCGATCATCAGGGCACCGAAAATCAGCAGCAGGATCGCCCGGCCCTGACTCAGCCTGCCTGTCGCACCGGTATTTGTCACCGGGCCCCCGATTTCGGCGCAGCCATGGCCAGCATCTCACGATAGGAACGCCGGATTTCCATGCGTGGGCCAAAGCCCTTTGCGATCAGCATTTTATGCGCAGCCTCAAGCCGATAACAGGGCAGATACATGAACAAATGATGCTCGACATGAAAATGCACCCAATATGGGGCGATGAACAGGCGCTCGAGCGGCCCCGCAAGCACGGTGCGCGCATTGCGCAACGGGTCGTCATTGTCGGGCACACAGGCATGTTCGCCAATATTTCGCAAGCGTGTGACCAGCGGAAACCAGGTCGCCAGCGCCGGAAGCCACAGATAGATAAACAATTCCGCATGGCCTGCCAGCGCCAGCACTCCGACAAGCACGAGATTGGCAAGGAAAAACCCGGGCAGTGCCGATCCGGCATTATCGGCCACCACATTGCGTTTTTGGGCAGGATCGGTTTTGGCGCGCCGGACCGCGGCCAGAAATACACCCGAACGCTGCCGCAGAAATGTCAGGCCTGAAAGGTCACGCAAAATCTTGCGCCACAGGCTGGCCCGCGTGATCGGGAACGGGGCCGAGAGCCCGAGATCGGGATCCTCCGCCTGTTGCACGAAGCGATGATGGGCGAGATGACAGGGCCGATATTCCGCGAGCCGCGCACCCAGGGGTGCCGCGCAGAGCCATTGCCCCAAAAAATCGTTCAATTGTGCATCCGGATGCAGGGCCCGGTGGGCCGCATCATGCATGAGCACTGCAAGCCCCAATTGCCGCGTCCCGATCACCATGATGGCCGTCACCTGGATGACGGGATGGGGAACGGCCACAAACAGTGCCATGGCAGCAAAAGTCAGCCCCCAGGCATGCGCCACCAGCAATGGCCCCGTCACCGGGGAATGGCGGCGCAATTGCGCCCATTCGTCAGCCGTAAAGATGTTCTGCGGCAATAGGGCTGGCGGACGAGAGGCCACCAATTGAGGTTTCGCTGGGGTCATCCCGCGCCCGTTCTCCTGCATGGGCGATGTTTCCTGTCCCGATACGCCCTGGACATTTGTTTATCAATTGCACGCAATTGATGTCTCGCCGAAAAGACCGTTTCAAGCCGGATATGCGTAAAAGAAAGCGGAAGTAATATGACACGCCTGGTTCTCGTTGCCGCTGCCGCCCTGATCAACCCATCGGGTCAGCTGCTGGTCAGCCGGCGTCCGGCCCACAAGGCGATGGCGGGATATTGGGAATTGCCCGGCGGCAAGATCGAGCCGGGGGAAAGCCCGGAAGCCGCAATTCGGCGCGAAATGGAAGAGGAGCTCGGCGTGAGGATCGATATGTCACATCTGGCTCCTCTGGGCTTTGCCTCGCATGCCTATCCGGAGTTCCATTTGCTCATGCCGGTGTTTTCCACGCGCCAATGGGCCGGTCACGCAATGCCGCGTGAGGGACAGACGATCGAGTGGACGAGTGTCGAAGCCCTTGGAGGACGTGAATGGGTTCCCGCGGATCTCCCCCTTCTTCCGCTGCTCGCGCGGGCAATGACAAGCGAGGGCGTGGCGTGAAAACAGCAGCCAGTCGACGGATATTGCTCAGCCGCAATGGTGCGACGAGTATTGAATATGGCCTGATGGTGGCCCTGATTGCCGTCGCCATTCTCGGTGCCTTGACGACCTTTTCCGAAGAAGGAACAGGATTGTTCAACAGTTCATCCGATAAAATCGTGACTGCGATCGCAGGCTGAACATTTTCGACTTCGTTCCCCAAGGCATGCATCCCCGCCGCCCCGAAGCGCCAGTCCGGTTGGGCCGCGCTCATCCGTCGCTCAATTGTCCAGAAAGCTCCGCAATTTCCGGGAGCGGCTGGGATGTTTGAGCTTGCGCAGAGCCTTGGCCTCGATCTGGCGGATCCGCTCGCGCGTCACCGAGAATTGCTGGCCGACTTCCTCGAGCGTGTGATCGGTATTCATGCCAATGCCGAACCGCATTCGCAGCACGCGTTCCTCGCGCGGGGTCAACGAGGCGAGTACCCGTGTCGTGGTTTCGCGCAGATTGCTCTGGATCGCGTGATCGACCGGCAGAACCACATTCTTGTCCTCGATGAAATCGCCGAGATGGCTGTCTTCCTCGTCCCCGATCGGGGTTTCAAGCGAGATCGGCTCCTTGGCGATCTTGAGAACCTTGCGTACCTTGTCGAGCTGGAGGCCGAGCTTTTCCGACAATTCCTCCGGTGTCGGTTCGCGCCCGATCTCGTGGAGCATTTGCCGGCTGGTGCGCACGATCTTGTTGATGGTCTCGATCATGTGGACGGGGATGCGGATGGTGCGCGCCTGATCGGCGATCGACCGGGTGATCGCCTGCCGGATCCACCAGGTAGCATAGGTCGAGAATTTATAGCCCCGCCGATATTCGAATTTGTCGACTGCTTTCATCAGGCCGATATTGCCTTCCTGAATGAGGTCAAGGAATTGCAGGCCACGATTGGTGTATTTCTTGGCGATCGAGATGACGAGACGCAGATTGGCCTCGACCATTTCCTTCTTGGCCTCGCGCGCTTCGCGTTCGCCCTTTTGCACCGAATGGACGATGCGGCGGAACTGGTCGACCGGCACGCCGGTTTCGCGCACCAGCGCCCGGATTTCTCCGCGCAAAGCGTTGATCGAGGCCTTTTCCCGCGTCGTGAACGCGGTCCAGGCGCGCGACAGCTTGCCGACCTTGTCGAGCCAATCGGGATCGAGTTCCGAGCCGAAATAATTTTCCAGAAACGCCTTGCGCGGCACGCCATAGGAATCCGCCAGCCGCAGCAATTTGCCTTCGAGCCCCATCAGTCGCCGGTTGATGGCGTATAATTGCTCCATCAATGCCTCGATCCGGGCATTGTTGATATGCATGGTCTTGAGGTTTTCGGTGATGCGTCCGTGCAGCGCGCTGATCTCGTCCTGCTCGGTGGCCGAAAGTTCCTCGCCCTTGACGCGCTTTTCCACCGACAGATCCTGGAGTCGGCGATAGGTCTCGAAATCGCTCGCGATGGCGTCGAGTGTGCGGGTCACCCCCTCCTTCAGCTCGGCTTCCATGGCCGAAAGCGTGGGACCGCCTTCGTCATCGAAATCATCCTCGCCATCGATCCCGGCCTCGGCGGGTTCCGCTTTTTCGGCGACTTCTGCCTCGTTGATTTCTGCCGCGACCACGGCAGATGCCGCGCCGATCTCGGCCCCATAAGTGGCTTCGAGATCGATGATGTCGCGCAGAAGGATCTTCGAATCGCTCAGTTCGTCGCGCCAGACGATCATGGCTTCAAAGGTCAGCGGGCTTTCGCACAGGCCGCGGATCATGGCATCGCGGCCGGCTTCGATGCGCTTGGCAATGGCGATCTCGCCATCGCGGGACAAAAGCTCGACCGAGCCCATTTCGCGCAGATACATGCGCACCGGATCATCCGTGCGGTCGGAATCGGCGCGCATATTGCTGGCGGGCGGCGGTGCGCCTTCGCGGACCGTGACTTCGCGGCCTTCCTCTTCCTCGCCCGCGGCCTGGGCTTCCTCGCCCTCTTCCTCGCTATCGACGACCTGAATGCCCTGTTCGGTGAGATTGGCCATCAGATCCTCGATCTGATCGGCCGTGAACTCCTCCGCCGGGACGAGCTTGTTGAGCTCGTCCATGGTGACATAGCCGCGCGCCTTGGCGGCCTTGATGAATTTGCGGACAGCGGCATCGTTGAGGTCGAGCAGCGGCCCATCCGACCCCTCGGGGCGCTCGGGACGGGCATTGGCGGCCTGTTTCTCAACTTTGCTCATCGAGGACTCCGGTATGCGGTGGGGGTATGGGGTGGGTGAATTGCTTTAATTCGACGCGGTGATGAATGGATTTCAGGCCGTGGCAGATGTTTACCCGACAGATGTTTACCCGACAGATGGCTATCCGATTGTCCGGGGCAGCGCCGCCGCGGACGGATTTTGCGGGGCGTCCCATGTTCGGGGCGATCGCGGTTTTGCCTCAGTCTCCGGAATGGCAACAGAATTGCAAGTAAAGTCGTCAGAAAGTTGAAGTGGTCAGAAAGTTGAAGTCGTCAGAAAGCGCTTTCATCCGGTGGCCCTGCTGGTGAATCCGGTGCATCAATCCCTGTCTGTACCCCGGCCTCCGGCTTCGTATCGCGCCCAACAGCCGGTTCTCCGATAACCTCTTCATTCTGGTTTCGGGGCCTTGTGCCCGATGCAGACGATATTCGGATTTGCCGGGGCAAATTCTGTTCGTCGGCGCTTTTGCCGGCATTCTGGCGCGCGCGCACCAGATCCTGCAATCGGCGCAGGGCATCGGCTTCTCCGCTTGCGTCTCCTTCTTTCTGTGCCGTTCCGGTGGACACGGCCTCGGCAGCACGGACGCCCTTGCGTGCCTCGGCCAGATCGCGGCTGAGATCCGCCTCTGCCTGCGACGCCGTTACCGCCTGACGCCAGGCGGCGAGGATTTCCGCCCGCTCGCTGCGGTCGCCCTGGCTCCCTGCGCGTTCGGAGGCTTCCTCGAGTGTCCGGCGGGCAAGGTCTGCCCCCGCCCACAGGGCGTCGGCAATTGCGCGCGTCGATTGGTCTGCAACCTGTGACAGATGGCGGTCGAGTCCTTCGCGGTCAAGAGCCTCACCTGCAAACCACGCATCGAGAATTGCATGGCGCACGAGATCGAGCCCCGGCGCTCCGATATCCAGTCGCACCAGACAATCGGTCAACTCATCCAGCAATTCAGGGGCCGCAAGCACGCGGACCAGCGCGTCAAACGCGCGGCGGTCGCCCGCGGTTTTTTCGCCATGCTTCCTGTGGGCCCGGGCGCGAATGTCCTCGGTCGGCCCACCCGGAAAAGGCGGTGGTGGCTCGCCTTTTCTGCCGGGACGAAAACGGTTGACGATGACGGGCGGGCGGTTCGGCGAGGACGCGCTGAAAGGCTGGGAGGGTGCGGGTTTCGGGGCGAGATGATCGCGGATCGCGGCGGCATAGGCGTTGCGGACATCGGGATCGGTAATTGTTCCCACCCGGGCGCGAAGGCGGGCGCGCAGACCGGCGACGCGCTCGGGCGTATCGAGCGGATAGAGGCTTTCTTCGGCCGAGATCAGCACCCTGACCAATGGCTGCGCCTGCTCGAGTGCCTTGCGCATCCCTTCGGGCCCGTCGCGTCGGAGGAGGTCATCGGGGTCGAGCCCGTCCGGCAGAAAGCAGAAGCGCAGCGACTTGTCGGGCTTGAGCAGTGGCAATGCGCGCTCGATCGAGCGCCAGGCTGCGCGCAGACCCGCGGGGTCACCGTCAAAGCACAGAAAGGGCTGATCGTCATTGCGCCAGAGGAGCCCGAGCTGATCGGCCGTCAGCGCCGTGCCGAGCGGGGCCACCGCGCTGTCAAAGCCCGCGATTTCAAGGGCCACGACATCCATATAGCCCTCGACCAGCAGGAAATTATTGCTCTTGCCCGGACCAAGTGCCTTGCGGGCCTCGGGATAGCGATAAAGCAGCCGGCCCTTGTCGAAAAACGGCGTCTCCGGACTGTTGAGATATTTGGGCTTGCCCTCGGGATCGAGCGTGCGGCCGCCAAAGCCGCAGATCCGGCCCTGCGGATCGGCAATCGGAAAGATCAGCCGGTCGGCGAAGCGGTCGAACGGCGCGCGGCCATCTTCGGGGCGGATCAGCAGGCCGGCTTCGACGAGCAGGGCATCCTCCGCCCCGGCCGCTTTCAGATGCCGGGCCAGCGCCTGGCGATCGCCCGCGGGCGCGTAACCCAGCCGGAATTGCGGCCAGAAACGCTCGGCCACCTGACGCCTGGCCAGATAGGCCCGCGCCTTCGCGCCATCCGCTCCCCGCAGGCGGGTCTCGAAAAACTTCGTGGCGAGGTCGATGAAATGCAGCGCATCCTTGCGCCGGGCGGTCTGGAGCGGGGCTTTGCCGTCTTCGGCCGGCAGGGCCATGCCGGTCACGGCAGCCAGTTTCTCCACGGCTTCGGGAAAGGACAAGTGCTCGACATCCATCAGAAAAGTGATGGCGTCACCATGTTTTCCCGAGGAAAAGCAATGATAGAATTGCTTCTCGTCATTGACATAGAAGCTCGGCGATTTCTCCTTGTTGAACGGAGACAGCCCGACATATTCGCGCCCCTGGCGCTTCAGCGGTACGCTCGCGCTGATCAGCGCCGACAGGGTCGTGCGGTTCTTGAGTTCAGCGAGGAAATCTTCTGAAAACCGCATGGTCGATGATTGCGCCTGCGCGCGTCCTCCAAAGAAACCCCAAGGCTAGATGATTTTGCGATTCTCTGATAGCCTGGCCTGCCTGAAACCGGTAGCGAAACTGGTTCCGGTTGACCGAACGCCAGATTTTGACCCTACGCCAGATCGCGCAGGCGGGCGAAAGCGGCGGCGATTTTCTCGCGTTCGGCGATGAAATCCATGCGCTTTTCACGCTCGGCGGCGACGATTTCAGGATCGGCGCGCGCGATGAACCCTTCATTGGCAAGCTTGCCATCGAGGCGCGCAATCTCGCTGGCCAGCCGGTCGAGTTCCTTCTCCAGTCGTGCGGCTTCCGCTACAAGATCGACAAAGCCGGTGATTCCCAATGCCGCGACTGCGCCGCAATGGACGAATTGCACGCTGCCTTGCGGCGGCTCTTCGGCTTCCACGCAGCTTTCGAGGCGCGCCAGCCTTTCGATCAGCTCGCGGTAGCGGACAAGCCGGTCCCGGTCCTCATCCCGCGCGCCCGACAGGGTGAAGGGCAGTTTTGCACCCGGCACGACCCGCAATTCGGCGCGGATCGAACGGATTTCGGTGATGAGGTCGATGACCCATGCCAGTTCGGCTTCGGCTTCCTCATCGGCCCAATGCGGCGGAAATTCCGGCCAGGTGCTCTCGATCAGCATCTGGCTGCGCTTGCGGCCGAATTCGGCGGTGCGTTCCCATAATTCCTCGGTCAGGAACGGGCTGAAGGGATGGAGCAGCAGCAGTGCCTGATCAAGCGCCCATGCCGCCATCTGGCGGGTTTCGGCCTTGGCGGCCTCGTCCTCGCTCTGGAGCACCGGTTTGATGAGTTCGAGATACCAGTCGCAGAAAATGTTCCAGATGAAGCGGTAGATCGCATTGGCCGCTTCGTTGAAGCGGAAGGCGGCAAGCTCGGCGGTCACGCGTTCGGCGCAGCGCAGGATCTCCGCCCTCAGCCAGCGATTGACCAACTGGCGGGCCAGATCGGGGCGAAAATCCTCCCACAAGACGCATTCATTCATCTGGCAGAAGCGCGCGGCATTCCATAATTTGGAACCGAAATTGCGATATCCCTCGATCCGCTCGGTCGAGAGCCTGATGTCGCGCCCCTGGGCGGCCATGGCGGCCAGCGTGAAGCGCAATGCGTCGGCCCCATATTCCTCGACGAGGGACAGGGGATCGATGACATTGCCCTTGGTCTTCGACATTTTCTGGCCCTTCTCATCGAGAACCAGGGCGTGAATATAGACTGTGTCGAACGGCACTTCCTTCATGAAATGGAGGCCCATCATCATCATCCGGGCAACCCAGAAGAAGATGATGTCGAAGGCGGTGAACAGGGTGGTGGTCGGATAAAAGCGCCGGAGATCCGCCTCCGCCCCCGGCCAGCCCAGGGTGGAAAACGGCCAGAGTGCCGAGGAAAACCAGGTGTCGAGGACGTCCTCGTCCTGGACGAGCATGGCCTCCCTGCCATAATGGCGGAGGGCGGCGGCGCGGGCTTCGTCCTCTGTCTCCTCAACAAAGATCGTGCCGTCGGGTCCATAAAAGGCCGGGATGCGATGGCCCCACCATAATTGCCGCGACACGCACCAGGGTTCGATATTGCGCATCCATTCGAACCAGGTCTTTTCCCAGACCGCCGGCACGAAGCGGGTGCGCCCGGCCTCGACCGCCGCCATCGCCGGCCGGGCGAGGGTTGCCGCGTCGACATACCATTGGTCGGTCAGCCAGGGCTCGATGACCACGCCCGAGCGATCCCCGAAAGGCTGGGTCATGGTCTGTTTGTCCTCGCCCCGAAGCAGGCCCAATGCGTCGAGATCGGCGAGGATTTGCTTGCGCGCCACATGGCGATCGAGCCCGCGATAGGCCCCGGGCGCAGATTCATTGAGCCGCGCACGCGAGTCGAAAATATTGAGCAGCGGCAGGCCATGCCGCTTGCCCACCCGGAAATCGTTGAAATCATGCGCCGGCGTGATCTTGACCGCGCCGGTGCCCTTTTCGGGGTCGGAATAATCATCGGCAATGATCGGGATGCGCCGGCCGGTCAAAGGCAGAACAACCAGCTTGCCGATCAGATCGCGATAGCGTTCGTCATCGGGATGAACCGCCACCGCCTGGTCGGCGAGCAGCGTTTCGGGCCGTGTGGTTGCCACGACGATTTCCGTGACTTCGCCCGGCGATCCTTCACGAAGTGGCCCGTCGGCCAGCGGATAAGCGATGCGCCACATCGAGCCCTTGACCTCGCGATTCTCGACCTCGAGATCGGAAATCGCGCTTTCAAAATGCGGGTCCCAGTTCACGAGCCGCTTGTCGCGATAGATGAGGCCCTCCTTGTGCAGGCGCACAAACACCGTGCGCACGGCCGCCGACAGCCCTTCATCCATGGTGAAGCGCTCGCGGTCATAGGCGCAGGAGGCCCCCAGCCGCTTCAATTGCCCGATGATCGTGCCGCCCGATTCCGCCTTCCATTTCCAGACGCGTTCGAGAAATTTCTCGCGCCCGAGGCTGCGGCGATCCTCATTGCCCCCCGATCGGGCGAGCATGCGCTCGACCACCAATTGCGTTGCGATTCCGGCATGGTCGGTGCCCGGTTGCCACAGAACGGCCTTGCCGCGCATCCGCTCGAACCTTGTGGTGATGTCCTGGAGCGTGTTGTTGAGTGCATGTCCGATATGCAGCGATCCCGTGACATTGGGCGGCGGGATCATGATGCAATAAGGCGTTTTGGCGGGATCTTCGGAAGGGTTGAACGCGCCCGTCTGCTCCCACAACGCAAAGATGCGCGGTTCGGCGGTTTTGGGATCGAAACGGGAATCGAGCATGGAATCGGTCTTTTCACGGGAAGCTGAACGGGATCCCCCGCTTAACGAACCGCGGGCCGAAGGAAAAGGCCCATTGTCGGAGCCTGAATTCTGAGCCTGAATTCTGAGCCTGAATCCTGAGCCTGAATCCGAAGTCGGGCACCGGGCGAGGGTGGCCGCGCTTGACAGGGGATGCTTGACAGGGGATGTCTGTGCCCGCTCTATGGCCGGGTCAGACGGCCGGGCGGCCGCGGCGGTGCATCACTGCATCGTCGAGGAAAGTCCGGGCTCCACGGAGACAATGCGGCGGGTAATTCCCGCCGGGGGTGACCCCAGGGACAGCGCCACAGAAAACAAACCGCCACACCGGAGCGCTTCGGCACTCCGGCGGCAAGGGTGAAACGGTGGGGCAAGAGCCCACCGCGCGACCCGCAAGGGAAGCGGCACGGCAAGCCCCGCATGGAGCAAGACCAAATAGGGGAAACCGCGATCGGCCTTCGGGTCGGATCGGGACGCGTCTCCGCGTCGTTTCCCGGGTCGGTCGCGCGAACCGGCCAGCAATGGCCGGTCCAGAGGAATGGTCGCCGCCCCGTTCATTCGGGGAGACAGAACCCGGCTTACAGGCCGTCTGACTTCAGGGGAAAGAGAGAATGGGGGCCGGGCAAAAGAGGCGGAGAATCCATTCGTCCGAAATCTTCCGGCCGTTCCCTGAAATGCGCCCGGCGGCTCACATGCCTTCGGATTTGCGCCACGGATTCCAGAGCTTCAGCCGTGCCTCGCGCAAGGTGATATAGAGCGTGGAGGCAATGACGATCGCCGCGCCGAGCAAGGTAAAGGTTCCAGGGATGATCCGGGCGAGGAGGAAATCGGCACTGGCGGTCATCGGCAGGCGCAGATAATCCACGGCCGACACCACCGAGGCCTCGCCCACCGACAGGCCCTTGATATAGCATCCCTGCGCCGCGAGCCCCGCTGCCGACATGGCAAGGATGAGCGGTAGATCGGCCGGGTCGGGAACCCGCCACGCGGTCAGCAGAAACGGCGCGATCATGATCCCGGTCAGCAGATTGGAATAGAGCAGCAAGGTCAGCGGGGAATGGTCGCGGGTCATGTCCTTGACCGTGATGATCGACACCGCAAAGGAAAAGGCCGCTCCGAGCGCCGCCAGCGCGCCAAAGGACAGGCCGTCACCCGAACCGTTCCAGCGCTCCCACGGACGCAGCATCACCAGCACGCCGACAAAGCCCACCAGTGCGGCCCCCCAACGCCGCGGGCCGACCGGCTCGCGCAGCAGGAAGAAGGCCAGCGGCACGATGAACAGGGTGCGCGAAAAGCTGATCGCATTGGCCTCGGCCAGAGGCAGCAGCACAAAGGCGTAAAAGGACAGGATGAAGCCGGCCGTTCCCCAGGCGGAACGCCACAGCAATTTCCCCGGACGGCTGGATTGCCAGATTGCCGGCCCCGCCCGCAGGACCCAGGGCAGCATCAGCGCAAAACCGAGCGCGGCGCGAAAAAAGGCAAGTAAAGCAGGATCATAGCGAGCCCCCAATTGCTTGGTGCATACGCCCATCAGGGTAAAGGTCAGCCCCGAACCCACCATCCACGCCGCACCAAGCAGATTGCGCGGTGCCTGGGCTGAGGTCATGGGATCACGATCCTTGTCAGGCCGATCGTCGGAAATCGCGGCGCGACTTGCCCGATCCGGATCATCGCGCTGCCATTTTCCGAACCTTTTGCCCATCCTTACCCTGTTAGGCGGCAATACAGCGATGGGCAAGGGTGGCGGATCCGGGGATCGGGGCGGGGGCCCGCAGAGACTTTGCAGATCAGATGAATCCGGTGGCGGTTCGAAAATGTTAAAATCCTGGCGTTGGGCTGACGATTCCGACAACGAAGACAAGGATTTCATATCAAGACAAGGATTTCATTTTCTGTCCCCCCCCTCC
>JAKFWO010000019.1 GCA_021731815.1 Hyphomonadaceae bacterium | reverse complement strand
CCGTCTCCGTCACCCGGATCATGACATCGAGGCCGCCGGCGAAACCCAATCCGCCAGCTAAACCCAATCCGCCAGCGAAACCCAATCTGAAAGGATCCCGACCATGCCCGCCATTTTACCCACGCCCTCATCCACCCCCGCCCGGAATTCATCGCCGCGATCCGGGGGGCCAGAATCCCTGATTGGCCCGGCCCCGGAAGGAGGCCCCCCGTCCGACCGGCGGGAAATTCCCGTGATCGGAACTGCCGAACTGCCCTCTCCCCTCGGTCCATTGCTGGTCGCCTTCACGCCTGTCGGGCGCCCCGAGGCTTGGCACCTCGTCTCGCTCGACTTCGCGCCCTTCGCAGCGCGCTACAGCGCCCTGCTGGGAAAACGCTTCGCGAGGTCAGAGACCCGGCCCGCCCTGGCACCGGAATTGCTGGCCGACGCGCTCGAGGCGTGGTTCGCCGGCTTTCCCGAAGCACTTGCGGAAATTCCGCAAAATGGGGGCGGTACTGCCTTTCAGGAGAAGACCTGGCGCGCTTTGCGTGAAATCCCGCTCGGCGAGACGCGCGCCTATCGCGATATCGCCGCGGCGATCGGTGCTCCCACAGCAATACGGGCGGTGGCGCGCGCCAATGCGCTCAACCCGATCGCGATCGCAACGCCCTGCCATCGGGTGATCGGCGCGGACGGGACGCTGACCGGCTATGCCGGCGGGCTTTCCCGCAAGGCGTGGCTGCTCGACCACGAGCGCGCAATGGCCAATGGGGAGCTTTCCGGTCCCGTCGCCATGCCGGGCTCGTCACAATGACGGCGTGATCACCGTTCCGGCGCGGACAATTCGCTGGCCGAAATTTGGCGCTCCGGGTCGCGCCGCCACACCAGAAAGGAATAGACGACGGCGATAAGCACGCTGGCGATCATTGGAACACCGAGTGCGAGGGCAGCGGCCATGCCCTTGAGCCAGAATGCCGCCACAAGGCCCCAAAGTCCGGTCAGGACGAAAAGGCGCCCGGTCAGTCGATGGGTCTTTTCCCAGGCAAGATCACTGGTCAATGTCCAGGGGGTGCGCACGCCAATAAAGAAGTTTTTCCGTGTCTTGGGCAATGCATCCCCCAGCAGAAGGATGAACATGGCCGTCACCGCCAGCATGATACGGGCGGGCCATTCGCCGGCAAACAGGCTGAGCGAGGCCCCCGTCTCGCCCGCGCCCGCCGCCAGCATTGCCGGGACTGACCCGGCGGCCACCGCTGTCAACGCAATCATGCCACCCGCCCAGGCGATCAGATAGCCCCGCGCACTCCGGCGCAGATTGTCCCTGAACGGATCGAGAAGCGGTGCCAGGGCGAGGACAATCGCCAGAATGGCCCCCGAGACCGGCAACAGGCCAAAGCCGAGGATCGCGTCGGCCCCGGAAACGAAGCGATCGGGCGCACCATTGAGCCCCCAATGCACCGGCACGCTCGTCGCATCCGCCGGCATTTCACGGGCCAGCCAATACCATAACCCGCACATGATGGTGATACACACGGTCGAAACCAGCATTCCAATGCGAATCATGTTTCGTCTCCCTTGGCCTGTAAATGGGCCTGTAGATGGGCCTGTACATGGGCTTGTGCATGGGCCTGTGCATGGGGCGGGACCGGGGCGGGAATCGCCCCGGCGGGTTCCCCGATTTTTGCAAGCGTGAGCAGAAAGCCCGCCGCCTCCTCCATTACCGAGGCGTTGAGCCGATAATGAATATTCGTGCCCCGCCGTTCAGCCGACACGAGTCCGGCCTCTTTCATCTGGGTGAGATGGGCCGTCATGGTCGGCCAGGCCAGGTCGAATGCATCCGCGATGTCGCCCGAAAGCATCGGACCGTTCTGCAATAATGTCAGCACCTTGCGGCGAACCGGGTGGGCGAGGGCCTTGAAAACCTTGTTCATGTGGCTTCTTTTAATTCATAGTTTTTCTAATTACAAGAAAATTAAATTAGTGATCTCGCGAATTTTACATGAGAAGCATCCCGTGCCCGCGCTTGACTTTTCCGATGCCGGCGGCCACAAACCCCGGCTTTGCGGGTGGCTGGCTGCCCCCGTTGACGGGTCGCGCGTGCGCCGCCGTTCGTCCGGATCCCGCTGCAAGGCGGCTTCCGGATCATCGCCGCCGGGGCTTTTGGACGCCCCGCGGCCGGACCGCGCTGTTGTCGCTTTCTGCCCTCCGATCGCCAATCGGGGGCAATTACGGTTTTTTTGAGGAAATCATGTCCAAACGGATCAATGCCAAGCACAAGATCGACCGCCGGGTCGGTGAAAATATCTGGGGCCGCCCCAAATCGCCCTATAATGCCCGCGAAACGCGCCCCGGCCAACATGGCCAGCGCAAGGGCAAGGTGAGCGATTACGGCCTCCAGCTAATGGCCAAGCAAAAACTCAAGGGCTATTACGGCAATATCACCGAGCGCCAGTTTTCCCGGATCTACAAGGATGCCCTGCGCAAGAAGGGCAATACCTCGCAGAACCTGATCGGCCTGCTCGAATCCCGGCTCGACGCTTTGGTCTATCGCGCGAAATTCGTGCCGACCATTTTTGCCGCGCGCCAATTCGTCAATCACGGCCATATTCTGGTCAATGGGCGGCGGGTCAATATCGCGTCTTATTCGGTGAAGCCGGGTGATGTGGTGGAAGTGCGCGAGCGTTCACGCAATATGGGCCTTGTCCTCGAGGCCGTCAGCCTGCCCGAGCGCGACGTGCCCGATTATCTCAGCGTCGATCACTCCAAAATGACCGCATCTTATGTGCGCGTGCCGCAATTGGAGGAAGTGCCCTATCCCGTGCGGATGGAGCCCAATCTCGTCGTCGAATTCTATTCGTCCTGATCGCTGATCCCGACCGGGTGCAACCGCTCATCCATCATTTGGCCAATGGCGTGCGGGTCGTGTTCGACCCGCTGCCGGGGCTGGCTTCAACGGCGCTTGGCGTGTGGGTGGATGCGGGCGCGCGCCACGAACCTGCGGAACTGGCGGGCGCGGCGCATTTCCTCGAACATATGGCCTTCAAGGGCACCGGGGGACGCGATGCCCGTGCTTTTGCCGAGGCCGTCGAGGCGCTGGGTGCCAATATGAATGCCGGTGCGGGCTATGAACGCACCACCTATTATGCGCGAACCCTTGGCGAAAATGCGGTGCCGACGCTCGATCTTGTGTCGGCCGCCGTGCTGGTTCCCGATCTGCCGCCGGCCGAGATCGCGCGCGAACGCGATGTCATCCTGCAGGAAATGGGCGAGGCGCGCGACACGCCGGACGATCATGTCTTCACGCTCGCCCAAACCGTCGCGTTTCGCGGCCATGCGCTGGCGCGGCCCATTCTGGGCGACCCGCTTTCGCTGGAAGGGATCGACGCGCCGGCGCTCGACCGCCTGCGCCAACAATTTCTGCGCCCCGAGCGGATCATTGTCGGACTGTCGGGAGCTTTTGACGACAAGGCCGCGCTTTCGTTGATCGAGCAGCGATTTGGCGCGCTGAAGGCCGAGGCGGATGCCGCGCCAGAGGGCGCAATAGCGGCGCCGGTCGCACAGGCCGGTTTCTTGAGCGAGATCCGGAAACTCGAACAGACCCATCTGGTTTTCTCGGCACCCGGACCCTCGCAGCTTGATCCCTTGTTCCATGCCAGCCGGGTCTTTGCCGAAATTTTTGGCGGTGGCATGTCCTCGCGGCTCTTCCAGGAGATCCGTGAGAAGCGTGGCCTCGCTTACACGATTGATTCCTATAACGAGACCTGGTCGGATATTGGCCGGATCGGGATCTATTGCGCGACCGCGCCCGCCCGCGCCGGGGAAGCCGCCGAAGCGATCGCCGAAATCCTGCTCGACCTCGCCGAACATGGGCCGAGGCCCGACGAGCTGGCCCGCGCGCGGACCATGCTCAAGGCGCAGATCCTGATGGGGGCCGAACAGCCTCTGGGGCGGCTCGAATGGATGGCAGCGCAGATATTTGCGCGCGGCACGGTCATGCGCCTGTCGGAGATCGCCGCGCGCGTCGATGCGGTTTCGGCCGCAGATGTGCGCGAGATCGCTGCCCGCGCGGCTGCCGGCCCGATCGCCGCCGCCGCCATCGGCCCGAAGACCGGCGTTAACGGTGCCGCGCGCTTTGCCAAGCGGATGGGAATGCCGCACTGAGGGCGTGGCGAGGCCCGGAAGCGGGATCTTCGTAAGGGTGGCTCACTCATTTTCGCCGGAATAGCCCCTGCAAATTCCGTCCATCGGACGGATTTAGTCTTTGTCTTCATGGAAAAATTCTTGCGAACACCATGAAAACAAAGGAATAATTTAGAGTGCGGCCTTTTCAGGTCTTTTTGGACCGGACTGTGTCCAGAGATCGGGTTCCTGTCCCCCGCCGGCCCGGATTTCAGCGAAACACCGAAATCTGTTCAAGCGTCCGCCGTGAAATATCGGGAACCATGACATTATCCGCCGGATAGCCCGTGACCACGATCATCACCGCGCGCTCATTGACCGGCCGTTCCAGCCGCGTGCGGAGGAAATTCATCGGGCTCGGTGTATGGGTGAGGGTCGCAAGCCCCGACAGATGCAAGGTCGCGAGCAACAGGCCGCTCGCAATGCCCACGCTTTCCTGGACATAATAATGCTTGCCGCGCTGGCCGGTCAGGGGATCGAGCGCATAATTCTGCTGGAAGACGACGATCAGCCAGGGCGCAATCTCAAGAAACGGTTTTCGCCAGTCAGTGCCAAAGATCCGGAGATCGCGCAGCCATTCCTCGCCCGCGCGACCGGCATAAAAGGCGCGCTCCTCTTCCTCGGCCGCCTCGCGGATTTCGTGCTTCAGCCCCGGATCAGAGATGGCCACGAAATGCCAGGGCTGCTTGTTGGCCCCCGAAGGTGCCGAGCCCGCGGCGCGGATCGCGGCCTCGATGGCCGCACGCGGCACCGGTTCGGCGGAGAATTCCCGGATCGTGCGCCGCAAGGCCAGCCTGTCCGCCATTTCCCCGGCCGCCCGGGTGATTTCAGCCCCGCTCCGGCGGGCAAAACCCTGAAGCGGCACAAAGCCGGAAGGCGCATCCTTCAAATCATCCATCGAGGCCATCCTCTTGCTTCAATTGTTGCCATGGGCAGCGCAATCGGCGCGCACCCGTTCCAGCATCGCCGAAAGGCCGTTGGAGCGTTGCGGAGTCAAGGCACCGCGCAAGCCCAGGCGATCGAAGAATTGCCGCGCATCGAAGGCGAGCACCGCCTCGGGCTTTTGCCCGTCGAACAGGCGCACGACAAGCGCAACCAACCCCGTCACCAAAAGCGCATCCGATTCCCCGCGCAATCGCAGGACCTTGCCATGAGGGGAATCAGAGATCCCCGAGACCAGCCACACCTGGCTCGCGCAACCCCGCACCTTGTTGTCCCCAATGCGCTCTCCGGGTTCGAGGGGCTGCATTTCGGCCCCCGCCTCCATCAGAAAAGCGAAGCGATCCTCCCAATCCGTCAGAAGCGCAAAATCATCCGCGATTTCGGCAGCGCGCGCGCTGATGTCATGGACTGCAGGAGCCGTGGTCGAGGTTTCAGCCATGGTCGCCATGAATTTTTCGCATGCAAGCCCCGTTATGGCCAATATCAGGGGAAAGGTCCCCGCTTTATTTTCGATCCTGGCCGAGATGCGGATTTGACGCAAACATGGCTATAAGAATAGATTATGCGCCGGATCAATGGTCTCATTCCGGGGGTCTCATTCCGGGGGTCTCATTCCGGGGATCGGGGATTGCGGTTCGGAACTTGCAGGGTCCGCGCCGATGGGCTTGCGACAATAGACTTGCGCTCCGGGTCTGGCACCCGGTATGGACGCAGCCGGAGGATATTCATGGCCAAACCCTTGCGATCGTGGAGCACCGGAATTCTGCGGGTGGCGCTTGATATCGCGGTCGCCGCCTCCTGGGGCCTGACCGCGTTCGGGGTGCTGCTTCTGGCCCTGCTGGCGATCATCGCCATGAACGGAGGGGGCGAGATCAAGCTGCCGAGTATCCTGCAAATTCAGGCGCAACCCAATGGCTGGCACGCGCTTTTGCTCGGCGCAATCGGCTGCGTCATCATCGGGATCGGGGCGATTTTCGTCACGACGGCCTTGCGGCGCATCATCGCATCGCTGGAGGCCGGAGATCCCTTCGTCCCCGAAAATGCCCGCCGCATCCGGGTGCTGGCTGTGGCAATCGCCGCGCTTACCCTTGCCTCCTACATCATGCCGGGCATTGTCGAAGCCCTCACACGGGCTTTCGGAAAACTCGGGGGCGGCGCGATCAGGACCGACCTTGATTTCAATATTCCGGCCTGGATGGCGGTGATCGTTCTTCTGGTGCTCGCCCAGATCTTTGATGAAGGCGCGCGCCTGCGCGCTGAAGAACAGATGACGATCTGATCGCCATGGGTATTCGCGTCACCCTCGACCGCATGTTGCTGGAGCGACGCATGTCGCTCACGGAATTATGCGACCGCGTCGGCATCACCATCGCCAATCTGTCGATCCTCAAGACCGGGAAGGCGCGCGCCATCCGGTTCTCGACGCTTGATGCCCTGTGCCGCGAGCTGAAATGCCAGCCGGGCGATATTCTGCAATTCGCCCCCGAGGACCCGGCACCGGAGGACGGGGATTGAGCATTCCGGAAATCCCGCAGGCCCCCTCCGTCTCGCCTCGCGAGGCCGAAAAATTCGGCGCGCTTGCGGATCACTGGTGGGCGGAAGACGGGCCGATGCGCCCGTTGCACCGGCTCAACCCATTGCGAATTGGTTTCCTGCGCGATGAAATCTGCCGCAGGCTGGGGCGCGATCCGGACTTGCGGCGGCCGCTGATCGGGCTTTCGATCCTCGATATTGGCTGCGGCGGCGGGTTGTTGTCCGAGCCCCTCGCAAGGCTTGGTGCGGACGTGACCGGACTGGACGCAGCCCCCGAAGGCATCGCCGCCGCCAGTGCCCATGCCGAAATGATGGGGCTCGCGATCCACTACGAAACCGGTGCGATCGAGCATTTTTCCGACACGCATATCGACGCCTTCGACGTGGTTCTGGCCATGGAAGTGCTCGAACATGTCGAGAGCCTGCCGGATTTCTACGCCGCCGCCGCCCGCGCCTTGGGGCCGGGTGGATTGTTGTTTGCCGCCACCATCAACCGCACGCTGAGGGCACGCGCGCTGGCCATCGGTCTGGCCGAATATGTGTTGCGCTGGCTGCCGGCGGGCACGCATGAATTCGACAAATTTATCCGCCCCGAGGAATTGGCCGGAGGGCTCGAGGCGGTCGGCCTGCGCGTCCACCCGCCAATCGGCGTGACATGGCAGCCCCTCGCCGATCGTTTTGTCCTCACGCCCGATTGTTCGGTCAATTACATGCTCGGTGCCGAAAAAACCGGGCCGGGAAATGGCTAGTGGTTTGATTCTGACATTTGCATCCCATTGATACCAGCTGGCGAGCAATGGACAACCTGTTGAAGTTCCACAACCAGAGCGCGTTCAGAAAAAGTGGAGTCTGGCTTTCGCCTAAACGCGCTCTAAGTCATTGAATCTGAGCATTTTCAATTCAGACATTCGGCTCGGATTTCCTTGAAAATGCTCTAGCGATTTAGCGCTGGCTCCAGAAATTCCTCGCGGACATCGACTGTGGATTTGCGGCCGAGATCGCTGAAATGCGCCTCCAGAAATTGCGCCGCCGCTTCCCGCCCCCGGTCACGCAGATCGGTCAGGAATTCCCAGGACGTGTCGAATTTCGACTCGACCGAGAGATCGGCCAAGGTCCGGTCGGCGCGAATGGCATGTACGAGGATCCGGCGATACCGGCTGCGGATGGTGCGGGTCAGCCAGTTTTCGTCGAGCAGACGCTGGACAAAGGCAATGGCGCGCAATTCGGCGATGAGGGCGGCGTTGAAGGTAATCTCGTTGAGACGATTGGCAATGTCGGCCGCCGATCGGGGGGTGTCGTGCCGCGTGATGGGATTGAGATGCACGATCAGGACATCGCGCGGCGTGTCCTCGTAAAACAGGGGAAACAAAGCCGGATTGGAGACATAGCCCCCGTCCCAATAGGATTCCCCTTCGATCTCCACCGCCTGGAACATTTGCGGCAGGCAGGCGGAAGCCAGCACCGCCTCGCGCGTCACCGTCGTGCGGTCGAAGACCTTCGCCTTGCCGGTGGCGACGCTGGTCGCGGAGATAAAGAGCTTGATCGTCTTGCAGCGATTGAGTTCGCCGAAATCGATCATTTCGTCGAGAATATCGCGTAACGGGTTGAAATCGAACGGGTTGAGATCATAAGGGCTGGCGTAATTGGCCATCGCGCTGAAAAATGCGAAAGGCGAGAACGGCGTCATCTGCATCCAGCGATTCTGGGCGAAGGGGGAAAAGAGCGCACCCTTGCGGGCCACGGCATCCCAGAAATTATGCAGCGTCTCGCGCGCACCTTCCCTGCCGCCCCGCATGAAGCCATAGGCATAGGCCACGGCGTTCATGGCACCCGCACTGGTGGCGGTCACGGCTGGGATGGCAACGCGGCCGTCCTCCAGCAGATAATCCATGACGCCCCACGCATAGGCCCCATGCGCGCCGCCCCCTTGCAAGGCAAGGCTCACTTTCTTGTCGCCATCGGGTTTTGCGGCCCGGGGCGGGATGGCATTGCGCTGTGCCGTTGACCCGGGAGGTTTCGCTGGCCCGTTTTTGGGCAAACCGGTTTTCTTCGGGCCATTGCCCGGGACATTCGTCATAAACCCGCTACTCCCCGCGTCCGAATCGCGTCGGAGCCGACCCCGGACAGCGGAGCCTCAACCAGAAAACAGACCTCACGCGAGGCCCAAAAACCGTGCCCGCGCCGAACCCCGCACGACATAGCGCCGGCCACAATATTGGCATTCCACATCATCGGCCGCGCCCATGTCGTAATAGACGACCGGATGGCCGAGCGCCCCGCCGCCGCCATCGCAGCGCACGCGTTTGCCATCGGCGAGCAGGGTTTCGGGCGCGTCATGCGCGGTCGTCTTCATGGGAATCCTCTTCTTGATCCTCGGGCGCGACAGTGTAGACCCATGGTGTAGCCTTTTTTTGTGTGCCTGCGCCAGACCGATGCGCTTCCCGACGGCGGGCAAACACCGTTCATCTGGCCATCTGGTCATCTGATCATCTGTTAATATCTGGTCATCTGTTCATATCTGGAATTTCCATGCCCGATCACGCCGGTTCTGCCTCTCGCCCGCCCGCAAAACACGGCGTGCCCGACATTGCTCCCGAACTCGCCATCGCTGCATACGGCATTCACAAGACCTATTCGGCGACCAAACGCTCGCCGGCCAGGATGGCGCTCCGCGGCATCGATCTCGAAATCCCGCGCGGTTCGATCTTCGGATTGCTGGGGCCCAATGGTGCCGGAAAATCCACCTTCATCAACATCATGTCCGGGATGGTCCGCAAGAGCGCCGGGCAGATGAGCCTGTGGGGCATCGATATCGACCTGCATCCGCGGGCGGCGCGCGCTGCGATCGGAGTGGTCCCCCAGGAGCTCAACATGGACCCCTTTTTCACGCCGCGCGAAACGCTGGAGCTGCAGGCCGGCTTTTATGGCGTGCCGAGGGCAGAGCGCCGGACGGAGGAATTGCTCGGGCTCATGGGGCTGGCCGACAAGGCCGAAGCCTATGTCCGGCAATTGTCGGGCGGCATGAAGCGGCGGCTGATGATCGGCAAGGCCATGGTGCATGAACCGCCGATCCTCGTTCTCGATGAGCCGAGTGCGGGGGTCGATGTCGAATTGCGCCGGCAATTATGGGCAATGATCCGTCGGCTCAATTCAGAGGGGGTGACGATCGTGCTCACCACCCATTATCTCGAGGAAGCCCAGGAATTATGCGACCACATCGCCATCATCGATAATGGTGCGGTCACGGCCAATGAATCCACCGTTCAATTGCTGAAGCGGCTGGACCACAAGACATTGATCATTGAGCCCACGAGCCGACTTTCGGCGGCACCGGCCGATCTCCTCGATCTTGCCCCGGTGCTGACGGACGAAGGGACGCTCATCTTCACCTGGCGCCAGGGCGCGGTCCGGGTGGAGGATTTGCTCGACCGCATTCGTGCCGCCGGCATCGCCATCAAGGATCTCAAGACCCAGGAACCCGATCTCGAGGACGTATTTGTGGCCCTGACCGGGCCCAAATCCTGAGCAAAACCATATCCTGACCATGCAGATCCTTCCGCCCGAGCCTGCGGCCATCCGCGCAGCCGCCCGTGCCCTGCGTGAGGGGCAATTGGTGGTACTGCCGACTGAGACCGTCTATGGGCTGGGGGCCGATGCCCGCAATGACCTGGCGATTGCGGCGATCTATGCGGCCAAGGGCCGGCCGCGGTTCAATCCGCTCATTCTCCATGTCACGGATCTTGCCGCAGCCGAAGCGATTGTCGTGCTTCCACCATTGGCCCTGCGCCTTGCCGAGGCCTTCTGGCCGGGGCCGCTGACCCTCGTCGCACCCCTGCGGCCGAATGCGGGCGTTTCGTCTCTGGCATTGGCGGGTCTCACCAGCGCCGCCATCCGCGTGCCAGCCCATCCTTTGATGCGCGCTGTGCTGGCGGAATTTGGCGGGCCGATCGCCGCACCCTCGGCGAATCGTTCGGGGCGATTATCGCCGACCACTGTCGAAGCCTGTCGCGAGCTCGCGGATGTGGCGCTGGCCATCGATGGCGGGCCATGTCTTCACGGGCTTGAAAGCACCATTGTCTCGCTGACCGGGCCATTCATCCTGCTGCTGCGGGCGGGGGCCTTGCCGCGCGAGCAGATCGAGGCGATCACCGGCCCGCTCGGTTCACCGGAAGGAGAGTCGGAAGGAGAGTTGAAAATCACCGCGCCGGGTATGCTTGCCTCCCATTACGCGCCGGACACCGCCTTACGGCTCGCGGCGCACGACGTAAGGGCAGGCGAGGCCGCGCTTGATTTCCATGGCCAATTGGCCGGCTTTGCGACCCGATTACGGCTCGATCTCTCGCCCGCAGGTGATCTCACAGAGGCGGCGGCCAATCTTTTTGCCTTTTTGCGAACGCTGGACTCGATGGGAGCCCGATGCATCGCAGTCGCGCCCATTCCGGATTTCGGCCCCGGTCAGGGGCTCGGGGAGGCGATCAATGACCGATTGCGCCGCGCCGCCGCCCCGCGTTGAGCCGGGATGTCACGCGTCGACATCGGCTTCGAGTGCATTTTGCTGGATGAATTCGCGCCGCGGTTCGACCACATCGCCCATCAGCTTCGAGAACAACTCGCCCGCCTCATCGGCATGCTCGATCTTCACCTGCAACAGGGTGCGGGCATTCTGGTCGAGCGTGGTTTCCCATAATTGCTCCGGGTTCATTTCGCCAAGTCCCTTGTAACGCTGGATCTTCAGGCCCTGACGCCCGGCGGCGAGCACGGCAGCCGCCAGCGCCGAAGGGCCACTGACCCCGAGGCTCTCGCTTTTCTTCTCAAAGATTGCGGTGCCCGAAAACAGGGAAGAAAAGCGTGCCGCGCGCTCGGCAAGCCGGCGCCCGTCCGCGGACGCGATCAGCCCGCGATCCAGATGGATTTTTTCGTTGACCGCGCGATGGGTGCGGGTGAACAACAGGCCGCCCGCTTCGGTCCAGCCGGCGTGCCAGCGGCTTTCATGTTCGTCGAGGCCGACATTGAGCCGGCGGGCGGCCTCGTCCGCCAGAGCCGGCACGGGATCACCCGGCGCAAAAGCGCCGGCCAGCGCCGCCTGCTCCACCCCCTCCGCCGGTGCCCTCAATGCCAGCCGGGCCACCAGCGCGCGGAAGCCGGCGCTGTCCCGCACCAGGGCGTCGAGATCGGCCCCGGCCAGCACTTCGCCGCTTTCCAGCCGCAGGGCCGCGCCCGCAGCCCCTTCCTCCAGCAGATATTGGTCGAGTTCGCTCTCGTCCTTGAGATAGCGTTCCGAGCGTCCCTTGGTCGCCTTGAACAGGGGGGGTTGCGCGATGTAAAGATGCCCGCGCTCGATCAGCTCATGCATGTGACGGTAGAAAAAGGTCAGCAACAAGGTGCGGATATGGGCACCGTCGACATCGGCGTCGGTCATCAGGATGATCTTGTGATAGCGCAGATTGTCCGGATTGAATTCCTGGCGTCCGATGCCCGCCCCGAGCGCCGTGATCAGCGTTCCAACCTCCTGGCTGGTCAGCATCTTCTCGAATCGCACGCGCTCGACATTGAGGATCTTTCCGCGCAGTGGCAGCACCGCCTGGTTTTCGCGATTGCGCGCCTGCTTGGCCGAACCGCCTGCCGAATCGCCCTCGACGATGAAGATTTCCGATTTGGCGGGATCGCGTTCCTGACAATCGGCGAGCTTGCCAGGCAGCGAGGCGATGTCGAGCGCGCTTTTGCGCCGGGTCAGCTCACGTGCCCGGATGGCGGCCTCGCGCGCGGCGGCGGCTTCCACCACCTTCTGGATCAAGGCCCGGGCGAGAGCGGGATTTTCCTCGATCCATTGGCCGAGCTTTTCGCCGATCACATTCTCCACGACCGGCCGCACTTCGGAGGATACGAGCTTGTCCTTGGTCTGGCTGGAGAATTTCGGATCGGGGGTCTTGATCGACAACACACAGGTCAGACCCTCGCGCGCATCGTCGCCGGTAATGTCGACTTTTTCCTTCTTGGCAATGCCGCTTTCATGGGCGAATTTGTTGACCACCCGCGTCACCGCAGCCCGAAATCCGGCCAGATGAGTGCCGCCATCCTTTTGCGGGATGTTATTGGTGAAGCACAACACGGTTTCGTGATAGCCGTCATTCCATTGCAAGGCGGCCTCGACACTGATGCGGTCCTTCTGGCCGCGGATCTGGATCGGGGCCGAAAACAGCGCCTTGCGGGTATGGTCAAGATGGGCGACATAGGCCGCCACCCCGCCTTCATAGCGCATGGTTTTTTCCACGGGCTCGGGCCCGCGCCAGTCGCGCATCAGAATGGTGATGTTGGAATTGAGAAAGGCCAGTTCCCGCAGCCGGTGTTCGAGCGTCTTGAAGTCGAATTCGGTCTGGCTGAAAGTGGCCGGCGATGGCAAAAACCGCACCCGCGTGCCGCGCTTTGACTTGCCATTTTCCATGGGCGCGGGTCCGCGCAGGGCAAGGGGAGCCTCGGGCTCGCCACCATTGGCAAAGCGTATGAAATGTTCTGCCCCCTCCCGCCAGATGGTGAGTTCGAGCCAGTCCGAAAGCCCGTTGACCACCGACACGCCGACGCCATGCAGCCCGCCGGAGATCTGGTCGCCGAATTTGCCGCCCGCATGCAGAACGGTCATCACCACCTGGGCGGCCGATACGCCTTCGACAGGATGGATATCGGTCGGAATGCCGCGGCCATTGTCCTCGATCTCGGCCGAGCCATCGGAGTGAAGGGTCAGCAATACCCGGTCGCAAAACCCGCCCAATGCCTCGTCAATGGCATTGTCGACCACCTCATAGACCATGTGGTGCAGGCCCGAGCCGTCATGCACATCGCCGATATACATGCCCGGGCGCTTGCGCACCGCTTCCAGCCCCTTGAGCACCTTGATGGAATCCGCGCCATATTGGCTGGATTGGCGCGCCTGTTCGGCTGCATTGGCGTCGCGCGATGCGTCTCCGGAGGGGGAGGAAATAGTTTCCGTCATGAATCCGATGGTCCTGAAGCCTGGGCATGGAAGGCACCGCGCCCGCCTGAATGAAGCGGAACGGCCTTCAACCGGCCGTTCCCGGCCGAAAAAATCTGGGCATTCGGGCCAAAGCCCGAAAAAAGCTCGATATCCGTGCCGGTGAGCCAGGCCTGGACGTCGAGGTCGAGGATCTCGCCCCACAGGGCGTCGCGTCGCCGGGAATCGAGATGGGCACCGGCCTCATCGATCAGCAGCAGCGGCGGCGAACCCCATTCATCGGCCAGAGCCCGCGCATAGGCAAGCAGAATAGAGAGCTGCAACGCTTTTTGCTCGCCGGTCGAACATTCGGCGGCCGGGCGGCCTGCCGCCCGATGGCGGGCCGGCCAATCGGCACGATGGGGACCCGACAATGCACGGCCGGCGGCGCGATCGCGCCCGCGCGCCGCCCGAAGTGTCGCCATGAAGCGTGTTTCGATCGCGCCGGCGGGCTCTCCGGCCAGAAATCCGACCTCCATCTCGCCGATGAGATCGAGATCGGCCTGCGGAAACACCGAGGATTCCCGCCGGTCGAGCGCCTGCATCAACCGTCTTTGGGTGTCTACACGCGCAGCAGCAAGGCTTGCCCCAGTTTCCGCCATGCGCCGTTCCAGGGCATCGAGCCACAGGGGATCCCCCTGATCTTCCAATACTTTCTGGCGTTCACGCATCGCGCGCTCATAGGCGCTCGCAATTTGTCCGTGCTCTGGATAAAACCCCATGGCGAGACGGTCGAAAAATTTTCGCCTTTCGCCGGCCGCACCCGAAAACAGCCGGTCCATTCCGGGATGGGTCCAGACGATCCGCAGATGCCGGGCGAGCTCTGCAGGGCCGGCCATGCGCCCGTCGAGCCGCGCAATGCGCCGGGGGGGGCCGGTGTCGCGCTCGATCCCGACCCCCACGCGAAGGGGGCCCTCCGCCCCCTCCAGCAGAGCCGAAACCGCCCAATCGGCCGTGGATTCATCGGCCGCGGCCGGCCGCCGGCCAAGCTCGGCCAATTCCGCGCCGCGCAATCCCCGACCGGGGCCGAGCAAGGAAATCGCCTCCAATATATTGGTTTTGCCCGCACCATTCGCCCCGGCCAATACGACCGGGCGGGAATCGATCTCGAGTTCGAGACCGGAAAAGGAGCGCCATTCATGCAGCGTGAGACGCAGCACCGCGAGGCGCGAGGCACACACGGAGCAATCGTCGGCGCGCGCAGCTTCGCCCATCAGACGCGCAATGGCATCAACACGAACAGTGACGACGAATCGCCGCTGTCGCGGACCAGCGCCGGGCCGCCGGCATCGCCAAATTCGAACAGGGCATCCTCGCCTTCGATCTGTTCACAGACATCGAGGAGATAGCGGGCATTGAAGCCGATTTCGAGCGGTTCGGCCGGGGTCTCGGCATAGATTTCCTCGGTGGCCAACCCGGATTCGGGATGGTTGACCGTGACCACCACCTTGCCGTCATCCACCGCCATTTTCACCGATCGCGAGCGTTCGGCCGAAACCGTGGCCACGCGATCGACGGCGGCGGCAAAGCCCTGATTCTCCACCTTGAGATGACTGCGGTTTCCGCGCGGAATCACCCGGGCATAATCGGGGAATGAGCCTTCGATGAGCTTGGACATCAGCGCGATGCGGCCAGATTCGAAGCGTATGCGGCTTTCGGAGACGAACATCTCGACCTCCTCCCCGACATCCTGCAACAGGCGCATCATTTCCTGTATGGTCTTGCGCGGCACGATAATGGCCGGCATGCTTTCCGAGCCCTCCGGCGCGGGCATTTCGGCGAGCGCAAGCCGATGGCCATCGGTGGCGACCGCGCGCAAGAGCTTGCCATCGGTCCCGTTCGCCACATGCAGGAAAACGCCGTTCAGGTAATATCGCGTCTCCTCGGTGGAAATGGCAAAGCGGGTCTTGGCCGCCAGCCGCGCCAGCGCCGCCGCCGGGACCGTGAAGCGCGTCGGAAATCGCTCATTGGCGACATTGGGAAAATCATCGGCCGGCAATGTCGCCAATTGGAAACGCGAGCGTCCCGAGAAAATCATCAGATCCTTGCGGTCGGGCAGTGTCTCCAGCCGGATTTCGGCCCCTTCGGGGAATTTACGTATGATATCGAAAAACATATGGGCCGGCGTGGTGATCGCGCCCGCACGTTCGATTTCGGCATCGGCGGAATCGACGACTTCCATTTCCTGGTCCGCTGCCACGAGGCGCAGATGATCTCCCTCCGCCCTGAGCAGCACATTGCCAAGGATGGGGATGGTGTTGCGCCTTTCGACAACACTCTGCACACGGGTCAGGGCCTTCAGCAAAGCGGCGCGGTCGATGCGGATCTTCATTCACTCGGTCCGGTCAAAAATTGAAGGAAAAACGGGGACGGAATCGGATCACTACCGCATTTCGCCCCGAAAACAGAGCGTTTTCAGCAATAGACCCCGCACGCCGGATCGACCCCGATCACGGCAGGACGAGCAGCTCCGCACAGATTGCTTCAAGCCAGTGCCGGTCGATTTCGTCGAATGCGTCCAATTCCGCCGAATCGACATCGAGAACGCCCGCGAGGCTGCCATTGCGGTCAAACAGCGGGACGACGATCTCTGATTGCGAGCGTGAATCACAGGTGATGTGGCCGGGAAAAGCATGGACATCCCTGACCAGCACGGTTTTCCGGCGCGCGGCGGCTTCACCGCACACACCTTTGCCAAAAGGAATGCGCAGGCAGCCCAGATTGCCCTGATAGGGGCCAACGACCAGTTCCGATGCCGTGTCAGCTCCCTGACCGGTCCCGTTTTCGGGATCGACCATATAGAATCCGGTCCAGATGAATCGCGACGCGAAGCCTGAAGCGAGCAGGCTCGCGGCACTCGCCAGACGCGCGATTCGATTGGGTTCGCCCCCGACCACCCCGGATATCTGCCGGCGGATTTCGGCATAGCGTTCCGCCTTGTCGGCGGGAAGTTCGATCGAGGAGAGGTCAACCATGGAAATCCCGGCAAGGCATGACAATTTCGAGTGGATCGGGGGGGCCAATGTATCGCTGGACCATGCGGCGCGCATGCCTGCAGTTACACGAAGCCGGTCGGAGAGGAAATCCCGGCGCGTCGTTCCGGGCGCGGAACTGGTTCATCGGAAGGCTCACATGCGTCAGGACTTGCGCAACAACCGATCGCGCGCAGAATTGATCCGGTTGGCCAGCCAGTCGCTGCCGCCCTGATCGGGATGGAGGCGCAGCATCAGCCGGCGATGGGCGGCGGTAATCTCCTGACGCGAGGCATCAGGGGCCACGCCGAGGATTTCTGCGGCCTCCGCCCGGCTCAGGCCCGGCTGGCGCGCCGGCGCGGGGCGAGGCCCGCTTTTGCGATTCCGCACCCCGATCCCGAGCAGGACCAGCCCGGCAATCAGGGCGACAATCCCCGCCGGGCTGCGCTTGAGAACCATTAGCCCGGTCCCCGATATGATGAGCGCAATCGCCACCCCGTAACGCAGCAGACGTTTGCGCTCCGTGGCACCCATTTTGCGGAATCCGCGCCAGCCGAGATAGAGCCCGAACGCGCCAAGAAGATAAAGAAAAGCCATGCGCCAGATTTAGCCGCCTTCGCGGCTGGCGTCCAGTTTGCGGGCCCCGCCCGGGCGGAAATCCCCTCCGCCCCCGCTGGTGCTGTCGGCGAGGATTGAACTCGCGACCTCAGCCTTACCAAGGATGCGCTCTACCACTGAGCTACGACAGCCAGCCGGCGGAAAGGAACAGCCCCTATATTCGCTTGCCCGCGGGATGGAAAGCACCCCGCGCGCAATCTGCAGGAAAACTGGCAGTATGATCGCGCAAGGCGGTTTGACGATCGACCCCGGCAGGCGCATCCTGAAATGCGTTGCCGTGAAAAGGGGGGGGGAAATGTCCCAAATCATTCCGCCGGGAGGGAGTGAAGAATCGCCACCAGAGCCCAAAGCCATTTCCGGTGACGCCTTCAGGACCGCGGGCACCGATCGGACAGAATCGCGGAACTCACGTGAGGGCAATGGTGAGGGCAATGGCGAAGTCAACCCCGCGCCTGACCCCAGGAAATTGCGCCATGCCCGGCTGCGGGCGGCCTTGCGGGAGAATTTGCGCCGCCGCAAAGGCCCCGGTGCATGACGATTCCCGGGCGCGCCTTCTGGCCCGCCAGGCCCTGACCGCGACGCCCTGACCGCGACGCCCTGACCACGACGCCCGGCCCAGGATTTCCATAAAGCCGGAAATGCGCTAAAAAGCGGCCCCATGTCCGCCATCCGCCAGTTTTACGACAGTCCCGCCGGCCGAATGGCGGCGGCGGCGCTCAATCGCCGGATCGCGGCCATCTGGCCGGATGCGAGGGGGCTGGACGTGCTCGGCTGGGGCTATTGCGCACCGTTTTCCGACCGGTTTGCCCATGCGCGCCGCTTCGGATTGTTTGTCCCGGATCGTTATGCAAGCGAGATCGTGCCTGCCCATCGCGCGGATGCCCAACCCAACGGGTATGCGGTGATTGGTTCTGAATCCCGATTGCCGTTTCGCGATGCAATATTCGATCGGGTGCTTGTCTGCCATGGCCTTGAAGAGGCGGAAAATCCCGGGCGCCTGCTGCGCGAGATCTGGCGGGTGCTGGCCCCCGAAGGGCGTCTCATCGTTATTGTTCCCAATCGCACCGGCGTGTGGTCGCATTTCGAGCACACGCCCTTCGGCCATGGACGGTCTTTCACCCAGCGACAATTGCGCGCCCTGTTGGGAGCCGCCTGTTTTTCGCCGCAGGCCTCGAGCTTTGCCCTGTTTGCGCCGCCGGTCGATTGGCCGGTCGTGCGCCGGCTCGCACCCTTATGGGAGCAGATCGGCGAAAGATTGTGGCCGGTGCTGGGCGGGGTCGCCATGACCGAGGCGATCAAGCATGTCGTCGCACCCATCAGGGGAAGCCGCGCGATTGCTTTCGCAAAACAGGCTGGCTGGCGACCGAAAACAGTGCAAGGCTCGGTTTTGGCCCGCACGCCTGCTATTGACCCGCAGCAGACCGAAGATGCGACTGTCCCCGACGTGACCCTCACAGCCCCACCCTCGCCATGAAACTGATCACTGCCGTCATCAAACCCTCGCGCCTCGATTCGGTGCTCGATGCGGCTGCCGCGATCGGCGTGGCCGGCATGACGGTGACCGAAGTGCGCGGCTATGGCCGGCAAAAGGGCAAGACCGAAGTCTATCGCGGAGCGGAATACGAAATCCGCCTGCTGCCCAAGGTCAAGGTCGAGATCGCAGCCGCCAGCGCCGATGTCGAACGCATCGTGGAAGTCATCGCCAAGGCCGCCAATAGCGGCAAAATCGGGGATGGCAAGATCTGGGTCATCGATCTCGATTCCATCCTGCGCATCCGCACCGGCGAAACCGATGCCGCCGCCCTGAACGGGTGATGGAGCGGGGGAAAGCCGGGCGGGCTTGAGTGCCGCCTGTCAGAGCGCGTTCAGAAAAAGTGGAATCCGGTTTTTCGCCTGAACGCGCTCCAAATCCTTGAATCCGAGCATTTTCAATTCAGACATTCGGCTCGGATTTCGTTGAAAATGCTCCAGAGCGCGTTCAGAAAAAGTGGAATCCGGTTTTCGCCTGAACGCGCTCCAAATCCTTGAATCCGAGCATTTTCAATTCAGACATTCGGCTCGGATTTCCTTGAAAATGCTCTGGCCGCCCCCCCCCTTGTGCGGGATGGGTCCGGCAATCTCGCCTCCGGGCAATCGAGAATCCGCCGATAGAGTCGCGTACACGCCAGCGCACATTGCCAAAAACTGACATATAAAAACTGACATATTTAGGTTGACGGAATTGTGAACCAGGGGTTACAAATTGTTTATCAGGGAAGATCGCTGACAAGTCGGAGGCAATCCGCAGTGGCGATCTCGCATCAAAGGGGATCAAAAGGTCACTGAAGCAATGGCAGCAGCACCTGCGTGCGTGCACGTTTATCGTTGGCGTTTCGGTATTGGGTCAGCCGGGTGCCGCTTGGGCGCAGGCAGTGACGACCGATGTGGTTCAGGTTCAGGACGCGGCCGACCAGGATGCGGAGGACGATGAATCCGCCGAAGAAGTCGTGGTCACCGGCTCGCGGCTGCGCAAGGATTCCTTCAACAGCCCCTCTCCGCTTCAGGTGTTCAAGATTGAGGACGCCCGCAAGGTAGGCGTCAGTACAATCCAGGAATTGCTGACCCGCTCGACTGTGGCCAATGGCACACAGATCGACCAGTCGCTGAACAACAATGCCGGAAATTCCAACGCGACCGAAGCGCCTCCGGAGGGTGGTGTCGGCTCATCCAACATCAATTTGCGCAATCTCGGTGCAGCACGCTCGCTCGTATTGGTGAACGGGCGCCGTTTGGCCGCCACCGGTGTTCGCGGCGCGCCCTCCCAGCCGGATCTGGGGCTGATTCCCCTTGCGCTGGTCGACCGCGTGGAAGTGCTGACCGAAGGTGCCTCGTCGATCTATGGCGCGGATGCGGTGGCCGGCGTCGTCAATGTCACATTGCGCAGCGAATTTGAAGGGCTCGAGGTCTCGGGTAACTTCGAACAGCCGCTCGATCCTGGCGGAGATGTATACCAGGTTTCGTTTCTCGCCGGCTCATCGGGCGAGCGAGCGCGCATCCTGGTGGGTGGCGAATGGTTCCAGCGCTCACGCGTGCAGACCAACAAACGCGATTTCAGTTCGTCCCTGCGCGAAATCACCGTCGCGCCGGATGGCTCGATCCGGCAATTGCCCCGCAGTGGCTTTTTTGACAATGTGATCATTGCATCGCCCGGTGTCGCGGTTCCGTTTCCCAATCCGTTTACCGGTGCCCCGATCACGGCAACCCAATTCTTCTTTACACCCGGGGCCACCGATATCGGCATTCCCAATTTCTCGACCGGGTTTGCGCTTCCAGTTCCCCAGCCGCCGCTGTTCGATCCCGCAATCCCCGCACCTCCGGGAAGCCAGAACACCCGCTTCCCGCTGGTTCCGTTCTACAATGACCAGACGGAACGCGGACTTGCCGATCTGGTCGGCGATGCACGGCGGATTTCGGTCATTGCCAATGGCTCGGTCGATCTGAATTTCTGGAACAATGAACAATTCTATTTTGAGAGCTATTACCTCAACCGGCGTACTTTTTCGATCGCATCGACCGAACAGATCTTCCCGGATGTGCCCGGACAAATCGACCAGCTGGACGCAAACGGCGTCGTCATCGGCCGGGTCGATAACCCGCTCAACCCCTTTCCGGTTGATATTGCCCCCATCCTGACGCTCGAAGACGTGCCGCAGACGCGCAATGTCGAGCTGGAACAATTCCGCTTCGTCGCGGGCTTTCGCGGTGATTTCGCGGGTGGCTTTCTCGGGGAAAAGGGCTGGAACTGGGACACCTATTTCTCCTTTGACCGAGGCATCGGATTCCAGTCCCAGCCCATCCTGTTCGAACCCAATCTGACGCTTGCGACGCTCAATGTCCGCCAATTGGCGGACGGATCGCTGAGCTGCGATATCCCGAACAATACCGACCAAAACGGGGCCTTCGTAACACCACAGACCTGCATTCCGATCAATTTCGCCAATCCCGATCTCTATACCGGCGGACGTACCGGTGAAGGGATTTTCACGGATGCCGAACGTGATTTCCTGGTGGGGACGCGCACCAATCGCACCGCGATCGAGCAATTTGTGGTCAATGGCTTTTTCGGCGGGGAATTGTTTACCTCTCCCTGGGGCGGTGCGATCACGGCGGGCTTTGGTGGTGAATATCGTCGCGATGTCATTCGTTCGCAGAATTCAACAGACGGCGTCTTCGGGACCAATGCTGCCGAAGCACCCTCCGTGGAAGGCGACACCAATGGCGCACGCCGCTTCTATGAATTCTTTGGCGAAGTCGACATTCCGCTGATCCGGGAGAAGCCATGGATCGACCTCCTGCAAATCGATGGTGCGGTACGTTACACAAACGAATCCAATTTCGGCGATGATGTGACCTATCGGGCGCGGGCTTTGTATCGTCCGGTGAACTGGCTTCAGTTTTCGGGTGCCTATGGCACATCCTTCCGTGCACCCAATCTGCGGGAGCAATTCCTCGCCGATCAGGGCGGTGCGTCCGCCGGCACTCTCGACCCCTGCATTGCCGTCAATATCACCAATGCCTTGACCTCCGCGGGTTCGGATACCGAGGCGCAATTTGCCAACCGGGTACAAAATTGTATCGCGAGCGGTGTATTGTTCACCGATACCAGCGGCAATGGCGTGCCGGACGCCACCGTTCTGGGAAGTCAGGGCGTTACATCGATCTCAACGATCTCGGGCGGGAATTCGGAGCTGCTGCCGGAAACTTCGCGGTCCTTCACCGTCTCTGGCAGTTTCACCCAACCCTGGTTCAAATCCTTCGATTTCGTTCTCGCGGCAAGCTATTACAATATCCGGATCCGGGATACGGTCGCGGAACCGGATGCGAGCCTGATTGTCGCCAATTGCTTTCTGGACACCGATTTCCCGAGCTTGTCGAGCCCCTTCTGCTCGCTGATCTCGCGGCCCGGAACCGGTGCGACGTCCAATATCATCAACGAAATCGACGTGTCCTTCTTCAATATCGGGGAAGAGACGGCCAAGGGTGTCGATGTCAACACAAGATTGACATTCGACCTTCCATTCAAATTGGCGGGGAGCCCCATCGCGTTCACGCACACGACCACCTCCTCCTATCAATTGGAGCAGGAGCGGGAGACATTCGATCCGTCGGATCGTGACGACAATGTTGGCGAGATCGGATCTCCCCGATTCCGTTTCAACAATGTTGCCAATTTCCGCTGGGGCGAATTCGACGTCACGGTGGAAAACCGTCGCCTCGGTGCGCAGGACAATGACGGGTCGCTCGCCGCGCCGGTTCGTTTCCTCGACCAATTGGTGTCGCCCACCGGTGCTGCCCGGCCCGTGGCCGAGATTGGAACCATCGTCGATTTTGTTGATCCTGTCTGGTATCATGACGTTTCCGTAACGTGGTCGCGCAACAATTTCTCTCTGACCGCGGGCGTCAACAATATTGCCAACAGGGCACCGCCACTGATCGATTCTACACGCGGGTTCCAGCGCAATAACGCGGTCACATCGGCAGGCTATGACCTGTTCGGGCGGACATTGTTCCTCAACGGTTCGATCCGGTTCTGATTCTGACCCTCGCCCTTTTGGGAAATCAAAAGGACGATGGAAACCTTGCGGCGCGTTCGAAAGAACGCGCCGCTTTTTTGTTGATTATCCTGGAAAGCCGGGTGGTGGTCGCTGGTCGATGTCTTTCGCGACGTGACAGGGTCGTTGGCACCCACGGCCCGCAGGTCCAGGACAATGGCAAAAGGCGGGGTCCGATCAGCGAAGTCGTTCGACCACCAGGGTGCTCCGCACTTCGCGGATATTCATCCGGTAGCCGCTGATCGTGCCCCGGCGAATGGACGCGGTATAATTGCTTTCCTCGCGCAAAACGGGGTTTGTCGGATCGCCCTGCAATTGACGCCAGATCTGGCCGTTCTTTAAAACAAACACCCATTTGCCGAGCGAATTCCGCGCGAAAGACTGGATCGGCGATTCGATCTTTTCACGGGATTTCTCCTTGTTCGGGCGTTTGCGTTCCTGTTTTCGCACGATCTGTTCGGCCCCAAGGCCGGTGGCCGCGGTTTGCCGCGGGACCGAGATTGCAGGGGCTGGCGGCGCTGGTACAGAAGTCGCTGGAGACGTCGTCGGCAGGATCGGGCCCGGCTCCGACGGAACTGTTCCCTGGGGTGTTGGTGTGGTCGCGGTCGCAGATGGCAAGCCACCCGGAGAAACCGGCGGGATCACACGCAGGGCCGATTCAAGGCATGCGATCCTGGCCTTGTCATCACCCGCGCTCCGGCAGCGCGCGATGGGATCGTCAAAACTCTGGGCCGCAACCGGGCCCGTCAAGCCAATCGTGCCAATCAGCAAAGCGACAGACATGGAACGGTACATAACAGGCAGGATCTCCCTACAAATATTATGTAAACGCGTCGTCATTCCTGACTTTGTCTGGAAAACCAGGAATTGTCGCGAAGTTTTTTTGATTTGAAATCCACCTGCTCCTTGCGACCAGACGGCGGTATGTCGGCCGGTGCCCCCCCCTCACACGAAGCCATGGGCGTGTTCCTCGGTCAGGCGCAGCCATTTCAGGATCGCCCAGGCATGGGCATCGTGGCGCATGCGGCGCGCGGCATCGAAGGGCGACAGCCAGACGAGGCGATGGTCGTGCTCGACCGGGGCCCCATGGTCGCCGGCGATCTGGACCAGATGGAAATGGCACAGCGAATTCCGGGGCCTGACATCGGCGCGCCCCCAATATTGCCCGGCTTTGGCAATGAGGTCGCCGGCCTCGACCTGAAGCCCGGTCTCTTCCCGGAACTCACGGACCAGCGCCTCCACCGGGCTTTCGCCGGGATCGAGCCCGCCGCCCGGCAAATCATATTCGAAAGGCGGACGCAGGCCGATCTCGGCCACCGCAATCCGCCCGAGCATGTCGAGGCCGATGCCATAGGCGCAGGGCCGATCGGGATAATCGGTGCCGGTACGTCGGAGTCCGAACTGGGGAATATCCTGAAGAAGGATCACGACTTTTCTTCCATCATTCCGGTTCCATCATTCCGGCCCGTTAATCCCGGCCCGTTAATCCCGGCCGATAGTCCGGGCCGATAGTCCGGGACAGATGTCCCTGACAGGAGGAACAGCCGGCACGGGTTTGAACTATGCGCGCGCGCACCTTAAACACTCTGGCGCAAGGCTCAATGCGATCAACGCAAAAAGGAGGCACAGATGGCATTCACGCTGCTCAAGGCCCTGCTGATTCTCGCCCATATCACCTGTTTTGCGTTCTGGGTCGCGGGCAGTACCGCCGCCCGGGTGGTGGCAAGGTCGGGAGTGCCGGGGCAGATGGACCTCGCAATCCGCTTCCGCATCTGGGCCGCCGCCGGTGCGGTATTTGCCGGCCCTCTTGGCCTTGGCCTTGTTTACGCCAATTGGAACGCCACCAGCGCAAGCGTCTGGGTGGCATCGCTTCTGGCGGCCACTTTCTGGTTGCTATTCCTCATCGATTTCATCCGCCGCCCTGCCCCGAGGCCCGCGGATCGTGTCCTGCTCGAAAAGATCCTGCGTCTTGGGGTTTTCGCCGCCACGACCCTGGCCGCCATCGCGATCCTGTCCGGGGCCTGGCTGTCCCCGCCGCCCTATGTCGGGATAAAATTCCTGTGCTTCGGAGCGGCCACGGCCCTGATGGTTCACGCGCCGGAGGTCGCACTCAGCCGCGCGCGTTTTATCGGCCTCATGAGCCTGATCACGATTGCGGCTTTTATGGGGGTATGGCGTCCGATTCTTATCACTTGATAACTTTCTTGTGATATCAGACCCGGATAATCGGATTCCCAGCCCGGCTTTTCGGTGTCGCGGGCCAAAAGCGGTTTCGGCAAGGATTGGGCAGCAGTGGAGCAAAGAGCAATCGAAACTGCCCGTCTTACAGCTGACAATGACGCAATACCGGCGCGTTCCTGCGACCCGGACGCTGATTCCCGCATGCGTCTGCCGCGGCAATTGGACCAGGCCCGCGTTCTGGCCTGTGCGACCGATCCTTCAGGTAAAATCCTGTGGAGCACCCGCGCCTTTCGTCTGAAATTCGGAACCGGAAACGCCGCCACTCCCGAAAACCCGCCGTCGCCTGAGCCTGCGGAATCGCCCTTCATCCATGGCGAAATGTGGAGCAAGTTGATCGACCGCGTCGTCCGTTTGCAGATGGTCGAGGAATTGCGTCTTCTGATGCGCTGCACCGATGGAACGCTTTTCGCACTGATCGCGGCGGCCGCGCCCGCCCCTGTCGAATGCGTTTTTGGATCGGCCGCGCTCATTTTGTTTGAGCCCGAACGGGAAATGATTCCGCTGTCCGATATTCCGGGCGAGGGCTTCCGCGCGCTCTACGACAATGCCGTGATCGGCATATACCGCTCGACCGCGGAAGGCCGCCCCCACCGCGCCAATCCAGCCTTTGTGCGCATGATGGGATATGAAACCGAAAGCCAGTGGCTGGCGGCGGCGACCTCGATCGCGCGGGAATGGTATGTCGATCCAGTCCGGCGCGACGAATTTGTCGAGGAAATTGCAAAGACCGGTGCCGTCGCCAATTTTGTCTCCGAAATCTATCGCCACGCCACCGGCGAAAAGATCTGGGTCAGCGAAACCGCGCGCGAGGTCCATGATCCCGACGGTACGCTTGCCTATTACGAAGGCACGATCGAGGATATCAGCGAACGGGTGCGGACCGAACAGGAATTGCGCAAGGCTGTCGACAGCGCCGACCGGCTGAGCGCCCTGGTGACGCGCACGCTCCATCGTGCCAATGCCATCGCCATGAATGACTGGCAGGATTTGGCCGGCGAAGGCGGTCCCTCCGATACTTTTTCCGAACTCGAAGCCTATCTTGCGGAATTTAACCCGCCCGCCGCAGCCGATAGCCATCAAAACAGACTGCCTTCGGCCCAATTCGGGCGTTTTTCCGAGTGCCACCGGGAATTGGCATTGCTGATCCGCGCGCTGATCAATTCCAAACGCACCGCAGAGGAAGCCAGTCGGGCGAAGTCAAAATTCCTTGCCAATATCAGCCATGAATTGCGCACGCCGCTCAATGCAATCATCGGCTATTCGGAAATCCTGATGGAGGATTGCGAGGCCGCCGGTGCGGAAACCAGCCTCGAGGACGCCAGGCGGATCACCGGGGCGGCGCGGCATTTGCTCAGCATGATCAATAATGTACTCGATCTGTCGAAGCTCGAGGCCGGACGGATGAAGCTCCGGATCGGGCCGGTATCGGTCGGGGAGATCATCGCAAGGACCGGAGACATTTTCGCTCCCTTGGCCAGTGCCAATAACAATGCCTGGGTCGTCGACAACCAGGTCGGGGATATCGGCCTGTTCACCGATGGCGAAAAAGTGCTGCAATCCCTGCTCAATCTTCTGAGCAATGCGGCGAAATTCACCCGCGACGGCGAGATCCGCCTGACCATCGCCCTCGACGAAACGGGCGAAAAAATCATCTTCACCGTGGCCGATACCGGGATCGGAATGCGGCCCGAGGACCTCGAAAAACTGTTTCAGCCCTTTGTCCAGGTCGATGCCAGCCCGACCCGCCGGGTCGGGGGGACCGGGCTGGGTCTCGCCATCACCCGCGAATTCGCGCAATTGATGGGTGGAACGGTCGAGGTGGAGAGCGAATTTGGCAAGGGTTCGCGCTTTCATTTGACGCTGCCTGCGCGTCTGCCACCTGTGCAGGAATAAGCTTGCCAACCGGATGATACGGATCGATTGCGCGCCGGCCCGGGGAAAGTTCATCACCGGGTCGATCCTCACCGGGTCGATCCTCATCGCGCCGCAACAGCGGAATCACTTGCACCGGCGGCGGAATTCGACGAAATCTCCTTTATGCGGATTTTTCTTGTCACCGATGCGTGGGAACCCCAGGTCAATGGCGTGGTGCGGACCCTGTCGCGCGTCATCGATGAATGCCGGGGGCTCGGCCACGAAGTCGAAGTCGTTGCGCCCACCGATGGCTTCAAAACCGTGCCGCTTATCACCTATCCCGAGATTCGCCTTGCGGTGAATGCACGCGCAAAGGTCGAGGAACGTTTCCTCGCTTTCGCGCCCGATGCAGTTCACATCGCGACCGAGGGCACGCTGGGGATCGCGATGCGGTCGATCTGCATCAAGCACCGCTTCCCGTTTTCCACGAGCTATCACACGCGGTTTCCTGAATATGTGACCGCGCGCCTGCCGATCCCTCTCTGGGCGGGCTATGCCTATATGCGCTGGTTCCACCGGCCCTCGGGGCGAATGCTGGTCGCCACGCCTTCGATGCGCGATGAACTGGTCGCCAAACGCTTTACCAATATCGAGGCCTGGAGCCGCGGTGTAGATACCGACATGTTCGACCCCGCGAAGCGTGGGCTCGATGGCGGCATGTTCGCCGATCTGCCGCGCCCGATCATGCTGAGCGTGGGACGGGTGGCGGTCGAAAAGAATCTCGAGGAATTCCTGAAACTTGACCTGCCAGGCACGAAGGTTCTGGTCGGCGACGGCCCCCAGCGCGAAGAATTGGCGGAAAAATATCCGGACGCGCATTTTGCCGGACCGCGCTTCGGGGAGGAACTGGCCCGCTATTTTGCCGATTCGGATGTCTTCGTCTTCCCCTCGCTCACCGACACTTTCGGCCTCGTGATTCTCGAAGCCATGGCCGCCGGCACGCCGGTCGCGGCGTTCCCGGCCCCCGGCCCCAAGGACATCATTCCGGGCTCAAAAGCAGGCGCAATCAATATCAATCTCCGCACCGCCATCGAGGAAGCACTTGCCATGGATCGGGCGGATTGTCGGGCTTATGCCGAGCGTTTTTCCTGGCGCGCCTGTGCCGAGGAATTCGTGCGCAATCTCCAGCAATTGCCGCCACTTGAACGCCGCCGTTTCTGGAAGCGCCTGCGGCTCATCCGGCTGTTCCGGCGCAAAAAGACGAAAATCGTCGCCGGGGCGGAACAGGGTGTTCGGGACTAGTGGTTCGAATCTGACATTTGCATCCCATTTTGGCCGTGCGCGATTGCAAATGTCAGATTCATAAGAACCACGCTGTAAACATGAGCTTAGTGGAGCTTATGGACCAAACATTCGGCTCGGAGGTTGGCGCGCAAGTGGGTAGCGAATGTTTGGTCCGCTCCACTTGAGCGCGTTCAGAAAAAGTGACATCCGGTTTTTCGCCTGAACGCGCTCCAAATCCTTGAATCCGAGCATTTTCAATTCAGACATTCGGCTCGGATTTCCTTGAAAATGCTCTGGTTTCCGGTACGAGGCACACCGGGTCCCAAAACTTCACTCTTCCCCCGGGATTGCCCCGGACCCCTGCCCTCTGAACTCTCACCAAAGGACCATGCATGCAATTGGCATTTTCCCTGTCCCCGGAACAGCCGGACCAGAAGCTGGTCGTCCGCCATAATGGCACCATTGCGGTATTGCTGGAATTATCGGCCGGATCGGGGCCGGTATGGGTCGCAGGAAACCAGCTGCTGCCGGGCCGACAAATGCTGGTGGTTGCAGGAGATATCGGTGTGCGGCTGGTCAACAAGAACAACCGCGCCAGCGGTCAGGCCCATGTGCTTGGGCTTGTAGGGGGAATTGGAGCAATCCCCGGCGGCGATGGCGGTTCCGCGCTCATTCCACTCGCCATTTCCGTTGCAACATGAAATTTCCTTCGGCCGGAGGGCGACATTTAAACCCGGATCCCGCATCTTCAGTTTGCGTCACCAATCTGATGCGCGGCATGGGTGTCGCCGCCCGCGCGGCTGCACCGAAAATCCGGCTGGCAGGGGCTGACACACGCACGGCTGCGATCGCCGCCATGGCGCGCGCCATCCGGGCAGGGGCCGAACCCATCCTCGCGGCCAACCGCGTCGACATGCTGGCAGGTGCCGAAGCCGGGCTGTCGCCTTCCATGCTCGACCGATTGTTTCTCGACGCGACACGGCTTGCGGGGATCGCTGCGGCGCTTGACGACATCGCGGCTTTGCCCGACCCGCTCGGGCCCGCCCCGCTGGGGACCGAGCTTGCGCGCTGGTCGCGGCCCAATGGGCTCGATATCGCCCGGGTCGCCGTACCGATCGGAGTGATCGGGATCATCTTCGAGGCCCGGCCCAATGTCGTTGCCGATGCCGCCGCGCTCTGCCTGCGGGCGGGCAATTGCGCCATCCTGCGGGCGGGTTCCGAAGCCTTTGCCACCGCCACCGCCATTCACGCGGCCTTGCGCAGCGCCTTGCGCGACACCGGCCTGCCGGAAGCGGCGATCGGGCTGGTGCCCATTACGGATCGCGCGGCGGTCGGGGAAATGCTGACGGGACTCGATGGCGCGCTCGACCTGCTCATCCCGCGCGGCGGCAAAAGCCTCGTCGAGCGGGTGCAGAAGGAAGCGCGGATCGCAGTGCTCTCCCATCTCGAAGGGATCTGCCACACTTACATCCACCGCGCCGCCGATCGCGAAATGGCAGTGCGGATCGCCCTTAACGCCAAAATGCGGCGCACCGGATTGTGCGGGGCGACCGAATGTCTGCTGATCGACCAGGATTGCGCCGATGAATTGCTGCCGGCCATCGCCGCGGCACTTCTTGCCGCTGGCTGCGAATTGCGCGGCGATGCCTGGGCATGCGAGATCGTGCCGGCCATGATCCCGGCGCGCCCGGAGGATTGGGGGCACGAGTTTCTGGCCCCAATCCTCGCGATCCGGGTGGTGGATGATCTCGATTCCGCCATGGACCATATTGCGCGCTTCGGTTCAGCCCATACCGAGTGCATCGTCACGGAAAACCAGGAGGCCGCCGCTCGCTTCCTCGCCGAAGTGGATTCGGCAATCGTTCTGCATAATGCCTCGACCCAATTTGCCGATGGTGGCGAATTCGGCATGGGGGCAGAAATCGGCATCGCCACGGGCCGCCTGCACGCCCGCGGACCCGTAGGCGCGCGCGAACTCACCACCTTCAAATATGTGCTGCGCGGAACCGGCCAGATCCGGCCGGGATAAAGCGCAATTTCACTGATTGAATCCTCGCATTTTCGGGGCCGATCAAGTCCCGCTCTCGACCCGCCCTAATTCAGCGCCTCTGCCTTGATCGGCGCGCCATTGATCATCAGCCGCCCGCCTTCCATGGTGATGATCGCGCGGTCGCCATCCCTGATCCGGCCCTGCAACAGGGCGCGCGCCAGCGGATCCTGCAATTCCTTGAGGATGACCCGCTTGAGCGGGCGCGCGCCATAGACCGGATCATAGCCGCGCGCGGCCAGCCATTCGCGGGCATCGCGGTCGAGCGTGATGACGATCTGGCGGTCGGAGAGCAGTTTTTCGAGCCGCTTCAACTGGATATCGACGATCTTTGCCATATCGGCGCGCTGGAGCCGGCTGAACAGGATGATCTCGTCCACCCGGTTGAGGAATTCCGGCCGGAAATGGCGACGCACGGCCTCCATCACCGGCTCGCGGGCCTCATCCACGCTCTCGCCGTCCGGCAGGCGCGCCAGATGCTCCGAGCCCAGATTGCTGGTCATGATGATCAGCGTATTGCGAAAATCCACCGTGCGGCCCTGACCATCGGTCAGGCGGCCGTCATCGAGCACCTGGAGCAGGATGTTGAAGACGTCGGGATGGGCCTTCTCGATCTCGTCGAACAACACGACCTGATAAGGCCGCCGGCGCACCGCTTCGGTCAACGCCCCGCCCTCATCATAGCCAACATAGCCGGGAGGCGCGCCGATCATGCGGGAAACGCTGTGCTTTTCCATATATTCCGACATGTCCATGCGCAGCACCGCCGCTTCGTCATCAAACATGAATTCGGCGAGCGCTTTGGTCAGTTCGGTCTTGCCCACGCCGGTCGGGCCCAGAAACATGAAACTGCCGATCGGGCGCCCCGGATCATTGAGCCCCGCGCGGGCCCGGCGCACGGCATCGGCGACTGCGAGCAGCGCCTCCTCCTGACCGACCACACGCTGGCGGAGCTGGTTTTCCATGGCCAGCAATTTGCCCTTCTCGCCCTCCAGCATCTTTTCGATCGGCACGCCGGTCCAGCGCGAGGCGATTTCGGCAATCGCCTCGGCATCCACCACTTCCTTGACCAGCCCGACGCCCGATTGCTCGGCATCGGCGATGCGCTTTTCGGCTTCCGGGATGCGGCCATATTGCAATTCGCCGGCCCGGTTGAAATCGCCGCGACGCTTGGCTTCTTCCAATTGCTGGCGCAGCGTCTCCAGCTCATCCTTGTGTTTGGTGGCCGAGGCCAGCTTGTCCTTTTCCAGCCGCCAGGCCGTGGTGATCTCGTTCGAGCGCGCCTCCAGCCGGTCGAGTTCCGCGCCGATTTTTCCGAGGCGGTCGATGGAACCGGGATCGCTCTCCTTTTTCAGCGCCTCGCGTTCGATGCGCAATTGCAGCAGCCGGCGATCGACCTCGTCCAGTTCCTCGGGCTTTGAATCGACCTGCATGCGCAGGCGCGAGGCCGCCTCGTCCATCAGATCGATGGCCTTGTCGGGCAGGAAGCGGTCGGCAATATAGCGATTGGACAAAGTGGCGGCGGCGACGATCGCATTGTCGGAAATGCGCACGCCGTGATGAACCTCATATTTGTCCTTGAGGCCGCGCAGGATGGAGATCGTGTCCTCCACACTCGGTTCCGCCACGAAAATCGGCTGGAATCTTCGGGCAAGGGCGGCATCCTTCTCCACATGCTTGCGATATTCGTCGAGCGTTGTTGCGCCCACGCAATGCAATTCCCCGCGCGCCAGAGCCGGCTTGAGGAGATTGGAGGCGTCCATCGCCCCATCGGCCTTCCCCGCGCCCACCAGCGTGTGCATTTCGTCGATGAACAGGACGACATCGCCGCCAGCGGCCTCGATATCCTTCAGCACCGATTTCAGCCGTTCCTCGAATTCGCCCCGGAATTTTGCCCCTGCGATCAGCGCGCCCATGTCGAGCGCCAGAAGCCGTTTGCCGCGCAGGCCTTCGGGCACGTCACCATTGACGATACGCAAGGCGAGCCCCTCGGCGATCGCCGTCTTGCCGACGCCTGGCTCGCCGATCAGCACCGGATTGTTCTTGGTGCGGCGCGACAATACCTGAATGGCGCGGCGGATTTCCTCGTCCCTGCCGATCACCGGATCGAGCTTGCCCTTGCGCGCGGCATCGGTCAGGTCGCGGGAATATTTCTCCAGCGCCTCGTAGGAATCCTCGGAATGGGCATTGTCGGCGGTCCGGCCCTTGCGCAGGGAATCGATGGCGATCTCGAGCTTTTTGGGATCGAGCCCGGCCTGTTTCAGAATCTGGGCGGATTTGGCTTCCCCAATGGCCGCGAGCCCCTGCAACAGACGCTCGACCGGCACAAAAAGATCGCCGCGCTTTTTGGCGAAATCCTCGGCCGCAGCCAGAATCCTCGCGAGTACGGGCGACAGGTAGATTTTTCCGTCGCCGCCGCTCACCTGGGGCAAGGCATGAACAGCCGCCTGCGCGCCCGCCAGGGCTGCCGCCTTGTCGCCACCCGCTGCCGTGACGAGGCCGAGCGCCAGGCCTTCCTTGTCCTCGAGCAGCGCCAGAAGCAGATGTTCGGGGGTGAATTGCTGGTGGTTCTGGCGCAAGGCCGCCATCTGGGCTTCCTGCATCAGGGCCCGGGCGCGCTCGGTCAATTTTTCGGGATCCATTGGTCTGCTCCGTCGTTTCGGCAGTCGGGTCGGCAGTCGGGTCGGCAGTCGGGTCGACAGTCGGTTCGGGGGGAGTGCCGCCCGCCGGTCTCTGTATCAGTTAGATAAGGGGGCTTTGGCCCGGCACAAGCCGGAATTCGAGGATTTGCTTGCGCCGTCGCGCCGGTGGCGTTAATCCCGACAATGTGAGGAGAACGCAGCCATGCCGAAACAGCCTCAGCCTGCGCCCCGATTACGGGGGATGCTTGCGACTATCAATCGCATCGAAAATCCGTTCCTGCGACGATTAACCGGCTTTGTCCTGCTGTTTGCGGTGTCGCTCGCCATCGGTTTCGTCTGCGAGAAAGCGTTTGATCGTGAAACTCTGGCCCGCGCCCAGGCGAGCCAGAAATTATGGATCGACCGGCTCGCGGCCATGGCCCCTCTGGCTTTGGTGAAAGGCTATTGGGCGGATCTGGGTCCTGCCATGCGTGGGGAATGGATCTATCGGCCGCCGCCGCTGCATTCTGGATTGACCTTGACACCCGAAGAACTGGCGGCGGTCAACGAGGCCCGCGTCAAAGCCATGGCCTGCGAACTGGCGCGGGTGTTGCCGAGCCAGTCTCCTGAATGCGAGGCGGCATTTCGAAGCGGCCTGTCAGCCTCCGTCTGTATCGCCGAACCCGGGCGCGAGGGCTGTGCGCTTTATTCGTCCTGCCTCGACCAATCGGCGCAGGCACTGGGCCGCGTACCACCCGGATGCGCCCTTGCACCCCCACGCCCGCCTTTGTTTGCGCCTCCGGACTCCAGGGTGACCGACTCCCCGGCGACCACGGCCCCCTCCGAAGCAGAGAGAAAAACCTGGCCGATGCACCCGCTCCTCGCGCCCGCCGCGGCGCTGGTCCGGACATTGACCCGGCTTTCGCATGGCGGCATCTGGCATGCAGCATTGCCGATCGGCCAATTGTTGATGGGCGCGGCCGGTTTCTGGCTGTTCGCGCGCTGGAACAACGCACGCAGGGAAGATTTGACCCCGGTCTTTATCGTCCTCGTGGTTCCCATCGGAGTGGTTGCCACGAGCAGCCTGATGGCCCTCGGGATGAAATGGATGATGCTCGGTGCACTCCATGCATTTCACGGCGTCACCGGTCTCGCCGCCGCCGCCGCCGGTGCCAGCGGGATCACCGGTTTCTGCTGGATGTGCCTGAGCAAGCTCACCGAAAAGGGGGTTGAGGCCGCCGTCACCGGCAAGGCCTGAATGGTCGGGCATTTGCCCTTTCGACATGCCGGGCTTTGGATGCATCCGAAAAGTGAACGCTGTTTACTTTTCTGCGCGGATCCCCTATATCGTGGTGGGCCCTAAATCATGTTGGCCCTTTTCTCGTCCTGGATGCGAGCCATGATGCGCTGCAACCGGATCAAGGATCAGTTTCATGCCCAGTTTCATGTCCGGTTTCATGGATCACCGACGGAAAACAGGATTCCCCGCGCTGCTCGGGCTTGCGGGCGTCGCAGCGCTTGCCATGCTTGCGGGATGCACGGGCAGCAAGGCCTCGACCACTGGGATCGTCGCAGAAGAGCGTCCGCGCGTCGAGCTGGTCACGATCGCGCCAGTGGCGGAGGAAGGCTATATCCGCGCGAGCGGCCTGACCGGCTACAAGCGCGAACTGGCGCTCGGCTTCAAGGTGGGGGGCGTGATCGCCCGCATCTCTGTCGATGCCGGGGAACGGGTGGTTGCAGGCCAGGCGCTCGCCGCGCTCAAGCCGGTCGAGGTCGCGGCGGCCAATCAGGAAGCGGAAGCGGCCCTTGTCAAGGCCGAGACCGATCTTGCGCGCAACCAGGCCCTGTTTGACAAGGGATTTGTGGCACAAGCGCGGCTCGATGACGCGAAACTCGCGGTGGAACGCGCCAAAGCAGCCCAGGCGGCGCGCAATTTCGACCGTTCGACGGCGATCATCATCGCCCCTGCCGGCGGCATGATCCTCGCGCGTCAGGCCGAACCCGCGCAAATCATCGCGGCCGGTGCGCCGGTGCTGACATTGGGCGAGACCGGTTCGGGGATCGTGGCGCGGGTCGGGATCAGGGCGCGCGATGTGCGCGACATCCGGCTGGGCGGCCCGGCGCTGGTGCGGGGCTCCGAACTCGGCGACAGCCCGGTCACCGGAAAAGTGACGGCCATCGCCGCGAGCGGCGATTCCGCCAATGGCGATTTCGAAATCGAGATCGCCTTCCCCAATGCCAAGGCACCACCCCCGGGCGTGGTCATTATCGGCCTGTTCCCGCGGCAGGCGGGTGCTGAATCACGGCCGGCGGGCAGTTTCCTCGTGCCACCGCTCGCAATTTTCGACGCCCGCGCCGACCAGGGCTTCATCTATGTAGTGGACGCGGCCAATATCGCGCGCCGCCGGGTGGTGACGACCGGCGGCCTGGCCCGGGGCGGGATCATCGTGCTCGATGGTCTCGCGCAAGGCGAGCGCATCATTGCTGCTGGCGGAGCCTATGTGCGCGACGGCCAGCAGGTTCAGCCCGAGGATCCGGCCGCTGCGGCGAAGCCCTGACCTTTTTTCCGCTCTCACGGACCGGTTCCATGCGCGCCTTCACCGAGTTTTTCATCACACGCTGGCAATTCACCCTGGTGGTTTTCACCATGCTGATTCTGCTCGGCTATAATTCCCTGTCGAATGTGCCGAAGGGCGAAGACCCGCCGGTGCAATTTCCCGGGGTCAATGTCAGCCTGAGCTTCGCGGGCGCCGATGCCGCCGATATCGAACAGATCGTCGCCATCCCGATCGAAAAGGCGCTTAACGGGCTCGACGATGTCGACAAGACCTATGTCGTCGTTCAGGACGGTTCGGCCATCATTGCCGTGGATTTCCTGTGGGGCGTGAATATCGATCGCGCCTTCGACCAGGCCAGCCGCGAAGTCAATGCCGTGCTGGCCACTTTGCCGGAAGGCGTGAGCGATGTGCGCATCATCAAGGCCTCGCCTGCGGTTGCCGCGATCGCCCAGATCGCGCTGGTCAGCGAAACGGCTTCTCCCCGATTGCTGGAGGCGCTCGCCCGCGACCTGACCGACATCGCCGAACGCACCGCCGGGGTGATGGATGCAGAGATCTGGGGCGCGGCCCCTTCCCAGGTGACGGTGGAGCTCGATCTCGAACAATTGGCGCAATATCGGGTGTCGCCGCTGGCCATTGCCCAGTCCCTGCGCAATGAGGGCCGCGACCTGCCGATCGGTGCGGTGGAGGCCGGCGGGCGGCGTTTCAATATCAAGGCCACCGGTGCCTTTACCAGTCTCGAGGAAATCGCGCGGGTGCCCGTGCGGATCCCGAATGCCAGCCCGCTGGCGCTCGCCGATGTCGCCAAAATCTATTGGAGCAATGACGAGGCCCGCCATATCACCCGCTTCAACGGCAAGCGGGCGGTGTTTGTCAGCGTGAAGGCACAGGCGGGCGAGGACATTTTCGCCGTCACGTCCGCGCTGGAAAACGGCATTGCCGGGTTCAAGGCGAACCTGCCCCCCGAAGTGGCCTTTGAATGGGGCTTTCGCCAGGCAAAGCAGGTGAAATACCGGCTCGAACATCTCGGTCGCGATTTCGGCATCGCCATCGCTTTGGTCCTGGTGACGCTGCTGCCGCTCGGGCTGCGGGCGGCATTCATCGTCATGATGTCGATCCCGCTCTCGCTGGCGCTCGGTGTGTTTGCGCTGGGGGCGCTGGGCTATACGCTCAATCAATTATCGATCTCGGGCTTCGTTCTGGCGCTGGGCCTGCTGGTCGACGATTCCATCGTCGTCACCGAAAACATCGCCCGGCGATTACGCGAGGGCCTGCCGCGCCGCGAAGCCGCGATCGAAGGCGTGCGCGAGATCTGGGTGGCGGTGATGGGCTGCACGGCGACGCTGCTTCTGGCCTTTCTGCCGCTGCTCAATCTGCCCGAGGGGCCGGGCGCGTTCATCCGCTCGCTGCCGGTGGCGGTGACACTGACCATCTTTGCCTCCCTCATCGTCTCGCTGACCATCATTCCCTTCCTTGCGGCGGTGATGCTGGATCCGAAGGCGCAAGGCCATTCCAATCCCGCACTCGATGCCGTGATGGGGATCATTCACCGGGTCTATCGCCCGGTGCTGCATGTGGCCCTGTTGCGGCCGCTGGTGACGGTGTTTGTCGGTCTCGCTTTGTGCGCAGCATCGCTTCTGCTGGTCAACAAGGTCGGCTTCAGCCTGTTTCCTGACAGTGACAGCCCCTATTTCCTTGTCGATGTGGAATTGCCGGAGGGCTCGAATATCGCCGAGACCGACAAGGCCGTGCGCTTTGCCGACGAAACCCTGCGCGCGCGCAAAGAGGTGATCTGGACCTATTCCAATGCCGGTCGCGGCAATCCGCAGGTCTATTACAATACCGGATCGGGTCCCGTGAAGGCCAATGTGGGCCAGATCTATGTTGGCCTCGATAAATTTGATGGCAAGGCCACCCCGGTGCTGTTCAACGAATTGCGTGCCGAGTTCAAATCGTGGCCGGGGGCCCGCATCACCTTGCGCCAGTTCGAGAACGGCCCCCCGCTCGAAGCTCCCATCGAAGTGCGTATTCGTGGCAAGGATCTCGCGACACTCGAATCGCTGGCGCGCGAAGTGGAGAAACGGGTGCGCGCCGTTCCCGGAACCCGTGACGTGGAAAATCCGCTGGCGGTGCCGAAAATCGACCTCGATTTGCGTCTCGACATCGAAAAGGCCGCGGCACTCGGCATTGCGCCGGGGGTCATCGATGAAACCCTGCGTATCATGACCGCAGGGGCGGAAGTCGCCGAAATCCGGGATCCGACGGGGGATTCCTACCCGATCCGCCTGCGCGGTGGCCCGAGCCCGGCGCTGGCCGCGGTCCCGGCCGCTTTTGGTGCGCCGGAGGCCGAAATTCTCGAACGCCTCTATGTGTGGACCGAGGCGGGGACCCCGGTGCGGCTCGACTCGATCAGCGCGCCCACACTCAGTTCTTCGCCTGCCCGGATCAACCGCTACCAGCTCGAACGGAATGTCGCGATCCTGTCACAGGTCAAGGACGGGTTTCTCACCTCGCGCGTCACGGAGGCGGTGGCGGCGGATCTCGCGACGCTCAAACTGCCGCCCGGCTATCGCCTTGAATTCGGCGGACAGGCGGAATCGGCCTCGCGCTCCTTTTCGGGGCTGGGTGCGGCGATCCTGATCGCCATTTTCGGAGTGCTGGCAGTGTTGCTGCTGGAATTCGGTGCCTTCTCGCAAATGCTGGTCGTGGCCTTTGTCATCCCCTTCGGCATCCTTGGCGGACTGGTCGGATTGGCGATCTCGGGCTATTCGCTGTCTTTCACCGCCATGGTCGGTTTCGTCGCGCTGATCGGCATCGAGATCAAGAATTCAATCCTGCTGGTCGATTTCGCCAATCAGCTGCGCAAAAAGGGCATGGCCGCGCGCGAAGCGGTGGAGCGCGCCGGTGAGATGCGGTTTCTGCCGGTGCTGCTCACCTCGCTGACCGCCATCGGGGGGCTGCTCGCGCTGGTGATCCAGCCGTCCAAGCTCTATTCGCCGCTGGCCATTGTGATCATTGGCGGGCTGGTCAGTTCGACGCTGCTGGCGCGTGTGGTCACGCCGGCCATCTATCTGCTGCTGGCGGGCGACAAGGCGAAGGACCGCGACCTGCTGGCGCAACCGGCGGAATAGGTCGCGGAATAGGTCGAGATCGCACCGGCCGCCCGCGCCGGTTTACTGCCCGAAGGCGATGCCGAAGCGGAAGCCCAACACGAAGACCGAGCGCGCATCGCCGATTCCGCCGGGATTGGCGTTCCACTGGACCAGGGGTTGCAGCCGCAGCGGCCCATGGACCCGGTCGGAGAAGGTGAGTTCCACGCCGAATTCCGCCTCGGCCGGGTTCTCGCCCCGATCCAGCAGATTGGCCCGCGCCTTGCCATTCAGCTTTGCCGCGCGCAGGCCGAGGCTCAGTTCCGAATCCGCCCGCCCTTCGAACACCCGCGCGACATGGAGACCGGTCTGGGCCCCGGCGGCGAAGGGCGTTGTCTCACCTTCCGAAACACCCAGGCGCACAAAGGCCGAGGTCGCACGGATCGCTTCATCACCAGAGAAAAACGGGTGCTCGGCGATGAAATAGGCCCCGAAAGCACGGCGAAGTGCCGGATCGCCGGCGATATCGATTTCGCGAATATCCTCCTGGCGCGTCGTATAGGCCCAGCCCCCGATCGCCAGTTTTCCGGCACCTTTCCAGCCGGTTTCGGCGATGACCAGCGCCCCGTCGCGAAATGAAATATTGATTCCGCCGGGATCGCCGGGAACCCCGGATTCGGCATTGAGGCCAGCGGCCTGAAGATAGAAATCCCCGGCGATGGTGCCGCGCAGCAGGGCCCCGAGCGCCGTGGAAGGAAAGATCGACGGCCCATTGGGCCCGGTCGAGGCCAGTTCCGAACCGATGCCAAAGGCGGGCCCCACCAGCAAACCGGCGGATTCCGTGGTGTAGAATTCGGCATTGAGGTCGAAAAACCCGACCCGCGCGAGGATGCGGTCAGAGGCGAAATTCTGGTCGAGATAAAGCTCGAACAATTTTGCGGCGGGGTCCGCGACCTCGATATTGTCCACCCCCTCCAGCGTTCCCGCCACTTCATTGGGCCGTCCGCCGAGATTGTTGAGGAACTGGCCCGAGAGCTTCGCGCCCTTCCAGCCGATCAGGCGTTCGAGATCGAGACTGCCCGTCAGCGACAGATTGTCGAGGTAAAAAGTGGAATTCCGCACCCCCGCGCCGGCCACAGCAATGACATCGCCAAGATATTCCACTGACCACTCAAAAGTCCGGACTTTCTCCTCCGGCGGCGGGGTTTGCGCCAATGCCGCGCCAGTCGGCCCGCAGGCGAGTACCGCAAGCGCCCCGACCATTTTCGGCGCGCGAATCCACCTGTGCATATCACTTCTCCGCGCCATTCGCTGAGGGATCGAAACCGACTCACGCCGCCCGGAAGGCTGCGAAAAATTCGTTGGCGGCGGCGCGCAGGGCCTCGGCCTCGGCCTGGACATTGCGCGCCTGGGCGAGCACCCGGGCGCTCGCGGCACTGGTCGATTGCGTGGCCGCTGTCAGGGCACCGACATCGCGGGCGGCATTGCCGGCCCCCAACGAAGCCAGATCGACATTGCCGGCGATCTCATTGGTCGCGGCACTCTGTTCGACCGCGGCCGCCGCGACTGTCGCGCTGATCTCGCGCATGCGCTCGATCATCCCGATGACATTCTGCACCTGCGCCACGGCGCGGTCGGTCACCTGCCGGACATGGGTGATCTCGCTCCCGATGTCCTCCGTGGCGCGCGAGGTCTGGTTGGCCAGCGCCTTGACCTCGCTCGCCACCACCGCAAAGCCGCGGCCCGATTCTCCCGCCCGGGCGGCCTCGATCGTCGCATTGAGCGCCAGCAGATTGGTCTGGTCGGCGACGCCATTGATCATCTGGACGATCTGGCTGATCCGCTGCACGGCGGTCGCCAGTTCCTGCACCACCTGGCCGGTCGCATCCCCGCTTCCGGCCGCCGCACTGGCGAGATCGGCCGATTGGGTCATGCGGTCGGAGATTTCCTGCACCGAGGATCCCAATTGGGTCGTTGCGGCCGAGATGAGCTGGACATTGTTGGAGGCCTCATTGGCCGCCCGCGAGGCCCCATGCGCCAATTGCAGGCTGTGCCCGGCCGCACCGGCCAGCGAATCGGCATCCTCGCCCAAAGCCAGCGAGGCTGTCTTGAAACTGTCCAGCGAACGCCCGAGAATCTCCGAGAATTCCGCGGCGACTTTCGCACGCACCCGGCCGGCGGCCCCTTCCGCCATTTCGGCATCCATGACGGCCTGATTGATCGAGCGCTGCAATTCGACCATTGCGCGCGCGATGCCACCGATCTCGTCCATCCGATCGAGATGGGGCGGCTCGATTTGATTTTGCCCCTTGGCCAGCGCCTCGATTGCTTTTGTGAGATCGACCAGCGGATTGATCACCCGGCGATTGGCAGCGGTGACCACGCAGGCCACGCAGAAAAAGGCCAGCAATGCCGCGATCCCCATCAGGATCTGACAGATCAGTTCATCTGAGCGTGCGGCTCTGGCCTGGGAATCACCCAATTCATTGATCACATCGGCAGCCGCTTCCATGCTGTCTTCAAGCTCGCCGAAGATCGCCAGAAATTCGGGCAAAGCCGCGCTGGCGGCCGTCGGATCCTGCTCCGCCCGCGCCACGATGAAGCGGGCGCGCTCGATATAGCGATCCACCCGGGGCGCAACCGCGTCGAGCGCCCGGCGCGCCTCGCCGCCTTTGAGATTCCTGCGATTATCAGCGATCACGCGCTGAAAGGCCACCGAATGCTCGTCCAGATCCCCCGGAATCTCCGCGAGTTTGACCTTGTCGCCCAGCATCGAGAAATAAAGCGAGGAGATCACATCGGCCCGCATGGCATCATGCATCATGTCGCCAAACAGATGATTGCGCAATGCGGTCGCCGTGCGCTGATTGTCATTGATCCGGTCGGTGAGCCGGTAACTTGTCCACAGGCCCGCCGCCCCCACGAGCAGGGTGACGCCCAGCAAGGCGGCCGAGGCGGAAATGACCAGCGAACGAACGGAAGTCCTGGACGACATCAACATTTTCCTCTGGCGGTGCAGACCGTGCGCTAAACGGGCGGGGACGCTGACCTTGTAGCGCAACCGTTGCTTGCCGTCATTTCAACCTGGGATGGTTACTTTTCGATGAAATCGTATTGGCCATGCGGTACCCCGCGCCCCGCACACCAATGCGCGAGTGCTTGCCGAAACCCGGCAAAGCAGGCATTCATGAAGCGAGATGCGGGCCCACTCGGTCCGGCGGGTTCGGGTTCCACGGACGCGTCCTGTGCCCTCAAGAGCGAGCTTGCGCCCAATGCCAGAGCCATCTGATCCCCAGCCTTTTCCGGTGCTGTCGCCATTCCCGGAGCTGCTGCCGGATCTGCGCGCGATCCCGTTTCTGCGCGACGCCACGCCTGAAGCCCTCGCCGATGCCGCCGACGAGGTGCAGTGGTTTTCCCTGCCCGGCGGCTCGGCCTTGTTCGAAGCCGGCGACCCCGCCGAGGCATTGTTCTTTGTGGTATCGGGTTCGCTCGGGGTCTTTCGGCCCTTGCCCGGCGGGAAGTCGGAATTCATCGCCCATTTGCGCCCGGGCGAACCCGTGGGCGAAATGTCGCTGATCGCAGGCGAGCCCCATACTTCCTCGGTCTTTGCACTGCGCGACACTGAATTGCTGCGGGTCGAGCGCGCGGGGTTCAACCGCCTCGTGCGCGCCCATCCCTCGCTGATGCAGAATCTCGCCCGCGTGATGATGTTCCGTTTGCGCCAGTCGCGGCGGCGATCGCCCCGTGCGGAACCCCGGGTGTTTGCGCTGATATCGGCCTCGCGCACCATCGACCTTGCCATGCGGGCGCGGATGCTCAAGACGGCGCTGGAGGGGATCGGCCGGCGCGCCTGCATTCTGGGCGACGAGGCCGAGCACCAGGCCTCGACCTGGTTCGACGAGCTCGAGCGCAATCACGACATCGTGCTGCTCATCACCCCGATCGCCGACACCAATTGGTTCCGGCTGTGCCTGCGTCAGGCGGACCGGATCTGGATTCTCGCACGGTCAGATGCCCGGCCCTCCAATCCGCTGCTGCCCGACGACCGCAGCCCGGCGCGCCAGTTTCGCCTCGTGGACCTCGTGCTGCTCCACCATGACGGCTCGGCCCCCGCCGCCAGCGCCGAGGAATGGTACAATGCCTGCGATGCCGCACGCCTGTTCCACTGGCGCGGCATTTCGGGCGATGACAATGCGCGGCTGGCCCGCACCATGGCCGGGCTGTCGGTCGGGCTGGTATTGTCGGGCGGGGGCGCGCGGGCCTATGCCCATATCGGGGTGATCAAGGCGCTGCGGGATGCGCGGCTGCCGATCGATCTGGTCGGCGGCACTTCCATGGGGGCGATCATCGCCGCCTGTGTGGCGCTGGGCTGGGACGATGACGAAATCGACTGGCGCATCCGCCGGGCCTTTGTGGAAAGCAACCCGCTGGGCGATTACACATTGCCGGTGGTGGCGCTGACCCGCGGGCACCGGGTCAATATGCGGCTGGCCGAGCATTTCGGGAATGTGCTGATCGAGGACATGAAGCTGCCCTTTTTCTGCGTCTCCACCGATCTTGCCCATGGCGTGACCCGGATCCACCGCACCGGATTGTTGCGCGCGGCCCTGCGCGCCACGATCTCCTTGCCCGGCATCCTGCCCCCGGTGGTGACCGAGGATTCGGCGGTGCTGGTCGATGGGGCAGTGGTCAATAATTTCCCCGTCGATATCATGCAGGAAGCCCATCGCGGCTTTACCATCGGCGTGGATGTGGCGCGCGAGACCGGGATCCACGCCCGGGATTTCCTCAATCCGCCGACCTTTTTCCGCTGGGTCGCCACACGCGGCTTTCAGAGCGCGCCACCGATCGCCAGCCTGTTGATGCGTACCGCGACCATTGGCATGACCCCCTGGGCAGGTCGCGAGAAGACCGATCTGCTGATCATCCCCGAACTCCAGCATATCGAGATGCGTGACTGGAAATCCTATGACAAGGCGACATCATCGGGCTATCAGGCGGCGGTGGAATCCCTGAAATCCCTCCAGGGTGCCCTGCGCCGCATGAGCACAGGGTGAGGACGGCGGACGGGCAGCATATGCGCACCCTCACCTTGTTTCGCCACGCCAAGGCCGTTCCCCTGACTGATGAGCGCCATGACCGTGACCGCGCGCTCGCGGCAAGCGGTCCGGCGGCGGCGGTGGCGATCGCCGAACGCCTGTTCAAATTCGGATTGCGACCGGATTTCGCGCTCATCTCCCCCGCCCGCCGGACCCGCGAGACCTGGGAAGCCGCCTCACGCGTGTTCGGCGACGTCGCCGGGACAACCGAGCCCCGCATCTATGAAGCCATGCCGAAGGATCTGTGGGCGGCCATTCGCGCGGCACCTGCCGATCGACACTCTTTGGTTCTGGTCGGCCACAATCCTGGGATGCAGAGCCTTGGCCTTGCACTCGCCCGCAATGCCGGCTTTGAACATCAGCGCGATTTCGACGCGCTGGCCGACAAAATGGTTCCGGGTGCCGCAGCAGTGTTCCGCTCCTCCGATGCGGAATGGAATCACTATGGATTGAAGCTCGTCTTCTTCGCAGCTCCCAAATAATGACGAGTTTTTATCTCCCGCTGGTCAGAAACCGGGCTACATTTCAATTTCTACCACTGGTTAGTGGCGACGCATGGGGGACACTTTAGGGTAGCAGCCATCCGGGGCTACCATCCCAACCCAACCATTGTGAGCGTTGTGAACCGGTGCCCCATTTCCTGGAGGTCGCCGGATTTCGGCGGCGATGAAGCCGGCAATGGGTGTTGCGCGAACACCGTTTTCCGTCGGGACGAAAACCGGCAAACCCGGCCGGCGCAGCCGCGTGCGGTCAAACATTTCCGCGCCAGAATCCTTCCCGCGGGACAGGTCTTCACAAGACAGGTCTTTTTCGGACGTCACGACACATTCAACCCTTTCCGGTGCGGTGCCGCGGAGCTTTCGCGTGGCGGATGGCGCAAGATCCGTGCTGACGGGGACGCAAGCGCGCGTAATCCTGCTTCTTCTGCTCGCGATTGCGGGAATGTTCTGGCTGGCACCTGATTTTGCGCGCCACTGGACGATGATGGCGGCCGGCTTGGGCTTTGCCGCCCTGATCTTCTGGCGATTCAGTGCTGCGGGCTGGGCGCTGGCGTCGCGGGTGCATATTGGCACCAGACCGGGAGCCGGCATGCAACAGCCGGCCCATGGGGCTGAGGGCACTTTGCCATTCTACACAATCCTCGTCGCACTCTATCGCGAGGAAAATATCGCGGAGGATCTGGTGCGCGCATTGTCGCGGCTCGATTATCCTGTTGATCGCCTCGAAATCATCCTGCTCACCGAATGCGACGACGCGCCGACGCTGGCCGCCCTCGACAACGCCCGATTGCCGGCGCATTTCACGATCCTCGAAGTGCCGCCCGGCCGCCCGCGCACCAAGCCGCGCGCGCTCAATTACGGCCTCGCGGTCGCGCGGGGAGAATTCCTCGCCATTTACGATGCCGAGGACCGGCCCGATCCCCGCCAATTGCGCGAAGCCGTCGCGGCCCTGGACCGCGAGGGACCGCGCTGCGTGTGCGCCCAGGCCCCGCTGATCATCGACCACGCGCAGGAAAGCTGGGTCGCCCGGCAGTTCGCGCTGGAATACCAGCTCCATTTCGGCGTTCTGGTGCCCTTTTTGTGCCGGTTCAAACTGCCCGCGCCGCTCGGGGGCACCAGCAACCATTTCCGCACGGATGTCCTGCGCCGGCTGGGCGGCTGGGATTCGTGGAATGTCACCGAAGACGCCGATCTGGGCATGCGCATCGCCGGCGCCGGATTTTACACCACCTTCATCACACCGCCGACCCATGAGGAAGCGCCACTCACCCTCCCCGCTTTTCTTCGCCAGCGCAGCCGCTGGATCAAGGGCCATATCCAGACGCTTCTGGTTGTGTGGCGGCGGCCATGGTCGTTTGTGCGCGCGGTCGGGGTCGGGGGGGCGCTGGCGGCGCATGTGTCCCTGCTCGGGGGCGTAATGTCGGCGCTGGTGCACGCTCCATTAGTGGCGGCTTGTCTGATCACCGCGATATTCTACGATTCCTGGACGGGCATGGGTGCCATCGGCATTCTCGGCTATCTCTCCATCATGGCGCTCACCCTGTCGGCACCCGGCGTGCGGCCTGCGCATTGGCGTACCCTGCTGACGACACCGCTTTATTGGCCATTGCAGAGCCTTGCGGCGCTTCGGGCGCTGCATGAACTCGCCACCCGGCCCCATTTTTGGGCAAAGACCGATCATGGCCTCGCCCGCCTGCGTCCGGCAGAGGATGCACCACCACATGGCCCTGAAAAACCCGGGCCCGCCGGCACCTGGCCCCGCATTCGCCGGTCAAATCCCCGCGCGGCCCCCGATGCAATGCCCCTGCCGCATAATTCCTGAGACCCGCATGTGAACATTTGTCCGGTTAAAATTGATGAAGCGAGAGGGCGGCATCCCCTGTGGAGCGAATTTGACATTTGAGTCCCGCTCACCCGAAGCGCCTGCTCAAATGTCAAATTCAACAGCTCCACTCGAATCAACACCTTGCCAGTGGTTCTGATGATTCAGACATTTGCCGAACGTCTCGGGGAGGCGGGATGCAAATGTCTGAATCGAACCATTAGTGGAGCGAATTTGACATTTGAGTCCCGCTCACCCGAAGCGCCTGCTCAAATGTCAAATTCAACAGCTCCACTCGAATCAACACCTTGCCAGTGGTTCTGATGATTCAGACATTTGCCGAACGTCTCGGGGAGGCGGGATGCAAATGTCTGAATCGAACCACTGGCTTGCATCCATAGTGCGTTGTGCTAAATCGCGATTGAGAATTGTTTGCAACAACCGGGCGGCGACGGGTCGCGACACTGGCGCTCGCACGGCGCAGGCCGCGCCCCGGAGCGCCGACCTCACAGAATTCTGCAGGAGCTTTTCATGCGTATCATTCTCGGGGTTGCGGCGGCCGCGATCCTCGCGGTTCTGGCGTGGTTCGTGTTCTGGGGCGGTCGCGGCGAGCTGGAACCCCTGGCCGAACCGGCAGGCGTGGTCAATGTCTATTCCGCCCGTCATTATGACGGCGACCGCGCCTTGTTCCGCGATTTTGAGGACCGGAGCGGCATTCGCGTCAATGTCTTCGAGGCGAGCGCCGAACAATTGATCGAGCGTCTGAAGGCCGAGGGAGCCGAAAGCCCGGCCGATCTCATCATCACTGTCGATGCCGGAAATATCAGCCGGGCCATGGAAGCGGGGCTGTTGCAACCCATTCAATCCTCCGTGCTGAATGCCGCCCTGCCAGTCAATCTGCGGGATCCGGGTGGTGCCTGGTATGCGCTGACCAGACGCGCGCGCGTGCTCGCCGTCGACAAAGCGCGCGTGCCCGAAGGCACGATCGGGGCCTATTCCGATCTCGCCGATCCGCGCTGGAAAAATGCCGTCTGTGTGCGCAGTTCGGGCAATGTCTATAATCTCTCGCTGATGGCGGCGTTGATCGGCCGCTGGGGTGCGGCAGAAGCCGAATTATGGGCGAGGGGCGTGGTCGCCAATCTGGCGCGCCCGCCCCAGGGCGGCGACACCGACCAGATCAAGGCGGTGGCCGCGGGCCAATGCGCGGTGGCACTGGTCAATCATTATTATTTGCTGCGTTTGCAGGATTCCGACAAGCCGGAGGATCGTGCGATCGCCGACAAGGTGCGGCTGATTTTTCCCGATCAGCAGGGGCTCGGCACCCATGTCAATATTTCGGGTGCCGGCGTCGCAAAACACGCGAACAACGCGGCCAACGCACAGCAATTGCTGGAATTCCTGCTGGAGCCCGCCCAACAGGCGGTACTTGCTGCTGCCAATCAGGAATTTCCGGCCGCAATCGGTGTTCCGGCGGGGAGTCCAGCCCTGAAGGCCCTGGGCAGTTTCCGCGAGGATGCGGCCCCCCTTTCCGATCTCGGCGCGCGCCAGGCGGAGGCCCAGGCGATCTTTGACCGCGCCGGCTGGAAATGAGCCTGTTCGCCGCCATGGCGGCAAATCGGCCCCGGGGAATGCTGCGCCGGACATGGGGTGCCCGGGATATCGGTGGGGCGTGGAATTTCGCCATTCTGGCAATGGCGCTGGTCATTCTCGCGCCCCTGATCTTCACGCTGGCGCTCGCTTTGTCCCCGAACGCACCGGCCTTCGGGCATATCGTCGCGACGCGGCTCGGCGAACATGTCTTCACTTCGCTCATCGTACTGGCCGGTGCCCTGGCAATCGCGCTGCCGGCGGGCACCGTCACGGCCTGGCTGACGTCGCAGACCTGTTTTCCGGGGTCGGCATTTTTCAGCTGGGCGCTGGTTCTGCCGCTGGCTGTGCCGGGATATCTCGCGGCCGCGCTTTATGGAGATCTGCTCGATGTCGCGGGCCCGGTTCAGAGTCTCGCGCGGGAACTCACCGGCTGGCGGGTGGGGGAATATGTGTCCCCCGGGATCCGGTCGGTCCCCGGCCTCGCTTTCGTGCTGGGGGTGACGCTGTATCCCTATATCTATCTCGCCGCGCGGGTGGCCTTTCTCGGTCAATCAGCGGCGCTTGCCGAAGCCGCCCGCAGCCTTGGCGCGGGGCCGGTTTCCGCCTTCTGGCGCGCCAGCCTGCCGGCGGCGCGGCCGGCCATTCTGGCGGGGGCTGCCCTTCTCGGTATGGAATGCCTTGCCGATTACGGGGCGGCATCCCTGTTCGGGGTTCCCACCCTGTCGGTTGGGGTGTTCCGGGCCTGGGAATCCTTTGGCGACCTTGCCAGCGCCGCGCGTCTCGGGATCCTGCTGGCCGGGATCGCGGCATTGTTGGTCACGCTCGAACGGATCGGCCGGGCGGGTGCGCGCTTTTCCGGACCGGGGCGCAGCAATGGACGCACCGCAACGCCGGTCATCCTTCCGCCTGGCGCAGCGCTCGCTGCCTTCGGGCTATGTGCGCTCATGCTGGCTTTCGGCTTCGGGATTCCGGTGGCCCGGTTGGTTGCGCTCACAATCGGCAGTGACTTCGCCGGCCAGACCTTGCGGGCGCTGCCGCTATTGGCGCAATCGGCGGGGCTTGGGCTGGCCGCGGCGGTGCTGACGCTGGCGCTTGGTCTGATGCTCGCATCCTGCGCCCAGCGTTTCCCGCTGGCCCGCGCGACCGGCTGGGCCGCGAGCCTCGGTTATGCCCTGCCCGGGGCGGTGCTGGGGG
>JAKFWO010000016.1 GCA_021731815.1 Hyphomonadaceae bacterium | reverse complement strand
GTCCATTGCCTGACCATTGCCTTCGGGATCCGCAATGTTACCCATATCGACCGCGCGCTCGGCGAAATGCGGCGGGTGCTGGTACCGGGCGGACGCTTCGCGTGCCTTGAATTCTCAAAGCCCGTCAATGGCGCGTTCGAAGCGATTTATGACCGCTTTTCGTTCGATGTCATCCCGCGGCTCGGCGCGCTGGCGGCGGGCCAGCGCCAGCCCTATGAATATCTGGTGCAATCGATCCGCCGCTTCCCCGCCCAGGGGGAATTCGCCGCCATGGTGCGAAATGCCGGCTTTTCCCGGGTCAGCTGGGAAAATTTTTCCATGGGGGTCGCCGCCCTTCATACCGGCTGGGCATGCCAGTGGATCCTCTTTGACATTTACATCCCGTTCGACATCAGACAAGCAAGCGAAAGTCAAATTCAATAGATCCACTTCAATCAATAATTTGCCAGAGCTTTTTTTCCGGTCGAATGGAATCATTCGGCCGCAATAAAAAGCTCTTGTTTCAGATATTCAGAGCATCGGTCGATCAAACTGAACCTGTTTGATCGACCGATGCTCTGGTGGTTCTCATGATTCCGACATTTGCTCGCCGGGAGGTATCAATGGGATGCAAATGTCGGAATCGAACCACTAGAGCGCATTCAGAAAAAGTGGAGTCCGGTTTTTCGCCTGAACGCGCTCTAAATCATTGAATCTGAGCATTTTCAATTCAGGCATTCGGCTCGGATTTCATTGAAAATGCTCTAGGCCGAGCGGAACCGGGCGTGCCCACAGCAGCGCCTGCGGCGCAGGCCGGACCCTGGTGAAGGCATTCGGCCACCCATCTTGGCAGCCGCCAAAAACCATGGAAGGAATGGCGCAACAGGAAACTGACCAACGGGCACGCGGTGGGCGCGGCGTTGGGAGAATAACGAGTAAACCGGGGGGTACGATTACTGTGACACGTTGGCGCCACTCGATTGCACCCGCGGATTTTTTGATCAGCGACTATTTCGAGATTTCGTCGGAACCCCATCGACGCTATCCGACTATTGCCGATTGGCCGTGCCTCGTGATCCAGGAAGCGGTCTATTTCGACTCCAAAGGACCGGACGTTGCGGAACGTCTGCTCATTTTCCTGACTTCCGCGTTTGCCGGCTGGTCGCGCCGGGTCATTGCGTTACAGGACAATCCCTTTTCGTCCTTCGATCCTTTCACACTCGAGCCGTTCGAGCCCTACTTCTTGCGGCGATTCACCGAATATCTGGCTGACGAAACGAGTGGTTCGGAAGTCCTGTCTTTCGAGGCCGTTCCGCCCGGCAACAGCCCACAACTGCAAACCGATCACCCCCCCGGTGATCGCCCGCGCGATGTCATTGTCCGGGTGGAGATTCACAAAGCCTGGTTCGCCTTGACGATGTTTCTGCCCATTGCTGCCGAATGTCGTGACGACGTCGTCCGCTGCCAAATGGTGCACCGGCACTCGCCCATTCTTGAAGCCAGCTTCAGGCAGGCGGCGGATCCCGGCACCTGGGGGGAGGTGCTGAACTGGTTCTACGAATCGGTTGTCGACACCCTGGCCTGCAGAGCAATGCGCACGTGGGGCCGGGATGCGGCCGACACCCTCGGACATTTGTGCGCCCTCGTTGCCGATTTCCGAGGATATATCAGCGGCAGCGCTGCCGAGAACCCGAAAACGGGTTCGACATCCGTAACTATCCGGCGTGGCAAAGCCAGAAAACGGAAAGCCGAAACTTCCGCTGCCACGAAGCCACTGAAGGTGTTTACCGATTTTGTCGGCATCCTACTGCCCGAAGACATGGTTCGTCCGCCAGGGTTGAAAGGCCCTGCCTTCGTGCGCTTTTCGTCGAACGCCGAAATCAGCGGTATCTTCAGGTTCAGGGCAACCCTGTCATATCTCGAAAAAATGTCCCGGGCCTTCTATTTTTCGGTGTTCCGATCCGGCGGTGCGGATGTAATCGCCTGTTATTTGCGCCGCGGGTCTGCAATTTACATGTCGAATATTGGATCACAACGCAGCCCATCCTCCAGGGATCCGTTGAGGTTTCTGATTATCTACCCCAATTCAGGACCTTATCTCGACCCCTCGTCACCGGCCCATGAAAACCGGCGCTGGTGGCTGGGCCGGCTCATCCACCGCCTGCTGAGCGCCGGCACGATGCGTGTCAAAGCCTTGCGCGACCTGAAAGACATCTACGAGGCCGGCGAAAAGCTGGCGGGCATCGAAAAGGACGTCGAGGAGCTGGAGGGCGAACAAAGCACCCGTTCACCTGCCAAAAATTACTCGGCGCTCACCACGATGATCCGCCGGCTCACCCAAATTTCTTCCGGGAATAGTGGCAGCTTGCTGCTTCGCGTCCACGAAAACCGGCTGGCTTATTTGCATATGCAACGTCAACTAGCGGATCTCGAAATCGTCCGTATCCCGGGCTGGCAATCCTATTCGGCCTTCGTCAATCGTCGGCTTGTCAACACCTATGCCAAGATCGGGGCGATTGTGGAGCGCTATGACCGGCTCTGGTCGATCATCCGCACCAGGATGGAGGCGGTCGAGGCGCAGTCATCGGTCAATTTGCAGAGGATCGGTACCAGCGTTGCCGTCATCGGGCTGCCGGCGGCGCTGACGCCAATTGTTTCCAACGCTTTCGATCTGGACCAAAAAACGGCCAATTACGTAACAGGCGAAGCACAATTACTCACTTTGTGTGGCAGTCCCATGATAATACCTGGTGCGCTCTGCGCAGTGGAGCAAATTGTGAGTTTGGAGCCTGTTGTTTTTATTGCTATGCTTGTTTTGTCTGTAGCGATCTGGATCACGGTTTCCCGGACAGTGGCGGGTCAAGCTGGCAATCAAACAGGATCAGTTCGATCGGGGGCCGACGCTCCGAATAACTGAAATCAGGACTTTTGTTCCGAGCGAATGATTCACCTGGATCGGAACAAATCCCTAAATAACCGACCCGTCGGTGCCCTCGCCCCGGGTGGCGGTGTGGATTTCGATCCAGTCGAGCGCGGCCGCCGCATTCGGGGCGCTCTCCCATAACAGGCTGAGATCGGGCGCGGCAAAGCCCTGTTCCACGAAATGGGTGAGCAGATCGAGCAAGGGGGCCCAGAAGCCGTCAGGGTCGATGAAGATGATCGGCTTGGCGTGCAGATCGAGCCGCGCCCAGGAAATCACTTCGATTGCCTCCTCGAGCGTGCCGACGCCGCCCGGCAGCACGGCAAAGGCATCGGCCTCGTGATACATCAATGCCTTGCGCTCGTGCATGGTCTCAACAATGACCGGGGCGATGTCCTTGAGCAGGATCTCGCGCTCGGCCAGAAAACGCGGAATGACGCCCAGGACCGGGCCGCCTTCGGCCTGGGTCGCGCGCGCGACCACCCCCATCAACCCGACCGCGCCGCCGCCATAGACCAGCCGCATGCCGCGCCGCGCAATCTCGGTGCCGAGGCTCGCCGCCAGTGCCGTATAAGCGGGTTCGGCTCCAAAACTTGCGCCACAATAGACGCATATGGAAAAAGGAGGCTTGGTAATGGTCATGGCGGGTTTCGAATCAGGGAGGTTTGCAGGGGCGAGGCGGAGCTGTATCGAAGATTCGGCAGACGTTTGAGTGAATCGGGGAATGATCTGCGTTTCTCAGCGCAGGCGGCGCTGCCTCCGCTGAAAACAGACGCCATCTGGACAAATTTCTTTGTTAGCTCGCGAACAAACTGTGAGGCACCGAGGGAAACCGGCATTGATTGCCCGCCACCCGTTTATGGTTATCTGCCAATGTTTGCCCGTTAATGTTTGCCCGTTAATGTTTAAAAGTCCGGCGCAGGAACGCCGGAATCTCGAGCTCATCGGAAGCATCTGCCCGCTCGGGCGCCGGATTCGCGGGCTTTTCCTCGGCGGTGCTGGCTGAATTGTCCCCTTCGGCCGGCGCGGAATCGGCGGCGAAACTCGAAACACCCAGCCGGTTGCCGCCCATCAGGGTGCCTGCCGCCCCAAACATCGCCGAGAGCGTGGGCGCGACGGGCGGTAGAGTCTCGTCGGCCCCGTAATCGCCTTCCTCGGGCTCGTCCTCGAAGGCCTCGGGCTCTTCCACCGGATGGGTGACGATGAGCGGTCTGCGCGCGGCAGGGGCCTCCGCAGGTTCGATGATCTCCCGCGCAGCAACCGGAACCGATACCGTTTCAGCCGCGGGAACCGGAAGTGCCTGCTGACGGAGCCCCGCTGCAACCACCGACACCCGCACGCGGCCGGTCAGTTCCGGCGACAGGGCCGCGCCGAAAATGATGGTCGATTCAGTTTTCACGAGGTCGCGAATGAAATTGGCCGCCTGGTCGACTTCCATCAGCGAAAGATCCTCGCCTCCCGAAATATTGATGAGCAGCCCGCGTGCGCCCTCGAGCGCCAGATCGTCGAGCAGCGGATTGGCAATCGCCAAACGGGCGGCTTCCACGGCGCGGTTATCGCCCTCGGCCTCGCCCGTGCCCATCAAGGCGTGACCCATATCGGTCATCACCGTGCGCACATCGGCAAAATCGAGATTGATCAGCCCGGGCAAAGTGACGAGATCGGTGATCCCCCGCACGCCCTGCTGCAACACATTGTCGGCGAGCTGAAAGGCCTTGGCGACGGTCAGTTGGGCGGAAGCCAGTCGCAGCAAATTCTGGTTGGGAATGACGATCAGGGCATCGACATGGCCCCGGATGTCCTCGACCCCTTGCTCGGCATAGGCCGCGCGCCTCGAGCCTTCAAATCCGAAGGGTTTGGTTACCACCGCCACAGTCAGCGCACCCGAGGCGCGCGCGATCCGTGCGACAATGGGAGCTGCCCCCGTGCCGGTACCGCCGCCCATTCCGGCGGCAACGAAGACCATGTCGGCACCCTTGACCAGGGCCTCGATCTCGGCAGCGCTTTCTTCGGCGGCGCGCTGTCCGATTTCCGGATTCATGCCCGCCCCGCGGCCGCCGGTCAGGCTGGTTCCCAACTGGATTTTGACCGGGGCATTGGCCGCCTGCAGCGCCTGATAATCGGTATTGGCCGCCACGAATTCCACGCCCTTGATGTCGGACGCGATCATGTTGTTCACGGCATTGCCGCCCGCGCCACCAACGCCAATCACCACGATCCGCTGGGAGTAATTCAGTTCAGGCATGGAATTCCCAATCTGTTGGTGTTCATCCGAACCCGCTTTCGCGGGCAATTCGTGCGCCGTCAAGCAGCAGATAATGCAGATGTGGCGAAACCGCGGCGGCCAGGCGGTTTTTCGGCCGAATCCCCCGGCTGGTCAGCGCAACATGACGCCGAATCGGCATGTCGCCAAGCGCCTCAACCAGTAGTGGTTATCGCGCAGGGCGTTCTGCGATTACCTGTCCTCGAATGTCCTCGAACGAGACGCCGCGGATCCTTGTATCGGGACCCCTTTGCCCAATCCCGAATATTTTCGTGATCAACAATCAGATTTGGGCTGAAGCGATCGCAATTCTCTTCGTTACAGCCCGGTGCGTCAAGAAAGGATTAGCAATTTGGTCAGGAATCGCCTGGACGGAATTCGCACCGGCTGAATTTCTGACTCCGTCAGTGGGCCACCGCCACATTCCCGCGATTTCCTGGCGACGGACGGGGAAGCGGGGAAAGCCACTCACACCTGCGATTGGCGCGGCCTTTCCGTTTCCGGCCGTTTTCCGGGCCGTTTCCGGCCGTTTCCGGGCCGTTTCCGGGCCGTTCGGGGGCATGAGGCAGTAGAAGATGGTGATGTTCCCGGTCATGCCGGCGATCTTCGTTCTTTGCCCTTCGCCATTGCAAATCCGGTGATGAAAATGACGCCGGACCAATGGCGGAACCAGCCTGATCCGATTGGATTTCGGGGCAATTGATGCAAATTGCAGAGAGTTTGTCAGCGGCAATTTAAGCATTTTCGGCAAAGGTGTCAGGGTTTGCAGGAAGCATCCCTTGGGAATACCGAAAACATGCGGATCACTTGGCCAATGTTCAATCAAATATCAGCAATGGGTTTCGGTGGATTCTGGCGACGCCTCGCGGCGGATCGGCGCGCCAATATTGCGATGATCTTTGTGATCGGACTGCCCGCGATTCTGTCGCTGACCGGGTTTGCGATCGACTATAACCGCTCGGTTTCATTCCGTGTGTCCCTGCAGAATGCTGCCGACGCAGCCTCGCTGGCTGGCGCGCGGGATTATGTCAACAATATTGGTATGCCAGCCACCGAACGCAGGGACTCAGCGATCGAAATTGCTCAAAAAGTGTTCGGCGCGCAATTTGAACTCATCAGTGAAAAAGACAGTTTTCTGGATCCCGTGACTTCCTACGGCATTACCGACGGTGCCGAAGTGACTGTTACTGCCTCGGGCCGGCTCAAGACAACGATTGGTGCCCTCGCGGGGGTCGAGGCGGTCAATATCAATGTCGTGGCCTTTGCCGAGAGCGGTACTATTTTCGCGCAGGAAATCGCGCTCGTGCTCGACAATACGGGCTCCATGCGATTCGACATTCAGGCTTTGCGGGATTCCGCCAATGATCTCGTCGATGCGGTTCTGGAAGGGGCCCCTCCCGGCTTCGTAAAATTTGCCGTGGTCCCTTTTGTCACAACGGTCAATGTCGGCAATTCGCTTCCGGCCCAATATCTCGACACCAGTGCCGACAACCGGCATCACGCGACCTGGTTCGAGGGCCGCGATGTGGCCCAGCTCAATGATTGTGCCGAGCCGCCAGCACTGCCGCCCGGCTACACGATACGTCTGGATGGCACCACCTGTTATGTTGTGAGTCCCGCCAAGGTGAACATGTTCGACGTGTTCACCGGCCTTGCCAATACGGATTGGAAAGGCTGCGTCGAAGTCCTGCCCGAGCCTTATGACGTCCAGGATATTACCCCCAACGGCGATCCGGATACGAAACTCGTGCCCTATTTCGGGCCGGACGCCGCCGTGGTGGAAGCCCATGTCGACGAACTCTATATCGGCGGGTCAAATGGCCTCGAGACCCGGGTTGACGGACGCAATTCCTGGCTCCATGACACCAATAATTATTGGCCCACGGAAGGCCCCAATTCGGTACGCCATCTCGAGCGAACAACCCAAAAAGGCGTCCAACCGCTGACCACGGCCCAGCGCGCCGAATATCAGTCCTTCAATCTCCTGAAATATGACAACGCGACTGCAAATCCGCTTGCAGAGAGCGGGACACCAATCCCGGCTTTGGGGGTCGGCTATATCGGTGCGGGGCCGAATGCGACCTGCCCGACCGAGCTTCTGCCCCTGACCGATGATTTCGATGCCGTGCATGAGCGCATCAATTCAATGGTGCCGTGGAATGCCAGCGGCACCAATACCCAGATCGGTGCGTCCTGGGGCTGGAAAGTGCTGTCCCAGCGACCGCCCTTTACCCAGGGGCAGAGTCTCGATGTTGCGCGCAAGATCATGGTTCTGATGACCGATGGCCAAAATGATGTTGTGACCCAGACTCATTTTACCGCGGTGCAGCCGACGATCTCGGACTATAACGGCATGGGATTTCTGCGGTTCAATCGCACGGGTATTGCCTCGGCACCCGATCTGGTGAGCTATGTCAACCAGCGCCTGGAACTTACGTGCCAGAACGCCAAGGCCGACGGCCTCACCATTTACACCGTGATCTTCCGGGTTGCGGATGCGCCGACGCTTGATCTCTATCGGCGCTGCGCGACCTCTGCCTCGCACGCCTATATCGCCACGGACCAGGCCCAACTCGAGTCAGCGTTCCGCGAAATCGGGGAGAGCATCCGCAATCTGCGGCTGACGCTGTAAGTCGCGCGGTATTCGCGAAATTGCGCCGGGTCAACGGTGGCTCAACCGGGGCGCAAGTCCAAAATGCGCGGGACCCAATATGCGCAGGGACCCAATATGCGCAGGGACCCAATATGCGCAGGGACCCAATATGAGCAGGGACCCAATATGAGCAGGGACATAGACTAATCCGAAACCTGATCCGGTTCTCGTCCGAATGCGCATCAGTGCGTTGAAAATGTGTCAGGTCGAGGAAACGGCCAAGGCATTGCGCAAATCAACTGATTCAAATTGACGGAACTTTTTCAGCACCATTTTAAATAATTCGGGTGATGATGTCCTTGGTTTGCACATTGCAACCCGAGAACAGGCCATTACCATGCAATCGATTGAACGCGATCAGAGGAACGTACCTGCAAACGCTTTTGGCAGGTTCTGGCGACGCCTCGCGCAAGACCGGCGCGCAAACCTTGCGATCATTTTCGTCATCGCGCTGCCGGCAGTCCTGTCGCTGAGCGGTTTTGCGATCGACTACAACCGATCTATCTCTTTCCGGGTGTCCTTGCAAAACGCGGCCGATGCCGCCGCGCTGGCTGGTGCGCGGGACCTGAACACCAATATCAATCTGCCGCTGGCCCGGCGCTCGACCTCCGCGACCGAAATTGCGGAGAAGGTATTTGACGCACAATATGCGATCATTAACGAGAGGGCCAGGTTTCTCGATCTTGAAGTCAGTATCGATGTTACGCCAGAACAGGAATTGGTCGTCGAGGCATCGGGCAGGCTTTTGACAACCGTGGGCGCGCTCGCCGGGGTCGAGTCGGTGGGTGTCAATGTGGTCGCGCTTGCCGAAAGCGGCGCGCAATATACGCATGAGATCGCGCTTGTGCTCGACAATACGGGCTCCATGCGCAATGATATCCAGTCCTTGCGCGATGCGGCCAATGACCTTGTCGATGCGGTGCAGGAAGGTGCACCTTCCGGCCTCCTGAAATTTGCCGTGGTGCCTTTTGTCACCACAGTCAATGTCGGTGATGAATTTCCGACCGAATTTCTCGATACCAGCGCCGACAGCATGCATCATGGCGCATGGTTCGAGGGGCGCGATGTTGCCCAGCTCAGCAGCTGTGCCAATCCGCCGTCGCTGCCGCCCGGATACACCATCCGCCAGGCCGGCAGCACCTGCTTCATCGTCAATCCGGCCAAGGTCAATGTGTTCGACCTGTTCAATGGCCTGCGCAATACCGACTGGAAAGGCTGCGTCGAAGCCCTGCCCGAGCCCTATGACGTGGAGGACGTTACGCCGTCAGGCGACCCCGATACGAAATTCGTGCCCTATTTCGGACCGGACGCCGCTATCGTCGATGGACCACAAAATCAGCTCGTCAATTCGGCCAACAGTGGAATTGTGTCGCTGGTTGATGGAAGAAATTCCTGGGTCGGCGATCTTGATAATTACTGGAACACGAATGGTGCGAATGCCGTCCGCCATCTGAACCGGACGACCACCAATGGTGTTCAGCCGCTGACGCTTGCCCAGCGCATCAACTATCAATCGTTCAACATCGTGAAATATAACAACGCCAATGTAAACCCACTGGCCGAAAGCGGTACGCCCATTCCACCTTTGGGCACTGGCTATATCGGCTCGGGCCCCAATGCCACCTGCCCGACCGAAATTTTGCCGCTGACGGATGATTTCGATGCCGTCCGTGCCCGCATCAATGCGATGGTGCCGTGGAATGCGGGTGGAACCAATACCCAGATCGGTGCGTCCTGGGGCTGGAAAGTACTGTCCCCGCGTCCGCCCTTTACCGAGGGGCTCGGCCTTGATCGCGCCCGCAAGATCATGGTGCTGATGACCGATGGCCAGAATGAGGTGGTGACCGCAAACCACTTCACCGGTGCCGCCCAGCCGACGATTTCCGACTATCATGGTCTCGGCTTTCTCCGCTTCAACCGCACCGGGATCACGAACGCCCCTGCGCTTGTGGGCTATGTGAATGAGCGCCTCGAGCTGACCTGTCGGAATGCGAAAGCCGATGGGGTGACGATCTATACCGTGATTTTTCGGGTGAATGATGCGCCCACGCTCGATCTCTATGAGCGCTGTGCGACGTCGGCCTCACATGCATATTCGGCCGCCAGCCGGTCCCAGCTCGAGGATGTTTTTCGTGAAATCGGCGAGAGCATCCGCAATCTTCGGCTGTCGCTCTGACGCGGAAACCCCGGGCTGCGGTCCAACCGGGGAAACGCCCAAAGGGCAATTTCCCGGAACTTTACCTTTTGTTAGGGGTAACGAATCATTCTGCAGGCACTTGTCCGGCAAATACAGGGATGTACTTGATTTGTTCTCGTTGAGACAAAAACAAGAACAAGCCTTGTGAAGCGGGCAGAATGTGAACCGTTGCTGACGCGGTGCTTCCCGGACTGCCGGGGAAGACCTCCCGCTTCTGCCGGCGAAAGGATGCCTGCATGTTTTTCCTTGCTGCGCCGCATATCATCTCACGGGTCGGCGAAAGTCCCGACCTGTTTCATCCCGAGCGCGAACTCACGCGTCTGACGGACAATGCGCGCCTTGCGGCTGCAGAAAATGCGCGCCGGACGGCACCGCTCCGCCGTGTCGCCTGAAGGGGTTCATCTGAAGCCGGCAGGGCTCACGCCCCGGCCGGTGAAGGGCCCCAGGATATCGGATCAACCGGTTCGCCATCCACATAGACCTCGTAATGCAAATGGATACCGGTCGCATTGCCCGTCTGACCCATGCGCCCGATGATTTCGCCAGCGAAGATTTGGGCACCGATTTCAGGAAGCGCCAATTCCGGACCGAGATGGGCGTAGAGAGTTTCAAGGCCCGCGCCGTGCAGGATGCGCACCATGCGCCCGTAATCGCCCGCCTCGCCCGCAAATATGACACGTCCGTCGCCCGCCGCCCGGATATTGCTGCCGGCGCGATTGGCGAGGTCGAGGCCGCGGTGAAATGTGCCAGCCCCGACACCAGGTCGGTGCCCAAACGGCGAAGACAGGCAGGCGGCATCGACCGGCGCCCGCATCAGGGGCCCCGCTTGCGTGGCGATAAAGGGTGAATAGCCGGTAATTGTCCGGTCGGATGCAATCGTAAATCCCGAGGGTGCCCGCGAACCGGGGCAAAGCGCGAGTGTCCGGCCCGGGGAAAAGCCCTGGGCCGGGCGTTGGCGTTCGGTTCGCAAGGGAGCGGGCGGGCCGGCGCGGTCACGCCCGGCGGCGGGCGGTGATTCCGGAACGGTCACGCAGGCTGCCAGCAAAGCACCCGCACTGCACCACAGACCGAGCCGCACAAAGATTTCGCCCAAACGGGTCCTCGAATCAGTTTTTCCAACCACTCCGCTCACAGGAGGCCAAAGGCGCTCCCCTGAGCCATGAGGGTCTTGCGCCGGAGCTTCACCGGGCTTAAATCTCCCGGAGATATGATGCTGGTCTTTGCCGCCAGACACGCGCGCCGCCGGAAACGAGACAGACTGCAAAGCCATGGCCATTCGTCCCATCCTTACGGTTCCCAACCCGATCCTGAAGGAAAAATCACTGCCCGTCGAGCGGGTGGATGATGACATTCGCGCGCTCATGGATGACATGCTGGAGACAATGTATGCCGCCCCCGGCATCGGGCTCGCTGCGGTGCAATTGGGGGTGTTGCGCAACGTCATCGTCATGGATCTGGCGCGCGAGGACGAGCCACCGGCCCCGCGCTTCTTCGCCAATCCGGAAATCCTTGAAAGCTCTGCGGAAGTCGCGAGCTTCGAAGAAGGCTGCCTGTCTGTTCCCGATGTGTGGGACGATATCGAGCGCGCCGCGCGCGTGAAAATTCGCTATCTCGATTACCACGGAAACCTGATCGAGGAATGGGCCGACGGGCTTTATGCCGTCTGCATCCAGCACGAAATGGACCATCTCGAAGGCGTAGTGTTCATCGATTACCTCACCCGGATCAAGCGCAGCCGCGCCGTGGAGAAGGTGAAAAAAGGTGTCGCCGAGCGCAACCGGGCGAAGAAAAGCTCCCGGGTCGCTGCGGAATAAAGCCGGCCGATCCGCCAAATTTTCCTTTGAATGATGAACTGATCCGGGATCAGGGGAGGTCGCGTGCCGCATTTTCCACAGGCCTTTCCCGATACCCGCATGCGCAGGTTGCGCCAGCACGAATGGGTGCGCAGCCTTGTTCGCGAGAACCGGCTGGCGCCCGCCGATCTGATCTGGTCCATGGTGGTGCATGACGGTGCGGAGGCGCGGATCCCCGTCCCCTCAATGCCCGGCGTATTTCGGCTGTCACCGGAGGCCGCCGCCGCAGAGGCCAGACGCGCGCGCGCACTGGGCATTCCGGCACTGGCAATCTTTCCCCATATCGACCCGGCGAAAAAGGATGCGCGCGGTTCCGAAGCCAATAATCCCGATGGGCTCGTGGCCAGGTCGATCCGGGCGATCAAGGATGCGGTCCCCGATATCGGCGTGGTCTGCGATGTGGCGCTCGACCCCTTTACGGATCATGGCCATGACGGGCTGCTCGAGGGCAATGTCATCCCCAATGATGCGACGGTGGAATGCCTCGTCGCCCAGGCGCTGATGCAGGCCCGGGCCGGGGCCGATGTCATCGCGCCTTCCGACATGATGGATGGCCGCGTGGGTGCGATCCGCCGGGCACTCGACCAGGCAGGTCACGAAAATGTGATGCTCCTTGCTTATTCGGCCAAATATGCCTCGGGCTTTTATGGCCCCTATCGCGACGCGATCGGCTCGGCCAAGGCCCTCCGGGGCGACAAGAAGACCTATCAGATGGACCCCGCCAATGGCGATGAAGGCCTGCGCGAGGCCGCGCTCGACCTCGCCGAAGGGGCGGACATGATCATGGTCAAGCCGGGCCTGCCTTATCTCGATATGGTCTGGCGCATCAAGCATGCCTTCGGGGTGCCGGTCGTCGTGTTTCAGGTGTCGGGCGAATATGCGATGATGAAGGCCGCGGCCGCCAATGGCTGGCTCGACGGGCCTCGGGTGATGATGGAATCGCTCACCTGTTTCCGGCGCGCCGGGGCGGACGCGATCATCAGCTATTGGGCACCCGAGGCCGCGGAGATTCTGGCCGGAAGCTGACGCGACCTTTGCTTTCGGCGGAAAAATGGCGATAAACGATCGCACCACTCTCCATTGAAAGCGATCTCCCATGCATTTCGGGCACAGCGATACAACCGCGGATTATATTGCGCGGCTCGAAGCCTTCATGGCGGCGCATATCTATCCCAATGAGCCGGTCTTTGCACAGCAATTGGCTGATTTCGGGGCCGATCGCTGGCAGGTGGTGCCGATCATCGAGGAATTGAAGCCGCTCGCCCGCCGCGCCGGGCTGTGGAACCTGTTCATGCCGCCCGGGCCGAATGATCATGCAGGCGACAATGCCGGCGAATTCGGGTTCGAGGGGCCACTGCTCACCAATCTCGAATATGCCCCGCTGGCCGAGATCATGGGCCGGGTCCTGTGGGCTTCCGAAGTATTCAATTGCTCGGCCCCTGATACCGGCAATATGGAAGTATTGCAGCGTTATGGCTCGCTCGCCCAGAAGCGGGAATGGCTCGCGCCCCTGATGAACGGGGAGATCCGTTCGGCCTTTCTCATGACCGAGCCGGGCGTTGCCTCCTCGGACGCCGCCAATATCGAGACCGACATCCGCCGCGAGGGCGATGATTATGTCATCAATGGCGTGAAATGGTGGAGCAGCGGCGCGGGCGATCCGCGCTGCAAGATCGCCATTCTGATGGGCAAGACCGACCGCACCGCGCATAAATATTCGCGGCAGAGCCAGATCCTGGTGCCGCTCGACACGCCCGGCGTGACACGCAAGCGCTTTTTGCCGGTCTTCGGCTATGACGATGCCCCGCATGGCCATTACGAGATCGTGCTCGACAATGTCCGGGTGCCGGCGGAAAATCTCATCCTTGGCGAGGGCCGCGGATTCGAGATCGCCCAGGGCCGGCTGGGGCCGGGCCGCATCCATCATTGCATGCGCACCATCGGGGCGGCCGAACGGGCGCTGGAACTGATGTGCGAACGTCTCCTGTCGCGCAGTGCCTTTGGCAAGCGCATCGCCGAGCATTCGATCTGGGAGCAGCGCATTGCCGAGGCGCGGATCGAGATCGACATGACCCGTCTTCTGTGCCTCAAGGCGGCGTGGATGATGGATGTGGCCGGAAACAAGGTGGCGCGCTCGGAAATCGCCATGATCAAGGTCGCCGCGCCCCGCATGGCGCTCAAGGTGATCGATGATGCCATTCAGGCCTTTGGCGGGGCGGGGGTGTCGGGGGATGTCGGCCTTGCGCGGGCCTATGCCGGGATCCGCACTTTGCGCCTCGCCGATGGTCCGGATGAGGTCCATTGTCGGACCATCGCCCGGATCGAACTGGGCAAGGCGATGGCGCGGATGGGCGTGGACCCGAAAGCCATGCGGGCGAATGCGGCGGAATGATTCTTGCCAATTGATTCGGGCCAATTGATTCGGGCCAAATGATTCGGGCCAAATGATTTGGCCCATTCGGCGAGGATTCGGGCAGAGCCGTCATTGACCTGCTCCAAATCCCGGCAAAAGGCTTCCATTCGGGCGAAGTCTGGCCTATGCCCCGCCCCTGCCCCGTTTCGAGGGCAGCAATCCTTCTGAATCCACCGGAATTTCCTGATGATCGGGAAGTGTGAAATCGCCAAAGCCGTCCATTTCGAGGCCGCACATTATCTCGTGAGCGGCGGCGCAGATGATTCGCGACGTCGCCTGCACGGACATTCCTTCCGGCTGGAAGCCGCGATCGCGCGTCCGCTTGATCCTGACAAGGAATGGGTTGAGGATTTCGCCATCCTTGGTGCGGCGCTCGAGCAAGTTCGCACAGATCTCGACCATCGCCTGCTTAACGAGATCCCCGGTCTCGAAACCCCGACCCTGGAGCGCATCTGTGCGTTCGTGGCCGGGCGCCTTGCAGCGGCGCTTCCCGGCCTCGTATGGGTCAGTGTGGCGCGTCCCTCGCTTGGGGAAAGCTGCCGATTGACCCTGCACGGATACTGACCGGAATCCCGTCACGGGCATTCTACCGGTCTGTGAGTGGCCGGCGCATGAATCCAACCACATAGCCTGCTCCGGTAATCACGGCGAGCAGTGCGGCCAACAGCAGAATGAACATGCCATAACGCAGCAGATCGGGCCCGATGGCTGCATTGAGGGCACCAAAAGCGCTCGCACCATAGATGGTGAGCAAGGCTGCATATTCGACGGCCGTCTTGATCTTGGCGAGCCGGCCCGGCACCATCGCGTGCCCCTTGCGCGCGGCGATGAGGCGCAGAAGCTCGATTCCCCAGTCGCGGATCATGATGATCGCGGCTGCGGTAAAAATCAGCACGCCTGGCATGGCCACCTGTCCGAAATAAGAAGCGGCAATCGGCAGGAGGGCCGCCGTAACCACAGCCTTGTCGGCGATCGGATCGAGCTTTTGGCCAAAGGCGCTCTCCGCCTTCAGCGCACGCGCGATCATGCCATCGAGCAGATCGCTCAGCCCGGCCGCCGCAATCGCCCACCACGCCCAGGCAGTATGCCCGCGCAGCACCGCCCACAGGATGAACACGGCAAGCAACAGCCGCAAAAGGGTCAGCCCATTGGGAAAGAGGCGCAGCGCAGACATGATCATGGGCAAATTATAGAGGAAGGCACGCAGTCCGGGCAGAGCAATAATGCAGCGCCGCCATCCGTCGCGTACCGATCTGTTACCAGATGAGTTCCCGGGCCGCATATTGCGCCTGCGCATTGGCCTCGGCAAGGATCGCCTCGAGATTTGCGACGGAAAAATCGGCCAGCCGCTCGGCATGGATGCCCGTGGCGATGAACAGGCAATCGAGCCCCGCGCGATTGGCCCCCAGAATATCCGTCTCGTGCCCGTCGCCGATCGCCAGCACCCGGGCGGGATCGACTGGCCGCCCGGCGATCCCCGCAAGCATGCGCAAGGCCGCGTCATAGATGGGCGCATGCGGCTTGCCCGCGGTCACCACCCGACCGCCGAGTTCGGCATAGAGTTCGGCCAGCGCCCCTGCGCAATAGATCAGCCGGTCGCCGAAACGGACGATCTTATCGGGATTGACGCAGATCATTTCGGCACCCGCCGCAATCGCTTCCACAAAGCGCGCGCGGTAATCCTCCGGCGTTTCGCGGGCCTCATCGAAGGGACCGGTGCAGACGATGGTTTTCGCCGCGCTCATCCCGGAAACAAAATCCACCGCGAGCCCGGTATAAAGTTCGAGGTCCTTTTCCGGGCCGAGCTTGAACATCGGCCCCGGCGCGCGGGCGGCGATTTCGGTATGGGAGACATCGCCCGAGGTCACCACGGCATCCCATGCGGTGCGCGGCACGCCAAGCCGGTCGAGCTGCGGCGGAATGATGAAGCCGGGCCGCGGGGCATTGGTCAGCAGGATCACCTGCTTGCCCATGGCACGGAAGCGGACAAGGGCATCGGTGGCGCGGTCAAAGGCAATTCGTCCATTATGGACGACCCCCCAGACATCGCATAACAGCGCATCATAATGTTCGGCCAAACCCGAAAACCGTTCGATGATCTGCATGGAGTGCCCGCTGCCCCGTCGCGTGGAAATTCGACAAATGGTCCAATCGAAATGGCCATGTTTACCCTGAAGCGGGATGATCCAAAAGTGGAGTCCCGCTGGTGTCGGAATGCGCCCCCGAAGACTGAATCCAGGGATTTTCGGGTTGGAACCCGATCCTGATTCTCCTGACATTGCGCGAACCAATGCCCGTCGGATGACGCGAGTCGTGTGTCCGACAATGGCCCGATCAAGGACAAATTTGCAATTAGTGTAAACAATTCAATAATTCACCCGCCTTTTGGCGGTGGATTGCCCACACCTCAATTTAACCGCCGGGAAGCTATGACACTATCCGAACAGACGGAGGAATATTCGCTGTTCGACCTCGGAAACGACCTGGCCAATGCCGGATCACGAACCAGTAAAATTGCCAAGGCCAGTAAAACCACCAAAGGGAGAACATCCATGATTCGCAAGCTTGCTTTCGCCGCCGCCCTGCTCACCCTGTCGGGACCCGCTTTCGCCAATTCCGGCGCGGTTTCCCTGTCAGGCATGGATCTGTCCGATCCCGCGCAAGTGGCAAAGCTCCACCAGGCCATTGTGCGGACCGCAGAAAAAGTGTGCAAGGCCGCCGGCAATACCGCGCCGTCAGACCTCCGCGTCTGCATTCGCGAAGCCGTTGACCGGGCCATCAGCTCCAATGCCGCCGCCCAATTGAAGACCTGGCATGCCGGCCTTTCGAGCAATGACCGCTACAAGGTCGCGAATTGATATCACCCGCTTCCCGAAAGCCCGGGCGGATTTGGCTATCTGATCATCAGCCCACTCACCAAAGGCCTCGCAACGGGTTTGACCTGCGCGAGGCCTTTGGCCGTCTCATAATGGTGGAACCGGGCGCGGCGGATCGGCCAGCGCATCGAGCATTGCCAGCAGCTCCGCCAATTGGGCGATAACGGCGCGCGCCTGGGCTTCGCCCTCGATCGCACTGAAGACCGATCCCGGCTCGAACAGGCGCTTGCCATCGAGCAAAATCAGGAAGCGATCACCCTCCAGCAGCGCGCGGAGATTCGTGCCCGCCAGCGCCTCCTCGAGCGCCAGCAGGCACTGGCGGAGCTTCTGGTCGAAGAAGAACCGCGCCTCCAATTCCCGACTTGCCCGCAGATTCGCCGGGTGCGTGCGCTCGACATCGATCAGTGCCACCTGATTGGGCAGATTTCCGGAATCGAGACCCGCCGCAGCACCAGTCAGGAACAGGCTTGTCCCTTCGAACCGGCGCAGAAATCGAATTTCCACATATTGCAGGTCAGCGATTCGCGCATTGCGCCCGCCGCGCCGGGGTTTTTCGTATAATCGCAGATGACACAGGGCAAAATCCCGGCCGTTACGCACACCGTGCCAGGAATCCTCGATCTCGATCCACTGGTGCCGCGGGCACATTCCCCAATAGACCAGCCGCGACAAGTCCATATCCCGGGCGTTTTCTTCCGAATGCGGGGCACCCGGGGCATAGGCAAGACCCGAAGCATCGGCGGCGGCGCGATAGATCTCGCCGCGAATGCGCTCGCGCACAGCAAATAACGGCCGCAATCCCAGAAGAACGAGCCCGATCCCCACAGGAATGGCAAAGGGTCCCGCCCAGCCCGGCAGAACCGGGCCACCGGAAAGCCCGAACACCGCCAGCATCAGCACCAGCGCCCCGAGGACGCTCCACCGCCAGCGCGTGATCAGCTTTCGCCGTTGCTGCTCGACCTCGGCCAGCGCCGGGCTGAGCGTCGGCAACAACGAATCGCTGCCTGCCGGTATTGCAGGATTGTCCATTTTGCCACCCCGACGCCCATGGCCTGATTCGGACAGCAATCTAGAGTTTTTTCGTCCTGAAGGGAATCAGCCGTTCGTAACAAACGCATGGAGGTTCGAAACCGCCCTCCATTTGGTTGCCGGGCCCTTGTTGGCCCATTACGGGCGACTGGCAGGCCGGGATTTGCCGGCGCGAATCGCGGCGATGGTCAAGGGCCCTTCGGGGCAGGTCTCGCGTATATCTGCGCTGCAGACCCGTGATTTGAAGGCCTTGTCGAGACAGATCCGCACCCCCTGAAAGCGGCCTTTCCGGCATTGCAGCGTGATTTCATCCGCCCCGAGCCCGGGATTGGCGCTGAGAAACGCGCTTTCGATTTCGGATGCGCTGGCCCGACGCAATGTGGTGACCGCGCGCAGCAATTCCGGCAACTTCACGCCATTCCGCGCCTTGCGCGTTGCGGCGAAATAGCCTTCGGGATCCAGCCCCGAACAGCCACCATGCCGGCGCCATTCATGCGCGACCAGCCGGGGCGAGGGCATGATATCGAGCATTTTTGTCACGAGTTCGGGCGATGGCTCGCCATCCGTCGGGCAATCGATCGGATAATCCTTCTCATATTGCGGCCACAACCCATGGACGACCAGATCATAGGGCCGCCCGGCCGCGCATTGCTCTGGCGAACGCCCGGCATTTTCGGGATCGGCACAAAAGGCGGGCGACCAGGACAGCGCAAGCACGTAATAATCGAAGCCGGACCGCCGCGCATTTTCCCGCTCGCGGCCGCCTTCCCCGGATTGGTCGGCGGCGGATGCGCCCTCATCCCGCGAAACACGGACGCTCTCTTCCCCTGTTGCCCCGCCGCCTTGTCCGGCGTTGCCCGGCCCTGCGGTCGCGCGGGGGTCTGTTTCCTCCTTGCGCCCAACGGAAGCGGGCGCAGGCGCACAGGAAGCGAGACCCAATACCAGCGCGGCGAGGATTGGATATCTTCCCCAAAAGAGTTTGGCCATGAAGGTCTTCACTGGACGCGCGCCGCAGCAAAATCCGCGAGATCGAACAAGCCGTCCCGATAAGGGCCAGGTGCGAGCCCGGCAATGGCGCGCTTGGCAGCGAGCGCCTGGGCCATGGCTTCCGTCATGGTCAACGCAATCGCATCGGTCTTCCGGATGAGCTGACCCGCGAGGTCGAGATCGGCAGCCTGCTGCAGACCTTCTCCAAAGACGCGGGCCGCAAAATCCTCGGCTTCAGCCCCACCCGCATCGCGGGCGATGATGATGGGAAGCGTCATCTTCCGCTCGCGCAAATCATCGCCGACATTTTTTCCGAGTGTGGTCGTGGTACCATCATAATCGAGCGCATCGTCGACCAATTGGAAAGCGAGACCCAGATGCCGGCCATAATCGCGCAAGGCGGCAGCAATCGGTGGGGAGGCTCCGGCAGCTTCTGCACCCGCCTCGGCGGCGGCGGCGAACAGGGCCGCGGTTTTCGCCTCGATAATCGCAAAATAGGCCTCGCGCGTCATGCGCCAATTGGCGGCATTGGCCAATTGCAGGACCTCGCCCTCGGCAATCACCCCCGAGGCAAAGGCAAGGATGTCGAGGATCCGCATCGATCCGGTTTCGACCATCAGATTGAAGGCCCGGGCAAACAGGAAATCGCCGACCAGCACACTCGCCGAATTACCCCAGATGCGGTGGGCTGCGGCCTTGCCGCGACGCAGGCTGCTCTCATCCACGACATCGTCATGCAGCAGGGTGGCGGTATGGATGAACTCGACCGCCGCCGCCAGGCACGCCACATTCTCGACCGCCAGCGGCACACCCATCGTGGCCGCCGCCGCCCGCGCCGAAGCGAGCGTCACCATCGGGCGAACGCGTTTTCCGCCCGCCCCAACGAGATGTCCCGCGAGATCAGGAATGATACCGACCGGTGATTGCATGCGGGCCGCGATAGTGGCCTCAACCGCCAGCAGATCGGATTCCAGCAAACGCGCCAGATCTTCCGTCGCGACCCGCGGAATGGTTGTTTCGGCCTCAGCGCGCACCCGGTCAGAACCCCTTGCCAATTCGTAAAATACCGTCCCATCCTACCGGCGCGGGAGCGCGAGGGTCAAGGCGCGGGCTGGCAAGGGTGCAAGCGCCCTGTTGCGCCCGATCCCGGGGTCAGGAAGGATCATGATCGAATTGTTTCGCACCAATGATGTGGTTTTCCTGAGCTTTGCGCTGGCGGTTTTGCGCGATTGCGGGGTTGAGCCTTTTGTTTTTGACGAACAAATGTCCGTGACCGAGGGCGTGACGGTGCTCTTTCCCCGCCGCGTCTGCGTGCGCCACGCCGATCGCGCGGCGGCCGAGGGAGCCCTCGCCGATCTGCGGACGGAATATGATTTTTGACAGGCACGATCCTCTTGGCTGATTTTCCTGTGAAAACAATTCCAGCGGCATTGACGCATTCAACGAATGATTTGGCCACGAATGATTTGGCCAAAAATGATTTGGCAGAAAGTCAAATCCCCGCGGAGGAAGAGACCATTGACTTCTTCCATGGCGGGCGGATCCGGCTGCTCCAGCCTGTCAAAGGCTTTCGGGCCGGAATGGATTCGGTCCTGCTCGCCTCTGCGCTCGCCGCGGCCCCCGGAACCCGGTCGCTGGAGCTGGGCTGCGGTGCGGGCGCGGCCCTCATCTGCGCTGCGTCGCGCGCGCCCGATGCCCGGTTCACCGGTCTTGAGCGTGTTTCCGAAGCGCTTGCCCGCGCGCATTCCAATATAGCGCTCAACGGGCTTGATGATCGGGTGGAGGCATTTGCCGGAGATGTCGCGCATTTACCGAGGGAATTCACAGGCCGGTTCGACCAGGTGTTCGCCAATCCGCCTTTCATCGAAAATGCCGGGAATTTGCGCCTGCCCTCCCCCGCCCGGCGCGCCAGCCTCGTTACCGAAATTCCGGTCGCATTCTGGATCAGGGCCGCCGCACGGGCCCTCGCACCCAAAGGCATCCTGACCCTCATCCATCGTGCCGACCATGTGGGGGCACTGCTTGCCGGGCTCGCAAATGGCTGGGGGGCGGTGGAACTGGTCTTTGTCTTTTCCCGGCCCGATCAACCGGCCCGGCGGATCCTGCTGCGCGCCCGACGCGATTCCAGGGCGGCACCCAAAATCCTGCCGCCACTTTTCCTCCATATTCCTGCCCCGTCACCAGACAATTCGGCGATGGGCAAATGGATCCATAGCCCGGAAGCCGTAATGATCCAGGCGGGCGGCGCATTTGACTGGACGCGCAGTCCTGCACCCGTTCCGATGCCTGATCCACTTCCCTGATCCACTTCCCTGATCCACTTCCCTGATTCGCGCGATCATGGTGCTTGCACAGGGCTTGCAGCGCGCGCTAAGCTTTTGCAGCGTCGCGAAGGATTGGTCATGAATATTATCGGGATGTGGCGTCGGTTCCGGCATCCGCCGCCGCGGGTGGCGGTCATTCGGCTCGAGGGGCCGATCGGAGCTGCCGCACCCAATGCGCTGACGCTTGAGGGAATCGAACATGCCCTCGAACGCGCTTTTTTCCTGCCGCGCGCCAAGGCGGTGGCGATCCTGGTCAACAGCCCCGGCGGGGCGGCGGTTCAGTCCAGGCTCATTCACGACCGCATCCGCGATCTGGCAGAGGAAACCGGCCTGCCGGTCTTCGTGTTCATCGAGGATATGGGCGCTTCGGGTGGCTATATGATCGCGCTGGCCGGCGATGAAATCCATGCCGATGCCATGTCGCTGGTCGGCTCGATCGGTGTCATCGCGGGCGGTTTCGGCTTTGTCGGATTGCTGGACAAATTGGGGGTGGAGCGCCGGGTCTATTCGGCCGGAGCCCACAAGGCGGCACTCGATCCCTTTTTGCCCGAGAACCCGGAAGGGGCCGAAAAGCTGCGGGCGGTGATCGGTGCCACCCATGACAGCTTTAAGGCCCTCGTGCGGGAACGGCGCGGCGACGCGCTGAAAGCATCGGACGACATCCTGTTCAATGCCGATTTCTGGACCGGGGAACAGGCGAGGGCGCTCGGCCTGGTCGATGAATTGGGCGGCCTCTACGCCACCATCCGCGCGCGTTATGGCCGCAAGACGCGTTTTCGCCGGATTCCCGCGCGCAAGCCGGGTGCCTTGCAGGCGCTGGGCTTTTCAATGGGAGCGGGAGCCGCCAATACGATCCTCGACCGGATGGCGGCCGGCCAGTTCCGGGCCATGACCCGGGGCTGGTGAGTTTCCGTGAAACAGCACCGATGCCGGGAAATCCATCATCCGAAATCGCGGAATCTGTAATCGGGCGCGAATTTGCGCGCAAACAGGCCTTCGCCAGTCTCGCCGAGCGCGATGAAATCCTCGCAAAAGCGCTGGCATTTGCGGGTGAACCTGAATGGCGCGAATGGCCAGGCGGCTTTGCGGGCATTTGCCGGCTCATCGCCGCCCAGCAGATTTCCACCGGCGCGGCGCAGGCCCTGTGGCGACGGGTCGAGGCCGATCCGGCCCCGGTGACGGCCGAGGGCATCGCCGCGGCTGACCCGGAGGCATTGCGCGCCTGCGGCTGGTCGCGCCCGAAGGTCGCGCATCTCAAATCGGTCGCGGCAGCAGAAATTTCGGGTGCCCTCGATTTCGCGCGGATTTCGGCGATGATGGATGACGACGCGCTCGCCACCCTGTGCACTATCCGGGGCATCGGCCCATGGACGGCCCGCCTCTATCTCATGTTCTGCGACCAGCGCGACGATCTGATCCCCGACAATGATCTGGCGCTTCTCGAATCCTTTCGGATCCTCACCGGCGCGGAAACCCGGATGCGCCCGGCGGAATTCGCCCCGCGTGCCGAACGCTGGCGGCCCTTTCGGACCGCTGCCGCCCTGATCCTGTGGAATTATGTCACCGCCCACCGGAACGCGGAAAAATCCGGCCGCGACACCCGATGAGTACGGAAAGAAGCGGCGCGGCTCAGATGGGTGCCGGTTTTATGTCGATTGCGGCCTCAAGCCCGCCGCCCGGATGATTGGACAGGCGCAGCCCGCCTCCATGCAGGATGGCAATGCGCTCGACGATCGCAAGGCCGAGACCGGAGCCCTGGCTGCGCGTTGCATCGCCGCGACGGAAGGGCGTCGCCGCATGCGGGATGAGGTCCGGGGCCATGCCAGACCCGTGATCGCGAACTGCGATGGACACGCCGGCGGCAACCGCGCCGAGCCGGATTTCGATCGGCCTGGTTCCATGGGCGGCGGCGTTTTCGATGAGATTGACAATGGCGCGGCGCAATGCATCGGCCCGCACGGCGACGATTGGCGGTTCATCAGGCACGACGAGTTTTACCTCGGCCTCGCCACTGTCATGCACGGCAAAGCGCACGAGTTCCGAAAGGTCGGTTTCCCGGACCGGCTCAGCCTCAAATCCCCGCGCGAGATCGAGAAATTGCCGCAACAGGCGGTCCATGCGTTCGACCTGCCGGATCGAGGACGCGCGCAAATCATCATCGGCCGGCATCATTTCCAGCGCGAGCCGCAATTTGGACAAGGGCGTGCGCAGATCATGTGAAACCCCGGCCAGCACCAGATTCCGGTCGGTTTCGGCAGTTTCGAGCCGCCGCATCATGCGATTGAAGCTTTCGGCGAGCGCCCCGATCTCCCGCGGGCCGCCGGCTTCAAGCGGTTCGGGGCTGCGGCCCAGCGACAATTTGTCCGCCGCCGCCTGAAGATTGCGGAGCGGCCGCACGATCTGGTTGGCCAGCATCAACCCCGAAAGGATCGCGAGGATACTGATGACCAGACACGCCAGAACAAAGGTCGCGAAGGGACTGACCCCACCCTGGCCGCGAACCGAGATCCAGCGCGGCTCGCCGGCAAATTCGACCTGAAGCCAGATGATACCATGTGCGCTGCCGCCCGAATCCAAAAGCCGTCCCGCCAGTAACCTTTGGGTCATTGTCCTGATAAAGATGCGCTCGCTGGCCAGTAATCGGCGTCCCAGGGCCGGCGGGTCGCTGCCGACCGGAAGCAGCCGCAAATCGGGCGTCGCATTGAGCCTGTCGATCAGAACGGCCTTTTGGTCGACATTTGTCGAATCGGCGGTTTGCGCGAGAGTTTCAACCAGATCCCCGATGATGAAGGCCACTTGTCGCGCCCTCGGTGTAATCAACAGGGATGCAAACAGGCTGAGGCTGACGATCTGGGTCGCAAGGACGATAATCACGAGCAGGGCGGCATGGCGCCGGAACAGGCTGGCAGAAGCGGGCTTTCCCGATCCATGATCGTTCTGCCGCAGGAACGGGAATGGAGACCACACTGAATTCATGCGGGCCCTTCATCATCCACCGCGAGCACATAGCCCACACCCCAGACCGTTTTGAGCCAGCGCGGGGAATCCGGATCCTCCCCCAGCGCCTTGCGCAGGCGCGTGACCTGGACATCGACGGCGCGGTCGGTCACTTCCGCATCGCGGCCAAAGGCCCCGTCAATGATCCTTGCCCGCGACTGGGGTCGTCCGGCATGGGCGGCAAGCCAGGCGATCAGCGCATATTCGCGCGATGACAATTCCACGGGCTGGTCGTTACGGGTCAGGCGCATGGTCTGGCTGTCGAGTTCAAAGGGCCCGAAGCGGAATTTCCCGCCCGGGCCCGAACGGGTGCTCCCGCGCCGCGCACGCCGGACAATGGCATTGAGTCGCGCCAGCAATTCCCGGGGCGTGAAGGGTTTGGCGAGATAATCATCGGCCCCCATCTCGATTCCGAGAATGCGGTCCACCGGATCCCCGCGCGCGGTCAGCATGATGATCGGCGTGTCATCACCTGCGGCCCGCAGCCGACGGCAAATGGCCAGACCATCCTCGCCCGGCATAACGAGATCGAGCACGATCGCGTCGATCCGTTCGCGCATGAGGATCTGGTCCATGGCTTTGGCATCGGCCACCGCGCGAACGGAATAGCCATTTTCGCCCAGATAACGCTGCAACAAGGCGCGAAGCTCGGCCTCATCATCAACGATCAGCACCTGGGCGGGCAATTCGCTCATGCGGGCACCTGTGGATCCAGCCATGGTGATTTGCCACCCCGACAAAGCAGAACTATATTTCATGGCGTTACAGACGCCTTTGAACGAAACAGTTTGAAACAACTTTGTCTGCATCCGACATCACCATGCAACGGGTCGGGTGCAAAAGCCTCTCATCGCTGCTGCAGAAGCGGCAAAATCCTGGATGGAGCAAGCCTGTGTCAATCAATATGTCTCTCAAACTGAATGGAACCTCTCTCGCCGCCCTTGGCATGAGCCTCGCGATCGGTGTCCTGTGCATCAGCGGCGTGGCCGAGGCGCGCGAACGCGCAGCTGCCCGCACACAACGCGGCGTAGCGGCGGGTGCCATTAACGAAAAAGGCGCGGCCGTGGGTCGTGTGAGCCGTTCAACCGGTGAAAATGGCGGCTCGGTCACCCGCGCCCGCGGATGCCGGGGCAGCAACGGGGCAGGAACCTGCGGCCGGGCGGCGACGGCTGTTGGTCCCGATGGTGGCCGTGCGACGCGGACGGGAACCATCACCTCCGACGGTGCGGGCAACACGACGCGCAACACAGACGGGGCTTTCACAACCGCCCAGGGTGCTGCGGGTCAGCGCGAGACCACAGGAGTGGTGAATGCTGACGGTTCGGCGACCCGGAGCGGCAATGCATCGGTCACCGGTGCCAATGGTGGTACGGCCGGGACTTCCGGCAATCTCACCCGCAACGCCGACGGAACCGTTGCCGCCCAGCGTAGCAGCGAAGCAACCAACGCGGCCGGCAACACGATCCGCGCGGAAACCAGCTTCGACAGCGCCACGGGCATCACCCGCAGCACGACCTGCACCAACAGCGCAGGCGCAGTGGTGGCCTGCCCGCGGTAAGCCGGACCGGACCGCGGTCCGCGCGGCGACGCCCCTCCCCACCCGTCGGGGCGTTTTCAGCAAAATCCCGACCGGATCTTTGCTGAAAACGCCCCGGGGGCGCACCGCGCAGATCACCGGCACCCGCATTCGTAATCCCGGCTTTATCCGGCCCCTTTATGGCTGGATCATCGCTCGACGAGAGGAGATACGTCCATGCTCCAGACCGGGCTTGCGCGCGGATTGGCCGAAAATGCCGGCCTGCCCTTGTTTCCGGTGGCATTCCTGGTCGTCGGGGGCCTGATTCTCGCCCGTTACCTTGTGGTGGCGGGAATAGCGCTCGGGCTCGTCACCCTGTTCCGCAAACCTCTCGCGACCCGCCGGATCCAGGCCGCACCCTTCACCGCCGTGCAATTGCGACGGGAATTCCTGTGGTCGCTGTCAAGTATCGGATTGTTTGGCCTGGCAGTCGCCGGGATGCTGCTGTTGCGGGACGGGGGACCGACCCTCAAACTCTATCCTGACATTGGCGCTTTCGGCCTGTGGTGGTTCTGGCTTTCCATCCCGGCGGGCATCGTATTCCACGATTTCTATTTCTATTGGGCCCATCGCTTCATGCATCTGCCCGGGGTCTTTGAGCGCGTCCACCGCGTGCATCATTTGTCGACCAATCCCTCGCCTTTGGCCGCCTTTGCGTTCCATCCGATCGAGGCATTGATTGAACTCGGCGGGATCCTGCTGTTCGCGACCCTGTTTCCGGTCCATCCGATCGCTCTGGCTCTGATCGGGTTCTATTCCCTGTTGAGCAATGTGCTCGGGCATCTGGGCTATGAATTGTTCCCGCAGGGATTCATCCGGTCACCGGCACTGAACTGGATCAATACATCGACCAGCCACAACCAGCACCACCGCAGCATCAATTACAATTTCGGCCTCTATAGCCTGATCTGGGACCGGATCTTCGGCACACTGCACCCGAATTATGAGACATTGTTCAATCGGGTGACATCGCACCATGCCACGCGCGAGGGCGGGGCTCTCAATCCGTTGGAGCCCGCGCAGCCACCGCATCTCACGGCATGCTCGTCACCCGATCAGACGCATTTTTCCTGATCGGCGCATGGCAGCTGAAAGCCGGCATTTGCCGAAATTGTTACATCCCCGTTAGAACGGGCCTGCAAGAACGGGCCCGCAAGAATGGTCGGAGCGGCGGGATTCGAACCCACGACCCCTAGTCCCCCAGACTAGTGCGCTAACCGGGCTGCGCCACGCTCCGACAGGAGGCGGCTTATAAGGACGAAAACCCGGCCACGCAACCATCCCGGCCAGTATGGGCACCTCGTGGATGCTCCCGGTATTTGAATCTGCGGATTTTCGCATACAAGACCGCGGTTACACTTTTGATGAAAATGCGCTGGCCCGGTGAGTTGTTGCATCCCCCGCCCGGGGCATTCGAGGGCCGGGCTTGATTGCGCGCCTCGCATTTCCCATCTCTCAAACGGCCGGGCATCGGCAGGAAGGTGCGGGCCGATCCGGGGGCAAATCCCCTGATGGCGAAATTCTTGATCCCTGCCACCCTTTTCCTCGGCCACCCTTTTCTCCGGCCACCCTTTTCCCCGACCGCAATTTCTGCGATGGCAGGGAGTGATCGCTCTCCTGGGGCCATGCGCCAAAACCACCCCATTGCCTTTCCAAACCGGATAGCCCCCGATGTCCCTGCCACGTTCCGCCGCTTCCACCCCCTCAGAAGGGACGCAGCCATGATCCGCCACAGCGAAATCCTGATCCTCGGTTCGGGGCCGGCCGGCTTGTCGGCCGCGATCTACGCCGCGCGCGCCTTGCGCAAGCCTCTGGTCGTTTCCGGGATGCAGCCGGGCGGCCAATTGACCATCACTACCGATGTCGAGAATTATCCCGGCTTCGCCTCGGTCATTCAGGGGCCGTGGTTGATGGAGCAGATGCGTGCCCAGGCGCTTCATGTCGGTACCGAATTTGTCGAGGACCATATCGCAAGCGTCGATCTGTCCATCCGTCCCTTCCGGCTCATCGGCGAAAGCGGGATGCTCTACACGGCCGATGCACTGATCATTGCGACCGGGGCCCAGGCCAAATGGCTGGGACTCGAGAGCGAGCGGAAATTCCAGGGCTTCGGCGTTTCGGCCTGCGCCACCTGTGACGGCTTCTTCTTTCGCGGACGGGAGGTGGCGGTGATCGGCGGCGGCAATACGGCGGTCGAGGAAGCGCTATATCTCGCCAATTTCGCGTCGAAAGTGACGCTCATCCACCGCCGCGATCATCTGCGCGCCGAAAAAGTGCTTCAGGAACGCCTGTTTGCCCATCCGAAAATTTCCCTGCGCTGGAACCATGAGGTGGTGGAAATCCTGGGCGGAGGAGAACCGTCCGGAGTGACCGGAATTGCCTTGCGCGACACGACCAACGGGACAGTCAGCGAATTGGGGCTCGATGGCGTGTTCGTGGCCATCGGCCACCAGCCGGCGACCGCCATCTTCGCCGGCCATTTGCCCATGCGGGACAATGGCTATCTGCTGGTCGAGCCCGGAACCACCCGCACGGTCATTCCCGGGGTGTTCGCGGCCGGCGATGTCGCCGACGACATCTACCGCCAGGCGGTGACGGCGGCGGGGCTGGGCTGCATGGCCGCACTCGATGCCGAGCGCTTTCTCCAGCACCATGCGCGCAATGCGGAACCGGAGACAGCAAGGATGGCGCGGCACGACACCGCCGCCGAATGACGCGATGGCGGGCCTTGCCGGAATCGAGTGGAACAAATTGCGCAGCTTCCATGCCGCGGCCGAGGCCGGGTCGCTGACCGCGGCGGCCGAAGCCCTTGGCATGTCGCAATCGGCCGTGTCGCGGCATATTGCGGCACTCGAGCACTCCATCGGTGTCATGCTGTTTCACCGCCATGCACGCGGGCTGGCGCTGACCGCGGCCGGGCAGACCCTGCAACGGGCGACCAATGACATGGCGGCCGCCGCCGCTTTCGCCGATTCGGCGATCAAGGACGCCCATGACCGCCCCCAGGGGGAGCTCAAGGTCACGGCCCCCGTGGCGCTCGGCACGCAATGGCTGGTGCCGCGCCTGCCGGCCTTTACGCGGGCCTTTCCCGATGTGCGGCTCAATCTGGTGCTGGACGACCGGGCGCTCGATCTGTCGCGCTTTGAGGCCGAGGCCGCCATAAGGCTGTGGGCGGCGACCGATCCCGAAGTGGTGCAGCGCAAATTGATGACGGTGCGCACCAGTCTGTTTGCGTCGAAATCCTGTCTCGATGCCAATGGCGGCGCGCCGGCAAGCGCGGAAGATCTCGACCGGCACAAGATCATCGCCTGGTCTTCGGGCGAAGCCAGCCCGATGCGCGAGCTCGACTGGGCGGCGCGGATCGGTCGTGACGACCGGCCCCCGCGCGTCGCGGCCATCGTCGTCAACAATGTCCAGGCCATGATGAAGGCGATCGAGGCCGGGCTGGGGATCGGCCCGCTGCCCGAATATATGATCGAAGACAAAGGGCCCCTGATCCGGGTGCTTCCCGATCTCAGGGGCCCAAGCTTCGAAGTCTATTTCACCTATCCCGCCGAATTGCGACGGTCCAAGCGGATCGAGGCATTTCGGACATTCCTGCTGGAACAGATCCAGGCATGGGGCGGGTGAGTATTTTAATTGATTTCAATTTTGTTTGTGTGGCGAACGAAGCTTGCCACTCTGTTCAGAGCAACAACCTGAATAGTGACGACTGGATCGGCGATGTTTTTAAAAATACTGACGCTGCAGATACCATTTGATCCTGTTGTACATTGGCGGGTGCCATTTGCGGGGTTTTCCGTAACCGCTACCAAAACACCATTGGCAGCAGTTCCGGTTTGCGACACAATGCGAATCTCAACATTAGTGATTGTCGCCACAGGCGTCGTCGACTCTGTTCCATCTGGAAACACCTCGAAGCCATCTGGTTCTGTCACCAACAATTCGGGTGAACGTGTTGAGCGATACAATTCCAGTTGGCTGCCCGGATTCAGCGACGCCAGCACCGGCGTGAAGCTTGGCGGCACGCTGTCAGATCTCCGGCTGATGATAGGACAATTCACGACTTTTTCCGGAGCATTGGGATCTTCAACCGGGGAGAGCAATTGTCCGGCAGCTTCCTTTTCCTCGACGACGTCATAATCACGCTGGCGAATATTCCGGATACCGTCATTGAGTCCGGGAGCCCAGCGATGCGGTTCGGTTTCCCAGATCGGGCTATAGCCTGCTTCAAACGGATTAAATTCCAGCACATTGAGCGGATCGAGGCGATCAGCAACCGCCGAATCAAAGCCCTGGCGCTGGATATTGTTGCGCCCGACCTGACCGTCATCGAGCAATGCAAGACCAGCCGTAGCCGGCCCCCGGATATTGCCGAGGGCTGGTGCAAAGATCACGTTTTCGGCGGCGGCCAGAAATTCCGTCGAGGCATCGGTCGAGATATAACGCACCGGCTGATTGCCTTCAAACCCGTCGGTCTCGTCATACACCACCCGAAGGGTCGAAGTATTGACCGATACAGATCGGGGGTGCCGCCCGCTATTGTTCTGGATATGCGGCGCGTTGACAATGATCCCGTTGGGCAATTGTACCAGCGGACTATAGCCGGCATTGCCACGCGCCGGGGGCGTGCCGGTCGGGATCGGCTCGAGCGAACCATCGGCCGGCGAAATGGCCGGTGTGTTCGGATCGGGTCGGGTATTGAACGTCACCGTGGCCGGAAACGCGAAATTCGCCGTCGAATTGCTGCCCACAAATTGCACTGCGGCACTATTTTGGGCCTCGGCCAAAGCAGGCGCAAAATTCACACCCAATGCGTTGGACAAGGCCGCATCAGACGTTTCGGTGATGATGTAATAGACAGTTTGCCCGCCGCTCGAGCCGCGGAACAAGGGCAGGGTCACCGTGCCGTCGACATTTTCCACGGCACTGCGCATGAACAGGGTGTCGGCAGGCACCTGCGCGAGGGCCGCAGGTGCCGTCAAAGCTGCTGCGCCAATCATGGAAAGGAAAACCGCGCGCAGGGGCACGACACATGTTTTCCATAGTCGATGGGCATTGGCCGCCAGTTCCTGCCGCGCCGACCGGGCGGGCAAGCGTATTCCTTGCGTGAACCGCATCTCTTCCTCCAAACATTTTGTGGTCAATATTGCACGCCCTCTGAATTCAATTCAGTATGACGCAATCAATATTGTTAATTATCGCTTAATTCAAAACAATTCACCAAACCTTTATGCTCTTGTGATGAGGCGGCCCTTGCGAAATGAAATCTCCCGCCGGCATATCATTGCGAAGCCAACTTACGCGTGAACGCAAGGATAATCCCCGGACTCCCTCCCCGCAGTGCCGGCCTGCATAACCGACCGCCACAACCGGCACGCGATGCCCTTCCAAAATCTGATGCATTTCGGCCGCATCGGCAGAAAAACTTCGTTCCGGCGGCCCGTTAACCTTTCAAACCCGTTGACGCGCGCCATTAAAGCCGTTCCATTGCGCAATCATGCACGCATTTATTGTCTCGCTTGGGGAGGTCTCCCCCCGCATGCGGTCAATGAATGCGTCGGAAAAACGGATCAGGGGACGGACATGATGGCCACCACGAAACATCTGCGCCGTTGGGCGCTGTCGGGCGTCGCAGCGTTGGCGCTGCTCCTCGCGCCGGGGATGGCTTTCGCCCAGCAGGCAGATGCCGATTCCCAGGATGGCGAGCCCGAGACGGTGATCGTCACCGCCACCAAGCGCTCGACTGCCCTTCAGGACGTGCCCTTTTCCATCAATGCACTCGGCCAGACCGAAATCGCCCGCCAGGGCCTGACCTCGATCGAGGACATTTCACGCAATGTTGCCGGCCTCGTCGTGCAAAATCTCGGGCCGGGACAGAGCCAGGTGTCCATCCGCGGCGTGTCGGCCGGCCAGATCGTCCGCGACCAACCGGGCGTCAAGGAACAGGTCGGGATCTATCTCGACGAATCCGTTATTTCCCTGTCGCTGTTCACGCCCGATATCGATCTCTTCGACATCAGCCGTGTCGAGACCCTGCGCGGGCCACAGGGCACGCTGTTTGGCTCGGGCTCGGTCGGCGGCACGATCCGCTATATCACCAATCAGCCGAATGCGTCGGATTTCAGCGGTCAGGTCGAGGCCAATGTCAATGTGCTCTCCCAGGGCGGCGTCGGCTTCCATGGCAAGGGTGCGGTCAATATCCCGATTGTTCAGGACAAGCTCGCCGTGCGCGCGGTGGGGTATTACACCGAGTTTGCCGGCTTCATCGATGCCCTGACCGAAACCGGGGAGGTCAATGAAAATGTCAATAGCGGCCGGCGCTTCGGCGGTCGGGTCGCGGTCAAATTCACACCCGGTGACCGTTTCAGCTTCACACCGCGGATTCTCTATCAGCGCGTGATCGCCGACGGCTTCAACCGGCAGGAGAATTTCAACCTCTTCGCCAATCCCTTCACGACGACCCGCCCGGCGGTTGAATTCGCCGAGCGTCAGCAATTTCTGCTGCTGGGGGAGCAATTCTCCGACGAGACGCTGATCGGCGACGCCGTGCTCAGCTATAATTTCGGCCCCGTCGAACTGACTTCGGTGTCGAGCTATACCGACCGCAATATCCTGGTCAGCCGCGACGCCAGCGCGCTGACCGGTTCGGTGTCGCTCGATCTCGGCTTTCCCGCCGCCAGCGCTCTGTTGCCGTCCAATTTGCTCGACCGGACGCAATTGGGCCAGTTCACCCAGGAGATTCGCCTCACCTCCACCGGCGACGGGCGGCTGCAATGGTTGGTGGGTGCCTATTACGCCAATACCCAGCGCAATTATTCGCAGCGTCTGCCGACGCCGGGTTATGACGCGTTCCAGAACGCACGGGCGGCGATCGTCAATGCCGATGCGATTCCCAACAACAATCTTCCGACAGCAGCGCAAGCCGCCAATGGTTTCCCCGCCAACAGCCCATTCAATTCCGATCTGCCCTTCGCGCTGGAACAATATGCGTTTTTTGGGGAAGGGTCGCTCGATCTGACCAAACGCCTGACCTTCACGGCCGGAGTGCGCTATTATAATTTCGACGAGGACCGCACGATTACCTCGGGCGGGCTGTTTGCCAATGGCGATAGCGGGCGGGAGGACAATACGTCCTCCGACGGCTTCACCCCGCGTTTCATCCTTGATTACAAGGTCAATGAAACCATTTCGGTCAACGCCCAGGCCGCACGCGGCTTCCGGCTGGGTGGGGTGAACGATCCACTCAACGTGCCCCTGTGCCAGGGCTCTGACCTCGCGACTTTCGGCGCGTTCCAGTCCTTCGGCGACGAGCGGCTGTGGAATTATGAACTCGGGCTCAAGGCGCAATCAGGCGGCGTAACCTTTAACGCTGCGGTGTTTTATACTGATATTTCGGATTTGCAGGTCACGCTCGATGCCGGTTCCTGCTCCTCGCGCATCACTTTCAATGTGCCGGAAGCCCATACCGGCGGCGTCGAGTTCGAATTGTCCGCCAGCCCGTTAAAGGGCCTGAATCTGTCTGTCGCCGGTTCCATCCTCGAATCGCGCTTCGATTCGAGCGTCATCTCCAACGCCGGTGCCGTTCTCGGCGGTGTCGAATCAGGCAATCGCCTGGCCTCCGTTCCGGAATTCCAGGTGGCGGTCAGCGGCAATTATTCCTTCCCGGTGGAAGTGTTCAACACCCAAAGCGAGGGATATTTCGGCTTCTCGCTTCAATATGTCGGCACGCGCTTTACCCAGCCTTCGGACCAATTGGGCAATGCGGGCAATTTCGTCTCCGGCCTGCCCTTTGGCGGGGCGAGCGGAAATGAAATCACAGCGCTTGATCTCGAGCTCGACGCCTATCAGATCCTCAATATCAATGCCGGGATCGATAGCGGCGCCTGGGAACTCTCGGCCTATATCAATAATTTGCTGGATGAGAACGCCCAGCTCGCCTTCGACCGCGAACGCGGCGGACGCGCCCGGCTCGGCTTTGCCACCAACCAGCCGCGCGCCTTCGGCGTGACTTTGCGCCGGCGCTTCTGATCGACCCCGCCCCCCGGGGGGCCAAACCCGGGGGATGGGCACTCATATCGGATTTGATGCTGGCCGCATGGAACCCGGCCGGGATCAGTCCGGAAGCAGCAGCGCTTTCGCCCGTTCGCTTTCGCGACGCTCATCGATCACCTTGCGCGCGGCCTCGTCGGGAAAGCCGAGGCTGTTGAGCAATGCCTCGCCAAGCTGAAGCGAGGCCTCGATGGTTTCGGGGCTTGCAAAGGACGCGCCGGCCTCGTGAAAGCGCCGCGCCTGCGAGGGGTCGCGCGCGCGCGCAAAGACCGGCACATTCGGCCAGGTTTCGCGCACCAGTTTCACCAGCCGCTCGACGGCCTCCGGTGCCCCCATTGTCACGACGATCGCGGCGGCGCGCTCGGCCCCCATACGCGCCAGCACCTCCTTGCGGCTGGCATCGCCGAAATGCACCGGCCAGCCCCGACGGCGCAGCTCGCCCACCAGTTCCGCCCCGGAATCGATCGCCACATGTGCGATTTCCTGGTGCTGGAGGATTTCCCCGATCGACTGTCCCACCCGCCCATAGCCGGCGATGATGACATGGCCTTCGGCGGTTTCGGGCGCGTGCTCGTCGCCGCTTTCCGCGCGCTCGCTGACCATCCGGGCCAGACGCGCGCCAAGGATCGCGACGATCGGTGCCAGAAAGATCGACAGCGCCACGATCAACAGCATATATTCAGCAATTGCATCGGGATAAATCCCGCCCCGTTGCGCCAGCGAGACGACGACGAAAGCAAACTCGCCCGCTTGCGCCAGCAGGAATCCGAGCTCGATCGCCTGGGACCATTTGAGGCCAAACAACCGCGCGAGACCGGCAATCACGCCGGCCTTGACCAGAAACAGACCGACAAGGCCGGCAAGCACCGGAACCGGAGATTCCGCGATCAGGCCAAGCTCGATCTGCATACCGACCGTGACAAAGAACAGGCCGAGAAACAGGCCCTTGAAGGGCTCGATATCGGTTTCGATCTCGTGCCGAAACTCGGTCTCCGCAATTAACAGCCCCGCGAGAAATGCCCCGAGCGCCATGGACAGGCCGGCAAAGGCGGCAAAGGAGGCTGTCGCCAGAACCACGAGCAAGGTGGCCGCAACGAACACCTCGCGATTGCCCACTCCCGCCGCCCAGCGCAGAAATGGCCGCAACAGGAAACGGCCGACGATCAGGATCCCCGCAATGGTTGCCAGCGCCGCGGCAAGGGCGATGGGCAGTTTCGCCGCGCCCGCCTGGGGTCCCTCGCTGATCGCAGCCACCGCAAACAGGATGGGAATGACCGCAATGTCCTGTAGCAGCAGGACCGAAAAACTCGCCCGGCCGACCCCTCCTGCGAGCTGGCGACGCTCGGCCAGCAATTGCAGCACCACCGCGGTTGATGACAGTGCCAGTGCGAGGCCCGTAACCACCGCCCCCGCCACGCTGTTTCCAAAGGCCAGCGCAAAGAAACCGATCACCAGGGCCGAGACCACGACCTGCGACATTCCAAGCCCGAGCACCAGCCGCCGCAACGCCCACAGGCGTTCGGGGGAGACCTCGAGCCCGATCATGAACAGCAGAAACACCACGCCGAGCTCGGCGAACCAGCGCGCGGGCCCCTCCGGATCAAGCGCGACCGGCGCAAGCCAGGGCGCAAATCCGGCAAGATAGCCGAGCACATTCGGCCCGAGCAGAATCCCGATGACCAGAAAAGCCATGACCGAGCTGAAGCCCAGCCGGCGAAAAGCGGGCACGAGCAGGCTGGTCGCGGCCAGAAACACGCAGACCTGAACAACAAACAATCCCGTTCCGTGATCCACGCGGTGTACCCCAATCGCCATTCGGTTCCGGAACCCGGCACCACGCGGCGGCGCTATGCCTGGTTAACGCGTTTTCCGCAGAGATGGAATCACTGGTTTGAGGGAATGTGTTCGTGTCTGCGCACCGGGGCTTTTCATAGCGACCGAACCGGACGATCTGAATGGCCATGGACAGAAAAGCCGGAAACCGCTAGATACCACTTGCATACCACTTAATCGTAACCGGAACGAATCCTGGTCGGCTCCCGGCGGTCGGGAGTGAGATTTCCTTTCCAACGCGTGCAAATCCGGGCGAGCTCCCGTCCGGGACCCGACAAGCAGGATCAGCCCATTGTGGAAGGCAGCATGACATTTTATCTGGGGATCGATGCCGGCGGAACGGCGACGAAAGCGCGGCTCACTGACGCGACCGGAAAGGTGCTCGCCGAGGCGTCCGACGGGCCCGCCAATGCGCGGATCGGCGCCGAGGCGCTGCATGCGCGGCTGATGGAAGTCTGTCAGGCCGCCACCAACACCGCCGGTTTTTCAGCGAAGGATGTCGCGGCCACCAAAGGCGGCATGGGGATCGCGGGAATCAATCGCACGGGCATGAAGGCGTTGATCCAGTCCCTCGATTTCCCATTGGCCAGTGTTCAGTTCAGCAGCGATGCGGTGATCGCCAATCTGGGGGCGCATCTGGGCAAGGATGGGGCCATTCTCATCCTCGGAACCGGCAGTATCGGGCTGGTGAAGCGCGGCGAGGACAGTGTCAGCATTGGCGGCTACGGCTTTCCCATTTCCGACGAGGGAAGCGGCGCCGCGCTTGGGCTAAGCGCTATCCGGCACGCTTTGCGCGCGCTGGACGGACGCACGCGGCCCACCCCGCTCAGCCAGGCCGTGACGAAACAGTTCGATCACGCGATCCCTTCGGTGATCGCATGGATGGACGGTGCCAGTCCCGGGGATTATGCGCGCTTTGCGCCGCTGGTCATGGATTACGCCGAGAATGGCGACGAAATCGCCGTCTCGATCCTGCGCGAGGCCAGCCTTCACGTCGAACGCTTCATCGAGACGATCGTCGCCCGTGGTGCACCACGCTGTGTGCTGATGGGAGGACTCGCCGGGCGCATGAAACCCTGGCTGCGCCAGCGGATTGTGGCGCAGCTCGATGAGCCGCTGGGCGATGGCCTCGACGGGGCGCTGATTCTGGCGGGCCTGCCGGTTGCGTCCCTCCCTGCCCGGCGTGCGTCGCCCTGAACGCGTCGCCCTGAACGCGTCGCCCTCATTGATCCATTTCCCCGGGGTCTGTTCCTTCACTCGTTTGGGCCCCGCCTGTTTCTCCATTCGACAAAAGGGCCGCCGCCCTTACATGATCAGAATTCGCGGCGGCTGGTCAGAGCCGCGAGCAGCGTCCCTTCATCGAGATGGTCGAGTTCGCCCCCGACCGGCACGCCTTGCGCGAGACGCGTGATCCTGACCGGCAGATAAGCGAGGCGTTCGGTAAGATAGAGCGCGGTGGTCTGGCCATCGATGGTGGCATTCATGGCGAGGATGATCTCGCGCATTTCGGGCAGAGTGGCGCGGGCGACAAGGCTGTCGATGCGCAGATCCTGGGGGCGCACGCCATCGAGCGCCGACAGCACGCCCCCCAGCACATGATAACGCCCGCGGATGGCGCTGGCGCGCTCCAGCGCCCAGAGATCAGCGACGTCTTCGACAACACAGATCAGCCCCGGATCCCGGCCGGAATCCATGCAGACGGCGCAGGGATCGATTGCGTCGAAATTGCCGCAGGTCCCGCAGGGCCGCACTTTTTCGGCCGCCAGCATCAGGGCTTCTGCCAGGGGAATCATCAGCACGTCGCGCTTTTTCAGGAGAAACAGCGCCACCCGCCGCGCCGAGCGCGGGCCAAGCCCGGGAAGTTTGGCGATGAGCGTCACGAGGCGCTCGAGTTCCGGGCCAGCGGTCTGTCGTTTCATCCTCACACCCAAGCCTGATTCGTCACTGCGCCAGAGCCTGAACCCAAAGCCGGCCAAACGCAATTTCGCTCCCGCGCAATTTCCTCTCCGCCCGATTTCGCTCCCGCCCGGGTCCACCGAGGCGCAATTTGGCTTTGAAGCGCGCAGCGATTGCGGCTATTTCCGTGTGATCGCTCCATGATCAGGTATCCCTATGACCGAGGCCAACCCGCCTTCTCCGCCGCCTCCGCCGGATCGGGACATCCTGTTTCCGGAAGCGCGCCCGGAAACGCCCATGGAATCCCCCGCGGAGCCCGCCGAGGACACAACCCTGCCCAAAGAGCAGACCGGGCTTCTGGAAGAAGAACATCCTCTTCCTCCCGTCATTGCCTCCGAACCCGAGAAACTGAAGATCCGGCAAAACAGCGCTATCCTCGAATTCATTCCGGCGCTCATTTTCATGGTCACCTATAATCTTGCCGCCGGAAACAGGAACACGCTGAAAAGCTGGGGCGGGATCTGGGGAGAGCCGATTTATCTCGCCACCGCCGTTTTCATGGCCGCGACCCTTGCGGCGCTGATCTATGCCGTCTTTGTGGAAAAGCGCCTTCCGATACTCCTGACCGTGGTGACAGTGGTGGTGCTGACCTTTGGCGGGCTGGGAATTGCGCTTCACAGCGATCTTTTCATCAAGGTCAAGCCGACCATCATCAACCTGTTGTTTGCAACAGCCATTTTCGGTGGACTGGCCTTCAGGCGCAATGTCTGGCGGCTGTTGTTTGCCCAGGCGTTCAGTTTTCCCGATGCGATCTGGCATGTTTTCGCGGTGCGCTGGGGGCTGTTTTATTTGTTCCTTGCCGGGCTGAACGAAGTGGTGTGGCGGAATTTTTCGGAAGCGTTCTGGGTCAATTTCAAGCTGCTTGGAATCATTCCCCTGACATTTGTGTTCATTCTCATCCATCTGCCACTCACCTTCAAATGGCTCGGCAAGACCAATGCCGATTACGAGGCGGAGAAAACCGGGCGCGACGCGGATTCCGGGCTCGCCGCCCAGCCACGCCCCATGCGGCATGAGATGGACGATGAGAAAAGATCGGTTTAGGAAGAACACGATATCGCGATCCACCGGCATGTGGTGGCGGTCCCAAGTCAGTGCGTCCCTCCACCGGGCGCGAGGGTTTCGACAATAAGGGAAAGTATCATGACCCCAATTCTTGTCATTTTCAGTTTCGTCGCATTTTTGGTCTTGCTCAATCTCGTCGAATATGGCCGTATCGACTGAAATCACGCGATTTTTGACGAAGCGACCGGGGAGGGGAAAATGACCGTTTACATGAGCGGTGCGATCGTCATCGCCTGCCTGATCGTCATGGTGCTGGCCGCCGATGCGCTGATCCGCGGGGCGATCGGGGTGGCGCGGTCGCTGAAAATCTCCCCGCTTCTCGTCGGGCTGACCCTGGTGGCGCTCGGCACTTCAGCGCCAGAGCTCGCGATCGCGCTTCAGGCAATCGCCAAGGGCGCACCGGGTCAGGCACTGGGCAATATCACCGGTTCGACCATTGCCTCCTGCTTCTTCGTCGTCGGGATCGCCGCTTTGATTGCCCCGCTCGCCACCGCCGTGCCGGGCCTGACGCGGGGCGCGCTGGCGGCCGTTGCGGCTGCCGCTTTATGGGTCGGCCTTCTCAATTTCGGTCCCAATCCCTTCACCCGGACCGAGGCGTATATTCTGCTTGGCGGCCTGGCTGCCTATGTGCTGATCCTCGCGCTGATCTCGCGCAACCCCAAATCCAGCGACCCTGACATCGTGGAATTGCGCGACATCAAGGACATGCCCGGCCTGCCCACGAATTTCTTTTCAGCCTTTGGGGCGATCATTTTTGGTGCGGCCGCACTGACTCTGGCCAGCCATTTCGGGGTGGGACAATCCATCGCGCTCGCCAAGGTTCTGGGCGTGTCGGATGAACGGATCGGGCTGTCGCTGCTTGCCATTGGCACCTCACTGCCGGAACTCGCGGCCTCGCTGGTGGCTTCCTTCCGCAAGCGGCCCGATCTCGCGATCGGCAATGTGCTTGGCTCGGTGGTGTTCAATGTGCTGGGGGTTGGCGGTGCAGCAGCGCTTGCGGGGGGCATCGAGGCTCCGGCGCGGCTTGTGGGCTTTGACAGCCTGATCATGCTGGCCTGCGTGCTCGCCTTGTCCACTTTTGTCATCCTGCGCCGCAAGATCGGGTTTCTGACAGGAATCGTCATGCTGACGGCCTATGGGGCGTATCTCGTCGGAGCGGTTCTGCAGGAACAGAACTGGACGCCCGGGATCTGACATGGCGCAGACCCGGCTGAAAACCGCATTGGTAACCGGGGCCGCGCGGCGAATTGGCCGATCGATCGCGCTGGCGCTTTCGGCGGCCGGCTATCGGGTGGTGATCCATTACCAGAGCGCCATCGAAGAAGCCCGCGCGACCGCTGCTGATATCGCCGCCGCCGGAGGCGAGGCCGATATTCTCGCCGGAGATCTGGAAGCGATTGCAGAAAAAGGCGAATTTTCGTCATTCTGGGCGCGCGCCGAAAGCGCGGCCGGTGGACCGGTCGGGGTGCTGGTCAACAATGCCTCGGTCTTTGAGCCCGACGATCTGCGCGATGTGTCGCCCGCACTCTATAACCGGCACCTCGCCTTGCATGTGACCGCCCCGGTCTTTCTCGCCCAGGCGCTCGCCAACCGCCTGCCACCCGGGACACGCGGCGATGTGATTCACATTCTCGACCAGCGGGTCCTGCGGCCCAATCCGCTGTTTTTCTCCTACAGCCTGTCTAAATCGGCGTTGCATGCGGCGTTGCCGGCGATGGCGCAGGCCCTCGCACCTGCCGTACGGGTCAATGCAATCGCACCGGGCCCCACAATGCGCAATCGCCGCCAGAGCGAGCAGGACTTCGCCCGCCAACAGGCGGCGATCCTGCTGGAAGAGGGGCCTTGGCCGGCCGAAATCGCGGCGGCTGTGGTGTTTCTGGTCGGTGCTGAATCCATCACCGGCCAGACGATCGCAGTCGATGGTGGCCAGCATCTGGCCTGGCGCACGCCCGATATCGAGGGCATTACCGAATAGTCAGGACCAACCATGTCTGCCTCGCCCCCAGAGCCTGGCCTTGCTGCGCCCGATTGCGCTCGCCGGACGGTATTTGTCCGCGGGTTGACGATCCTTGCGCGGATCGGGGTCTATGCCCATGAGGAGCTGGCGGCCCAGCCGCTGCTGCTCGACGTGGAACTCGTGCTTGATCCGTCGCTCACGCCCGCCCGGGACCAGATGAGCGAGGCGCTCGATTACGACTGGATTGCCGCCGAGGCCCGCCGGCTGGGCGGGGCGGCCCATCTCAAACTGGTCGAGACCTTTGCCGGACAATTGGCCGTGGCCATGTTCGCCGATGCCCGTGTGGTGGAAGTGCGCATCCGGCTCGAGAAACCGCACGCCATTCCTGACGCCGCCGCCGCCGGGATCGAAGTCCTGTTCCGGCGGGAAGCGTGACGTGCCCTATCCCCGCGGCCAGCGGCGATGCACCCAGAACCATTGCTCAGGGCGCTCGCGGATGCGGTCTTCGAGGAAGCGGTTCACCGCGCACAGGCTCTCGTAAACGCCGTCGGAATCGAGGGTCCCGGGCAAAGCGATCGGTGGATGCGCCGTGATATGGAACCGGCCCGGCGCGGTACGAAACGTGGAGGACGGCACAAGTGGAACGCCGAATTTATGCGCGAGTCGCACGGCCACTGGTGCCGTCATCGCCCCGCGACCGAAAAAAGGCACCTTGACCCCTTCATTGAGCTTCTGGTCGTTGAGAATGGAGACCGACCGGCGATCCTTGAGCGCAAGATAGAGGTCGCGAATGCTCTCGGGTGATTTCGCCGTCAGCGTCCGCACACCATAGCCACGGCGGATGGCCATGATTTCGGCATCGATCAATGGATTATTGACCCGGCGATAGGTGATCGCGCAATCGAGCCCGCTCTGGCAGAGCACCGCCGCCATCGCCTCCCAATTGCCGAAATGGCCCGAGATAAATATCGCGGCCCGCCGTTCCGCCTTGAGGCTTTCCAGCAATTCGCCACCAATGAGTGTGAAGCGGCTATCCCGGGTAAACACCGACAGGCCCGGCAGATGTGGAATTTCGCCCATCGTCCGCCCGATTTCGCGCCAGACCCGTCCGGCCAGATCCCGCACCGCTTTCGGCGACAATTCCGGAAAGGCCTGCGCAAGATTGTCGAGCGCGGTGCGATGGGCGGGCAGGCGCGGGCCGATCGCACCCAGAAGGGCCGCCCCCAGATCGGAGGCATCCTCGATGCTGCGGGCAAGCAATGCGTGCTTCAGCGACGAAAAGCCCATGGCTTCGGCCTTCCAGATCCAGTTTTTCATGCGGGAGGTCTTCATTGGCGCGCCCCGTCAATCGCTGGCCCGGTCACTGGCCCGGTCACTGGCCCGGTTACTGGGCCGGTTACTGGGCCGGTTACTGGGCCGGTTACTGGGCCGGTTACTGGCCCCAGCACATCGTGCAGCAGGGTTTCCGACCCGAACCGGATCCGCATCGGCAGAACATGGACCCGCGCGCGCCATTCCGGCGTCAACCGGACCCAATCCTTCTCGCTGGTGATCAAGGCAGCCTTCCCGCCGGCGGCGATGCGGGCGAGTGCTTCCAGCGCCCCGGGCCGAAACAGATGATGATCCGGAAATGGCGTGAAATCAACGATGTCGAAACCCTGCGCCTTCAGGGAATCGAAAAACCGCTCCGGCCGGGCAAGGCCGGCAAAGCCGCATATCCGCGCACCTGGCGCAAGGATTTCTGGCCCCCGAACGGGCCCGATTTCGCGAAATGCCCGCAGGATCGGTCCGCGAAACCCGGCGAGTTCAGCAGGTGGCGATCTGTCCATATCGTCGGCCCGTGCATGCACCAGTACGATGGCATGGGCGCGCGCAAAAGCTTCCGCAAGCGTTTCGCGCAAGGGGCCGCACGGAAACAGCCGGCCCGAGCCGAACAGGCTGCTGGCATCCACCGCGAGCAAGCTCAGATCCTTGTGCAGATGCGGGTTCTGAAAGCCGTCATCGAGCGCCAGCATCCGGCCACCCGCAGCGATCGCCGCTTGCGCTGCGGCCACGCGATCCGCCCCGATGAAATGCATGCCGTCCCGGGCGAGCAGCAAAGCCTCGTCGCCTACCAGGCGCGCATCATGATGCCCGGGATCGACCCGCAGGATGCCCTTCACCCGCCCGCCATAGCCGCGCGCCAGCGTCGCGAGGGAGATGTCCCTGGCGCGCAGGGTTTCAGCAATGGCGCGCAGGACCGGGGTCTTGCCGGCCCCGCCCAATGTCGCCCCGCCCACGCACAGAACGGGTGCCGCAACCCTTTCAGGCGTCACGCGCGCCATGCGGGCCCGCCGGCGCGCATGCCAGATCCAGCCCACCGGGGTCAGCAGCGCCCGGATGGTCGGGGCGGAGGCGCGCCCATGAACATGATCCCAGAATTCCGGTGCGCGCATGCCTATTTCCGCTCCAGTAAAGCGAGCAAAGCGGCGATGGTGACGTCGAGCCCGGCGGCGGCTTGTGCGCGCATCTTTTGGGCGGCATCGGCCAGAGTCCGGGCGAAAGCCGGATCGCCGGCGAGGCGGACAAGGGCCATCGCGATCGCTTCATCTGTTTCTGCGAGGATCATCGCCTCGGCTTCCCGCAATTGGGCATAAAGCGGCGCGAAGCTCGAAACATGCGGGCCGGCGAGGATTGGAACCCCGACCGCCGCCGCCTCCATCGGATTATGCCCCTTGTAATCCGGGTGCAGCGAGCCGCCGATAAACGCCGCCTGTGCGAGGCCGAGCCATAATCCCATATCGCCGAGCCGATCGGCCAGCAGAATGTCATTCCCGCCCGGCTGGGATGCGCCCGCCAATATCCCGCTCCATCTGCTGGCAGTGAAGCCCGCGTGAGTGACGATCTCTGCCACCCGGTCCGCCCTTTCTGGATGGCGCGGCGCCAGAATGAGGATGCTGTTCCCATGCCGCGCGCGCAATCGGCGATGGGCGGCGAGCAGAATTTCCTCTTCGCCGTCATGGGTGCTGATCCCGATCCAGACGAACCGGCCCTGCCAGTCCGCAGCAAGACGATCGTGCCAGGCCTGATTACGCCCCGTCGCCGAACCGGCTGCCTTGAGATTTCCGGTGAGGATCGGTGGAGATATCACGAATTTCCCGAGCATTTCGGCTGTTTCAGAATCAGCCGCGCCGATAAAGGAAAAGCCTCCGAATATCGCGCGGGCGGCACCCGGAACGCTGCGCCAGAAGCGGCGCGATCGGGCGTTCATCCGCGCATTGACCAGCGCAAGACGAATCCCCCGTCGCGCACTGGCGCGCAACAGATTGGGCCAGATTTCAGATTCAATGAATATCCCAAGGTCCGGTTGCCAGTGATCGAGGAATTTTCGGACGCATTGCGGCGAATCGAGCGGGACAAATTGGTGACGGAAAAGCGGATCGCACGCGCAGAATTCGCTCCATTGGGCAGCCGATGTCCGTGTAGCGGAGGTGACGAGGAAATTCAGCCCCGGCTGCCGCTCGGCCAAAACGAGCGCCAGCATCCGGGCCACGCCGCTTTCGCCGACACTCACCCCATGTAGCCAGACAAGCATGCCCTCCGGTCGCGGCAGCGATGCGCGGCCCAGCCGCTCGCCGAGGCGGGCGGGATCCTCCTTCCCTCGCCGCGCGCGCCATCGAAGGAACAGCGGCAGCGCCGGATTGAGCATCCATGCGACGAGACCATAGGCGGCGAGGGCAAAAGCACTCATGCGCGGCGATCACAGAATTCGTCGGCGGCGCGTGTGACCCCATCCAGGGCGGCTGCGATCCCGAGGCCGCGGGCCGCACGGGTGCTGCGCTCTCCCCGCACTGGCGCGATCGGGGCACCGAAACAGATCGCACCACGGGTGAAGGGCCAGGGCAGCAGAAACCCGTCCCAGCTCCTGAGCTGCCGCGCCCGCCGTGCCGACCACGCCACGGGCACGATCACCGCGCCCGTGCGCTCGGCCAGCAAAACCAGCGCCGGCCCCACCTGCCGGGCGGGACCGCGGGGTCCATCCGGCGTCAGGCCCAGAATGGCCTTGCCCGACAGATGTTCGACCATCCCGATCAATGCGTCCATCCCGCCTTTGTCACTCTTGTTCCGCTTTCCGTTTCCGGGCTTCGAACCCGAACCGCGGATAAGCGCGATGTTCAGGCGGGTGGCGATCCGGGCACCGATATTTCCATCGCGCGAGCGCGACACCACAAAGGCGGCTGAAAGCCCGCGCAAGGGACCCGCCTCCGCCCAGATCTGCGGGGCCATGGCAAGGCGCCCATGCCAGAGGCACAGAATCACCGGTGCCCCGCTCTGCGCCGCCGCCGCCAGATTCATTTGCCCCGTGATGTGCCAGCGTATACTGGCAGCGAGCAGTCGCAAGGCGAGATCGATTGTCCTGCCAAGAACCTGCTGCACAATTTCGTGGGCGAGGATCGCCTTGAGCATTGAGACAATTCTCCCGCCGGCAGCCCCGAACCGATCCTACGAGGACCCCCATGACCATCGAACCCTTGAGTGCCGGGCTGTCCACCGCCGGCGCCCGGTTGAGAGCCCATAGCGCGCTTTTGTTCGAAGATCATGGGTTTTTGCGCCTGATATTCAAGAACCGGCACGCCATTTCACCCGAAATGCTGCGCATGAACCAGCCCTCGCCGGGCGATATCGCCTGGGCCGCACGCAAGGGGATCCGCACCGTGATCAATCTGCGCGGGCCGAGCACGGCGGCCCATTATCGGCTGGAGCGCGCGGCCTGCGCCAGCCACGGCATCGATATGGTGGATTTGCGCCTGTTGTCGCGCGAGCCGCCCGATCTCGCCACCCTGCGTGCCGCGCGCGACCTGTTTGAGCGCATCGAATATCCCGCACTCATGCATTGCAAGAGCGGGGCAGACCGCGCCGGCATGGGGGCCCTGCTGTATTGCCTGTTCCGGCTCAATCAGCCGTTCAGCGAGGCCCGCAGGCAATTATCGGCGCGCTATCTGCACATAAAGATTGGCAAGACCGGCGTGCTGGACGCCTTTTGCGACGCCTATGAAGCCGCCTTTGCCAGAAGCGGCCTGAGCTTCCTCGAATGGGCGGCGAGCGAATATGACCCGGTCGCCCTCAAGCGCGATTACCGCGCGGGAATGCTGGGAAATTTCATCGTCGACCGCGTGCTGCGTCGGGAATAGACCAGGCCGGGCCCCGGCTCCCCCGCACGCGGCAAATTCCCCGATCCGCGAACTCTCATGACGAGGGAATTTGTGGTGCGGGATTCTCTCTCCAAAAGGATACTGGCCCAAAAGGATTCTAGCCCCAAAGGATTCTGGCCAAAAAGGTTCCGGGCCCGAAATGTATCGGGCCCGGAAATCGGGTCAATCATCCGCCTTTTTGCGTTTGCGCGCCGGTTTGACGGGCGTTTCGTCGGGGATGTCAGAGGTCGGCGCGACTTCGGCCTTCGGCTTCTTTGCAGCCGCAGCCTTTTTCGGAGCCGGTTCGGAAACCGGCGCCGCTTTCGCACGCGCTGCCGGCGGCGGGGCCTCTGCTTCTCCGTCGTCCTCGTCCGCCCCCGGGACTTCGTCTTCGTCTTCGTCCTCGTCTTCGTCCTCGTCTTCTTCGCCGTCACCGAGCACGTCGAAATCGTCTTCCCCCGCCTCATCACCGTCTTCTTCATCTTCATCTTCTTCATCTTCTACATCGTCTTCGTCGTCTTCGTCGTCTTCTTCGTCCCCACCGCTTTCGGAATCGTCTTCTTCGGCCGCGAGTTCAGCCAGCAATTCCTCATCGAGTTCATCGTCCTCTTCCTCGCCAAAGGGCAGGAAGGATTCCGGCGCATCGACGATGATCGTGCCGGCGGCCAGATCGATTTCCATGTCGAAATCGTCGGAATAAGGCAGGAACCAGGCAGCCTCAAAACCGGGAGTTGCAGCAATCTCCAGAAGATCGCTCGCCCCGAAATTGTGCACGGCAATTACCTTGCCGAGCGCGCGCTGGTCGGTGTGAACCACGGCGAGCCCGATCAGGTCCTCGAAATAATACTCGCCGTCCTCAAGTGCGGGCAGCGAGGCGCGCGGAACATGCAGCTTCAGCCCCTTCAGTCCTTCCCAGAATTCGCGGCTGCGTTCCTCGCTGGTGTTCGCTACATAGACACCCTCATGGGCGCGCCATTTGACCGGAGTGAGAACGACGCGGCCGAGTCCATCCAGCAGCGGTCCATATTGGAAAGCGGCCTCGGGCTCGTCGGTGAACACACGCAGGCGCACCTCGCCCTTGACCCCGAAGGCGCCGGCAATTTCCGCCACCACAATGAGCTTTTCGTCCGCCCCGATTTGCGCGGCACCAAAAGCCGTTTCAGGTGCGGCCTCGCGCGGCCGCGCGGGCCGTTCAGGCCGCTTGTCGGCGCTGCGACCGCTTTTGTCGGCATCGCTGGAAAAGGAACGCATGCTGTCCCATTGCCGCTCCGCGCTCTCGGGTCGCGGCCGATCCCCGCCTGGACGGTCGCCATAGGGCCGGTCGCCACGCGGCCGATCCCCGCCTGGACGGTCGCCATAGGGCCGGTCGCTGCGTGGGCGGTCGCCATAGGGCCGGTCGCTCCGTGGGCGGTCGCCATAAGGACGATCACCCTGTGGCCGGTCGCCACGCGGGCGGTCGCCGTAAGGACGATCACCCTGTGGCCGATCCCCACGCGGGCGGTCGCCATAGGGCCGATCCCCACGCGGGCGGTCGCCATAGGGCCGATCCCCACGCGGGCGATCCCCATAAGGCCGATCACCTTGCGGGCGATCCCCATAGGGACGATCGCTGCGCGGACGGTCGCCATAGGGCCTGTCGCTGCGCGGGCGGTCGCCATAAGGCCGATCGCTGCGTGGGCGGTCGCCATAGGGGCGATCGCTGCGCGGGCGGTCGCCATAGGGGCGATCGCTGCGCGGGCGGTCGCCATAGGGCCTGTCGCTGCGTGGGCGGTCGCCATAGGGGCGATCCCCCATGGGCCGATCACCTTGCGGCCGATCACCTTGCGGCCGGTCTCCCATGGGCCGATCTCCCGCCGGGGCCTCACCCGCCGGCCGATCCGAGGGACCGGCATCGCGATCCTCAAAGCGCGGGCGCCGCGGGCGGTCTTCAAAGCCGCGGTCTTCGCGCGCGCGGAACGGACGGTCGCCGCCGCCGGCACCGCCGCCAAACCCGCCCGGACGGCGGTCATCGAATTTGCGGGGGCCACGCGGGCCTTTCGGGCCGGAGGGGCCACGAGGGCCTTTGGGCGGCCCGGATCGGTTGTTCAAGGGATAGTCCTTTGCAAAACGAACAATGGTTCGAAACGAACAAGGGTTCAGAAACGGAGAAAGGACCGAAGCGGGTTGCCCGCTCCGGTCGCGATCACGCGGCAGCTACCCCGCATGACTTACGGGACATGCACAGGCGGCCAAGCACATCTGCCGCAAACAGCACCGATGGCGCAGGTAACGGAAAACACTTTGTGCCGCAAAATCTGTGCGGTTACGCTTCGACGGCGGAAGCGGCCTTGTCGGCCTTTTCCTTTGCGCGCTCCAATGCCTTTTTTCCGGGCTCGGCGCGGTTCGGGTTGTTGCCGTGCTTCCAGTCGATGATTCCCATCTGCCCGAGAAAGCGCGCGACGCGATCGGTGGGCTGGGCGCCTTTGGCGAGCCATTCCTTGGCTTTGTCTTCGATGATCTTCACCCGTTCGGCATTTTCGTTGGGAAGAATCGGGTTGAAATGGCCGATCTTTTCAATGAAACGCCCGTCGCGCGGGGAGCGGCTGTCGGCCACGACGATGTGATAATATGGCTTTTTCTTGGCCCCGTGGCGGGCCAGCCGGATCTTTAGCGACATTTTCTTTCTCCTGTAAAGTCGAATACTCGGTTAATCGGGGTTTCGGCGTCGAATCGAAAGTCAATAAAGGCGGATAAGGCAGTTCTTCGCGGGACTCATTTTTTCGGTTTTTCGGGCGGCGGTTTGCCTGGAAAACCCGGCAGGCCGGAAAGTCCCGGGAGGCCGGGAAGCCCACCTCCTGCAGGTGGCGCATCGTTCTTGCGTTGGCCAAGCGCCTTGAGCGCGTCGAGATTTGGACCGCCAAGGGCCCCGCCCGTCGGGCCTGCCATGCCACCTCCCGGCGCACCGCCGATCCCTCCGCCCAT
>JAKFWO010000017.1 GCA_021731815.1 Hyphomonadaceae bacterium | reverse complement strand
TCCGTTGGCCCGCGACAGAGGGCGACGGACACCGAACGAAAATCATTATCAAGCTATTGTATTTGTTGGATTTATTGACCGTTTACGATAGTCCGCGAGAGACGCGGAATCATTCCCACTCGATTGTGCCGGGCGGTTTGCCGGTGATGTCATAGACCACGCGGTTGATGCCCTTGACTTCGTTGATGATGCGGGTCGCCACCTTGCCCAGAAATTCGTGCTCGAACGGGAAATATTCCGCGGTCATGCCATCCACAGATGTCACAGCGCGCAACGCCAGCACCCGGTCATAGGAGCGCGCATCCCCCATCACGCCCACTGTGCGCACCGGCAAGAGCACCGCAAATGCCTGCCAGATCGTGTCATAAAGCCCGGCCTTGCGGATTTCATCGAGGTAAATGGCATCGGCCGCGCGCAGAATGGCCAGCCCCTCGCGGTCGATCGCGCCCGGCATGCGAATGGCGAGGCCTGGCCCGGGAAAGGGATGGCGCCCGACAAAGGCCTCGGGCAGGCCAAGCTCTCGGCCCAGCGCGCGCACCTCATCCTTGAACAATTCGCGCAAGGGCTCGACCAGCCTCATCTTCATCCGCGCCGGCAGGCCGCCGACATTGTGGTGGCTTTTGATGGTGACCGATGGCCCGCCCGACAGCGACACGCTTTCAATCACGTCAGGATACAGCGTCCCCTGGGCGAGGAATTCCGCCCCGCCGAGCTGATTGGCCTCGCGCTCAAACACATCGATGAAGCAGGCCCCGATGATCTTCCGCTTGGTCTCGGGATCGGCGATGCCTTCCAGCCGGGCGAGAAATTCCTCCCCGGCCTCGACATGCACCAGCGGAATACCAAAACTGTCGCGGAACAGGCCGACCACTTCGGCGGCCTCGTTGTGGCGCAGCAATCCGGTATCGACAAAGACGCAGGTCAGCCGTGCGCCGATCGCTTTATGCAGAAGCATCGCAGCCACTGCGCTGTCTACTCCGCCCGACAATCCGCACAGGACCCGGGCATCCGGGCCGATCTGCGCGCGCAATCGGCCGATCGTCTCGGTGCGAAAGGCCGCCATGCTCCAATCGCCGGAAAATCCGGCAATTCCATGGGTGAAATTGCGCAGGATCTGCCTTCCGCGCGGCGTATGGGCAACTTCCGGGTGGAATTGCACGCCGTAAAACCCGCGGCCCGGGTCGCCTATCGCCGCGAAGGGGGCGGAAGGACTGCGCGCCAGCGCCAGAAAGCCGGGCGGCAGGGCCTCGACCCGGTCCCCATGGCTCATCCAGACCCGCTCGCTGTCACCGCGCGCCGCGAGCCCGGCCAGAAGCGGCGAATCGGCAAGGATCTCGATATCAGCCCGGCCATATTCGCGATGGGCCGAGGCCGAAGCCTGCCCGCCCAGCGTCACGCACATGGCCTGCTGGCCGTAACAGATGCCGAGCACGGGGATTCCCGCCACAAACCATGCGGGATCGGCCTGCGGGCTGCCCGCCTCATGGACACTGGCCGGCCCGCCCGACAGGATCATCGCCCTCGGTGCAAAGCCCGCGAGAAATCCGGCATCGACCCGGTGGAAGGGATGGATCTCGCAATAGATCCCGGACTCGCGGCAGAAGCGGGCGATCAATTGCGTCACCTGGCTGCCGAAATCGACGATCAGCAGGCGCTCATGGGGCGGCGCGACGGGTGTGAGGGCAGGCGAGGGGGACATGGCGGGTTCCAAAGCAGAATCGAACGAAAATTACCCGCCAGCAGAACGCAAGGAAACGCTCAGACAGGAGATTTGGCCAGTACGGTGCGCGTCATCACGCTCATGACCAGCGTGCCGTCCTGCCGGGTCAGTTCATGCATGGCAATCAGGATGCCGCGATCGGGGCCGATATCGTCCTTGCCCACAAAGCTCATGCGTGCGCCCAGCCGATCCCCGGCATGGACGGGCGCGAAATAGCGCAGGGCATCCTGACCCAGCCGGCGCAGCACCGGCCAATCGCCGGTCTCGGTCCATAACATGCGCGTCCACAGCGCATAGATATGGGCCTGGGCGGCGGGGGGGCCGCGTTCAGGATCGGCGGTGTCGGGCATCCGCATCGGCAGATAGGGCCCGAACTGACCGTGAAACAAGGCGATGTCGCCGGCCTCGATTTCAACCCCGCCATAATGATGGACGAAATTCTGCGGGATTTCGTCGAAATGCCAGCCCCGTGGACGGTTGGAAAAACTCATGAAATTCCTTTGCGTCCTGTCCCGGTATCTGGTCCCGGTCCCTGGCCCCGGTCCCTGGTCCCGGTTTCTGGTCCCGGTTTCTGGCCTGTGCGCGCGGCACCGGCGACCGGCGACCGAACAAGTCCTCGTGGCACTTGTGCCAGAAAGCGGCCTCCGCGCAACCCCCGGAAGGCGGGCACCATGGGTGCCAGCCTGTCTGAGGTGCCCCCCCCCCGCTGACGTGAAAGGCGCAGGGGGCACCTGAACGGACCTTCTACCCCTTCTCCCGGTCGCGGCCGAAATTGGGGGCGGGGCTGTCCTCGCCGGCCTCGATGATACGGCGGCGCACGCCGCGGGCGCGGGCAAAGGCCTGTTCCAGCGCTTCGCCATCCCCCCAGCGTATGGCGCGCGCGAGTGCGGCGAGGTCCTCATTGAAGCGCCCGAGCATTTCCAGCACCGCCTCGCGATTATTGAGAAACACGTCGCGCCACATGATCGGGTCCGAGGCCGCGATGCGGGTGAAATCCCGAAACCCGGCAGCGGAATATTTCACCACTTCCGAATCGGTGACGGTTTCGAGATCGGCCGCCGTCGCCACGATATTGAAGGCGATGAGATGCGGCAAATGGCTGGTGATGGCCAGCACCAGATCATGACGCCTTGGATCCATGATCTCGACCTTCGAGCCCAGCGCCTCCCACAGGCAGGCAAGGCGCGCAATTGCTGCCTGATATTCGGGACGGGGATCTTCGAGCGGCGTCAGGATCTGCCAGCGGCCATGGAACAGGCTTGCAAAGCCGGCTTCCGGCCCCGATTGCTCGGTGCCGGCGATCGGGTGGGCGGGTATGAACAGGGCATTGGCGGGCAGATGCGGCGCGATGGCGGCGATCGCCGCGCTCTTGACCGAGCCCATATCGGTGACGATCGCTCCTCTCGCGAGATGCATGGCGATGCCGGTCGCGATCGCTTCAAACGCCCCGACCGGCGCTGCCAGCACGACCAGATCGGCACCGGTCACAGTGGCGGCAAGGCTGTCGGTGACCTCGCCAAGCCCGAGCGCCATTGCCTGCGCCCGCACTTCCGGGGAATGGTCATATAGCGCGACCGTCGCCGATTGCCGGGTTTCCGCCAGCGCGCGCGCCAGCGACGAGCCCATCAGCCCCGCGCCGATAATGGCGGTGCGCGTAAAGGGCAAAGGGGGCATCAGGCCCCGGATTCAGCCAGAGCGGCGAAAGCGGCCAGCACCTGGTCATCGGCGGCCACGCTGCCAATCGAAATCCGCAGATATTGCGCGAGCCCATAGGCTCCCATCGCGCGGAAGATCAGGCCGCGGCTGCGGAAAAAATCATCGGCGGCGGCGGCCTTGTCGGCGCTGGCAAAATCCACCAGCAGGAAATTGCCCGCACTCGGGGCGACACGAAATCCGTGTCCGGTAATGCCGGCCGCGAGACGTGCGAGCTCGACGGAATTATGCGCCCGGCTGCGCGCGACGAATTCCTGATCGGTGAGCGCTGCAATTCCCGCCGCCATGGCGGGCGCGCTGACATTGAAGGGTCCGCGCACCCGGTTGAGCGCGTCGATGATGCCCGCAGGACCGTAAGCCCAGCCGAGCCGAAGGGAAGCCAGGCCGTAAATCTTCGAAAAAGTCCGCGTCACCAGCACATTGTCATGGCCGGCGGCCAGCGCCAGCCCGGATTCATATTCGGGGGCGGTGACATATTCGGCATAGGCCTCGTCCAGCACCAGCAGCACGCGCGGCGGCAGGCCGGCGTGAAGGCGTGCAATCCCCGCGGCCCCAAGCCATGACCCGGTCGGGTTGTTGGGATTGGCGAGGAACAGGATTTTGGTGCGCGGGCTGACCAGCGCCAGCAGCGCGTCGACATCGGCGCACAAATCCTGCTCGGGGGCCGAGAGCGTCACGGCACCTGCGGCCTGCGCCACCAGCCGATAGACCAGAAATCCGTGCGCGGACTGGATGATCTCGTCGCCGGGGGCGAGAAAGGCGCGCGCCAGCATCTGGAAGATCTCGTCCGAGCCCGAGCCGCAAATGATCCGCTCTGGCGCGAGCCCATGGGTCACACCGATCGCATGGCGCAGTTCCGCCGCACCGCCATCGGGATAGATCGCGAGTTTCCCGGCAGCCGCCTGAAAAGCTGCTTGTGCAGCGAGCGAAGCGCCCAGCGGGTTCTCATTGGAGGACAGCTTGACCGGATGCGCGATGCCCGGAATGACAGCCTCGCCGCCCTTATAGGGCGTGATCGCAAGGATCTGCGCCAATGGGGTCGGCGCGGCGGTCGGGGTCGGCGCATTCATGGAAGGGCTTTCGGCTGTGTCAATTCGGCTGAGGCAAGTCGCCTGAGTCAGATCGCCTGAGTCAGATCGCCTGAGTCAGATCGGCTGAGTCAGATCGGCTGTGTCAATGTCGCTGGCCGGCGATCGCTCCGCGCAGGGCTTCGAGCCTCGCGGCGCGCGCCTCGATCCCCGCACGGTGGACCGGATCGGTGATGCCCTTCAGCTCCTCGCCCAATCCACGGATTTCGGTGGACAAAGCGCCTTCATCGATTCCGGCGAGGTCGATCGCTTCCTCGGCCAGAACCGTCATCCGGGCGGGGGTTATTTCGGCAAAGCCGCCATGAACGAAGATGCGCGTGGCGATGCCATCCTTTTCGGCACGCACAATGCCGGGACGCAACAGGGTCATGAAGGGCGCATGGGCCGCCATCACGCCGAAATCGCCCTCCGCCCCCGGGGCGACGACTAATTCCACCTCATCGGCGAAGAATTCCCCCTCCGGAGCGACGAGACTGAACGCAAATTTCTGGGCCATGGACAGGATCCGCCACGCGATTCAAAAAAAGGGCAAACCGGGCAATTCAGCTTGCCGGAATGCGCCGCTTGTAGCGCGCTTTGAGGCAAGCGCAAGGGCGTCCCGAACCCGGTTCCCGGTCAATAGCCGTCGGCGGACCCGTCCTTGCGCATCTCGGTGGCGGCGATCCAGGTCCCGTGCTCGAAATCGCGCATGATGGCCTGATAGCCGCCCAACGAGCCATCGGCCGGGCGAATGACATGCCCCCGCCGCGCCAATTCGGCCGCGACTTCGGCGGGCACGCCTTTTTCCAGGACCACAAAGCCTTTTCCAGAGGCGGCCTCGCCGGTCGGTTCGGTCGAGCCACCATGACGGAAGCGCGCTGCGTCGCCCGCGGCCTGGAGGTCGAGACCGTAATCCACCAGATTGATAATGATCTGCGCCTGCGCCTGGGGCTGCATGTCGCCGCCCATCACTCCGAAAGCGAGCCAGGGCTTGCCCTCTTTCTTCGCAAAGCCCGGAATGATGGTCTGGAAGGGACGCTTGCCGGGGGCGTAGAGATTGGGATGGCCGTCGCTGAGCGCAAATAATTCCCCCCGGTCCTGAAACATGAAGCCGAGTCCGTCGGGCACGAGACCCGATCCCATGCCACGATAATTGCTCTGGATGAGCGATACCATCATGCCGTCCTTGTCGGCGGTGGTGAGATAGGTGGTGTCGGAACTTTTCAGCGCATCGAGGCCGGGAAACACTTCCTCGGCCGCACGCGCCATGTCGATGCGCGCGGCACGGGCTTTGGCATAGGCCGGGTCGAGGAGCTGCTGCTGGTCGAAAGTGCCGGTTTCGGGATCGTGGAAGGCGAGCGCCCGGTCCTCGAAAGCGAGGCGCTTGGCCTCGATCTGGGCGTGCAGGCTGTCGGCGCTCATGAAACCCATCTTGCGCAAATCGAATTCATTGAGGATTTGCAGGATTTGCAGGGTCGACAGCCCCTGGGTGTTCTGGCCGAGCCCGCAGACCTCGACATCGCGATAGGGAATGCAGGCGGGGTCGAGCCACAGGCTTTTATGGGCCGCGAAATCCTCCTTGCGCAGATGGCCGCCAATGCGCCGCATATAGGTATCCATGGTCGCAGCGATCGCGCCCTTGTAGAAGGCGTCACGTCCACCCCTGGCGATCTGGCGATAGGTGTTGGCGAGGTCCCGGTTCACGAACAGCGAACCGCTGGCCGGGCCCTTTCCGCCCTTCCAGTACACGGCACGGGCATTGGCGATTTCCTCGAGCTCACCATCGGCAAAGGCCCGTTCGAGCCGCCGGCGATTGCCTTCCATGTAAAAGGCGATCACTTCCGGAATCGGCGCGCCGGACTCGGCATAACGAATCGCCGAAGCCAGATTGTCGGCCATTTTGAGCCTGCCGAATTTGCGGTGCAGCTCGAACCAGCCATCCACCGCGCCCGGCACGGTGACGGTCACCGCCCCGAAGCTCGGCAAGAGCAGCGCGCCATTGCGTGTCTTGCCCTTGGCCCTGGCGATGGCGCGGGTTTCTTCCAGCGAGCGGCCGAGCGGCGATTTGCCCGATGCATTCAGCCCGTGCAATTTGCCGCTGCGCGGATCCCAGACAATGGCATAGAGGTCCCCGCCAATGCCGTTGCCGGTGGGCTCGACAAGGCCGAGCATGGCATTGGCAGCAATCGCGGCATCGACCGCCGAGCCACCTTTTTTCAGCACATCGATGGCGGCCTGGGTGGCGAGCGGATGGGCCGTTGCGGCCGCGCCATTGGGCGCGACCACGGCCGAGCGACCCGACCAGGCGGCACCGGTGACGCGTTCACCGCGCGCAAAACCGGGTGCAGGTTTCGGATCTTCGGGGAGTCGGGTGAGCCCTGCCGGAGGATTTGCGGCGGGCGGGGCGGCGGAAGGTTTTTCGCCCGATGGAACGCCTTGCCCGAAGGCCACACCGGTCAGCGAAAATCCCGGCAGAGGAATCATCAGGCCGAGCGACATCGATAGAGCCAGACAGAGGACCGGGAGGAAAACGCGCGGCCGCAAGCGGAGAGCCCCGGGAAATGTGAAACGCATCGGTTCCTCCTGCGTCGGCTTGATGGCCGGTCAAATATTTTTTCGAGCCTCGTTTGTCGGGGCCCTTTGGTCGCGAGCCTAATCCGGTGCCATTCGTTCCACAATGCCCGTTCCGCAACCGGCGCACCACGCGGCCCACATGCGGCCGCATCCGGGAGCTTGCGTTATATTATAACATCCGATAAGCCGAATCTGCGTATTTCACGGTAAGGCTGATTTGCATGATGAACCTCCTCACCGCCGCTGCGATCCTTGCCGTGGCATCCGAGCCCTCGCCCCAAAGCGCGCCGGGCCATGAGACCCAGGAAGTGGTGGTCACCGCGCCCTTGCGCACCGATGCCGAAAAGGCCCTTCAGGGCGTCAGCGTGCTGACTGAAACCGAGCTTCTGGCCCTGCCATCGGCAACGCTCGGCGAAGCGCTGGAAAAACTGCCCGGCGTGACCTCCACCGCCTTTGGGGCGGGTGCCGCCCGGCCGGTCATCCGGGGGCTTGGCGAGGACCGGATCCGTATTCTCTCCAACGGAATTGGCGTCATCGACGCGTCTTCCGCGAGCCCCGACCACGCAGTTTCGGCCGATGCCTCGGAGGCCACCCGGATTGAGGTGCTGCGCGGCTCGCAGGCGCTGGCCTATGGCAATAATGCCATTGGCGGCGTGGTCAATGTGATCGACGGTCTGATCAAGCAGGAGCGGCCGGACAAGGTGCTGGGCGGCGGGGCGCGCTTCAATTACTCGACCGTTGACGATGGCTTTCAGGGGGCCGGCCATGTCGATCTCGCTTACGGGCCGGTGGCGATCCGCATCCAGGGCGGCACGCGCGAGACCGATGATTATGATATCCCCGGCAATTCCCGTTCCCGCGTGCTGCGAGAGGCCAGCGGTGAAGAAGACCGCGAAACCGGTCGGCTGGCCAATTCCGATGTCGATGCCAGCAATTATGCCTTCGGCCTGTCACTGCTCGGCACCGGCAGATCGCTGGGTGTCACCTATCGCCGCCTGACCGGCAATTACGGGGTTCCGGGGGAGGGCGAGGAGGGGCCGCGCATCGATCTCGCCCAGAACCGGGTGGAAGTGCGCGGCGAGACCTTGCTCGGCCTTGCCGGTCTGGAAAGCGGGAAATTTTCCTTTGCTTATGGCGATTACCAGCATGTGGAGCTCGAAGGCGGTGTCGAACCGGCCACGCTGTTTTTCAACCGGGGTTACGAATTTCGTGCGGAACTGGCCCATCAACCCGTTTTGGGGGCGAAAGGTGCGTTCGGATTCCAGTTTCTGCGCAGCGACAATGGCGCGATCGGCGAAGAGAGCTTCATTGCACCAAATATTCAAAGGGATATCGGTGGATTCTGGCTGGGACGCCGGGAATTCGGGGCGCTCAGCCTCGAGGCCGGGGCGCGGATCGACAGCCGGCGCATCGCGCCCGACAGTGGCCCGGCCCGCGGCTTCACCCCGGCCAGCTTCTCTTTCGGGGGGGCGTGGCAGGCGTCTGAAACATTGCTGCTTGGCCTGACCTTCGCCCGCGCCCAGCGCGCGCCCAATCCGGCGGAATTATTTGCGCTCGGTCCCCATCTTGCGACAGCGAATTTCGAACTCGGCGATGCGGATATCGGGATCGAAACCGGGAATTCCTTCGAATTTGCCACCCATTGGCATTTTTCGCGGCTGAAAGTGGATCTCCACGGGTTCCACACAAGGTTCAACAATTTCATCGCCCTGACGCCGGACGGGCGCAGCGCCCAGGATCTGGTCGATGCCGGATTGTTTCCCGCATTCGAGGGGGAGGAAGCCGAAGAATTCGGCGAATTGCCGGTTTTTGCCTTCAACCAGCGCGATGCGCGGTTCACCGGCGGTGAAATCGAGATCGTCTACGAAATCCTGCACCGCGGCACCTGGCATCTCACGACGGATGCCAGTGTCGAGCTGGTGCGGGCGCGGTTCGCTGCCCGCGAGGGGGCCGGTACCAATCGCAATCTGCCGCGCATTCCGCCGCTCAATGTGGTGTTGGGGCTCAAAAGCGAATGGCGCGGCCTGACTGCGCGGGTCGAAGGGATCATCGCGCGGGGGCAAAGCAATGTCACGGATTTCGAATTGCCGACCGATGGCTACCGCTTCCTCAATGCCCAATTGATCTGGCAGCCCCGGAAAAACAGCCCTGTCACCCTGGTCATCGATGGCAGGAATCTGACCGATGCCGATGCGCGGCTGGCGACTTCCTTCCTCAAGGATGTCGCGCCCCTGCCCGGTCGCAATATCCGCTTCACGCTGAAGGCGGCGTTTTGAGAGGCGGGTCCGGAGCGGTTTAAATCAGTTTGGCAAAAACTTTTTTCTTAAAATCCCTTAATGCCCGTTTTCGAAGACGCGTTTCACGCGCTCGAAAAAGCCGCTCGACTGGGGATGGCTTTCGGCGCAGCATTCGCGATCGAACTGGCGCAGCAGATCCTTCTGCTTCGTGGTCAGCTTCACAGGGGTTTCCACGAGGATTTCGACGAGCAAATCCCCGCGCGGGCCGGAATTGCGCAATTTGGTCATGCCCTTGCCCTTGAGGCGAAAGCGCCGGCCCGTCTGGGCACCTTCGGGGATGTCGATGCGCGCGCGCCCGCCCTCGATGGTCGGCACTTCGACGCTCCCGCCAAGGGCGGCGACCGTCATCTGCACCGGAGCCTGGCAGTATAAATCTGCACCGTCGCGCTCGAACAGATCATGTTTGCCGACCGACACGAACAGATAGAGATCCCCGGCGGGGCCCCCGCGTGCCCCTGAATCGCCCTCGCCCGACAGGCGGATGCGCGTCCCATCCTCGACGCCGGCCGGGATCGCGACATCGATCTCCCTTTGCCGGCGCGTTGCACCCCGGCCCTGGCAGGTCTTGCAGGCGTCGCGAATGACCTGGCCGCGGCCCCCGCAGGCGGCGCAGGTCCGCTCCATCGTGAAAAAACCCTGCTGGACGCGCAGCCGGCCATGGCCCTGACAGGTCTTGCAGGTCTCCGCCCGTGCGCCGGGAGCCGCGCCCGAGCCGCCACAGGGCGCACAGGCCTCGCTGCTGGTCACATCAAGTCGCACGCTGCGGCCGGAAAAAGCCTCCTCGAGCGAAATCCCGGCATCCTGGCGCAGATCCGCCCCGCGCTGGGGCCCGCGCTGGCCGGAGCGGCCGCCGGCGAACAGATCCTCGAACAAATCGCCGAACATGCCGTTCAGCACATCGTCAAAGCCCGCGCCTCCGCTGAACCCGCCGCCCTGACCGGCCCCCTTGAGGCCCTCGGCACCAAAGCGGTCATAGATCTGCCGCTTTTCAGGATCCGACAGGATGGAATAGGCCTCGCTGATTTCCTTGAATTTGGCCTCGGCCGCCTTGTCGCCCGGATTGCGGTCGGGATGATATTCCATCGCCTTTTTACGAAAGGCCGATTTCAGGGCATTGCCATCGGCATCCCGCGGGATTCCGAGCGTGGAATAATAATCGGACGCCATCAGCCAGCCCCCGTCGCATCGCGGTATTCGTGCCCGTCAATCCGTGTCACCCGGGCCCCGGAATCAGTTCTTGCGGTCATCCACTTCCTCGAAATCGGCATCCACGACATCGTCTTTTCCGTCGGTCCCCTGATCGCTGTCCGGACCGGCACCCGCCGCATTCGGATTGCCATAAATGGCCTCGCCGAGCTTCATGGCAATCTGGGCGAGCGCGCTGGCCTTGGCCTGGATGTCGGAGGCATCGTCCTTGCCGAGCGCTTCGCGCATCGCGGCAATAGCGCTTTCGATGGCGGTTTTGTCGGCCGGTGCCAGCTTGTCGCCATGTTCGGCGATCTGGCGTTCGGTGGAATGGGCCAGCGCCTCCCCCTGGTTGCGGGCTTCGGCCAGTTCGCGGCGCTTCTTGTCCTCGGCCGCGAATGCCTGGGCTTCCTTGACCATGCGGTCGATATCGCCCTCATTGAGCCCGCCATTGGCCTGGATGCGGATCGATTGCTCCTTGTTGGTCGCCTGATCCTTGGCCGAGACATGCACTATGCCATTGGCGTCGATATCAAAGGTCACCTCGACCTTCGGCATGCCGCGCGGGGCCGGCGGAATGCCCATGAGATCGAACTGGCCGAGCAATTTGTTGTCGGCAGCCATTTCGCGCTCCCCCTGGAAGCAGCGAATGGTCACCGCCGATTGATTGTCCTCGGCAGTGGAGAACACCTGGCTCTGCTTGGTCGGGATAAGCGAATTGCGCGAGATAAGCCGTGTGAACACCCCGCCCAGGGTTTCGATACCGAGCGAGAGGGGCGTCACGTCCAGCAGGACGACATTCTTCACATCGCCTTGCAACACGCCCGCCTGAATCGCCGCGCCGATCGCCACTACTTCATCGGGATTGACGCCCTTGTGGGGCTCGCGGCCGAAAAATTCCTTCACCACCTGCTGGATGCGCGGCATGCGCGTCATCCCGCCGACCAGCACGACCTCATCGATGTCGCCGGCTGACAATCCGGCATCCTTCAGCGCCGCGCGGCAGGGGCCGATCGTGCGCTGGACGAGGTCCTCGACGAGGCTCTCAAATTTCGCCCGCGACAGCTTGATCGTCAGGTGGAGCGGGGCACGGGTGGTCGGATCCATCGAAATGAAGGGCAGATTCACTTCGTAATGGGCGGTGGTGGAAAGTTCCTTCTTCGCCTTTTCGGCTTCGTCCTTCAGGCGCTGGAGGGCCAGCTTGTCGCCCTTGAGATTGACACCTTTTTCCTTGCGGAATTCGTCGACCAGATAATCGACGATGCGATTGTCGAAATCCTCGCCCCCGAGAAAGGTGTCACCATTGGTCGAGCGGACTTCGAACACGCCGTCGCCGATTTCGAGCACCGAGACGTCGAAAGTTCCGCCGCCAAGGTCATAGACCGCGATCTTCTTGCCATCGCCCTGTTTTTCGAGGCCATAGGCCAAAGCCGCCGCGGTCGGTTCGTTGATGATGCGCAGCACTTCGAGCCCGGCGATCCGACCGGCATCCTTGGTGGCCTGGCGCTGGGCGTCGTTGAAATAGGCCGGCACGGTGATGACCGCCTGGGTCACGGTCTCGCCCAGATAGGCTTCGGCGGTTTCCTTCATCTTCTGGAGCACGAAAGCCGACAATTCGGAGGGCGAATAGGCCTTGTCGCGGCCCTGAACCCAGGCATCGCCATTGGAACCCTTGACCACCCTGAAGGGTACGAGGTCGAGATCCTTCTTGACCACCGGATCATCAAAGGTTCGCCCGATCAGGCGCTTGATCGCATAAAAGGTATGCTCGGGATTGGTGACGCCCTGGCGGCGCGCCGGCTGACCGATCAGCCGCTCGCCATTCTCGGCAAAGCCCACCACCGACGGCGTCGTGCGCACACCCTCGGCGTTTTCGATCACCTTGGGCTGCTGGCCCTCCATGACCGCCACGCAGGAATTGGTGGTGCCGAGATCGATGCCGATAACCTTGCTCATCAAGTGCTCCCTGTTTCATAACTCTGGTCATGCTTCCGGTCAGCTTCCGGCCGCGCCACATGATCTTCCTGACGTCACCCGCATTACTGAAATCGCACCTGACTGGCGGGATCGTGCGGAATATTCTCACCGGTTTTGCAGGACAATCAACATGGGCCCCGGTGCCCGGGTGCCGGCCCGGCGGTGCAATGGTCGATTGGCCGGATGCAGGGCCTGACGCCTTCGCATCCACCCCCCAGATTGGGAGCGAAAGGATCATCCGCAAGAGGTGTGGGGATAATCTGTGGCGGACAGAGGTGCAAACACCGCCCGCAGTGTGGCCCCCGGTGCCGCCTGAAGTGTGGCCCCCGGTGTGGCCCCCGGTGCCGCCTGGAGTGCCGCCTGGAGTGCCCGCCTGAAGGGCTGGCCCGGTCCGGTGCCGGTTCACGTAAACGCGCTGCCATCCTTGCGGGTAAAGACATAACGCGCCTGCTTTTCTGCTTTCATGTCGATATCGGGATAGGTCACCCGATCGGCGACCATCCGGGACCCGATCTCGAGAAACACCGCCGGCGCATCGCTGCGATTGACGAGTTGATGGCCATTGGCCACCCCTTTGGGAAAGCCCGCATTGTCGCCCGCCTGCAACAGGGTTTCGCCCGATTCGTCAATGAGAACAAGGGTTCCCGAGATGACATGGACGAATTCGTCCTCATGGCTATGCCAATGGCGCTGGGAGGACATCTCCCCCGGATGGAGGGTCGTGAGATTGACGCCGAAATCACTGAGCCCGGCCGCGTCGCCGAGTGCGAGCTTCGATCGGTGTTGCGACATGGCGCGCCACGGTTCCGGGTAGCGGGAACCGATGATCGGGGAAATGTCTTCGGGATTGATTTTGGGCATAAGCGGGTTCCTCGGATTCCCCCGCCAATGAACCCTCGCGGGCATGAGGTCAATCGCCGCGTTGGCAGATCCGGGGTGATCGGCATGTCGGCAGCCCCCCCCCGCCATCTTGACGTCGCGCATTTTCCCCGGAACAACAGGCCATGTCACCAGGAATTCTCCACATTATCGGGGCAGGGCTGGCGGGGTCGGAAGCGGCCTTCGCGGCTGCAGAGGCCGGAATCCGGGTCGTCCTGCATGAGATGCGGCCCCGGCACCTCACCCCCGCCCACCAGACCGGGTTGTGCGCGGAACTGGTGTGCTCCAATTCCTTCCGCTCGGATGATTGGGCCCATAATGCCGTTGGCCTGCTGCATGCGGAATTGCGGGCGGCGGGCTCGCTGGTCATGGCTGCGGCCGACCGTGCCCAGGTGTCGGCAGGTGCCGCACTCGCCGTCGACCGCACTGCCTTTTCCGAAAGCGTGACATCCGTTCTGCGCGCCCATCCGCTTGTGGAATTCCGCGCGGAAATGGTGCCGGACCTGCCCGATCCCGATTCCGGGACCGGCGAATGGCACCAGATCATTCTCGCCACCGGGCCCCTGACCGCGCCCGGGCTCGCAGCCGCCATCGCCGCGCGGACGGGGGCGGAGCAGCTCGCTTTTTTCGATGCCATCGCGCCGATCATCTATCGGGAGAGCATCGATTTTTCCGTCGCCTTCATGCAATCGCGCTATGACAAGGAAGGGCCGGGTGGCGACAATGCGGCCTATGTCAATTGCCCGATGGACGAGGCCCAATATCGCCGCTTTCACGAGGCGCTGCTGGCGGGAGAACAGACCCAATTCCGCGAATGGGAGCGCGACACGCCCTTTTTCGAGGGCTGTTTGCCGATCGAGGTGATGGCCGCGCGCGGGCTCGACACCTTGCGGTTCGGGCCGATGAAGCCGGTCGGCCTGATGGATCCGCGCACCGGCACCCGCTCCCATGCCGTGGTGCAATTGCGCCAGGACAATGCGCTCGGCACGCTGTGGAACATGGTCGGCTTCCAGACCAAGCTCAAACATTCGGCGCAGGCCGATATTTTTCGCCTGATCCCCGGCCTTGAGGCAGCAAGCTTCGCGCGGCTGGGCGGGATTCACCGCAATATGTTCATCGAAAGCCCGCGGCTGCTCGACACGCAGCTTCGCCTGAAATCCGAACCCCGCTTGCGCTTTGCCGGCCAGATCACCGGGGTGGAGGGCTATGTCGAGAGCGCCGCGATGGGATTGCTGGCCGGACGCTTTGCCGCTGCAGAATTGCTGGGTGCCGACCTCGCCCCGCCCCCGGCCACCACCGCCATGGGCGCGCTGCTTTCCCATGTCACGGGCGGCCATCTGGCCAATGGCAAGGGCAGTTTCCAGCCCATGAATGTCAATTTTGGCCTCTTCCCCCCGATCGAGTTCCCGCCGATCGGGGCTCCGATCCGCGATGCCGATGGCAAACGCCTGCGCGGCGAGGCGAAGGGACAGGCACGCAAGCGGGCGCTCGCCGAACGGGCATTGGCCGATTTCCGCGCATGGAATTCCGGATGGGGTCAGGTGCCTGCTGCCAATGTCCTCGTCGCATCGCCTACATGAAGCTGTAGGGCTCGATATCGATCGCAGCCCGCCAGGCCGATTTGATTTTCACCCGGCTCCGCCAGGCGCTCATGAAGGCCGAGAGATCCGTCTTGCGGTCGCTGCGCGCCAGAAAGCGCCGCCGATGGGTGCCACGGATCATGGCGAGCGGCGGGATGGCCGGGCCCCAGACATCGATCCCGGCCGCCTGCGGAATGGCTTGCGCAAACATCGCGGCAGCGGATTCGACCTCGGCTTCGCTGGCAGCACTCAGGATGAGCGCGGCCAACCGCCCGAAAGGCGGGAGGCCGGCCGCCGAACGCATGGCCAGTTCCTCGGCCAGAAAGCCGTCGCGGTCGCCGGCGACCAGCGCCTGCATGGCGTCGTGTTCGGGGCTGAAAGTCTGGAGCAAGGCGCGACCGGGCCGCTCGGCCCGTCCGGCCCGCCCCGCCACCTGCGAGAGCAATTGAAACGTCCGCTCCCCGGCGCGCAGATCCCCGCCCTTGAGGCTCATATCGGCATCGACCACGCCCACCAGCGTCAGCATCGGGAAATTGTGACCCTTGGCCGCGATCTGGGTGCCGATCAGAATATCAATTGCGCCGGCTTTCATGTCGGCGATCAGCGTCTGGCTTTCGGCGGGTGACAGAGCCGTGTCCGAGGAAAAGATCGCCACGCGCGCGGCAGGAAACAGTGCCCTGGCTTCCTCGTAAATGCGCTCGACGCCAGGGCCGATGCCCATAAAGGGGTCGGGGGCCTTGCAGGTGGGGCAAAAGCGCGGCTTGGGCATGGAAAAGCCGGTGAGATGGCAGACCAGCCGGCCGGAGAAGCGGTGCTCGACCAGCCATGAATCGCTGTCAGGGGCCTTGAGCCGCCCGCCACAGGCCCGGCACACCACAAGGGGCGCATAGCCGCGGCGATTGAGGAACAAGAGCACCTGTTCGCCGCGAGCCAGGGTTTCGGCAGTGGCCTCCACGAGCTTCGGCGACAGCCATCGCCCCTTTTCCGGAGGATCAGCGCGCATATCGACCAGCGTGATCTCGGGCAGTGCTGCCGAACCCGCCCGCGCTGGCAGGCGCAAATGCGCAAAGCGCCCGCTCACCGCATTGTGCAGGGTTTCGAGCGAAGGCGTTGCCGAAGCCAGCACGATCACCGCGTTTTCGAGCTTGGCACGCATGATGGCGAGATCGCGGGCCTGATAATGCAGGATCTCGTCCTGCTTGAAGGATTGGTCGTGCTCCTCATCGACAATGATCAGTCGCAGATTCTGATAGGGCAGAAACAGCGCCGAGCGCGCGCCGACCACGATCCGCGCCCGGCCGGCGGCGATCTCGCGCCATGCCCGGCGCCGCGCCCTTCCGGTAATCCCCGAATGCCATTCGGCGGGTCGTGCGCCAAAGCGGGTCTCGAAACGCGCCAGCACATCCTGGGTCAATGCGATTTCAGGCAGCAACACCAGGGTCTGGGCGTCTGCGTGCCGGGCCTGGGCGGCGATGGCCTCGAAATAGACCTCGGTCTTGCCCGAGCCGGTGACCCCGTCGAGCAGGATCGGGGCGAAGATGGCGGATGCCACGGCCCCCTCCAGATGATCGGCCGCGGCACGCTGGTCGGGCGAAAATTCCCGGCGGATGAAATCAGGATCGGGGGCGAGAAAAGGCGGATCGACCGGCCGGCGCACCGGCTTGAGCGCCCCCGCCGCCGCCAGCCCGTGCACGATTCCGGCACTCGCCCCCGCGGCCTGTGCGAGCCCCGCAGCCGTGAGCGGAGCCCCGATCGACGCATCGGCCGCGGCGAGCACGCTTTCGCGCGCCGCATTCATCCGGGGCGGACGCAGGCCGGTGGGCAGAAACACGGTTTCCTCGCGGATTTCCGCAAAGCCTTCGGGCGAGCGCAGGACCATGCGCAGCAACAGCCCCTTCGGTGCGCACAGATAGGGTGCGGCCCAGTCGATCAATGCGCGCAGCCTTTCGGGGACGGGAGGCGCATCGATCCGCGCTTGCACCGGCCTGAGCGGCTTTTTGAGCAAGGTCGGCCCTGCGGGGATTTCCCATACCGCCCCGATCAGCACGCGATTGCCTAGCGGCACTTCGACCAGATCGCCGGGCTGCAGATCGAGATCGTCGGGCATCGCATAATCGAAGGGCTCGGGCAGCGCCTCGGGCAGCAGCACGCGCGCGCGGCGGGCCGGCGCAATATTCTGGCCGGCCGGATCAGCGCCCGAAAAAAGATCGAATTGCGATTCGGTCATGGGTGATGATCCCTGGGGGAGTGGCAACCTCGCCGCCCTGCAAGCCTTTATCAAGACCCCGGGGGCCATGATGACAGACAGAATGATTCCCGGAGTGATTCCATGTCCGAATTACGGCCGGCCCTGCGGCGGTTTCTCGATTATCTTGCCTTTGAGCGGCGGGCGAGTCCCCATACGCTTGCCGCCTATCAGGCCGATATCGAAAGTTTTCTCGGCTTCATGGCTGTGTATCGCGGCGAAGCACTGGACCGCGCCGGGCTCGATCAGCTCGAAGCGCGCGAGATCCGGGCGTTTTTGTCCTTTCTGCGCGGGGGATCTGGCGGGGGGCGCGCCGTGCCATTGTCGGGGCGGAGCCTGGCGCGCAAGCTCGCGGCCCTGCGCTCCTTCTTCCGCTTTCTGGCGCGGCGCGAGGGGCTCGCCAATCCACAGCTTTTTGTTGTGCGGGTGCGCGGGGTCAAGCGCCGCCAGCCGCGCCCGGCCTCGGGGGCCGAGATCGCGGCGATGCGGGACCGGGGTACGGAAGGCAGCGGCACTGTGCCGGACTGGATCCGGCTGCGCGACGACGCATTGCTGCTGCTGTTGTACGGCGCGGGGCTGCGCATTTCGGAAGCCCTGGGGCTTCCGGTCGCGGACGCCCGAAGCGATATGTTGCGCATCATTGGCAAGGGCGGACGAATGCGCCTCGTGCCCGTGATCCCGCGGATCGGCGAGGCGTTGGCGCTGTATCTGCGCGCCCGCCCCGATCTTGCGCGTCTGGATCTTTCAGGCCCGGGTGTTTTAGGGGAAGATAATCCCGGCGACCCGTCGGCCTCTCCGTTATTCGTCGCGGCGTCGGGCAAACGACTCGGCCCGCGTGCAGTGCAGGCCATGGTGGCGGCGCGGCGCAAGGCGCTCGGCTTTCCCGACACACTGACGCCCCATGCCTTGCGCCATTCCTTCGCCACCCATTTGCTGGCCGGGGGGGCCGATCTGCGCGTCATCCAGGAATTGCTCGGCCATGCCTCGCTGTCGACCACGCAGGTCTATGTTGATGTAGAGACCAGTCAGCTCATGGCACTTTATGAAAACGCCCATCCGCGCGCCTGAGGGGGAGGGCATGCGCGGTCGGAGTTCGCGCAGTGCCTGATCATTTTCGCACATGTACATGTTTCGGGGATGGTGGAGCCAGGCGGAATCGAACCGCCGACCTCTTGAATGCCATTCAAGCGCTCTCCCAACTGAGCTATGGCCCCGCTACACGAAATGCCGCGCCCGCGGGAGAGTGCGGCGAAGCGTGCTGCGACGCCAAGGCTGAAATCCCCCCGGCGTCGCGGCGAAGCGGTGTAGATAGCTGCGCCTGCCGCGAGGATCAAGGACCAAACTCAGGCCATTTGCCTGGTATCATGTTTCGGGATCAGGTTTCCGGGGTGGCTGGAAAGGATGCGGACCCCGCAACGAATTCCGTCTCGATCCGGGCGATAACGGCAAGCCAGGGGGCTGCCCCTGCATCGCTGGGTGCGCGCCAATCGCCGCGCGGGCTGAGCGACCCGCCCGAGGAAATCTTCGGGCCATTGGGGGCTGCGCTGCGCTTGAACTGGCTTTGGGCGTAAAAGCGGGTGGCAAAAACCCGCAGCCAGCGCAGGATGGTCGGGAGATCATAGGCCCGGCGCGCCGAATCTCCGAAACCGGGGGGCCATGCCCCTTTCTCCCGATCGCCCCATGCGCTGAGTGCGAGAAAAGCGATTTTGGCCGGCGAGAATCCGTAACGCGTCGCGTAATAAAGCGTGAAATCCTGCAATTCATAGGGCCCGATTGTGGCTTCCGTGCTCTGGGCACTGCCATCCGGGGCCAGCGGTGTCAGTTCGGGGCTGATCGGGGCATCGAGAATGTCGCGCAGGAGGTCAGCTATTGCGGAGCCGCCTTCGCTGTTTTGCCCTGCCTCGCGCGCTGCCCAGCGGATCAGATGCTGGATCAATGTTTTGGCGAGCGAGGCATTGACATTGTAATGGCTCATCTGGTCGCCGACGCCATAGGTACACCAGCCAAGCGCCAGCTCCGACAGATCGCCAGTGCCGACCACGAGCCCCTTTTCGTGATTGGCCAGACGGAAAAGATAATCCGTCCGCAAGCCCGCCTGCACATTTTCGAAAGTGGTGTCGTGGACCGGCTCGCCTCGCGCAAAGGGATGGCCGAGATCGTCGAGCATCCGGGTCGCCAGCGGCCTGATATCCACTTCGCGGGCATCCACGCCCAGCGCCTGCATCAAGGCGAAAGCGCGTGCCTTGCTCTGGGCACCCGTGCCAAAGCCGGGCATGGTGATCCCGACAATGTCCCGACGGTCGCGGCCCATGTCGTCGAAAGCACGCACGCAGACCAGCAGTGCCTGGGTGGAATCGAGTCCCCCCGAGACCCCGATTACCAGCTTTCGGGCACCCGCCGCCTCCACCCGCCGCCTCAGGCCGTGGACCTGAATGGCGCAGGCTTCCTCGCAATCGGAATCGAGCCGCTCGGGGTCAGAGGGAGCGAAGGGAAAGCGCTCCACCATCCGCCCCAACGGCAAGGGACGATCGACATCCGGCGCGAAGCGAAACGGGACCGCGCTGCGTACCGGTTGCACACGCGCAGCCAAGGCCCGATTGTCGCGAAACGTTCCCATGCGCAGCCGTTCCTGACGTATTCGCCCGGCATCCACATCGACCACAAGGCGGCTGCCGGCGCTTTCGAAACGTGGCGAGCGCCCAAGCAGCCGGCCAAGCTCGAAGGCGCTCAATTGCCCGTCCCAGGCAAGGTCGGTGGTCGATTCTCCATAGCCGGCTGCGGAATAAAGGTAAGCGCATACGCAGCGTTCGGATTGCGCGCCGATCAATTGCTCGCGAAAAGCGGTCTTGCCGATGGTCACCGGGCTCGCCGAGAGATTGCCAATGATGAGTGCGCCATCAAACGCGGCATAGGTTGATGGCGGGATGGGGCCCCAGAGATCCTCGCAAATCTCGAATCCAAGGGTGAAGTCGGGCAGATCCTCGTTCGCGAAGACAAGTCCCGTCCCGAAAGGCGCAGTGTGCCCGGCGACGCGCAGTTCTGAAAATGGTGCATGGGCCCCGGAGGCGAAATAACGCTTTTCGTAATATTCCCGGTAATTGGGCAGAAAGTTCTTGGGAACAATGCCCAGCAGCCGGCCGCGATGGATGATCAATGCGCAATTATAGATGCCGTCAGGCCCGGCGATCGGCGCGCCAATCGCGATGACCGGGGCGAATGCCGCACTTGCCGCGACGATCTCCCCGATCGCATGCGCGGTCGCTTCGAGGAGAGCGTTCTGGAGAAACAGATCGTCGTTCGAATAGCCGGTAAGCGACAATTCGGGGAAGAGGACAAGTCCGGCACCTTGCGCATCGGCCTCTCCGATGGCGGTCAGGATGCGCCGTGCATTGGTTTCGGGGTCGGCCAAGGCGACATGGGGCGAGACCAGAACAGTCCGGACGAAGCCGTGGCACCAGAGATTTTCAAATACCGCCATCGCCGCCTCGTGAAAGCCCGGGCATGTTCGTGAGGGTCGCGGCAGTGAATGTGAGCCCGATCAGTGCGTGCTTCAACATGTCAAAACATTGGGGGTGAAGGATATTTGGCGGGCACCTCCCGACGGCCTGCCCAGGCGGATATATTCCCGAGACGAAGGACCGGCGCGCAGGGTTATTTTCCCTTGGGCGTCTCGCCCTTGTCAACCCGCGCGCGTAATTCCTTGCCTGCCCGGAAAAAGGGCGCGGCCTTGGCTTCAACTTCGACCGGTTTTCCGGTGCGGGGATTGCGTCCGGTCCGCGCAGCCCGCTTGCGTACCGAAAAGGCACCGAATCCGCGCAATTCCACGCGATCGCCGCGCGCAAGAGCCGCCGAGATCTCGTCAAACACGATATCCACGAGGCGCTCGACATCGGCGGGACGCAGATGCGGATTTTGGTCGGAAAGGGTAGCGATAAGCTCTGAACGAACCACGGGAGGCGAACCCTGCAAGCAAGTGAGAATCATCAGGTTTTGTGAATTCCGGTGCCAAGGATGACGATTGAAGCGCTTCGGGTCAATCCGTGAAAACGTGATTTCTGCCAATGCCTTCACACGTTTTCTTGACCAAACGCTTGGTCAGGGCCGAATATTGGCAAAATCGGGGTTCCTGGCGGCTCCGCATTGCCCGGATGGTGTGGGGTAACAGGCCACAGCAATATTTCGCGTCCGATCAGGGACCGGGTTGAAAAATCATGCAATGTCAGATATTTGACGTCTTGTCCGACAAAACGCCTCAGCCCGGTATGACCTGCAGGCCGATCACCATCAGCGCCTGATGCTCAAAAGTGAGGCATTTGGTGCTTTCGGCCCCCTGAAGGAAACAAAACAGGGGGCTGTTGGTGGCGCGGATCGCCTCGTAGCGGGTCTGATCCATGCCTTCTGTCGGATAAAAGGGGAATTCACCCTCGCCTGCGGGCGTCGCCGGGCCTTCGGCACCGGGCAGCCATTGGGGCAATTCACCGGCGGATTGATTGCGTTCGGAATCGGCGAGCCAGGATTTCAGGCTGGCGCGCAATCCGTTCTCGTCACGCAGGCCATCGAACAAGATCGGCAGATCGGCACCCGAATAATCGTCGCGGAACACCGCTTCGCCTGCGGGGCCGAGCACCTCGATCGCGACTGCGGCCGAATTGCAGCTTTCCCCGGCCGCCGATGCCCGTAAAATATAGCCGCTGGCCCCTGCCCATGCCGCATCGACCGACGCCGCGCATTTGGCGGCTGGAGCGCCCGGGGCATTGGCTGCGGTCTGGACGCCGCTGGCCGGTTTTGCGTCGGTTTGAGCGGGCTTTGCGGGCCCGCAGGCCGTGAGTGTCAATGCGCAGACCAAGGGGAACCAGAGCCGAAACGCCCGTTTGCGACCGTCAGATTCTCTTCGCGTCATGTTTTCCTCGTGTCATCGCGGCCCCCGCCAACTGCCCTGACCTGGTTTTGGTAATGCTACATCTGCATCGTCCAGCCTTCGACGCCCATGGCCGCCTGGCGCAGTGCCTCGCTCATGGTGGGATGGGCGTGGCAGGTGCGCGCAACGTCTTCCGAAGATGCGCCAAATTCCATGGCAACGCAAATCTCGCCGATCATTTCCCCGACTCCGGCCCCGATCATGTGACAGCCCAGAATCCGGTCAGTTTTCGCATCGGCGAGGATTTTCACGAACCCATCCGTGTCCTGGTTGGCGCGCGCGCGGGAATTGGCGGTGAACGGAAACTTCCCTGTCTTATAGGCGATGCCGGCGTTTTTCAGCTCTTCCTCGGTCTTGCCCACCGAGGCCATTTCGGGATGGGTATAGATCACATTGGGAATCACATCGTAATTGACATGGCCCCATTTGCCGGCGATGATCTGCGCCAGATTGGCCCCCTCGTCCTCGGCCTTGTGGGCGAGCATCGGCCCATGGGTGCAATCTCCGATCGCCCAGATTCCCGGAATATTCGTGCGCAGATGTTCAGTCAACACGAAGCCGCGCGCATCGGTCCTGATTCCGACGGCTTCGAGGCCGAGACCCGCGGTAAAGGGTCGGCGGCCAATCGCCAGCAAGACGATATCGGCCTCCAGCATCTTTTTTTCGCCACCCTGTGCTGGTTCCACCGTTATCTTGAGTTTGGATTTCAGTTTTTCGACCGCGAGTACTTTCATTCCCAGCTCGAAAATCATCCCCTGTTTGGCGAGGATTCGCTGAAATTGCCGGCTAACTTCGACATCGGCACTCGGCGTGACCCGGTCGAGATATTCGACGACGGTGACTTCCGCACCCAGGCGCCGCCAGACTGAACCGAGCTCGAGGCCAATGACGCCCGCCCCGATCACGACCATCCGGCCGGGGACCTTTGACAGCCGGAGCGCGCCCACATTGCTGACCACGCGTTCCTCATCGACCTCTATGCCCGGCAGGCCGGCGGATTCACTGCCGGTGGCGATGACGATATTGCGGGTGGCATGGAGCGCCTTGCTGCCATCCGGGGTGGTGATTTCCACCTGTCCGGCGCTGACGATCCGCCCCATCCCCTTGAGATAATCCACCTTGTTCTTCTTCATCAGGAATTCGACGCCTTTGGTGAGGCCGCTCACCGCCTCGTCCTTCTTCGCCATCATTTTCCCGAGATTGAGTTTTACCCCGGCGGCCTCGATCCCGTATTCGGCGTAATGGCGGGATGCCCCCTCGAATTTCTCCGACGCGTTGAGAAGCGCTTTCGAAGGGATACACCCGACATTGAGGCAGGTGCCGCCCAAAGTCGGGCTCTTTTCGACGATGGCAGTGCGAAGGCCCAATTGGCCGGCCCGGATTGCGCAATTATAGCCGCCGGGACCGCCGCCGATGATGATAAGGTCATAGGGTTCGGACATTGCGACGCTCCTCGGCAGTTTCGAAACATGGATCGTCTTGGTCTAGAGCGGTTCGGCGGCTTTGGCAAAACACCAATCGCGCCGTTTCCCGGAACTGGCGCATGCGATCATGCATGACGCGGCACGATTTTGTCCGTCTGTCGGTACCCTTGGCGCTGTCGAACAAGCGGGCTAAGACAGAGTGTTCATGGAAAGAATCAGGCAATGACCGAAATTCCTGCGCCGACCGGTTCGGACAAGACGACGCAACCGCGCAAGGCGGCATTGGCCTTCATTTTTGTGACCGTTTTGCTCGATGTGATGGCGATCGGGCTGATCGTTCCGGTGTTGCCGGTGCTGATCAAGGAATTTCAGGGCGGGGACACGGCGCGGGCGGCCTATATCGTCGGCTGGTTCGGCGCGGCATGGGGCATCGCGCAATTTCTGGCCATGCCCGCCATCGGCGCGCTGTCGGACAAGGTGGGGCGCCGGCCGGTGATTCTCATCTCGAATCTCGGCCTCGGCTTCGAATATTTCGTCATGGCGCTCGCCCCCGATCTCATCTGGCTGTTTGTGGGGCGGCTGGCCTCGGGCGTGACGGCGGCGAGCTTTTCCACCGCCTTTGCCTATGTGGCCGACATCACGGCACCCGAAGCGCGCGCGCGCCGCTTCGGGTTGCTGGGCATGGCTTTCGGCCTGGGTTTTGTGATCGGCCCGGCGATCGGAGGGCTTCTCGGGGGGCTCGATCCGCGTGCGCCCTTCTGGGTGGCCGGAATCCTGAGCATGCTCAATGCGCTGTGGGGTGTTTTCGTGCTTCCGGAAAGCCTTGCGCCCGAAAACCGGACTGCGTTTGACTGGCGCAAGACCAATCCCCTGCGCGGGATGAGCTTTCTGTTGGAAAAACCGGGTCTCGCCGGGCTGGGCTGCGTCAAGGCGCTCAATGACCTCGCCCATTATGTCCTGCCTGCGACCTTCGTGCTCTACACCGCCCATCGCTATCAGTGGACGGAGACGCAAACCGGCCTGTCGCTCGCGCTGGTCGGCCTGTCGGGGATGGCGGTGCAGGGGGGGCTGGTCGGACCCGTCGTGAAACGCCTGGGCGAGCGGCGCACCCTGTTCATCAGCATGGCCGCCGGGACGCTTGGGTTTTGTGGGTATGGCCTCGCGCCCACAGGGGCGACCTTTCTGCTCGCGGTCCCGGTCATGGCGCTGTGGGGCCTGGGCGGGCCGTCCATCCAGGCCCTGATGTCACGCGAGGTCGGGCCCGAATCCCAGGGACGTCTGCAAGGGGCGGTCTCGGGACTTTCCGCGGCCGCCGCCATTCCCGCGCCGATCCTGTTCACCAGCGCGCTGGCGTTTGGTGTCTCTCCGGCGATCTCGGCCGGACTGCCTGGTGCGGCATTTTTTGTGGCAGCCCTGCTGGTTGCCGGATCGTTTTTTGTCGCCCGCCACGCGACACGGGCCCGCCATGCTGTGATTGCGGGCTGAGCTGCTCTGCAAGGAATGCGCAGATGTGACTATTCCGCCACATTCGTCGCAACTTCGCCACGGGACGAAAAACCTTGTCAGGGCTGGAATGGACCAAAAAAAACAGACACAGGATCGAGAAAGAGCAAAAACCGGAGCGCTGCGGCGCTCTGGTCAATTCATGCTTTATCTGCAACAAAATTGTAAAGCGCCGTCGGGCGATTAATTTCAGAATATTCTGCTCCTGGAGGGAAAGATGTCTCGTTTTCGCGCATTATTGTTGGGTGCCGTCGCTCTTTCGGGAATTTCCGTGCCTGCTTTCGCGCAGGAAGCACCGGCCGGTGAGGAGGCGCAAGCCTCCGACGAAATCATCGTCACGGGTACGCGCCGGCTCGACCGGACACTGGCCGACAGCCCCGTGCCGATCGACATCATCAGCGCCGCGGCGGTCTCCAACCAGGGCTATACCGAGGTCAACCGCATCCTCAATGTGCTGGTGCCGAGCTTTAACTTCCCGCAGCCTTCGGTGACCGACGGGACCGATGTCATCCGCCCCGCGACCCTGCGCGGCCTCGGCCCGGACCAGACATATTGGTGCTGGTCAATGGCAAGCGCCGGCACGTCACAGCACTGCTCAACATCAATGGCTCGGTGGGACGCGGATCGGCGGCGGTTGATCTCAATCTCATCCCGACCGCGGCGATCGAGCGGATCGAAGTGCTGCGCGATGGTGCGGCGGCGCAATATGGCTCGGATGCCATTGCCGGCGTCCTCAATATCGTTCTCAAGAAGAACAATAATGGCGGCTCGCTGACCACCACATTCGGTTCCTATATCACGACGCTGGACGGTGTTCCCAATGTCACGGGGATCGTTCAGGCAGCCAACGGAACCTTTCCGTTGCGGTCGGACGGTACCTTCACCCCGATCCTGGATGGCGAGCGCCGCGCCCGCGACGGCGCGACTGTGACGGTTGCGGCCAATGTCGGCGCACCGATCGGCGATAACGGCTTCGTCAATCTCACCGTCGAATATCGCGACCGGGACGACACCAATCGCGCCGGCTTCGATCTCCGGCCGAATTTTCCGGGCACGACGGACCCGCGCGAGGCGGGGTTCAACCGCCTCAACCACCGCTTCGGGGATGCCGCGACCCAGGATATCAACCTGTTCGTCAATGCGGGCTATGAATTCACTCCGGCGATCGAGGTCTATGGTACCCTGAGCTTTGGCGACCGCAACGGCGAAAGCGCCGGTTTCAACCGCCGGGCCAATGATGCGCGCAACCGCAATTTCAGCGCCTCGACCACGGCCTTCATTCCGTTCGCGCCGGAAGGATTTTTGCCGCTGATCAATACCCGCTTGCAGGATTTCTCGATCCTCGGCGGTGTCCGGGGTACGGTGCTCGGCTGGAATTATGATCTGTCGGCCGTCCACGGCAATAACAAATTCGAATTCGGGGTGTCGGACAGCTTCAACACGTCCTTTGGTTCGGCGAGCCAGACCGAATTCGATTCGGGCGGTCTTCGCTTCAACCAGCAAACGGTCAATGGCGACCTCCAGCGCACCTTCGAAATTCCGGTCATTGACACGGTTTCGGTCGCATTGGGGGGTGAATTCCGCCGCGAGGAATTCCGCATCCGTCAGGGGGAATTCCAGTCCTTCGCAGCCGGGCCTTTCGCGTCGCTCGGTGCGGCAACCGGCGCGCAGGTCTTTCCGGGCTTTCCTGAAGATCTCGAGGCTGACCGAACCAGCTATTCCTTCTATTTCGACATCGACGCCGATATCACCAGTCGCTGGAATATCGCCTTTGCCGGCCGGTTCGAGGATTACTCGGATTTCGGCTCGGATGTGAACGGCAAGGTTGCCACGCGCTTTGAAGTGGCGAAATTCCTGTCCATCCGCGGTGCGGTATCGACCGGCTTCCGTGCGCCGTCCTTGCACCAGCAATTCTTCCAGACGACGGCGACCAACAATGTCAATGGCGTCTTGCTGGAAATCCTGACGGTACCGGTCAATGATCCGGTGGCGGTGGCATTGGGCGCAACCCCGCTCGCTCCCGAGACCTCGGTCAATTATTCGGGCGGCCTCGTTCTCAATCCGATCAAGAATCTGTCCATCACGGCCGATTTCTACCGCATCACGATCGATAACCGTATCGTGGTGTCGGAAAATCTGCAGGGTGCTGCCGTGGTCGGAATTCTTCAGGCGGCCGGCATCAACAATGTCAGCTCCGCGCGCTTCTTCGTCAACGGGCTCGACCAGCGCACCCGGGGCGTGGATGTGGTGGCGAGCTATCGTGTGAATACGCCGCGCTTTGGTACTTTCTCCACCACGGCGGCCTTCAATTACAACCAGAACATCATCGAGCGGATTCTCGCAGCCCCCGGGCCGCTGGCCACTACCAATGTCACCCTGTTCGGGCGCCTCGAATCGCTGCGCCTCGAACAAGGGCAGCCGCGCACCAAGATCACCCTGTCGGAAGATTGGGAGCTTGGTCCGGTTTCCGCGACCCTGCGTGGCACGCGCTTTGGTGAAGTCCTGTCGCCGGGGACCCCCGCCAATGGTCAGGACGATTTGCTGATCGAGGCGGCATGGCTCGCCGATTTCGAAATCCGGGCCGATGTTCACAAGAATCTGAAATTCGCCTTCGGGGTCAATAATCTGTTCGATGTCTATCCGACTGCCCTGCCGACCGGGCCGCGTCCGGCACCGTTCACGGGGAATTTCTCGGCCAATAATTTCTTCCTGCCCTTTTCGAGCTTCTCGCCCTTCGGCTTCAATGGCCGCTTTGTGTATGGGCGGGTGGCCTTGACCTGGTGAGACGCTGACCTCGTGAGGTAATGACGTCCCGCCGCGCGGCCTACAGAGCCGCGCGGCGGTGACGTTCGGCGGCCAGGCTGTCGAGGGAATAGATGACAAGGCCCGCCCAGATACAGGCGAAGGTCACCCCATGGACGGGTGTGAATTGCTCGCCCAGCCAGATTGCGATGAGAAGCTGAAGGGTCGGGGAAAAATACTGGATGAAGCCGATTGTGGTGAGCTTGAGCCGGGCTGCCGCTGCCGCAAACAGAATGAGCGGGAGCGCTGTCACCGGCCCGGTCAGGATCAGCAGCAGGCTCGCCAGGGGCTCGGCTCCGAAGCTCGAAACGCCCTTGCCTGCCAGCATCAGCACATAGATCCCCGCGATCGGGGCGAGCTGCAGGGCCTCGACAAAGAAGCCCGCCGGGGCATCAAACAGCAGCTTCTTTTTCACGAAGCCGTAAAAGGCAAAGCTGAAGGCGAGCGTGAGCGAGATCCACGGCAATTGGCCGAGTGCCGCGGTCAGGAAGACCACGCCGCTCGCGGCAAGAGCAAAAGCCAGCCATTGCCAGGCGCGCATTTTCTCGCGCAGGAGCAGCGTGCCCAGCGCCACATTGATGATGGGATTGATGTAATAGCCGAGGCTCGCCTCGAGAATGCGGCCATTGGCTGCCGCCCAGGTATAGATCCCCCAATTGATGCCGATCAGGATCGCCGACAGGCTGAGCCCGATGAGCAGGCGTCGCGAACCAAGCGCCTCGCGCACCTTCCCCAATTTCCCCGTGCGCCACAAAAACAGGCCGACAAAGGGTACTGCCCACAAAATGCGGTGGGCGACGATTTCAAGCGCGTTCTCGACACCCTCGATTTGCAGCCATTTGAGATAAAGCGGCAAGACCCCCCAGATAAGATAGGCCCCAAAGGCCGAGTATAATCCGATGCGGGTTTCGGGAGTCATCAACGGCACCGGAAGGGCGGGAGGGACGCAAAGCAGACCTCTATCGGGTTTTTTTCGACCGGCCAGCCGAAAATGCGGTGTCAGCCACGAAAGGCCAGCAGTTTTGCGCGCTCCCCCGGGGCCAGCACGCGCCAGCAGCCTTCGGGCAGGTCGTCGAGTTCGATCGGCCCGATGCGGACCCGCAAAAGATCGTTGACCTCGAGCCCGACCGCAAGGCACATGCGCCGGATTTGCCGATTGCGGCCTTCCGTCAGCCGGAAGCGCAGGCGGCCATCGGCTTCGCGCCGCACGCCGGCATGGCGGAGCTTGCGGCCGTCCAGTTCCAGTCCGTGGCGCAGCAGGGAAAGTTTGCCCTCGTTTACCGCGCCGCGCACGGCGACCAGATATTCCTTGTCCACCATGCTTTCAGGGCCGATCACGGTTCTGGCCAGCACGCCGTCCTCGGAGAGCAGCAAAAGCCCGCGGCTGTCCTGGTCGAGCCGCCCGAGGGGCGCAAGACGGGTTCGGGCATTGGGGGGATCGGGCGGCGCGGGGCCGACCAGATTGGCGCGACTGACAAGGCGCACGGCCGGAATCTGGCCGGGCTCGGGCTGGGCCGAGACATAGCCCACCGGTTTGTTGAGCACGATGGTCAGTTGCGCCGCAAGCCCGGCTTCTGCCGCGCGGTCGAGCGTCAGGGTCTGGCCCGGCGCAATCTTGCGCCCGACATCCTGCACGCGCGCGCCATCGATGCTCACGAGGCCCTCGGCGATCAAATGCTCGGCCTCGCGCCGCGAGCAGATTCCAAGCCCTGCCAGCCATTTATTGACGCGCTGGGGCTCGGGCCCGGTGTAGGTTTTTGTAAATCGCATGCCACCTTTCCGATGCGAAACCGCGATGGCGCTGTCAATCAGGGGAGCTGTCAACCAGGCCAGGTGTCAATCAGGGCAGGTGTCAATCAGGGCAGGTGTCAATCAGGGCAGGTGTCAATCAGGAGAGGGGTCAAACTCCGGGGGAGGCTCCATAGAGATGGTCATGGACGCCCTTGATCATGCGCGCGGTCGCGCCCCAGATATAACGCGCGCCAAAGGGCATGGCGTAATAAACGCGCGCGCTGCCGCGCCATTCGCGCGAATGGCGGATGTGGTTGGCCGGATTCATGAGAAAAGACAGCGGCGTCTCGAAAATATCGGCGACCTCGCGCGGATCGGGCCTTGGCACGAAACCCGGTGATACCAGTCCGATGAACGGGGCGACCAGAAAGCCGGAAATTGTTTCAAACGCCCCGAATCCACCAAGAATTTCGACCTGGTCCGGGGCAAGGCCGATTTCTTCCTCTGCCTCACGCAAGGCGGCGGCGGCGAGCGAGGCATCACCGGCCCGCATTCCGCCCCCCGGAAAAGCAATCTGGCCGGCATGGGTGGGCATGTCGGCGGTGCGGGTGGTGAGGATGAGCTGGAGCCCGCCCGGGCGGGCGATCAGCGGGCAGAGCACGGCGGCCGGCCGCAATTCTTCCATGATGGAAGGAGCATGGCCGGGATTGAGGTCGTGATCACCGCCGAGGCAGTCTGGCCGGGCAATTTGCGGATCGAGCCGCGCCCGGGCGCGTGCGAGGAAATCGGAATCGCCGGAATAGAGACCGGCTGCCGGATCATTCATGGGGATCGACGGATTCCGCCGGGAACAGATCCGCGAAGTGCCCGGCCAATTCAAAATAGACCGGTCGGCTGAGCAAGGCTTCCAGCCCGTCGCGCACCATCACATAGGGCCGAAGCTCGCCGCCGTTGCGCGGCGGACGGAGAAACAGGGGATGCTCGGCATCCACCCGAACCTGTTCGCCGAAATTGGTGGTGAGGGTCAGGATTGGCGCGAATTCACCCGCCTCTTCGGCGGCAGCAATGATGAGAAAGGGCGCATCGGCCACCGAGATGCGAACTTTTTCATGGGGCGTGACGAGGTAGAATTCGTCCGGGCCATCGCGGCGCAGCAGGCGCGCAAACATCTGGACCAGAGTCGTCCTGCGGAAACGCTCGCCCTGATGCAGCCAGACGCCATCGGCGCGGATTTCGAGGCCGATATCGGCGCAATAATCGGGGTGCCATTTTCCGACCGGAGCGGGGCGGAAGGGGGTTCCGGCCTCACCGGCCCATTCCTGGGCGGTCGCGAGCCAGCCACCATCGATCGGTGAGGGGAAGGAACCGATCATTGCAAGATCTCTCCGACCATGGCAAGCCATTGGGCCTCGTCGATGATGCGGATGCCAAGCGCCTCTGCCTCCCGGAGCTTGCTCCCGGCCTTCGGGCCCGCAATCAGCAGATCGGTCTTTTGCGAGACCGAGCCCGCGACCTTCGCCCCCAGCATTTGGGCGCGTGCCTTGGCTTCGTCACGCGACATGGCTTCGAGATTGCCGGTAAACACCAAAGTAAGCCCCGAAATCGCGCTGGCGGAGGCTGGTGGCGCCTCGTCCAGCACCCGGATACCATGCGCGCAATGGTCAGGGTCATGGATCAGGGCTGCAAGGGCCTGTTCATTATGGGGTTCGGCAAAGAACTCCATCAGGGATGCTGCGGCGCTCTCGCCAAGGCCGTCAATGGCGGTCAATTCGGCGCGCGCGTGCGCATCGCCCCGGGCGGCGGCGCGGGTGGCGGTGGCGAACGAGACCCAGCTCGTGTAATGACGCGCAAACAGGCGGGCGCTCTGCTCGCCGATCTGGCGGATCCCAAGCGCATGGATGAAGCGCGAGAGGGGAATTTCGCGTCGCGCTTCGATGGCAGCCATGAGATTTTCGACGCTTTTCTCGCCCATGCCTTCGCGGGTGGCGAGGTCGATGCTCCCCGTTCTCTGCCGGACCGGCAATGTATAGATGTCTCCGGGTGTCCGGATCAGTCCCCCGGCATAAAGGGCTTCGATCTGCCTGTCGCCGAGCCCGTCAATATCCATGGCCCGGCGCGACACGAAATGTTTCAGGCGCTCGACGGCCTGGGCCGGGCAGGCGAGGCCCCCGGTGCAGCGCCGCACGGAATCCGTCCGCCCCAGCCGCGGATTGAAGGGACGCAACGCGGCCGACCCGCAGGCCGGGCAGGTTTCGGGAAAGGCAAAAGGCTGCGCGTCGGGCGCGCGACCGGCCGGAATGACTGCGACGATCTGGGGAATGACATCGCCCGCACGCTGCACGATCACCCGGTCCCCGATCCTGATATCCTTGCGGGCGATTTCCTCTTCGTTGTGGAGGGTGGCATTCGACACCACCACGCCTCCGACCGTTACCGGCCGCAACCGCGCCACCGGGGTGAGCGCTCCGGTCCGTCCGATCTGGATGTCGACGCCCTCGATCATGGTCTGGGCCTGTTCGGGGGGGAATTTATGGGCGATCGCCCAACGCGGCGCGCGGCCGACAAAGCCCAGCCGGACCTGTAAGGCAAGCGGATCAATCTTGTAGACGATGCCATCGATGTCATAGCCTAGCCCGGCGCGTCGCGCCCCCAGATCCCGATACATTGCGAGCATTGCGGGCAGATCGGCGCACAGGATCCGGTCGGGATTGACCGGCAGGCCCCATTCGGCGAAACGGTTGACCGCCTGCCACTGGCTTTCTGCGATGGCTTCAGAGATTTCGCCCCAGCCATAGGCGAAAAAGCGCAAGGGCCGGGTAGCCGTGATGGAAGGGTCGAGCTGACGCAACCCGCCGGCGGCTGCATTGCGCGGATTTGCGAACAAGGCCGCCCCGATCTCTGTCTGGCGGGCATTGAGCGCGGCAAAATCGGCATGGGTCAGATAGATTTCGCCGCGGATCTCGACGATGTCGGGAAAGCCCGACCCGCGAAGTCTTTGAGGAATTTCCGCGATGGTGCGGATATTGGCGGTGACATCCTCGCCCTCCTGGCCATCGCCCCGTGTCGCTGCATGGATGAGCGTGCCGCGTTCATAGCGCAGCGCGCAGGACAGGCCGTCGATCTTCGGCTCGGCAACGCAAATGATCGCAGCCTCCGCCGGGAGCGAGAGGAAGCGGCGCACCCGATCCAGAAACTCAGCGACATCTTCGTCGCCAAACGCGTTGTCGAGCGAAAGCATCGGCACCGCATGGCGGATTTTTGCAAAGCCGGAAGCGGGTGGCGCACCGATCTTTCCGAGCGGGGTGTCATCGGGCACCAGTTCGGGGAAGGCGGTCGCGAGAGCGGCGTAGCGGCGGCGCAATCGGTCATAGGCCGCGTCGTCGATGAGCGGGGCATCATCCCCGTGATAGGCCAAATCGTGGCGCGCGATGGTCTCGGCGAGCGCCGCGAGTTCGGCCTCAGCCTCCGCGCGCGTCAAGGTATCGACAGCGCCTGTATCGGGGCTGAGGTCCGGTTTTCGGGCCTGTTCAGAATTCATGGTTCGGCTTTTCGTTTGCGGGATCGGGGATATCGCCCGGGATTATCGGCGCGAAAGCCGGCAAGGGCAATTCCACCGGAGGCCGCATTTCAGCTTTTTTCTGTGTGCCGACGCACCAAATAAGGGTAATCAGCGCATGGATTTGCGCGCCGGAGCACTCCGGAACACTCCGGAACGCTCCGGAACACTCCGGAACGCTTCGGAATTCTGGCGCGTCGACCAGGCCAACAATGAAAGTGCCCCGTTATGAATGCTGCGAACACATCGCCGCCGAATCCGCCGCCGCCTCCCGGCATTCATGAGGGCCCGCCGGTGGCCCGCGGCATGGTGATCAAGCCACCGCCCAAGCCCCGTCACCCCTTTTTGAGCTGGCTCCAACGCAGCCTGATCACCGGAATCGTGGTCGCCACGCCACTCACCGTCACCATCTTCATCCTGCAATGGTTTGCGGTGACCGTCGACAAGATCGTCAAACCCGCCGTGCCTGAAGGGATTCGGGATGCCGTGTTTGTGGTCCCCGGGATCGGCGTTCTGATCGCCATTGCGGCCCTGATTGCCATTGGCGCGGTGACTGCCAATCTCTTTGGCCGGACGCTGGTGAAATTCGGCGATTCGATTGTCGATCGCGTCCCGATCGTGCGCACGATCTATGGCTCGCTCAAACAGGTCGTCCAGACGGTGGCCAATCAGGACCAGCCCTCGTTCAAACAGGTGGCGCTGATGCAATTTCCGCGTCCGGGCATCTGGGCCATGGTGTTCATCACCAATGACCCGCATGGCGATTTCGCGCGCAAGCTGCCGCCCGATTATGTCACGGTCCTGCTTTCGACCCCGCCCAATCCGGCCTCGGGCATGATGCTGTTCGTGCCGCGTTCGGAACTGGTCATTCTCGACATTTCGGTCGATCAGGCCGCGAAAATGGCACTGTCTTTCGGCATTCTCCAGCCCGAGGACGGGCCGGGCGATCTGCTTCCGGGAAATGCGGGCGCTGGCGGAAATGCGGCTCCGGCCTCAGCCGGCGGTCAATAAGGCGGTTTCCGCCTTTTTCCCGGCAAACAGCGACAGTGCCAGACGCGCGGCGCGTCCGCGTCCGGATTGCAAATCGGGATCGCGGGCCAGCAGCAGGCTGGCATCCTGATGGGCGAAGGCGACGAGCTCCCCGTCGCGCACCAGATTGACGAAGCGAAAGCCCGGACTTCCCGATTGCGCCTCGCCCATGATGTCGCCCGCCCCGCGCAAGCGATAATCGGCCTCGGCAATGGCAAAGCCGTCATCGGTGGCGCGGATGACGCCAAGGCGCTCGCGCCCATTGGCCGAAAGCGGCGTCTGGTAGAGCAGCAGGCAGGTGCCGTTCTTGTCGCTGCGCCCCACCCGCCCACGCAATTGGTGGAGCTGGGCGAGGCCGAAGCGCTCGGCGTGTTCGATCACGATGAGGGTGGCGTCGGGCGCGTCAACGCCGACCTCGACGACGGTGGTCGAGACGAGGATGCGGATACGCCCGGATTTGAATCCCTCCAGCGCCGCTTCCTTTTCGGCCGCAGGGAGCCGCCCATGCAGCAGCCCGACCACGCCCGGAAAGCGCACACGCAGACCGTCAAAACGGCTTTCGGCGGCACTCAGCGGTGGGGCACCCCCCGTATCATTGGCCTGTTCCTCGACCAGGGGGCAAATCCAGTAAATCTGTCCGCCTTGCGCCATGGCGCGACCGAGACTCTCGATCGTCTCGGCAAGGCGCGACAGCGGCAGAACCCGGGTCTCGACCGTCTTGCGGCCGGGCGGCTTTTCGTCGAGCACGGAAATATCCATGTCGCCATGGGCCGCCAGCGCCAGCGAGCGTGGAATGGGCGTGGCGCTCATCACCAGCAGATGGGCCGCCTCGCTCTTGGCGACCAGCCGGCCGCGGTCGAGCACGCCGAAGCGGTGCTGTTCATCCACGATAACGAGCCCGAGCCGTCGAAACACGATGTCGTCCTGAAACAGGGCATGGGTACCGACCAGAATTTGGATTTCGCCCGATCCCACCTGTCCGATCAGCGCAGCACGCGCCTTGCCCTTGTCGCGGCCGGTCAGGCAGGCGGTGCGAAAACCGGCGGCCGCGAGCGCCGTGCCGATGGATTGCGCCTGCTGTCGGGCAAGGATTTCCGTCGGGGCCATGATCGCGGTCTGGAAGCCCGCGCCGGCGAGATCGGCGGCCGCCAGAGCCGCCACGAGGGTCTTTCCGGATCCGACATCGCCCTGCAACAGACGCATCATCGGCTCGCCGGCCGCGAGGTCGCGACGGATTTCCGCATGCGCGCGGGTCTGGGCGCGCGTCGGCGTATAGGGCAAGGCCGCGAGGATCGAATCAACCGCCGCCTTCGCCGGCGGGATCACCGGCCCGGCCATCACCCGCCTTTCCTGCCGGAGCAAGCGCAGCGCCAATTGGCGGGCAAATAATTCATCATAAGCGAGGCGTTTGCGCGCTGCCTCGCGGGAAGGTTCGTCCGGCGCGCCTGAACGGGCATGAAGCAGGGTCAGCGCCCGGGTGAAATCGGGCCAGGCTTCGCGCCGGACCAAAGGCGGGTCCGCCCATTCCGGAAAATCCGGGACGGGCAGGACAGAGAAGGCCCGCCCGACAAAGCGTTGCAGGGCCCGGGGAAAAATTCCGGCCGCCATGGGATAGACCGGCTCGCACAAGGGCGGTTCGGCTTCCTTTTCTGGATCGACCACCCAATCGGGATGGGCGATCTGGCGCTCGCCATTGAAACTCTGGACGAGCCCGGCCGCGATCCGGCGCGCATGCGGTGGAAAACTGCGCTCGAGAAAGCCATGATCGGCGCGAAAAAACACGAGGAACAGAAAGCCGCTGGCATCGCGCAGGCGCACCTTGCGCGGGGCGGTTGTCGATTTGGGCAGGATGAGGGCGTCGACCTCCCCCTCGACGATCGCCAATGCCCCGTCCTCCGCGGCGGCGAGGCTTTCAAAACGCTGGCGGAGGAGATATTGCGCGGGCAGGTGGAAGAGGAGGTCGACGACCCGCTCGCCCCCGATAAGTCTGGCATAAAGGGGGGCAAGCTTCGGGCCCATGCCGGGCAGGCTGGAGAGTGGCGCACACAGGCCAGCCACCGCCGCCGTCCATTGCGTCGCCACCGCTTCCGGCGGCACGGCCGGGTCAGCGACGATGGCGGGGTCATCAGAGGCGCGGGCGGAATCCATGTTCCGGTTTTGCGTCGGTCCGGCAATTCGTGCAAGTGTGCCGGGGCGGATTCCCGAGACCTGGCGATGCCGTGGCCTTGACCGATTGGCGCTTCCGGCGCTGACAAAAGCCGGGAACCCGGCTGGTGGTTCGGGGCAGCGCGGCCGCATGTCGCCGGGACGCGGGCCGCGGTGCCGGGGGCACCAGGCCCTCACCCTTCTCCAATGACATCTCCAATGGAAAATGAACAAATGCTTCCGCCTGATGCCTCGCTTTTGCCTTCCGAATCCCTGTCGCGGGAAATTCGAATCCGGCGGCTGCGCTTTCGGGCGTGGCGGCGGGGCTTTCGTGAGCTCGATCTGGTGATGGGTGGTTTCGCTGACCGCTTTTCTGCGCAGTGGAATGCAGAAGAAATTGATGTATTCGAGGGCTGGCTCGACATCCCCGATCAGATATTTTACGCGTGGCTGACCGGGAGAGAGCCGCAGCCGCCATCCATTGCGGGGCCGTTTTTCGACCGGCTCGCTGATTTTGCCCGGCATTATTCGGATGTCTCCGGTTCGGACAGCTGAGGCAGCAGCACCTGATTCTGATCTCTGGCCTGCGCTCCCGACCGCATTCCCGCTTCTCCCGAATCCACCGAAAACATGTCGATGAAATTTGAATCGCTGCTCGATCTCGCTTTGAAGCCTTCCGCCCCGCGCCAGATCGGCAATGTGCCCGAAGGCCTCGATGCGCGGCTGGTCGCCGGTCTTGCGGCGCGCTGGCGGGGAACGACGCTCGCCATCGCGCGCGACGAACAGCGCGCCTTTGGTCTGGCGCAAAGCGCACGGTTTTTCGCCCCCCGCCTCGAATGCCATGTCTTCCCCGCCTGGGACAGCCTGCCTTACGACCGGATATCGCCCTCTTCGGCGAGTTCCGCCCAACGCTGTGCAACGCTCGCCAGGCTGGCGGGGGAGGGCGCGCGTGCGCCTTTGCTGATCATCGCGACCGCGAGCGCCGTGGTGCAGCGTGTGCCGCCGCGCGCCGCCATCAAGGCCGGGGCCTTTGCTGCGATAAAAAAGGGGCGCATCGACCCGGCGGCGCTTTTGGCCTATCTCGAGGCCAATGGCTATGTCCGGGCCTCCATTGTGCGCGAACCCGGCGAATATGCCTTTCGGGGCGGGATTTTCGACCTCTTCGCCCCGGACCGGGCAGATCCCCTCCGGCTCGATTTTTTCGGCGATGTGCTCGAATCCATCAAGACCTTCGACAGCGAAACCCAGCGCAGCAAGAGCGAGATTCCGGCGATAATCCTGTCGCCGGTCAGCGAGATCCTGTTCACCGATGACAGTGTCTCTCATTTCCGTCGGCATTATGTCGGGGCATTTGGCCCGCCCGATGCCAGCGACGCGATTTTCGAGGCGGCGCGCAACCGCATCCGGCGCCAGGGGGTGGAGCAATATCTCCCGCTGTTTTACGAAAAGCTCGAAACGATTTTCGACTATGTCGGCAAGGACGCGCTGATCCTGCCCGAAAGCCTCGCTTTTCCCGCAATGGACGAGCGTCTGCTGATGGCGCGCGACCATTATGAGGCGCGACTGGCGGCGGCGCGGGGCCAAACGGGAGCCGCCGGCAAGGGCAAGCCGCGGGTTCTCGCGCCCGATGCGCTGTGGCTCGGGGAGACGGAGGCACACGAAATTCTGGCGGCGCGCGGGGCGATCCGGTTCGGCCCCTTCGATGCCCCCGATTCCCTGAGCGTCGAAGGCAAGCCGGGTCGGAACTTCGCCGCCGAGCGGGTGGAATCCGATGGTGGGCTGTTCAATGCGGTGCGTGATTTTCTCAATGCCGCGCGCGCTTCAGCCCGCATCGTGGTGCTGGCAGGCTGGAGCGAAGGCAGCGCCGACCGCATGAAATCCATGCTTGCCGAGCACGGATTTTCCGACCTCGTCCCCGTGGCTGACTTCCACGCCGCCGCGACGCTTCCCAAGGGCAAGGTCGGGCTGGCGATCCTGCCGCTTGAACAGGGCTTTGACAGCGCTGATCTTCTGGTGCTGACCGAGGCCGATATCCTGGGCGAGCGTCTGGCCCGGCCGCGGCGCAAGCGGCGCTCGGCCAATATCATTTCCGAAATGGCGGCGCTCAATCAGGGGGATTTCGTCGTCCATATCGATCACGGCATCGCGCGCTATGAGGGCCTCCGGACACTCGATATCCAGGACGCGCCCCATGATTGCCTTGAACTCGCTTATGCCGGCGGGGACCGGCTTTACCTCCCGGTCGAGAATATCGACCTCATCACGCGTTATGGCGGCGACCACGCCGAAGCCCAGCTCGACCGGATGGGCGGCATCGCCTGGCAGAACCGCAAGGCCAAAGCCAAACGCAAATTGCTGGAAATGGCCGAGAGCCTGATAGGCATCGCCGCCCAGCGGGCCTTGCGGGAATCCGACCCGCTGGCCGCCCCCGCCGGCACGTTTGAGGAATTCTGCGCCCGTTTTCCCTATGTGGAGACGGATGACCAATTATCGGCGATCGAGGATGTGCTCGGCGATCTCGCCTCAGGCCGGCCGATGGACCGGCTGATCTGCGGGGATGTCGGTTTTGGCAAGACCGAAGTCGCCTTGCGCGCTGCGTTCATCGTGGCAATGACCGGGCGTCAGGTCGCGGTCGTGGCCCCGACCACATTGCTGGTGCGCCAGCATTTCCGGACCTTTTCCGAGCGTTTTGCCAGCTGGCCGATCCGCGTGCGGCAATTGTCGCGGCTGGTCAATGTGAAGGAAGCGGCAAAGACGAAGGAAATGCTCAGGGAAGGCAGCGCCGAGATCGTGGTGGGCACCCATGCCGTGCTCGGCAAGGAAGTCGGGTTCAGGGATCTCGGCCTCGTCATCGTGGATGAGGAGCAGCATTTCGGGGTCAAGCACAAGGAGCGCCTCAAGGAATTGCGTGCCGAGGTCCATGTGCTCACCTTGTCCGCCACCCCCATTCCGCGCACCCTGCAACTCGCGCTGTCGGGGATCCGCGATCTTTCGATCATTGCGAGCCCGCCGGTTGACCGACTGGCGGTGCGTACCTTCATCGCCGAACATGACCCGGTGACGATCCGCGAGGCGCTGTTGCGCGAGCGCTATCGCGGCGGGCAGAGCTTTTTCGTTGCCCCGCGCATTTCCGACCTCGCCGATATCGAGGCATTGCTGACGCGCGAGGCACCGGAAGTCAGATTTGTTTCCGCCCATGGCCAGATGCCGCCGACCCAGCTCGAAGATATCATGACCGCGTTTTACGACGGCCAATTCGATGTGCTGGTATCGACCTCCATCGTGGAATCGGGGCTCGACATTCCCCGCGCCAACACTTTGATCGTCCACAATGCCGATATGTTTGGCCTCGCCCAGCTCTATCAGCTCCGCGGGCGGGTCGGGCGCAGCAAACAGCGCGCTTATGCCTATTTCCTCACCCCGGCCGGTCGTACCTTGTCCGAAGGGGCGGCCAAGCGGCTCAAGATCCTGCAATCACTCGACAGTCTCGGGGCGGGATTCCAGCTTGCCAGCCATGATCTCGACCTGCGCGGGGGGGGCAATCTGCTCGGCGACGAGCAATCCGGGCATATCAGGGAGGTCGGTGCCGAACTCTATCAGCAAATGCTCGAGGAAGCGGTGGCGAGCCTGCGTGCGACACAGGCGGCCGATGCCGCCGCTTTCACCGCCGGGCGGCGCGAATGGTCGCCCCAGATCAATGTCGGGGCTTCCGTTCTCATTCCCGAAAGCTATGTCAGCGATCTCAATCTGCGCATGTCGCTCTATCGGCGACTCGCCGGGCTCGAAGGTGACACCGAGCGTCAGGCCTTTGCCGCCGAGCTCGTGGACCGCTTCGGGCCCCTGCCCGCCGAGACCGAGCAGCTCATTGCGATCGCGGCGGTCAAGGAACTGTGCAAAAAGGCCAATATCGCCAAACTGGATTCGGGGGCCAAGGGCGCATTGGCGAGTTTCCGGCCCGAGGGCTTTCCCGACCCGGCGGTGCTGGTGCGGCTGGTCATGGCCTCGCGCGGGCGGCTGCGGCTGCGGCCGGACGAAAAACTGGTGATGTCGGGGGAATTTGCCAAACCCGTGGAGCGCCTGAAATTCGTGCGCGAGACCCTGGAAGGCCTTACCGCCGGCTTCAGCAAGGTCGCGGCGTGAGCGGGGGAGTGTTCGGGAAGCTTCCCTCATTCGGCTGGATGGCTGTCACCGTGCTGCGCCTGCCCTGAATTGACCCGGGCCACCGGTCAGCCTAAACAGTTTCGTCCCTGCCAGATTCCGTCTCCGCTCCGGCGATTTTGCGCGCCAAATCCGAGGTCGTTCATCATGTCTGCTCCCGCTGCACCCGTTCGTATCGCTGTGGTCGGGGCGACCGGCAATGTCGGTCGGGAAATGCTGGCAATTCTTGAGGAGCGCCAGTTTCCGGCTTCGGTCGTCCATGCCATCGCCTCGCGACGCTCGCTGGGGGCGGAAGTGAGTTTCGGCGACCGGCGGCTGAAATGCAAATCGCTGGAGGATTTCGACTTTTCGACGGTAGATATCGTCCTGATGGCGGCGGGGGGGACGATTTCCCGGGAACATAGTCCGCGCATCGCGGCGGCGGGCGCTGTGGTGATCGACAATTCCTCGGTCTTCCGGATGGATCCGGATGTGCCGCTGGTCGTGCCGGAAGTCAACGCCCATGCGGTGGCGGGCTTCCGCAAGAAGAATATCATCGCCAATCCCAATTGCTCCACCGCGCAATTGGTGGTGGTACTCAAGCCGCTCCATGACCGGGCGGTGATCCGCCGCGTCGTCGTCTCGACCTATCAGTCGACTTCCGGCGCGGGCAAGGAGGCCATGGACGAATTATGGGAGCAGACGCGCGGGATTTTCGTCAATGAAAGCCCTGATCCGAAGCGTTTCACCAAGCAGATCGCCTTCAATGTCATTCCGCATATCGATGTCTTCATGGAGGACGGTTCCACGAAAGAGGAATGGAAAATGGTCGCCGAGACCAAAAAGATCCTCGATCCCGCTATCCGACTGACCGCGACCTGCGTGCGGGTGCCGGTGTTTGTCGGCCATTCGGAATCGGTGAATATCGAATTCGTGACGCCGCTTTCGGCCGATGAGGCGCGCGATATTCTGCGCGAAGCACCTGGAATTCTGGTGGTCGACAAGCACGAGGACGGTGGCTACATCACGCCGGTGGAAGCAGTCGGCGAATGGGCGACCTTTGTGTCGCGCATCAGGGAGGATCCAAGCGTCGAAAACGGCCTCGCAATGTGGGTGGTCAGCGACAATCTGCGCAAGGGTGCCGCGCTCAACGCCGTGCAGATCGCCGAATTATTGCTCAATCAGAATTTGCTGGCCGGTGCTGCCTGACACGCGGTCGTGGTTCAGATGTGCGCTGCCGCCGATTCGTGTCGCGCCCTGACCGACAGAAAGTCATTCGATGGAATCGATCTATTGGGTTCTCACCTGGGCCTGCCACCGCAAGTGCAAGCATTGCTATGATGACCGCTTCCGGCCTTATGTGCGCGAGGCGTTCACGCAAGTGGTGAATGAGGGGCGTCAGGCCTTTCACCGCATCATCGCCAATCTGCCCGATGATTTCAGCTGGCTCGAGCCGCAGGCAGATGGCCCCGCCTTGCGCCGGCGCGGGCGCCTGATCCTTGCGGGCGGGGAAGTGATGCTCGATGGCGTGCGCGAGGAATTGCTCTATCCGGTGCTCGCCGCCGTGAAGGCGCGTTATGGCGCGCAGGCCCCGCTTTTGTCCATCCAGACCACCGGTGACACGCTGACCGAGCATCAGATCGAGGAATTGCTGGAGCGCGGCATCTGGATGATCGCGATCGCCTCCATGGATGATTTCCATGCCGGGATGGAGGGGGACAGGAAATACGCCTTCCGGGAAAAGATCCTGCGCATGATGGAAAAGTTTGGCGTGCGCGAGGCCGATGTCGATCATGGTCCCGATGGGCGGGGCACCCGCGATTATCTTACACAGCCGGGGCCGTATTTCGTCTGTTTCGGGGCCGAGCCCGACCAGTGGATCGGCGAAATCTGGCCGCGCGGGCGGGCCTGGCAGAACGGGCTGTCGCGCGCCGATTATGGCACCAATTTCTGCGCGCGCTGGGCGGGGGGCAAGGGTTTTCTCAATCATGGCCATGCGGGATCAGAGATTTCGATCGAGCCCGACGGCTCGATCTATCCCTGTTGCCTGAAGACCAGGGCCTCGCTCGGCAATCTGACCGAGGAACGGCTCGTCGACATTCTCGATGACCTCAAGGCCCATCCGGCCATGCAGGCCCTGAATGATGGCGACCCCGAGCGCATGGGCGAATATGCCGGCCTGTCGCGCGAGGGTTTCAAGGCGAGTTCGCATATCACGACCACCGCCGGCGCGCCTTATGCCAATCTGTGCATCGGGTGCGACGCGTTTTTTGTCGAACGTCTCGGTGCCGAACTGGCCGAGCGGCGGCGCAAGCGCCTGGCCGCGCGCCACCTTGCGGGCGCAGAAACTGCCTGAGCCAATCCCTGAAATGCGGAATTGGGACCGTTCCGTGAGCCTCCCGTGCGGAGGATTCCTGTTGTCTGGCTGCGGTTGAAGTGTCCGGTACGCCGAAGGACCCGACGCACCGCCGGAATCGGAAAAAGGGCCGCCGGGAAAATCCCGACGGCCCGATATGTGTTCGGCCCGATGTGTCCCCGAAACACTCAGGAACGCGTCCCGCCCGAACCTGCCGGTCCGGACGGAAGCGGCCTCAGAATGTGTAGCTCGCGCCGAAAAAGAATTGCCGGCCGAAGAATTGCAGCGTTCCCGTTTGTGCTTCCGAACCGAAGAAGGTGCGCACTGGCTCATCCGTCAAATTATTGGCCTGCGCCAACAAGGTGAAGCCCTTGAGGGGGCTGGTGTCCGGGAATTTGTAGGAAGCCTGATAGTCAATCACGAGCTCGCTATTGGTGAACGGCAATTGCTGGTTAATTCCGATCTGCGGCGAGATGAAATTCGTCCGGTAGCGAATCCCGACCCGGTTGGAGAAAGCCGCCCATTCGTAAAACAAGTTGGCGTTGAACACGTGATTGGAAAGGCCGGGCAGCGGCAGGACCAGGGTTTCGCCGCTATTGCCTGCCTCAAAATTGATTTGGCTGTCCGTGTAGGAATAGCTGAGGGTTGCACCGAGACCACTCCAGGCACCCGGCAGGAAAGATGCGCTTCCCGTCGCCGCGATTTCAAGCCCGCGGACAAAGCCGCCCTGACCATTGCCGGGGCCATTGAAACGACCCACCACGCCGGGAGGGTTGGGCCCGACTTCCGCTGCCGCAAACAGGGCAAGGTTGGTGTCGCTCAGCAAGGGAAGCAGTCCGGCTGCCAGGAAGTCGAACGCTTCATCCTCTTCGGAGACGATGAAGGATTCAATATTCTTGTAGAACAAGGCGAAAGAGAAAATTCCCGTTTTGCCGAAATAATGCTCGTAGGAAATATCCCCCTGATTGGCGAGGAATGGCAACAGGCCCGCATTGCCGCCGCCGCCGCCTTCAAGGCGATTATTGGCGACACTGAAGCCTACGCCCACGCCGCCACCCAGCTGGCCGATCGGCGCGCGGGATATTGCACGTGATGCAGCCAAGCGCAGAACATCATTCTCACCCAATTGGAAATTGAAGTTCCCTGAGGGCAGGAACTGGGTGTAGCTGCGTCCAACGCTTCCTTGCCCGGTCACCGCCTCGACTTCCTGGTTGAACGAGGATTGCTCGGTCCGCACGACGCGCAATCCGACATTGCCCGTCAGGCGCACCCCGCCGAACACCGCCGTGTCCAGATTGGCCTGAATGTAGCCGGCAATCACGTCCTCACTGACGATGAAGGTGTCGTTGCGGGTAAAGCCCTGGTCCTGATCGGGAACCACTGGCCCGCCCAATTGCGCCTCGACCAGTCCGCGCGGGTCGTTCACCGCAATGAAGCAGGGGAACCCGGCGGCGGCGAAGGCACCCCGGAAGCACTGGATGGAAGAATTGGCTTCGGTCAGCTGAATTGGCGGAAGCGGTGTTTCGGCAAACTGGAAAAAGCCTGCGTCGTTTCCGAAATCAGCAGATTCACGAAATTGCGAGGCATCCCGGGTCGAATAGCGCACTCCGAAATCGATGGAGCTGATAAAGCTGTCGAAGCGGTAATTGGCATCACCCCGGAAGGCAAACAGCCGGTCCTCGTTTTCAAACGGGAAGACACCAAATCGTGCCAGCCGATGAAGATTGCGATCGGTCAAATCCTGTCCGAACGCGACCTGAGGAAGGTCCACGCCGCGCAACAGGATTTGCACGCTGGTATTTGTCCCCAATACCGGCGCGGTCGGGAAATTGCCATTGCCCGAAGTTACCGGGGCGCTCTGTGCGACGATGGGCAGGATAGCACTGACTTCATTGGCGAAAGTGCTTTCCGCACGCGACCAGGTAAAATCCCCGCTCAAAGTCAACCGGTCAAAGGTGAATTTGGCCTGCGATCCCAGTGTGAAAAGATTGTTGCGATCCCGCTGATCGTCATTGATGCCCTGGATCGTCAGGCCGAATCCGCCGCCCGCGAGTGTCGGGGCACCGATATTCCGGGCAAAATTCCCCCCGATCAGGGCGCGCCCGGCAACGGTGGGATTGGTGACGACAGTGTTGGTGCCATTGACTTCCTGCGTGCCGATCACGCGCACGCCGCGGCCGACACTGTCGGTCTGGAAGCGGCTATAGAAGAAATCCGTCGTCCATTCGAAAACACTGTTCGGTTTTACCTGAAAGGTTCCGAACACACCGTCGCGAATGTTGCGTCCACCCTGTTGTTCGGTTTCAAACCCGAAGCTTGGGTTATCTGTCAGGCCATCGGCGTTGAAGTCCCGCGAGCGACCTGCATAGTCGAAACCGACAAATCGCACCGAAACATCCGGCTGGACGAGGCGGGCATAACCGATCGAAACGCCAATTCTGTCTTCGGCGAACTGGTCGACATAGGAACCGCTGACACGGTATCCGAGCGAGTTGGCATCCAGAATTTCATTGGCGCGGTCATTATAGCTGCCACGCACATTGACCGAGAAACTGCGTTTGTCACGATCGAGCGGCCGCAGGGTCTTCAATTCGACTGTCCCCGCGAGGCCACCTTCGATCAGTGATGCCTTGGGGGATTTGTAGACATCTGCACCGGCCAGCAATTCGGAAGGATATTGGTCGAATTCGACCGAACGATTGCCATTCTGGGTGACCTGCTCGCGCCCGTTCAGGGTGGCAAAGACGAGGTTTTGGCTGATCCCGCGGATATTGATGGCGCTTGACTGGCCGTCGGTACGCTGCGAGGCGACACCCGGAAGTCTGGCCAGGGCTTCTGCGACTGAAACGTCCGGAAGGCGGCCAAGATCCTCGGCGCTGATGGATTCAATGATGATATCGGCGCGGCGCTTGTTGGCGATCGCATTGGTCAGGCTCTGGCGGAAGCCGGTGACGATCAGCGTTTCAATTTCTTCTTCCTCTTCTTCTGCCGCGGCATCGGCCGGTGGAACCTGGGCCTGTTGCGCCACAACCACTGCCGGATCGGGTTCCCGTTCCTCGGCAAAGGCCTGGGCCGGAAGCCCGAGATAGAGCGTCAAAGCAAGGCCCGCCGTGCTTGTCAGCCAGATTACGCGCCGATTCAATTCCTGCGACGACATGTGCCTCTCCCTGAAATGCCGCCATCGCTGTTGGTCGCGACGTGTCCGGCTGTTTTCTGCGGATGCGCGGTGAAACCGGAATCCGTCCCGAAGGTAGTTTTACTACGCAATGCGTGTCCGTCCAGAGCGCTCGAACAGAAAAGATCGCGAATTGCGTGCTGTTTTTGTCACACAGCGAATGTTTTGTGATCGAGGGTGAAACCGGATCATGGATCCCTCAAATCTGTGTTGGTTGGACCGAGGATTCCCGGGAACCGGCTGAACATGCCGGCCGGCCTGCGGGGGGAACCCGACACGCCAGCTTGCAGATATCGCAAGTTGACGGTAGCAAAACTACGTTGCGTTGCCGGCATCTGCTGGCGCGGCATTTTTCGAGATCCCCATGATCCTCGCGCGCATCCAGTCCCTGTTGCCCGAGCTCCGTCCCTCGGAGCGCCGCGTGGCTGAAGTCGTGCTCGCCCGGCCGACACTGACCGCCGGGGCCTCCATCCGGATGATCGCGGCGGCGGCCGAAGCCAGCGAACCCACGGTGATGCGCTTTTGCCGGGCGATTGGCTGTGTGGGGGTTCAGGATCTCAAGCGCCAGATCGCCCGCGATCTTGGCCGCTTCACACCCGCCCGCTTCAGTGAGGCGACGCCGGCCGAGCCCGTCGCGTTTCTTGGCCAGCAGACACTCCACCACGCCTTCGAAACCCTGTTCGAGATGCGGAAGCTGATTCCGGATGCGGGCTATGCGCGAGCCGTCGATCTGATGGCGGCTGGCCGAGGGCTCTTGTTCTGGGGGCTCTGCGATTACCGGGGGCTGGCGGAGGACGCGAAGCTTTCCTGTGTCCGCGCCGGTGGCGTGGCAGAGGCCGGAGGTGAAATCCCGATTATCGAACAACAGGCCGATGTGACCGGCGAAGGCATTTGCATTGTCGCGCTGGCCCTGCGTTCTCTGTCGGAGGACTTACAGATTCCGATGCGTGCCGCACGCTGTGCCAAAGCCCGGGGAGCCCGCCTGATCGTGCTCGGGCCATCAACCGATGCGCAATCTCCGGATTCTCTTGCCGGCCTCGCCGATTGTTGTGTGCCTGTCGTCACGAATGCGACTCCCGATTGGCTTGGGCTGCGACTTGCGCTTCACATTCTGCTCGGAGGCTGGGTATTCGAACAACAGCGTTCCAGCGTGTTTCGGCAGGCGTCCGGATCCTGATCATGGGCAGCACTTCCATCCTTTCCCTGCTCGGCCTTTCCCTGCTCGGCGACGACATCGAAATGCTGGCCGCCGGCGCGCATGGCGACCCGTTCCGGGTGCTTGGCCTGCATCCGAGGCCGCGCGGGCCGGGATTTAGCGTGCGGGTGATGGCACCCGATGCTGTCCGCGTGAGGGTCGAGGCCGAAGGAGCCAATCTCGAATTGCGGGATCTTGGCCATGGTTTTTTCTACGGTGCAGCGGACTGGCTGGCTCCCGGCCTTCACTATCGGCTGAGGATCGCCGATGCCGGCGGCGAGCGGATTGCGGAAGATCCCTATCGTTTCGGTCTTGTGATCAGTGCGAAAGATGCGGTGGATCTCAAGGCCGGGCGCTGCTGGAACGCACACCATATTCTGGGTGCCCGACCCCTGACCTTGTCGGGCGTTTCGGGCCTTGCTTTTGCGGTCTGGGCCCCGCTGGCGCGCCAGGTCGCGGTTACGGGAGACTGGAATCAGTGGGATTTCCGGGCACGGCCCATGCGCTTTCGTCACGAAATCGGGGTCTGGGAATTTTTCGAACCCGATCTTGCCCCCGGCGCGCATTATGCGTTCGATGTTTTGGCAGAAGACGGCACGCGATTGCGACGGCGCGATCCCATGTCCCGGGCATTGTCGCCGGTGAGCCCCGGAGCATCAGTCGCCACAGGGCCAGCGGAATCCGGGCGCTTGCGGAGGCCCCCGAGCGGCCGGGCTTCAAGCCTTTTGGCGCTGCTCGACCCACCGGACGATGGCCGGGTTGGTCTGGAACACCTTATGAGCCGTGTGGATTTTCTCGCCGATTCAGGGTTTACCGGGCTGTGGCTCTCGCAGGTCATGGAAGCGCCGGCCGGGCCGGGGGTGAGCGGGGTTCCGATTGCTGCGATGTGCCCCGCAGCCGCCTGGGGCGGGGCAACGGGGATTGCCGCCATTATTGGCCACGCCCATTCCCGCGGCCTCAATGTATTGATGGACTGGCCTGTCAGCGTATTTCCTCTCAATCCGCATGGGCTGGCCGGTTTTGACGGTTCCAGCCTCTATGAAAATTCCGGGTCCTCGCCTGCCGCCAACGACGACACACAAACCCGGCGCTATAATTATGCGCGCTATGAGGTCGCCAATTTCCTCGTCTGTGCCTTGCTCGACGCCATCGAGCGGTTCGGCTTCGACGGAATAGCGATTCAGGACGTGGGAGAAGTCCTGCGCTGGCCTGCATCCGATGACCGTGGCGACGCCCGGGACCGCGAGGTGGATCCGGCGGCCGTCGACTTCCTCCGCTGCCAGAACGAGGTGCTGGCCATGCGTGCGCCCGGCCTTGTTCGGATTGCGTGTGACGGGATTGGCTGGCCGGGACTGACCCAGCCGGGAAGCATCGGGGGGCTCGGCTTCGATTTTTCCGGCGCGCGGCACTGGACCGGGCTCCTCGGGGATCATGTTGCGCGGGCTTTGGCGCTCGGGTCCCTGCCCGGTCCGCGATCCTTCCTGACCTTCGGGCGGGAACCGATGAAACATCCCGGTTCAGCCGAGATCGAACTGGCATTCGCCCTGTTCCTTGCCTTGCCCGGGGTGAAAGCGATCCCGGCTGAGCTGGCAGGCTCCGGGCGGGTCGCGGCGATCATGCAGCTTCTCGCCGGATTTGGCATGCAGGGCGAATTGCGCGTGATCGATGATCCACGCCGGGGGGCAGATAATGTCATTGCATTCGCGCGCGGCGACACCTGGTTGTGTGCCTTCAATCCCGCGCCTGCACCCCGCGATTTTCCCTGCCCCAATGGGGGGCGCTGGCGAAAATCGGGTGAATTCGGTGCGAAGGCCGGCGAGTTTGGCGATACGGAAGACGAAATGGTCTTCCGCCCCGGGAATTCCGCGATGCTGCCCGGTCGCAGTCTCACTGTTTGGGAGAATCTTGCCGGGAACCTGCCGATCGAATTTCCCGAACGGGTTCCGGGCCGGTTCCGGGGATGATGGACAAATTTCATGCGTGACCCCCAGCCCCACACCCAGCCTTACCAC